>PXRP01000035.1 GCA_003021655.1 Halobacteriales archaeon QS_4_69_31
TCGATCTCGTCTAAACATCCACCGAGGCGGTCGTTTTCGGGCATAGAGCACTCAGAAAACGAACCGCCTCACCCTTTATCCTTATCTGAACACCACCCTTAGTACTCACCTGCGTTAATTATTGATTCGAGTGACGGATAGCGGTCTATGTCTTCGGTTGGCACGACTTGTGGTGTATCAAACACCTGGCTTTCTGATTCATTATCTAACGGGTTCGTATCACACAACCTCATGTCGATTTCGATATTATCTTCTGCGTACTCTTTCAATCGTTCAGCACCGCTCTGGAAGGACATATTTTGACACTCCGAATCGGGCAAATCAACCCTTATAAGCGGTTCAACTTCGAATTCTACCATTTCTTCACCGCCCTCAATAATGCAACTAGTTCTTTGCTCGTCGCTGTCTATACGCTTCAAAGACTTTCTATGTGGTTGCGTATATGAATCATCTCCGTCAACAAGGATTTGCATCTTGACTTCTAGATGCTTTCCCCTACCATAGCCAAGATTAGATACCCAGAGTTCCAGTTTATTTACAACAGGCTTGGCATTTTCTACGTATATATCAGTCGTAAATTCGCTTTGCATCGCTGTGCTTTGTGTCTCAAGTTCATCACCGTGCCTTTCTAATTCATCAGACTGACGTTCAATTTCATTTCCATGTCTCTCCAACTCTTGTGACTGTCGCTCAATTTCTCTTCCCTGCCGTCTCTGTTCCTGATATCGCAGAAGAGCGACACCTAACGCAATAACAGATAAAATAATCGAAATCAGTGATATGATAGATGAGCTAACTGGCAGGCCAGAAGTGGTAGAGTTAATGGCTGCCAATATTGGCATGTTCTAAACCAACGAATACATAACAAGAATATAAGAATGGTTGTTCCTTTTTGTCTGTGATAATATGGATGGAAAAAGTATCTCAGACTGGAATAATGACCTCACAGATTTCGACTCCGGGTCATTCTTCCACACAAAACCAGGGGCAAATCGTAGAATGTTCATATAGGCCCGTTTGACTTACCTGTCTCTCATCGCTTAACAATTCGGTCGTTCCGGCACTGTTTAGTTAAGCAAAATCCCGGGAAAGAGTCGGGATTTGCGGGTGAATTGACTGTCGATCGATTGCTCGGAGCGGTTGTCCTAATTGAAGAATGGCGCAAGACACGCTCTACTGTAGGAGTCGAAATATGCATCGAGTGTTTTATGAGAAATCGGAATTCGTGAATTGGGCTGGAGACGTGTTCTAAGGCAGTAATCAATGGGTCTTACTGAACTAGACAGTGCCAACTCGGACGGGACAGCCTCGTCCCGGACTAGTTCGTCGCGGTCGTCGTCGACTGCTCGCGGGGGGACGACGGAGACACCGTCTCGGCCGTCGTCCAGTTCGTCGGCTGGGTCGTCTTCGGATTCGTCGTCGGGAGTGTCGACCGAGGACGCTACGCCGTCACCAGCGCCACACGAACGACAGTCCCGGCCTCGTGCGACCGGACCGAACACGCAGAGGACGCTGAGCGGCGAGGACGCCCACGGGACCACGTCGTTCGAAACCGTCCCCGACCTCCGGGTCCTGGGGCAGTTACACGACACCTACATCGTCGCGGAAGCCGACGACGGGCTGGTCCTCGTCGACCAGCACGCCGCCGACGAACGGATCAACTACGAACGGTTACGGGAACAGTTCGACGGCGAGACGACAACCCAGGCGCTGGCCGAACCGGTCGAGGTGGCGTTGACTGCCGAGGAGGCGGAGTTATTCGGCACGTACGAGGACGCGCTCGCACGGCTCGGGTTCCTGGCCGACCGGGTCGACGACCGGACGGTCGAGGTCAGGACCGTGCCGTCGGTCGTCGCCGAGTCCGCCGACCCGGCGGTCCTCCGCGAGGTGCTGGCCGAGATGGTGACCGGGGAGGACGCGGCCGAGCGGACCGTCGAAGCTATCGCCGACGAACTGCTGGCCGACATGGCCTGTTACCCCTCGATCACGGGTAACACGTCGCTCACCGACGGGTCCGTGGTGGACCTGCTGGGGGCGCTCGACGACTGCGAGAACCCGTGGGCGTGTCCCCACGGACGACCGGTACTGGTCCACATCGACTCGGACGAGGTCGAGGCCCGCTTCGAGCGCGATTACCCCGGTCACAGCGGCCGCCGGGAGTGAACGCGGGTTCCGTGTGAACTATACCGGATGCTACCGATGGGCAGGGTATGACGGAACTGGTGACGTTCGGAGACACGTCGCTGCGGTTCGCGCCGCTGGACGGGGAGCGGTTCGAGACGACGGACGACGTCCGCCTGCGCGTCTCGGGGACCGAGAGCAACGTCGCGACGGCGGCGAGCGCGCTCGGGACGGACGTGGCGTGGCTGTCGAAACTGCCGGACAACCCGCTGGGCCACCGCGTCGACCGGACGCTCCGTGAGTACGGCGTCGAGACGGAGGTCGCCTGGGGCGAGGGGCGCCAGGGGCTGGTGTTCTCCGAGCACGGGCCCGGGCCCCGCGAGCAGCGCCGCTACCAGGACCGCACGGACTCCGCGGCGGCGACGGTGACGCCGGGCGAACTCCCGATGGACCGCGTCCAGGCGGCCGACGCGACGTTCGTCGGGGGGAGCACGCTCTCGCTGTCGGGCCAGATCGTCGAGACCGCCGAGGCCGTGTTGCGCGCGGCCGGCGGGGGGCTGGTCGCGCTGGACTTGGACTACGCGTCGGGACACTGGACGGTCGAGGCGGCGCGCGAGACGCTCGACGGCGTCCTCGACGCGGTCGACGTCCTGTTCGCCAACGAGGCCGAAGCGAAGACAGTGTTCGACCGCACGGGCGAACCGCGGAAACTCGCCCACACCATCGCCTCGAACCACGACTTCGAGACGGTCGTGATCACGCGCAGCGAGTACGGCGCGCTCGTCTGGCACGACAACGTCATCCACGAGCGGGACGGCCGGGAGGTCGAGGCGGTGGACCCGGCGGGCCAGCACGAGGCCTTCATCGGCGCGTTCCTGGAACGCCTGTTACACGACGGCGGCGCGGGCGAGGCACTCACCTACGGCGTCGCGACCGCGACGCTGACGCGGACGCTGCCCGGGGCCATGACGGCGGTCACGCCCGGCGAGGTCGAACGCCTCGCGGCCGAGCTGGACCGCGAGCGCTGAGACCCCGGCGGGGGCAACCCCCCAATACGCCCCGCGAACGGTCGACAGAGATATGGGGTGGCAGGTCGACACTCCTTGCATGCCGGAGTCAGGTAGATGGATCGGGACCGTCTTCTTCTCGCTGCTGGTCGTCGTCGCCGCAGTCGGCGCGACGGCCGGCGTCGGCGGCGCAGACACGCAATCGGGGAACGCGACTGACGCCGTGACGCTGACGGTGCAGGTCGTCGACCGGAGCGGGAACCCGCTCGACGGCGTGGAACTCAGCGCGACCTGGGACGGCGGCGGACCGGTCAACGCGACGACGGCCGGCAACGGGAAGGCCTTCCTCGACGTCGAGGAAGGCGCCGACGTGACCATCCGCACCGAGCGGCAGTTCTACGTCAGAAACGAGCCCTACGTCGTCGAGAACGCCAGCGGAGGCGAGGTCACCATCGAGATGGCACTGGGCGGCGAGGCGACCGTGGTCGTCCGCGACGCGAACGGCCGCGTCAGCGACGCGGTCGTCCGCCTGTTCCAGGACGGTGAGCGCGTCGTCAACGGGCGCACGGGGCCCGACGGGACGCTCACGACGCCGAAGGTCGAACAGGACGACTACAGGCTGGTCGCGTTCAAGGAAGGCTACCGCCGGAACGCGACGACGCTGACCGTCGACGACCAGGTCCGACAGGAGATGGTCATCGAGCAGGACTCGGTACTGGTGACCTTCCGCGTCAACGACGACCACTTCATCCCGCCGCGGCCGGTCGTCGACGCGAACGTGACTGTCCTGGGCATCGCCGACGTGACGACACAGGGCAACGGCGCGGTGACCGTCAGTCTCCCGGTCAACACCGTCTACGACGTCGACGTCACGAAACCGGGCTACGAGAGCGTCTCGCGGACGATCAACGTCCGGGAGTCACGGAAGTCGCTGAACGCGACGATCCAGCGGACGCCGTCGATCAACGCGACGGTCAACACCGGCCGCGTCGTCGTCGGCGAGCGCGTCCGCGTGTCCGTCACCGACGAGTACGGCGAGCCGGTCCCGGGAGCGACCGTGAGCCTCGACGGGTCGAACGTCGGCGAGACCAACGACGACGGTACCGCCAGAGTGCTCATCGAATCCGACGGCCCCCACACGGTCGAGGTCTCGTCGGGCGACCTGGAGGCGGCCGTGGAGGTCGAGGGCGTCGATCCCGCACCCGACGAGACGCCGACCGCGATACCCTCGCCCACGCCGAGCCCGACGCCCACGCCGACCGCGACGCCCTCACCGGCCCCGACCAGCGGACTCGGACCCGGGTTCGGCCCCGTCGGTGTCGTCGTCGCGCTCCTGGCGGCCGCCGTCCTGCTCGGACGACGCCGTCGCTGACTCCCGCCGGAGCTTCCGGCCGGTCGCCCGCCGGTGAGGCCGTCGCTGACGCCGACCCGGACCACCGGCCGGTCGTCCGCCGGTGACGGCGTGGCGGACCTGACTGCCCGAGGCGTTCGCCGGAACCCCCGGGAGCGTTCACCGGAACCCCCGGGATTTACGCGCTGGGGTTCGAACGGCCGCGCATGGGTGCGGAGACGCCGAGCGTCCGGTCGACGGTCCGGGAGTTCTTCGCGCTGGAGCGTGACGTACTGGTCCTCTCGGCGGCGATGTTCGCGTTCAGCCTCGGCTTCCAGATGACCGGCCGGTACCTCCCCCGGTACATGAGCCTGCTCGGCGCCGGCGGCGTCGCGATCGGCCTCTACGGGAGCCTCGGCAACCTCATCGGCGCCGTCTACCCCTACCCCGGGGGCGCGTTCTCGGACAGGGTGGGCTCCCGGGTCGCGCTGACGCTGTTCGGCCTGGCCTCGACGGTCGGCTTCCTCGTGTGGCTCGTGGCCCCCCTGTTCGGGGTGGTCGCCGTCCCCGTCCCGGCGGGGCTCCCGCTGGGGGTGACGGAGGTCGTCCTCCCGGTGGGGATCTTCCTGGGGCTCTTTCTCGCACAGGCCTGGAAGTCGTTCGGGCTGGGCGCGACCTTCGCGGTCGTCAAACAGAGCGTCGACCCCGGGCGGCTGGCGACCGGCTTCGCGAGCACCGAGACGGTCCGGCGCCTGGCGTTTCTGGTCGGCCCGCTGCTGGCGGCGGGGCTCATCGCCGCCTTCGGCTTCGACGCCGGGTTCAGGGGCGTGCTCGTCGTCGCGGCCGCGTTCGGCCTCGTCGGCACCGTCACCCAGCACCTCCTCTACGACGCCAGCGAGGACACCGTCGGCGACTCCTTCGAGGGGGTCTCACAGGTCGTCGCCGACCTGCGTGCGATGCCGCCGGAACTCCCGCCGCTACTGGCCGCGGACACGCTGGTGCGGTTCGCCAACGGCATGGTCTACGTCTTTTTCGTCATCGTCGTCACCGAGTTCCTGCCTGCGCGGGGCGACATGACCGTGGGGCTGCCGGTCGTTGGGACGCTCGGCCCGGACGCCCTGTTCGGGGTCTTTCTCGCCGTCGAGATGGTCGTCGCGCTGGCGAGCATGGTCCCAGTGGCCCGCCTGGCCGAGCGGGTCGGCCTCAAGCCCGTCGTCGCGCTCGGTTTCACCGTCTACGCGGTCTTCCCGGTCGTCCTGATCAACGCGCCGGCGGACCCGTGGGTCGTGGCCGGCCTGTTCGCGTTCTCGGGGCTGCGCTTTGCCGGCCTGCCCGCGCACAAGGCGCTCATCGTCGGCCCCGCCGAGGCCGACGCCGGCGGCCGCGTCACCGGCGCCTACTACCTCGTGCGCAACACGCTCACCATCCCGAGCGCCCTGGTCGGCGGGTGGCTCTACGACGCCGTCTCGCCGGACCTGGCGTTCACGCTGGCCTCCGCCGTCGGGGTCGCCGGCGTCCTGGCGTTTGTCGCCTTCGGCCGCGAGTTCGAGGCCTACGCCTGACCGGCCTCCTGGCGGTTCTCGCCGGCGTCAGGGCCCCACGCGGGCGACGACGCCGGTGGCCGGTCGCGAGCGCCGGAACACGTATACGCCGGTGGGGAGTAGCAGTGCGTATGGCGGCAGACGACACCACACCGGCGGACACACTGACCGACGGGGAAGTCGAGGCGCTCCACGAGGTCGAACTCGGAGTCGAGTGGCTCCACCGCGCGCACGGCAAACTCGTCGAGTTCCACCACAACACCGGGCACGCGATGGAACACCTCGCCGAGGCCGAACGGCTGTTGCGCGAGAGGGGCCACGAGTCGATGGCCGACGAGATCCGCGACCTGTACCTCCCGCGGGGGGTCATCGACGAGGACCGGTGGTCATACGACGTGCTGGAGTCGTTCCAGGCCGACTTCATGGACGACCTGACCGCCTTCGAGAAGCGGGCGCGCCAGGAGGTCGCCGACGGCCACAGTCACCTCGCGGAACGCCGCCAGGAACAGCGCTGGAAGGGACGGGCCGACCGGGACTAGTTCCCCTGTATTGCGTCGATGACCATCGCGGCCGCGATGACCGCTTCCTTGGGGACGTTGCTGGCGTCGTCGATGGTGATGTCGTAGCGGTCGCGGATCGACAGCCGTGACTCGACGGTGCCGACGTGGTTGCCCGCCGGGTCGGTGATCTCGTACTTGTGGGGGATGAGCGCGCCCAGCGGCAGGTAGTGGCGTGCCAGCGTGTACAGCGCACCCCTGGAGTCTATCTGTGCGATCTCGCCGCCATCGGGCGACCGGACCGTCCAGGTGTCCTGGAAGACCGAGAAATCGTTGTCGAGGACGACGACTTCCCGGCCGGTCTGGGTGTCCGTGAGGGCGTAATTGCCGGCGACGTCGAGCACCCCGCCCGCTTTCACCGTGAACACCTCGTTGTCGTTGCCGTCGACGAACGGGAACTCCTCTTTCATCTTGAACAGCTTCTGTCTGCCCCGGAGGACGACGTTGCCGGCGTCATCGAGGGCCCTGTACTTGTTCCGGATGAGCGACTGCTCGACGACGTAGTGGTCGTCCGAGAGGTCCAGGCCGGTGATGTCGTAGGTGTCTGCCATCGGTCGTGTCTCTCGGAACGTCGACTTAACTGTGGCGACGGCGGCGGGCCCGGCCAGCGAGGGCGAGGGTGCCACGAATCGGCCGCGGCGGGTCGGGACGCCGCCCCCCGGGTCGCCCGCGGCAGGTACTTATCGGTGGGGCTACTACCCCCGCGACGATGCCCCAGACCATCGAGATCCCCGACGACCTGGCCGAGCGGATCGAGTCCCACCGCGAAGCGGACGAGACGACGGCGGAGTTCATCGAGGAACTCGTCTCCGTCTACGAGACCGAGGGCGCGTTCCTCCGTGAAGGCTACTCCGAGTGATACTCTCCTGACTGCCCTGCCGGGCGGCCGAGGCGAGACGCGACCACGCAGAGAAGGTAACCAGGCGCGCCCCGCAAAAGAGGGACGCGAGACCTGCCGGACAGACAAGGAAGCGAGTCGCGCCCGGCGAAAGAGACGAGACCAAAGAGTGGATCGACAGGGTTTCCGTCCCCCGTGCCTTGGTCGCGGATAGATGAGCAAGGACGTCATCGAGGTCCGCGGAGCCGAGGAGCACAACCTCAAGGACGTCGACGTCGAGGTCCCCAGAGAGGAGTTGACGGTCGTCACGGGCCTCTCGGGGTCGGGCAAGTCCTCCCTGGCGTTCGAGACAGTCTACGCCGAGGGCCAGCGCCGGTACATCGAGTCGCTGTCGGCCTACGCCCGGAACTTCCTGGGGCAGATGGACAAGCCCCAGGTCGAGAACGTCGAGGGGCTCTCGCCCGCGATCAGCATCGACCAGAAGAACGCAGCCAACAACCCCCGGTCGACGGTCGGGACCGTCACCGAACTCCACGACTACCTGCGACTCCTCTATGCGCGTGTCGGCACGCCACACTGTCCGGAGTGTGGCCGCGAGGTGGGCGAACAGTCCGCCCAGCACATGGTCCGGCGGGTCCTCGACCTCCCGGAGGGGACGCGGGTCAAGATCTGTGCGCCGGTCGTCCGCGACCAGAAAGGTGCCTTCGAGGACCTCTTCGAGGAGTTGCTCGGCGACGGGTACGCCCGCGTCGAGGTCGACGGCGAGGAGTACGACCTCTCGCTGGACGACCCCGACCTCGACGAGAACTACGACCACACTATCGACGTGGTGGTCGACCGCGTGCGAGTCTCCGCGGCGGCGCGCTCGCGGATCACCGACTCCGTCGAGACCGCGCTCGACGCGGCCGACGGCGTCCTCAAGGTGGTCGTCCCGGACCCGCCCGAGGCGGTCAAACTCGGCGGGGCCGAGGCGCGCTCCGTGGGTGACCTCGCCGACGACGGGGACGGCGAGGCCGACGACCGCCTCGTCGTCGAGTTCTCCGAGGAACTGGCCTGCACGCACTGCGACGTCGACATCAGCGGGATCGAGACCCGCTCGTTCTCGTTCAACAGCCCCTACGGGGCCTGCCCGGAGTGTGAGGGCATCGGCTCCACCAAGGAGGTCAGCGAGGACCTGGTCGTACAGGACACCTCGAAACCGCTCAAACACGTCTTCGAACCCTGGAGTTACAACCGGACCTACTACTCGCGGCAACTGGACAACGTCGCCGAACACTTCGGCGTTTCGCTGGAGACGCCATTCGAGGAACTGGACCCGGCGGTCAGGCGACAGTTCCTCTACGGGACCGACGACCGCGTCCACTTCGAGTGGACGACCAAGAACGGCACCCGCGAGAAGACCGAACGCTTCGAGGGGGTCATCCCCAACCTGGAGCGGCGCTACGTCGAGACCGACTCCGACCGCGCCCGCGACCACATCGAGGACTACATGGCGACCACGACCTGCCCCGAGTGCGAGGGGACCCGCCTCAAGGCCGAGTCCCGCGCGGTCCTCGTAGACGGCACCGCGATCACCGAGGTCAACGAGATGTCCATCGGCGACGCACTCGCCCGCTTCGAGGGGATGGAAGCGACCCTCAACGAGCGCCAGACCACGATCGCCGAGGAGATCCTCAAGGAGATCCGCGCCCGCCTGGGCTTCATGTGCGAGGTGGGCCTGGAGTACCTGACGCTGGACCGCGAGGCATCGACGCTGTCGGGCGGGGAGAGCCAGCGCATCCGTCTGGCCACCCAGATCGGGTCGGGGCTGGTCGGCGTGCTGTACGTCCTCGACGAGCCCTCGATCGGCCTCCACCAGCGGGACAACGACCGCCTGCTCGATACCCTCGAGGAACTCCGGGACCTCGGGAACACGCTGCTGGTCGTCGAGCACGACACCGAGACGATGCGGCGGGCCGACACCATCATCGACATGGGTCCCGGTCCCGGCAAGCGCGGCGGCGAGGTCGTCGTCAACGGGAGCATCGAGGACGTGATAGCCGCCGATGCCTCCATCACCGGCGATTACCTCGCCGGCGAACGGACCATCCCGGTGCCCGCCGAGCGCCGCGACCCGGACGGCGGCGAGGGCAACCCCGACTCCCTCACGATCAGGGGCGCCCGCCAGCACAACCTCAAGGACCTGACCGTCGACCTGCCGCTGGGGTCGTTCACCGCTATCACGGGCGTCTCGGGGTCGGGCAAGTCGACGCTGATGCACGACGTCCTCTACAAGGCGCTGGCCCGCGAGATGCACGGCAACACCGACGTCGACCCCGGCGACCACGACGCCATCGAAGGGACCGAGGCGGTCGAGACCGTCCGGCTCATCGACCAGTCGCCCATCGGGCGGACCCCGCGCTCGAACCCGGCGACCTACACCGATGTCTTCGACCACATCCGGGAACTGTTCGCCGAGACCTCGCTGGCCAAACAGCGGGGGTACGACCAGGGACGGTTCTCGTTCAACGTCAAGGGCGGCCGCTGCGAGGAGTGTGGCGGGCAAGGCACCGTCACGATCGAGATGAACTTCCTCTCGGACGTCCACGTCCCCTGTGAAGAGTGTGACGGCGCCCGCTACAACGACGAGACTCTCGACGTCACCTACAAGGACGCCACCATCGCCGACGTGCTCGATATGAGCGTCGACGAGGCCTACGAGTTCTTCGAGGGCCACTCGGGGATCCGCCGCCGGCTGCAACTCCTCAGGGACGTCGGCCTGGGGTACATGCGCCTGGGCCAGCCCTCGACGACGCTGTCGGGCGGCGAGGCCCAGCGGGTCAAACTCGCCGAGGAACTGGGCAAGAAAGACTCCGGCGAGACCCTCTACCTCCTGGACGAACCCACGACCGGGCTCCACCCCCACGACGAGCGCAAACTCATCGACGTGCTCCACCGGCTGACCGACGACGGCAACACCGTCGTCGTCATCGAGCACGAACTCGACCTCGTCAAGAACGCCGACCACATCGTCGACCTCGGCCCGGAGGGCGGCGAACACGGCGGCGAACTCGTCGCCGCGGGCACCCCCGAGGAGGTCGCACGGACCGAGGGCTCTCACACCGGGACATACCTGCGGGACCTGCTGCCCGACGTCGACCTGGCGGGGCCGCGCACCGACCGGGTTGTGGCGCCCGAAACTGATGGCGACGGCGCCACCGATCCCGACGCCGACGGCGACGGCGAAGAATCCGCACCCCGGGCCGACGACGACTGAGAGTCGGTCGCGCCCGCGGCGGTTCCCGACCGTCTCGCCGACTTCGCGGCCGGCGACCGGTGACCCACGCCGGCCGCCTATCGGCACGCCGGCTCCTGAAATAGATTTCAGGGACCGCTTAAGCCCGTCGGCGCCCTCGGTGGAGACATGACCGACAGTACGACAGTCTACGCGGCACTGAACGACCGCCTGCTGGTCGTCCGCGAGACGACCGACGGCTGGACCGCCACCGAGCGACTCGCGGGCCGGGACTTCGAATCCGTCGCGGCAGACCCCGCGGTACCCGACCGCGCGTTCGCGGGCACCGTCGAAGCGGGCGTCCAGCGGACGACCGACGGCGGGGAAACCTGGGAGCGTGTCGCCGGGGACGGGCCCGGCGCGACGGTAGACGACCGGGTCACCTCGCTGGCGACCAGCCCGCACGACCCCGGCGTCGTCTGGGCCGGCACCGAACCCTCCGCGGTCTACCGGTCGTCCGATGGCGGCGAGACGTGGGCGGCGCTCCCCCCGTTGACCGACCTGCCCTCAAGCGACCGCTGGTCGTTCCCGCCGCGGCCCCACACCCACCACGTCCGGTGGCTGGAACCGGACCCCCACGACCCCGAGCGGCTGTACGTCGCCATCGAGGCGGGCGCGCTCGTGCGCACTGACGACGGCGGCGACACCTGGCAGGACCACCCAGAGGGCGGCCGACGGGACAACCACACGCTCGCGACCCACCCCGACGCCGAGGGGCGGGTCTACACGGCCGCCGGCGACGGCTACGCCCAGTCCGACGACGGCGGCGACACCTGGGCCTACCCCCAGGAGGGGCTCGCCCACCGCTACGTCTGGGGGATGGCCGTCCCGCGCTCGGACCCCGACACCGTCGTCGTCTCGGCGGCCAGCGGCCCCCGGAGCGCCCACACCGTCGGGACGGCCGAGGCCTACGTCTACCGGACGACCGGCGCCGGCCGGGACGGCGGCCCGGACCCCGAGTGGACGCTCGCGATGGACGGCCTGCCCGACCCCGAGGGGACCGTGCGGTCGGTGCTCGCCGCCGGCGACGGGTCGAAGCTGTTCGCGCTCAACAACCGCGGGCTCTACCGCTCCGCGGACGCCGGCGCCACCTGGGAGCTTCTCCCGGTCGCGTGGGCCGAGGCCTACGAACGCCAGACGCCCCGCGGCCTCGCCGTGGTGTAGCCCGGTATCGATACGCCGGCGGGGTAGCAGGCGTCGACTCGCCGGAGGGTAGCTCCGGGCGCCCACGCAGCTGGCTCACAGAGCCGTCCCGAGCGCGTACGCGGCGGCGGTCGCGACGAGCGCGGCCGCTGTCGCGTAGCCGACCACCTGGAGCGCGCGGATACGGTCCCGCCTGACCGCCTCGCGTTCGTTGATCTTGCCCGCGCCGCCGCCGGACCCCGAGAGGTCGTAGCGGGCCAGCGCACCGAACCCCGCACAGAACCCCAGCCGGTCCTGGAGGAGGCCGATGAACCCGCCGAAAAACAGCGGGAACGACCACAACAGGAGCGTGTCGGGACGGTCCGAGAGGAGGACGAACCCTACGACGCCGACCGCGGCCAGCAGGGAGAGGATACCCGACAGCCGACGCTTCCGGCGCTCGTCGCGACCGATGTTACAAACGCCGGGCTGGTATTCGTTCATACCCGGAGTCCGGTCGACACCTGCAAAAGGACCCCATCAAACTACGTCGGTATGGGACCTGTGAATAAGGACCGCGTGCCGGTCTCGGCTGCCCGCTCTTCCGGCGCTCGTTCCGGGAAGACGGTCGACGTAAGCACCGCAGGCCGGACCGACTTTCACGCTGTTTGCAGGACCACTCGACACGACCAGCGAGAACAGTATCGGACCCGCAACGACCACGTCCGGGAAAGCCCTATGCCGGTCGGAGCCGAGAACACGCATATGACAGTCGAGTTCGACTTCGGCGGCGACGTGGTGCTCGTGACCGGTGCCGGCGGCGCGCTGGGCAGTGCCGTCTGCGAGGCCTTCGACGACGCCGGCGCGACCGTCTGTGGCGCCGACGTCGTCACGCCCGACAGCGAAGACTTCCTGCTCGACACCGACCACGTCCACTTCTACCAGGGCGATTTCACCGACGAGGGCGCGGTCACCGACACGGTACCGGCCATCGTCGACGACCACGGGGGCATCGACTACCTCGCCAACATCGCGGGCACCTGGCGGGGCGGCACGCCCATCGCCGAGACCGACGTCGACACCTTCGACTTCCTGTTCGACGTGAACCTCAAGACGATGTTCCTGGCCTCGAAACACGCGATCCCACACGTCCGGGAGTCGTCGGGTGCCATCGTCAGCGTCTCTGCGCGCTCCTCGCTGGAGGGCGGCGAGGGCGACGGCATCTACCGCTCGACGAAGGCCGGCGTGCGCATTCTCACCGAAACCATCGCCGAGGAGAACCTCGGGGACCTGCGGGCCAACGCCGTGATGCCAAGCGTCATCGACACGCCGATGAACCGCGAGATGATGCCCGACGCCGACCACGAGACGTGGGTCGACCCCGCCGACATCGCCGAAGTCGTTATGTTCCTCTGCTCGGACGCCGCCTCCGTCACCAGCGGCGCCGCCGTCCCCGTCTACGGCGAGGCCTGACTTCCCGACCGGCGCCGCAACCGGAACGACCGGGGGCTTTCACGCTGTCTCTGAGTACAACAGCGAGAAAAATATCGTAACGAAACACTACCGACCCGGACGGGACGACCAGAACGGTTAACGGTCGCTTGGTCCAAGACCCGGCCGATGCGAACAGCCCCCCTCCGGGTCGCCACTCGCCGTGGGCCGCCCGCGGGCCGCCGGCCGCTCGACCGACCGACGCCCCGCCCCGCGGCGAACGGGTGACCATGCGCGCGCTCGACACCGCGGCCGCCGCCGTCGTCCTCGCGGTGGCGCTGGCCGCCGTCCCGCTCGCGAGCGCTGTCGGTCCGCCCGCCGGCGAGGCCGGACCACTCCACGGCAACCACGTGACGGTCGACCCGCAGGTCTCGGGCGACGGGACCGTCGTCGCGGAGACGGCCACGGCGCTGACCGACGGGTTCGTCGTCGTCCGGACCGACGACGGCGGCCAGCCCGGCGAACCGGTCGGTCACACCCGGGTCAACGGCAGCCGATTCCGGACGGACGTGCCCGTCCAGGTCGACCCGGAGACGTGGGACGGCTGGTCGGGCAACCGGACGCTGTGGGCCGTCGTCCACGCCGACGACGGCGACGGGACCTTCGACATGGAGACCGACCGCTCGCTGGCCACCCGCAGCCCCGCGGCGCGCGTGTCGTTCACTCTCCGGAAGGACACCGACGGCGACGTCCGCGTGCTCGCACGGCAGTTCGACGCCCACAGCCTCGCGGCCGGCCGGCTCACCGTCCGCCGGGTCGACCTCGACGGGCCCGGCTACCTCGTCGCCCGCACGCTCGACGGCGACCGCGTCCTCGGAACGACCGCACTCGAGGCGGGACGCCACTCGAACGTCTCGGTCGCGCTCGACCCGTCGTATCGCGACGGTCGGGAGAGCCCCTTTCGGGTCCGGCTCCTCGCCTACCGCGACGACGGCGACGGCACCTTCGACGACGGCGACCGCCCGGTCCGGGCCGGCGATTCGGCCGTCGGCACCGACGTCGTCGTCGCCCCGCCAAACGAGTCGGGGACCGCGACCGACGCCCCGCTCGTGGTTACGCCCTCCCCGACCGACCCGCCGACCGCGGCCCCGACGCCCGCCGACGGCCCCTCGCCGACGACCGACCCGACGGCTCCCCGGACCGAAACCACTGCCACCGGCCCCGGATTCGGCACGGCGATGACGGCTCTGGCCGTCGCCGTCCTCGTCCTGGCGGCGCGCCGGCGACCCAACGAGTGACCGACCGCCGGCCCGCCGGCCGACTCCCACCGTCCACCGACCCGCTCCCGACACTCCAGCCCCTTCCCGTCCTCACGCTCAAACTCTACCCGTCTGTAACTGGGCGGAGAAATGGAGATAAAAAAGAATGTAGGGGTATGTTTTGATCTAAGATGCAAATTTTGAAGGCAAACATCGGATGTCAGGGCGTTGAATTACGTATTGAAGATACAGACGAGGAGTAGAGAACAAAATAACCTCATTGGAGTAGATAAAAAGCTTTCAAATCTCGAAATTAGTCTATATTGAAGGGAAAATACATATTTGGTTTTATATTGTGAGGCCGAAACCCGAATCGGGTCTATCTAAGAGTCGAACGCCGTAATCTGTGAACACAACGGAGTCACCGCCGCGGGAGTCAGGAACGGCCGACACCACGTCGATTACAGTACTAATAATGTAATAAAAGCGGGGAGCCAGCCATTACAATCGTACATCTGTCGCCGCCGGACGGGGCCATCCGTATCCCGACCGCGTGTTCGACGGTGGATCTGGGCCCGCTCTCCGGTCCAAAGCGGCGAGGGCGTGGCACGTTTCCTGCTGTCGGACTCTCTGGCGGCCGATATTTGAGGTTGTTGACGATAACAACACCGATATCTCGTCTTTCCGGGACTCGCGTTCGCAGCCCCCTATTTTCGCCACTACTGTTCACCGAACCTACAGGTCGGCCCGGATCGGGCGCGAAACTGTTACATAGATCAACATCTCGCGAGCGGCGGCTCTCGACCCGGCGGCCAGGGCGACGCGCCCACTCGGCCCCCGGCCTGTGATGCTTGCGTCGGCCGGGACGGGTCGAGGGCAGGGGCCTCCAAGCGGTGAGAGTATGCCGAACTGCTGTCGGGAGGATGACCCGCAGGAACGGCCGTTCCCGGCGGTGCAAGTGGACCGACCCAACTCTTATATTTTCCCACCCTGAAACGTCGTCCATGTCTTACGAGGTTGCAGTGATCGGTACGGGGTCCGATCCCGACGAACCGGACGGGGACGGGTACGCGATGGCGTACCACCACGCGTCGGCCTACCGGAAACTCGACGGCGCCGATCTCGTCGCGTGTGCCGACATCGTCCGCGAGAACGCCGAGGCGTTCGCCGCGGAGTACGGCATCGAGGACGGCGTCTACGAGGACTACGAGACGATGCTGGCCGAGGTCGAACCGGCGGTCGTCTCGGTCTGTGTGCCGCCGGCCGCCCACGAGGAGGTCACGGTCGGGTGTACCCGCGCGGAGTCGGTCGAGGCTATCCACTGCGAGAAGCCGATGGCCGACACCTACGGCGGGGCGCGGCTGATGGCCCAGGAGGCCGACCGACACGGCGTCCAGCTCACGTTCAACCACCAGCGCCGGTTCAGCGACGCGGTCCGGACCGCCAAGCGACTGCTCGACGAGGGCGAGGTCGGCGACCTCGAACGCGTGGAGTTCTCCGCGGGCATCGGCATCTTCGACTACGGCTCTCACTCGTTTGACCTCTGTAACTACTTCAACGACGAGACGCCCGCCGAGTGGGTGATGGGCCAGGTCGACTACCGCGAGGAGAACGTCCTCTTTGGCTCGCACAACGAGAACCAGGCGCTGGTCTGCTGGGAGTACGAGAACGGCGTCACGGGGCTGGCGGGTACCGACAGCACCGGCGAGGGCGGCCCGGCGAGCGTCTTCGGGTGTCACAACCGCCTCGTGGGGACCGACGGCGTCATCGAGGTCGGCCCCGACGGCGAGGACGCGCCCGCACTGCGGATCCGCCGGAACGGGGACGCCGAGTGGGAGACGGTCCCGACCGAGGACGGCCTCCACGACTGGGCGTTCGTCGACCGGGCAATCGCGGAGAACCTCAGGTGTCTCCGCGCGGGCGAGCGGCCGGAACTGGGCGCACGGAACGCCCTGAACGCGACCGAACTGATCTTCGCGACCTGGGAGTCCGCCCGGCGGCGGGGCCGCGTCGACCTACCCCTGGAAATCGACGATAATCCGCTGTCGGCGATGGTCGAGTCGGGCGACCTGACCCCGCGTGGAGGTGGGTAGATGCCGCGGATCTCGGTCTGTGCGGAGATGGTCTTCGACGACGAACCGTTCCACGAGCGCGTCTCGCGGGCCGCCGCGACCGGCGCCGACGGCGTCGAGTTCTGGGGCTGGCGCGAGAAAGACCTCGACGCCATCACGGCCGCCGCCGACGCGGCCGACATCCCGGTCGTCGCCTGTACCGCGGGCGCGACGCTGACCGACCCCGACCGGACCGCCGAGGCCGTCGAGACGGTCCGCGAGTCCCTCGACGCCGCGGCCGGGATGGGCTGTCTCAACCTCATCGTGACGACCGGTCCCGAACAGGACGGACTCGACCGGGAGGCCCAGCACGACGCCATCGTCGAGGTGCTCTCGACGGTTGCGCCAGACGCCGAGGCCGCGGGCGTGACGGTCGTCCTCGAACCGCTGAACGCCGACGTCGACCACCCCGGCTACTACCTGACCTCCTCACAGGAAGGGTTCGACATCGTCGACGCGGTCGACTCGCCGAACGTCAAACTCCTCTATGACGTCTATCACCAGCAGATCACGGAGGGCAACATCATCCAGACGGTCACCGAGAACGTCGACCGGATCGGCCACATCCACATGGCCGACGTCCCCGGCCGCCACGAACCGGGGACGGGCGAACTCAACTACGCGCACATCTTCACCGCGCTGGAGGGCGCGGGCTACGACGGGTGGGTCGGCTGCGAGTTCTCGCCCATCAACGACCCCGAGGAGGCGATGGCGACCGTCCTGAACGGCCGCTAAAGCGAACCCGCGTGTCCCGGTCGGGGCCGGGTACCACGCGGTGGAGTCGGGTCAGTCGTCTTCGTCGTCGCCCTCGTCCTGGTCGTGGCCGTGGCCGGGACCGTTGCCGTTGCCGTTGCCGCCGCCCTCCCCGTCGGACTTGTTGTGACCGACGCTGATGACGACCTCGACCGACGCGCCGTCGTCCGAGACCGTCACGCTCGCGTCGCCCGAGCGCTTGCCTTCCTCGACCGTGACCTCGTACTCGCCTTTGAACGCGCTGGTCGCGTAGATACCGTCCGAGCCGGTCGTCCCTTCCTCGTCGGTCCACCACTCGTCGAACACGAGGTCGAGATACTCCTCGCCGTGGGTGCGCAGGTCCCAGTCGACGTCGTAGAGACACGAGGTCGACCGCCAGGCCCGCCCCGCCCAGAAGTTCCAGTGGACGAACGTCTCGACGGCCGGGTGGCTGAACACCGCCGTCAGGAAGTCACGGACGTAGTCCGCCTGGGCGTCCTTTTTCTTCTGGCTCGCGCCGCCCCAGTTCTTGTACCCCATCCACAGCGGGACGTGGAACTCGGAGATGTACACCGGGAGCCCGAACGCCTCGTCGAGCCGGTCGAGCCGCGAGATGACGTCCGGGATGCCCGTGAGGTTCGTGATCGGCGCGTGGCACATCGCGCCGACCGCGTCGACGTCGACGCCGTTTTCGAGTAGCCAGTTGGTCCACTCGACCAGTTCCTCGTCGTACCCGTCGCTCCACGCGTACCGGGTGAGGACGTTCATCTCGTTGATGCCCATCGCGGCCTCCGTGTCCGCGTTCTGGGCGGTCTCCCACCAGTCGAGAACGGCCTCGTCACCGACGTCAGACCGGATCTGCTGGAAGTTGATGGGGTGGTTCTGGCAGTCCCAGTCGGCCAACTGGCCCTCGAACTCCGCGACGCGCTCTTCGATCTTGTCGGTGACCTGCTGGATGATCTCCTCGTCGGGCTGGTCGGGGTCGATGTTCATCCACCAGTACTGTTCCCAGAAGGCGGCGTGGCCGCGGACATCGTGCCCCTGGTCGTTGAGCCACTCGACCGTCTCGCGGGCGTCCGCGCGGGTGTCCTCCGAGCCCTCCCAGTTGTAGACCTTCAGGTCCGTCTCGATGGTGCCGTAGTTGAAGTCGCTGGCGAGGACGTCCCGGTAGGTATCGCCGAGGTCGGTCTCGCTGTCGGCGACCATGTCGCCGCTGACGGCGGTCCCGAAGTTGAACTCGTGGGACTGCATCGTCACGTCGACAGTCGCGTCCTCGACGGCTCTGCCCGCCGGGTCGACCACCTCGACCTCGAGGTCGGCTTTCCGGTGGTCCTCGATGCGCTCCTGTGCCGTCTCGCGCCAGCCCGCGTCCTCGGCGCGGCCGTCGTACTGGAGTTGCTCCTCGGTGACGGGGATGGGGTCGTTCGCCGCATCGAGGATCTCGTGGTCGAACTGCTCGTACTTGTCGGTCAGGTGGGCGTGGACCTGGTCTATCTCCTCGTCGTCGAGCGACCTGTCGAACACCAGCACCTCGGCGACCGTCCCGTCGTAGAACATGTCGGTGACGCCGTCGCCGCTCAGACCGAGCGACTCCTCGCCGTTGACCAGTTGCGCCTTCCCGAGGTTGAAATCGCCCGGTGACTCGTCGACCGAGTGGTGGAGCGTTCCGTACTTGAACTCGTATGTGCGGTCGCCGTCCAGGTAGGGCGTGACCCTGTGCGTGCCGGACCCGACGCCGTTGGCTGTCGAGGTGACCCCCCACAGGTGCGGGTCGGTGTCGACCTCGGCGACGACGTTCGTCTCCCACCAGACGTTCTCGCCGAACTGGTAGGAGTAGGCGCTCGCGCCCGCGTCGAAGTTCGCGATGCGGAACCGGTCCATCGCGTCCGTGTCCGGCGAGTAGGTCCCGAACATCGCGTTGGTCGACGCGTTCCACTGCCCGACGACGAACACCGAGAAGTCATCGAGCGTGACCGCCTCGGAGTCGAGGTTCAGGAAGTCGTCCTCGCCGTCAAACACGACCACCGGCTTGCCGGCGATCTGGTCCCCGTCGACCTCGGAGTAGGTCGGCTGTTTGGCGTCGGCGTCCTGGGTGGCGTCGTTGCCGTTGTCGGTGAGGTCGGTCCAGGTCCCAACGGCGTCGCCGTCGGCCGCGTCGAGTTCGTCGGCCGCCAAGTGTACGACCGGGTCCAGGCCGTCGAGCCCGGCCTCGTCGTCGGCCGCGGTCGATCCCTCGGCGACGCCTGCCCCCGAAACGGCCGCCATCCCCGCGGCTGCGGCCCCCGTCTGTAGCACTGTGCGCCTCGTGGTGTGCCTGTCGCTATCATTTGCCATGTGTTACCACGGCGGGATATCGAATCTATAGCATATAATACTTACTAATGGACGACGGTCGAGGCGAGTCACGACCGCCGCGGGCAGTCGTGGTCACGAGAGCTGTATCTCGACCGACGCGCCGCCCTCCGAGAGGGTCACTGTCGTCGACCCCGAGCGGTCGCCCTCGGCGGCGGTGACCTCGTACTCGCCGTTGAACCCGCTGGTCGCATACGTTCCCGAGTCGTCGGTTTCGCCGGACTCGTCGGTCCACCACTCCTCGAAGACGAGCCGCTGATACTGTCGCCCGTGGGGACGCAGCGTCCAGTCCTCGGCGTAGAAACACGAGTCCGGGCGCCAGGCCCACCCCGCCCAGAAGTTCCAGTGAACGACGGTCTCGACGACGGGGTGGCTGAACACGGCCGTCAGGAAGTCCCGCACGTAGTCGGCCTGGGCGTGTTGCTGTTCCTCGCTCGCGCGGTCCCACCCGGCGTCGCCGGTCCACAGCGGGACGTGGAACTCGGAGACGTACACCGGCAGGTCGAACCGCTCGTCCAGCGTGTCGAGCCGGTCGAGCACGTCCGGGATGTCCGCGAGGTTGTCGATAGGGGCGTGGCACTGACAGCCGATGGCGTCGACGGTCACGCCCTCGCTCTGGAGCCACTCGACCCACTCGACGAGGTCGTCGAGCCAGCCCCCCGAGTCCGGATACCGAGTCAGGATATTCATCTCGTTGACGCCCATCGCGGCCTCCGTATCGGCCTCGTGGGCCGTTGCCCACCACTCGGGGACGCGCTCTTTGCCCACGTCCCGGCGGACCGCCTGCCGGTGGAACGGGTGGTTCTGGCAGTCCCAGTCGGCCAACTGGCCCTCGAACTCGTTCGCGCGCTCGGTGATCCGGTCGGCCATCGCCTCGTTGACCGCCTCGGGCGACTGCTCGGGGTCGATATCCATCCACTCGTAGTCCTCCCAGAACAGGGCGTGTCCGCGCACGTCGTGGCCCTGCTCGTTCAGCCACGCGACCATCTCGCGGGCCTCCTCGCGGTCCTCCTCGGACCCGCGCCACCGGAACGCGCGCAGGCGGTTCTCGACCGTGGCGTAGTTGAACTCCTCGGCGAGCACCGTCCGGAACCGTTCGCCGTCGTCGGTGTCGTCGCCGGCGACCTTCTCGCCGTTGGCGGCGGTCCCCCAGTTGAACTCGTGTGCCTGCATGGTCACGTCGACGGTCGCACCCTCGACGGTGGCCCCCTCCTCGTCGACGACGGTTACCGCCAGGTCGGCCGTGCGGTGGCGCTCGATCCGGTCGCGGGCGTCGGCGCGCCAGTCGGCGTCCTCTGCCCGGCCCCCGTACTGGTACCGTCCGGCCTCGACGCCGGCGAACGGGTCCTCCGTCGCCGTCGGCGTCGAGCCGACGGCACCGCCCTGACATCCGCCGAATCCGCCGAGTCCCACCGCACCCAGCCCCGCGAGTAGCCCCCGCCGGTCGAGTCCTGTGTCTCGATACCCGTCACTGCCTGCGCCAGACTTGCGAGCCATGCCGCTACGATGCGGCACCGCGGGCAAAAAACTTCGGTCTGCGTGTCAGACCGGGGCGCCCGCTCGCGCCCCCCGGCACTGGTCGCCGGGGTCGTCGGAACCAGGCGCGATGGTCACGAGACGTTACCGGGGTCGAGGAGGGCGGCCGTCACGCAGCGTCGCCGGGACCCATGGCGGTGGTCACGGTGCTGAAGTTCATCTTCCTGACGGGCGCGCGGGTCATCTCCTCCCAGGACTGGCCGCCCCAGCGCTGGATCCGGTCGGTGTGGTGGTCGACGCCCTCGCCGGCGACCTCGTCGATGGTGCCGAGGTAGTGCCAGAGGTAGCCGCCCGCGGCCCGCGTGCCGCCGTGGTGCCAGTGGCCCGGCAGTTCCGCCTCGTAGCGCCACGCGTTCGCCTCGTAGTCGTAGACAGTGTGCTGCTTCCGGACGGGCCCGCGGTAGTGGTCGCGGTCCTCGTTGTAGAACTCCTCGTTGGTGTTCCAGCCGCCGATGAAGTGGAGTTCGTCGCGGAACTTGACGCCCGACCCGTCGGTCACGGGGTGGGGCGAGGGCGCGACGACCTGCCAGGTGTCGGTCTCGGGGTCGTACCGCTGGTTCAGGGCGCCGGGATAGTTGTTCTGGCCGCCCTTCTGCTGGGTGTTGCCCGTCGAGTAGTAGAGCCAGCCGTCGTGGGAGGTCGGCAGCGGGAACGACTGGGAGAAGGGGGCGTCGGCGACCCCGCGGTCCCAGGCGTCTGTCTCGATGTCGTAGCGCCAGTTCCAAGCGACGCGGTTGAACCGCCCCTCCTCGTTGTCGCCGCCGAACAGGTAGACGTAGCGGCCGTCCACGACCGGGTAGTACTTCCCGAGTTTGCTCCGCGGTTCCGGCATCGGGTCGCGCAGTTCCCACTCGTCGTCGGCGACGTGGTACACCTGCACCTCGTCGGTGGCTCCGGAGTGGACGTCCGTCTTCCCGCCGAAACAGAAGATCCGCCCGTCGTGGCGCGTCCAGCCCGCGCCCTGGACGGCCACCGGTATCGGCTCCAGGTCGCCGTCGACGCTGCTGTACCACTCGTCTGCCTCGATGTCGTACACCGTGGTGTCGTCGACGGCGTGCTCGCCCTCGATCTTGCCGCCGATGGCCCAGATATACCTGTGGTCGTCGGTCGCTGCATCCATGGACGAACGGTCACCACCGCCGATAGTAAATCTATCGATCGCGCCTGTCTGTACCGCGGCGTCAGTCGCCTGTCGCGTCCAGCAGTCCCTGGATGTAGCTCACCGCGAACAGCCGGCCCATGTCCGTGTAGCCGGGCTGGGACTCGTCGCGGCCGGTCTCGCCGGCCATCTTCGGGACGTGGTCGGGCCGGACCGGCCCGTCGAAGCCGACCTCGCGGTAGGCCCGGACGGCCTCGTCCATCGCCGTCGGGCCGTCGTCCTGCCAGGTCTCGACGAAGTCGTCGGGCGTCCCCTCGACGTCCCGGAAGTGGACGAAGTGGATGTCCTCGCCGAACCGCCGGATGGCCGCCGGGACGTCCGCGCCCATCGCCGCGAAGTTCCCCTGGCAGAACGTCACGCCGTGGTTCGGGCTCGGGTGGAGGTCGAGGATCCGCTCGTAGTTCTCGACGGAGGTGACCAGCCGCGGGACGCCCCGGACGGGCGATATCGGCGGGTCGTCGGGGTGGAGCGCCAGTTTCACGCCCGCTTCCTCGGCGACGGGCACCACCTCGTCGAGGAAGTACGCCAGGTTCTCCCAGAGTTCTGCCTCCGTGACCTCGACGGGGTAGGCGGGCCCGCGCTCGAACTGCTCGTGGTCGTAGGCGGTCGTCCGGGAGTCGCCCCGCGCCGGCACCGACTCCGAGGTGCGCACCACCCCGACCGGGTTCTCGGTCCACACCCAACAGTAGACGTCGATCCCGACCCGGCCCATATTCCTGACGAGCGTCTTGACGGTCTCTATCTCCTCGTCGCGGCCCTCCTGCCCGAGGACGGTCCTGCCCATCGGCGGCCGGTCCTCCACGACCCTGAGGTCGAGCCCGTGGTCGGCAAAGCGGTTGGCGGTCCGGAGCAGGTGGTCGTAGGTCCACCACTCCTCGTGGCCCCAGAACCGGACGACGGCCGTCTCGACGCCCAGCTGTCGCGCGAGTTCCCAGCGTCGGTCCGGTTCCGGCGGCAGAATGAGTGTCGTGTCCATGGGCGTCGTTGCGGCCGGGAGGGCTTAGCTCTGGCCCCCCGGGGGTCGAGTGCCGATTGCTCCCGGAGACGACGGAGGGCGGCGGTCGCGGACGGCGAGCGCCGGGGGACGACACGACGGCAGAGACGGGACCCGAGGGTCAGTGGACCGTCGGGAGGTACTCGGGCGGGTCGTCGTACGGGTCGGCCTCGCCGGTGGCCACCTCGTAGAGGCGTTCGTGGCTCTCGCGGGCGGCCGCCGCCAGCGGGTAGGGGCGGTGACAGACGTCGAAGAAGCCGATGTTGTAGTTCTCGCCGTCGAACCGCCCGACGATGGACTGGTCGTACAGCGTGAAGTAGTGGGTCCCGACACACCACGGTTTCGCGGCCGCGTCCTCCAGGTACGCCCGGTAGGCGTCGCCCCTGGCCGCCTGGTCGCGCACCCGGGAGATGCCCGACGCGGGCAGGCCGGCGTCCAGCGCCCCGAAGTGCCACTCGCCGACCAGCACCGGGACCTCGAGCAGGTCGCTGACCTCGCGGAACGCCTCGGCCAGGAGCCGCTGTTCGTAGCAGTTGACCGAGAACACGTCGACGTGGCTCATCCCGCGCAGCGCCCACTCGCCGGGGATGTACGCGTAGCGGGTCCCGAGGTTGAGGTGGTTCGGGTCGACATCGCGGCAGGCCTCGCTGAGCACGCGGTAGAACTCGTCGACCATGACTTCGCTGAACGCTTCGAGGTCCTCGCGGGCGGCGTCGGTGAGGTGCTCGCTCCACCGGCCCGACTCCACGTCGTCGAAGGAGGCGTCCATCCCCCAGGCGTCGGCCAGTTCGGCGTCGCCGTCGTACCGGTCTTCGAGGAACGACCGCAACTCGACGCGGGTCTCACAGCGTTCGGTCGTGTAAAGCATCCCCGCCGCCGGCGTCTCCTCGGCGAAGCCCCACGTCGGTTCGTTGCCCAGGAAGTAACCGACCATCGCGGGGTCGTCGCGGGTCTCCGCGAGCGGTTCCGCGAACTCCCGTGCGGCCTCGTGGAACCGCTCGGAGAACACGTCCGGGAAATCCCGGTAGACCGCGTGTTCGTCGTCGAAGACGCGCAGCGAGAGCGGCCGGACGTAGGGGACGCCCGCCTCGCGGGCGACCTCCCACTCCGACCAGTTGGCGACGGTGTTGAACCCCAGGTCACGCAACTGCCCGAGGACGAGGTCGGCCCACCGGTCGTGCCAGTCCTCGCCGAACGCCCGGACCAGGTTCGCCGTCAGGTAGTCGACCAGCGGTTCGCCGTTGGTCTCGCCCAGCGCCGGCGCGAACGCGCCGCCCTCGTCGGGGATCCACGACAGCGCGGCCGGAATACCGCCGTAGACCGATTTGACGTTCGCGCGGACACAGTCCAGCCCCGTCGACCAGAAGGGGTAACCGTCGGGGTCGACCAGCCACCACCGGCCGTCCCCCTCGCCCTCCCGGCCGGTGTGGTGGGTCCGGAAGTAGCCGGTCGCCTCGAACTGTCGGCCGGTCCACCCGCCCCACGCCGAGGCTGCCCACGGGAGTTCCTGGTCGGCGGCGGCGTCGGCCTGCGAGTGGAGGCGCTCGACGAGTGCGGCCTCGCTCCCGGTCCGGCCCGCCCACTCGTGGACCCGCGACTGGCCGAACTCGTCGGCCAGCGGCCCCTCGGGGAGCAGCGGGTCCTCCAGGCGGTCGGGCTCCTCGCCGGTCACTTCGAGGGGGGTCTGGCACCACCGCGTCGGCCGGTCGCTCTTGCGGATGACCCGGACCGAGACCCGGTCGACGGCCGCCGGATTCACCCGGTCGCCGTCGGCCAGTGGCTTGAGCCACGCCCCCTCACGGTCGTACTTCCAGCGGTCCTGGTTTGTCGCCGTCAGCGGGACGCGCGCACGCGCCTGACACTGGTTCAGGGCACTGTATCGCATCCGGAATGTCGGGCCGTCCTCGCCCTCGCGGAGGCGCAGGTCCCACTTCGTGAGGCGCTCGCCGTCCAGTAGCAGGTCGAAGGTGATCCAGTCGTCCTCGGAGAGCGTCCCCGGTTCGACCTCGTAGACGAGTTCGTCTCCCAGCGATTCGGCGATGTACCACGTCGCGTCCGCCAGTGGCGCCTCGGCGTCTTCGGCGACGACGTCACCGGTGAGTCGGTCGGGTGTATACGTCGTTCCCATGGGCCACCCTCGCACCGCCGGCGGATATACGCCGCCCTCCCGGAAACGATTGCTGGCTGCCCTCGCCTCCGAACCGTCGCGTGTCGTCCTCGCACCCGAACTGTTAAACGGTTCATCGACGAGAATCGAGGCATGTACGTACTCGCGCACTTCCGGACGGAGGCCGAGGCGCTCCACTACGCGGTCAGCGAGGACGGCTACGAGTGGGACCCGCTCAACTGCGGCGAGGCCGTCCTCCGGAGCGACGTCGGCAACGAGAGCATCCGCGACCCCTTCCTGGTCCGGGACCGCGGGGGGACCTACCACCTGCTCGGGACCGACAGCTGGAACAGCGACTCGGTCGTCCACGCCACCTCGCCGGACCTGGTCGAGTGGTCCGACCCCGAACTCGTCGGCGTCATGGCTGACGTGCCGGGGGTGCGCAACACCTGGGCGCCGGAGTGTTTCTACGACCGGGAACTGGACGTCTACCGGCTGGTGTGGTCCTCGACCGTGAACCCGGGCGGCGACCCCGACGCCCGGGACCACCGCATCTGGACCTGTTTGACGACGGACTTCGAGTCCTTCGGCGCGCCCGCGGTACTGTTCGACCCCGGCTACACCGTCATCGACGCCTGCGTCGTCCGCCACAGCGGCGAGTACCTGATGGCCTTCAAGGACGAACGCGGCGAGAACGACCTCGATACCGACCACAAGGACGTCAGACTCGCGCACGCGCCCAGCGGCGGCGGCCCGTTCGCCGACGTCACCGACCCGGTCACGCCCGGCCCCGTCGAGGGGCCGACCCTCTTTCACAACGGCCAGGAGTGGCTCATGCTCTACGACCACTTCATCGAGGGCCGGTACGGGGCCTCCCGGAGCGACGACGCGCGCGAGTGGACGGTCTGTGACGGGCGGATGTCCTTCCCCGACGGGATCCGCCACGGCGACGTCCTCGAAGTCGACGACGCCGTCGGCCGGCGACTCCGGGCGGCATTTTAGGCGGGCGCGGAGACGACACCCCGGTCGTCTTCCTTTGTCGGATCACCTCCGAACTGGTGGACTCCGCGGGCGACGTCGAGGCCTCCAGCAGCAGTCCGTCGGCGGTTCCACGGCCGCCGGCAACACCAGCTCGTCGACGAAATCCGTCTGAGCGCCCCCGGATTCCGGTTTCACCCTTCTGCGGCTCTCTCCCGTCTCGGGTCGGCCGAGCGAGCGCGTTCGTCCACCCGGCGAGTCCACGCGTTCCCTGGGGTCCCGGACCGGGGGGGGCCGGCCACCGATCCCAAAAGACTATTTCGGGTCGGGTGTATCGAGTTTCCATGGACCCCGATTGGGAAGACCCTACTGTGTACGAGCAGAACTGCGACCCCCCTCGCGCGTACCTCCCGCACTTCGTCGACCGGTCGACGGCCGCGACGCGGGACCGCGACGCCTCCTCGCGGTTCACGCTGCTGAACGGCGAGTGGGCCTTCCGGCTGTTCGACTCGCCGGCGGCCGTCCCGGAGGCGTTCGCCGACCCCGAGTTCGACGCCGGCGACTGGGACCGGATCGACGTCCCCCGGCTCTGGGAGACCGAGGGGTACGGCACCCCCCAGTATACGAACGTCGTCTACCCCTTCCCCGTCGACCCGCCGGCGGTCCCCAGCGAGAACCCCACCGGCGCCTACCGCCGGACGGTCGAGGTGTCCGACTCCTGGGCCGACCAGCGCGCAGTCCTCCGGTTCGAGGGTGTCGACTCGGCGTTTCACCTCTGGGTCAACGGCGAGCGCGTCGGCTACAGCCAGGGGTCGCGACTCCCCGCTGAGTTCGACGTCACCGACCACCTCCACCCCGGCGAGAACACGGTCGCCGTCCGCGTGCTCAAGTGGTCCGACGGCAGCTACGTCGAGGACCAGGACATGTGGTGGATGAGCGGCATCTTCCGGGACGTCTCGCTGTACGTCACCCCCGAGACGTACGTCTCGGACCTGGACGTCCGGACCGACCTCGACGACGACTACGAGGACGCCATCCTCCGGACGGCCGTCGACGTCGCCAACGACGGGGACGCGGACGCGACCCGCCGGGTCGCGGTCAGGCTCCGCGACGAGGACGGTGGGGTCGTCGCGTCGATGGACGAACGGCTGGCGGTCCCGGCGGGCGGGCGGGCGACCGTCGACCTCGCCACGGCGGTGTCCGACCCGGACAAGTGGACCGCCGAGACGCCGGCCTGCTACACGCTGCTCGTCGCGCTCGCGGACGGGAGCGGCGAGGACCGGGATGTCGTCTCCCACACCGTCGGCTTCCGGGAGGTCGCCATCGAGGACGGCCTGCTCACGGTCAACGGCGAACCGGTGACGGTCCGTGGCGTGAACCGCCACGACTTCGACCCCGACCGCGGCCGCGCGGTCACGTTCGGGACCATGCGCCGCGACGTCGAACTGATGAAACGCAACAACGTCAACGCCGTCCGGACCGCACACTACCCCAACGACCCGCGGTTCTACGAGCTCTGTAACCGCTACGGGCTCTACGTCGTCGACGAGACGGACATCGAGGTCCACGGGATCTGGGAGGACTGGGGCGTCCCCCACCCGAGTTTCCACGAGGACTGGCGGGACGCCTACGTCGACCGCATGGTGCGGATGGTCGAGCGCGACAAGAACCACCCCAGCGTCGTGGTCTGGTCGCTGGGCAACGAGGCGGACTTCGGGCCCAACCACGAGGCGATGGCGGCCGCGACCCGCGAGCGCGACGACCGGCCGGTCCACTACGAACCCGACGAGGACCTCGACGTGTCGGACATCGTCGGCCCGATGTACCCCCCGCTGGAGGAGGCCGGCGAGTTCCCCGACCGCTTCGACACCGTCCGGGAACTCCACGAGCGGTTCCCCGAGAACCCGGTCGTCCTCTGTGAGTACGTCCACGCGATGGGCAACGGTCCCGGCTCGGTCGCCGACTACTGGGAGGTGTTCCGGTCACACGAGCGCATGCAGGGCGGGTTCGTCTGGGAGTGGATCGACCACGGCCTCCGGACGACCACCGACGGCGGCGCGGAGTACTTCGGCTACGGCGGCGACTTCGGCGACGAACCCAACGACGGCAACTTCGTCTGTGACGGCCTCCTGCTCCCGGACCGCGAACCCACGCCGGGCCTCCGGGAGGTGAAGGCCGTGACCGCGCCCGTTGCCGTCACGGACGCGCCCGCGGCCGGCGAACTGACCGTCGAGAACCGCTACGACTTCCGGTCGCTCGCGCACCTCCGGGCGTCCTGGGAACTGCTGGCCGACGGCGCGGTCGTCGACGCGGGCAACATCGACCTCCCGGCGGTGCCCGCGGGCGAGCAGACCACCGTCTCGGTCCCCGTCGAGACGGCCGACGACGACCGCGAGTACCGCCTCAGGGTCGCGGTCGTCCTCGACGAGGAGACCGACTGGGCGCCGGCGGGCCACGAGGTCGCGACCGAGGCCGTCGCGGTCCCGCCGGGGACCCGGGCCAGTGCCGGCGCACGGTCCCGACCGGAGACCTCCGCCGACGGCTCCGGGGGCCACGACACCGCGGGCCGGTCGGCCGACGGCTCCGGCGCCGGGGCGGTCGTCGGGTCCCCGGGTGCCCGCGCCGGCGGGTCGCTGGACCTGTCCGCGGACGCGACCGGCGTGTCGGTCTCGGGGCCGTCGTTCACGCTGTCGTTCGACGGGGCCGCGGGGACGGTCGACTCGTTTCGCCACGAGGGTCGCGAACTCCTCGCGGACGACCTGCAGCTAAACCTCTGGCGCGCGCCGACGGACAACGACGAGGGTCAGCCAGACGACCGCCAGACCTACACGGAGGTGACCGACGTGGTCGCGGACTTCGACGGCGAGTACCCCCTCGATAGCTGGTGGCACGTCAGCTTCGCAGAACTCTGGCGCGAGTACGCTCTGGACGACCTGCGGTTCCGGGTCGACTCCTTCGAGGGGTCGGTCGCGGACGGCCGGGCCCGCATCGACGTCTCGGCGCGGCTCGCCCCGCCGATGTACGAGTTCGGCTTCGACGTCGAGCAGACGTACGCGGTCGACGCCGCCGGCGCGGTCACGGTCGACACCGAGATATCGCCCGACAGTGCGTTCTCGGACTTGTGGACGCTCCCGCGCGTGGGCTACGCGCTCGACCTGGTCGGGGACCTGGACACCGTCTCGTGGTACGGCCGCGGGCCGGGCGAGTGTTACGCGGACACGGACGCGGCGACCACCCTCGGCCGCTACGAGCGCGCGGTCGCGGACCTGCACACCCCCTACGTCCGCCCCCAGGAGAACGGCAACCGCACCGGCGTCCGCTGGGTCGAGTTCACAGACGACGGGGTCGGCCTCCGCGCGTCCGGGCCCGGGCTGAACGACTTCGGCGCCCACCACTACTCCATCGAGGACCTCGCCGCGGCGACCCACTCCTATGACCTCCCCCGGCGGGACCCGGTCACGGTCACGCTCGACCACGCCAACTGCGGCGTCGGCACCGGGAGCTGTGGCCAGTGGACGCTGCCCGACTACCGCGTCCCCGTCGACGACTACGCCTTCTCGCTCGAACTCCGGCCGGTCGACGACCGATAGCGACCGTCGACCGGTCTCGGAACTCCGCTGGTCGACGACCGATTGGGGCGGTCGACGCCTCTCGGCCGAACGCCGGCCGGTCGACGCGCTCTCGTCGTCCAGTCGGTCCCGGCTATGCGTTCTCTCTCGACGACTGCCCCGGCGGACGCGTCCTCGCCCGGTTCGGCGCGGGCCCGCGAGCGGGCCGCCCGACGACGTGGGCGGCGCCACACCTGTCCGGGTCGTGGCGACGCGACGAAAAAACGTAGGGGTGAAGTGGGGGGTGGGACCGGCAGGCGACTGCTGACGAATACCCTGGTGCACGGAGATGGATGACTCACAGTGTCGAGTGGGTAACCGGTGTGGCGGTCGGTGTGTCCCGTCGACGACGTCGTTCGCCTGCCGGTCGACGGGTTCGAAAGTCGGATATATAAAATTATTGTTTTCTGTCCGGTATTTCGGGGGTGTCGGGACCCGGCGGCCGCGTGGCAGTCCGCTCCGGTAGACATAATTACGCGCGGCGGGAAAGAGCGAGTATGGGAACGACGAGCTACGACTTCTCGGAGGAGACAGTGATAGTGACCGGCGGCACCTCGGGGATCGGCCGCGAGGTGGCCCTGCGGTTCGGCGACGCGGGTGCGACGGTGGTCGTGGCGGACATCCGCGAGGAGCCAAAGGAGGCCGCCGCGGCCACGGCGCCGACCCACGAGCGCATCGTCGAGGCGGGCGGGCGTGCGGTCTTCGTCGAGACGGACGTCGCGGACCCCGCCGAGGTCGCGTCGCTGGTCGAGGGCGCCCGCGAGTTCGGCGGCGTCGACGTGATGGTCAACAACGCGGGGATCTACCGCCACGGGTCGGTGACCGAGGCCGACACCCCCTCGTTCGACCAGGTAATGGCGATCAACGTCCGCGGGGTGTTCGCGGGCTGTCGGGCCGCCGCGCGGGACATGCTCGCCAGGTCCGAGCCGGGGTGTATCGTCAATACGGCCTCGATAAGCTCCGAGTACGCGCAGGTCGGCCACACGATGTACGACGCCTCGAAGGGGGCGGTGATGATGATCACCCGCGTCGCGGCGCTGGAACTCGCCGCCCACGACGTGCGGGTCAACGCCGTCGCGCCGGGCCTCATCGACACCACCTTCGGCGCCGGGACCCCGAACCTCGACCGCTCGCCCGAGGAGCCGTTCGTCGTCGACGACGCCGACCTGCCGGACCTGCTCGAACAGGGCGAGGAAGCCGACGCGCCGATGGGGCGGGGCGACCCCGAGGACGTGGCCGGCGCGTACCTGTTTCTGGCCTCCGAGGACGCCTCGTACGTGACCGGCCACATGCTCTACGTCGACGGCGGCTACCAGGTCTACTGACCTCGCTCCGCGAAGACCCCGACATTTTTGAAGCTCCGCGCTGGAGAGGGAGTATGGCCAACGAAAAGAGCTACACAGACACGCTCAGCCTCGGTCGGGAGGCAACGCGGCGGTGGCCCGTGACGCTGCTGGTGTTGATAGGGGCCGGGTTCGGCGGGGCGGCAGTGGCCGCTGACATAGCAGGGTTCCCCTCCATCGCGGGGATCCTCGTCGCCTATCTCATCGTGCTGGTCGTGCTGACGGTACTGTTCGCGATCCTCCCCGTCTTCGCGCTGGACTTCTTCGACTGACGCCGGTGGCCTGGCCCGACGTCGGTGGCCTGGCCCGACGCCGGTGGCCTGGCCTGACGCCGGTGGCCTGGCCTGACACCCCGGGGGGCTCGCACCGAATACCTTATGTGGCTCACCGTGCCATGGCCGTTACGATGATCGAGGAACCCACAACAGTGACAGAGACGGGTGCGGGTGGTGGCGGCGACACCATCCTGAGCGTCCGGGACGCGCGGGTGACCTTCGACATGTCCCGGGGCGTCTCGCGGGTACTCGACGACGTGAACCTCGACGTCGAGCGCGACGAGGTCCTCGGGGTCGTGGGCGAGTCGGGCTCGGGGAAGTCGATGCTGGCCAACGCGATGATGAACTCCGTGGTCGACCCGGGGCAGCTGTCGGGCGAGGTGGTCTACCACCCGCCGGAGGGCGACCCCGTCGACGTCGCGAAACTCGACGAGACCGAACGCCGTGAGTTCCGCTGGGAGGAACTCTCGATGGTGTTCCAGGGCGCGATGTCGTCGTTCAACCCGACGATGCGGATCCGGGCCCACTTCGAGGAGACCCTGGAGAGCCACGGCCACGACCTGACCGAGGGGATGCAGCGGGCCAGGCGGCTCCTCGATGACGTCTTCCTCGACGCCGACCGCGTGCTCGACTCGTTCCCACACGAGCTCTCGGGCGGGATGAAACAGCGCGCGCTCATCGCGCTGTCGCTCGTCCTCGAACCGGAGATGCTCATCATGGACGAGCCCACGGCGTCGCTGGACCTGCTGATGCAGCGGTCTATCATCAGCCTGCTCGAAGCCCTCAAGCAGGAGTACGACCTCACGCTCGTGTTCATCACGCACGACCTGCCGCTGGTGACCCGGCTCTCGGACCGCATCGCGGTGCTGTACGCGTTCGACCTGGCGGAGATCGGGACGACCGAACAGATCCTGCGGGACCCGGCCCACCCCTACACGCGGAAGCTCCTGAAGACGACGCCGAACGTCGATACGGGCGTCGACAACATCGAGACCATCGACGGGTCGAGCCCGGACCCGGTGAACACGCCCGAGGGCTGTGCGTTCCACCCGCGGTGTCCGCTCGCGGACGAGCGCTGTGAGATCGAGGACCCCGACCTGCTCTCGGTCCACGGGGGCGAGGGCCACCTGGCGGCCTGTCACTACTGGGAGGAGGCCGCCGACGCCGTCCCGTTCGACATCACCGACGCCCACGAGGGCGACATCGACATCGGCACCGTCTCAGAGCAGACGAGCCCCGACGCCGAGGCGGCGTCGGGCCCCGAGGAGGACCCGCTGCTCAGCCTGGACGACCTCTACATCGAGTTCGAGACCGAGGGCGGCCTGCTGGACATCTTCGGCGACAACGATGCCGTCCAGGCGGTCAGCGGCGTCGACCTGGACATCTACGAGAACGACGTGGTGGCGGTCGTCGGGGAGTCGGGCTGTGGCAAGACCACGCTGGGCAAGGCGGCGATCGGCCTGCACCGGCCGGCCGACGGCGCGGTCCGGTACCGCGGGCAGGACATCTGGGCGGCCCGGGACGGCACCGGCGACGTCGACATCCCGTTCGACGAGATCCGCCGGTCGCTCCAGATCATCCACCAGGACCCGGGGTCGGCGCTCAACAAGAACAAACGCGTCATCTCCTCGCTGGAGCGACCGCTCAAGAAGTGGAGCCCGGGGCTCGACCGCGACGCCCGCGAGTCGCGCATCTACGCGCTCTTAGAGGAGGTCGGGATGAAACCGGCGCCGGACTACGCCCACCGGTACCCCCACCAGCTCTCGGGCGGCGAGAAACAGCGCGTGGCGCTCATCCGGGCGCTGTTGATGAACCCGGACCTCATCCTCGCCGACGAGGCCATCTCGGCGCTTGACGTCTCCCTGCGCGTCGAGATGATGGACCTGTTCCTGGAACTCCAGGACATGTTCGACACCTCGTTCCTGTTTATCTCCCACGACCTCGCGAACGCCAACTACCTCGCCCAGCGCTCCGACGGGCGCATCGCGGTGATGTACCTCGGCGAAGTCGTCGAGGTGGGACCGGTCGACCAGGTCATCCACAACCCACAGCACCCCTACACCCAGGTGCTCAGGTGGGCGACGCCGAACCTCGACCCCGAGCAGAACGAGGCCGGCGCGGTCCCCATCCGGAACATCGACATCCCGGACCCGAAGGACCCGCCCGAGGGCTGTCGGTTCCACACGCGGTGTCCGGAGGCCCGCGAGGCCTGCACCCGCGAGAACCCCGCCGACTACGCCGTCGGCGACCAGCACGAGGTCTCCTGTTTCCGCGTGCTCGACGACCACGAGTACTGGACCAGCCAGCCCCTCGCCGAGGACGGCTCGACCGAGGTCCGACCGGCCGCCGGCGACGACTGAGCCCCCTTTTCCCCCGGCGAGAACGCTCTTTTCGGCCGCTGTCGCCGACCGACGACCCTTTTCGGCCGCTGGTGTCCCGTCCGGCGGCCCTCTCGATGTGAGCGGTCGGCTATCGGCTGTGAGGTGTCGGCCGAGAGGAAAACGGGGCGAAATCGGGTCAGCTATTCCATGGCCGCGACGGCCTCGCCGCCCTCGGAGGTGCTGCTCTGGCGGGCGCGCACGCGGGGATTGAACACACGGTCCATCCCCTGTGAGATCATGATGATCCCGTAACCAAGCAGCGAGATGGCGAAGATGGGCAGGAACAGCCAGTGCCAGGTGCCCGCCGAGAGCATGGCGCCGTTGGAGTAGGCGTTCTGGGTCATGACCCCCCAGTTTGCCGTCGTGTACGGGAGCACACCCAGGAAGTAGAGTCCGACCGAGGCCGCGATCACCCGGATGGTGTTGCCCATGAAGTTGATCATGATGAACGGCATGATGTTGGGGAGGATGTCGTCACGGAGGATACTCACCTCGCCGAGTCCCAGGACCCGGGAGGCCTCGACGTACGACTCCGAGCGGAGCGCGAGCACCTGGGAGTGCAGCGACCGGGAGAGGCCGGCCCAGGCGTCGACCGACAGCAGGAGACCGACGACCCACGGCTCCTGGGGTTCGATCGCGACCGCGAGGACGATGAGCAGGGGCAGGCCGGGGACGGCCATCTGGATGTCGGTCGCGGTCATGAGCAGGCGCTCGATGCGGCCGCCCTTGTAGCCGGCGAAGGTGCCGACGACGACGCCGATGAGGGTCGTGGCGATGCCGCCGACCAGCGCCATCTCCAGCATGGGCGGGGTCGCGTGGACCAGCAATTCGAAGATGTCCTGGCCGGTGTTGTTCGTCCCGAAGACGTAGTTGAGCGTGGGCCACGGGACGGTGAGCCCGAGCAGCGTCGTGTCCTGGACGACGAGCCAGCTTTCCTGGCCGCCCGGGATAATACCGCCCGGGAACGGCCCGCGTAGCGGCGAAGCCTCGTTCAGTTCGGGTTCCTCTGTCAGCCAGACGCCGACCGACCCCGTCAGCAGGTACAGCGCGACGATGATCGACCCGATCCGCGTCCGGCGGTCGATCCACATGATCCGGGCGGGCGCGATGATCCAGAGGTCGATCCACGCCATCCAACGCTCGCGCGTCGACATCGGCTCGGCGGCCTCGCTCTGTGATTCGAGCGCCTTGAAGATATTCGAATCCTCAGACGCCATCGGTGCCCTCCGTGTGGGTGGTATGTGCGGTCATCAGTAGCTCTCCGAATCCCGTTTGACCCGCGGGTCGACCCAGCCGTAGGTCACGTCCGCGACGAACATCGCGATCACGATCGAGACCGTGATCAGGATGAACACCGCCATCATCAGCGGGTAGTCGCGTGCCTGGATACCCCGGAAGAGGTAAAAGCCCAGTCCCTTGTAGTTGAAGATCGTCTCTATCAGGATCGCTCCCGAGAAGATGTAGCCGAGCTGGATGAGCATCCCGGTGTACATCGGGAGGATGGCGTTGCGGGCCACGTACAGCGTCGTGACCCGCCGGAGGTTGATGCCGCGCAACTGCGCGACCCTGAGGTAGTCCTTGCCGAGTTCCTGGATGCTGTTGGCCCGCATCGCGATGGCGCCGGAGCCAAACGACGCCATCGCCAGCGAGAACACCGGCAACGCCGCGTGGTTCAACACCCCCGCGACGTACGGCCAGTTTATTCCGGGCGTCGCGTCCGGGTTGACGCGCCCACCCAGCGGGAACCACCCCCACTGGTAGGCCGTCACGTACAGCAGTCCGAGCCCGATGAGGAAAAACGGGACCGACTGGATCCACAGCAGCGCGGTCGACCCGCCGAAGTCGAGCCAGCTCCCCTCGCGGTAGGCCAACACCGCCCCGATGACGACCCGCACGACGAAGGAGGTGATGATGCCCACCGTTCCCAGGAACAGCGTCCACGGGATCGCCGGGACGACGACTGCCTCGACGGGCTTGCTGAACGAGATCGACCGCCCGAGGTCGCCGGTCAGCGTCGCCTTCATCCACGTGAAGTACTGCTCGTGGATCGGCGCGCTGGGGACGACGTTCACGTACCGCCGGGCGAGGTCGTCGAACTGCTCGCTGCCCGCCGGGTCCTGTACCGTCACCTCGCCGCTCGCTGGCCCGACGTTACCGGCGATCATCTGTGCTCTCAGGAAGTCGACCGGCCCACCAGGCATCCACCGTGTGAGGACGAACGTTATTGTCAGCACTGCCCACAGCGTAAACAGTGCCTGGAGGCCCCGCTTGAGATAGTAGTTCATGCCAACCACTAGCTGATGGGCGCGTGCGTGATTATAATAGTTTCCCACGAGCGCCGATAGTGCCCCGGAGCACCGGGCCAGCGGGGCCGGCCGGCGCTCAGCCGTCGATGCGCTCGATGGCCGCCGCCGCGACCGCCCTGACGTCCTCGTCGGGGTCGTCGTCGGCCACCGCTCGCAGGGCCGGCCGGGCGTTGTCGGCCCCGGCGTACCCGAGCGCGTGGGCCGCCGCCGCGCGCGCCCGGGGAGCGTCGTCCGCGAGCAGGTCGACGAGCCCCCCGGTCACCGCCTCCGCCGCCTCAGGCCGGTGTTCGCAGACGTACGCGAGCAGACCCGCGCTCGCCACCCGGGCGAACTCCTCGCCCGAGAGCAACGCTTCGAGGCTTTCGAGGTGGTCTGTGGCGTCGTCCGCGACGCGGGGACCGTGGGTCTCCGCGAGGATACCGAGCGTCCAGGCCGTCCTGGCGGCCACGGCGGGGTCGTCGTCGTCGAGGAACCGCCCCAGGGTCTCGATGGCGGGGGCGACGCCCTCGGGGTCGGTCTCGGCGGCGCGGCCGAGCCCCTCGACCAGCGGCGCCCGCACCCCGCCGGCCTCGACCGTATCGAGGGTCGCCAGCACCGAACCGAGCGAGTCGGCCGCCGCTGCGGGCCGGGCGGCCAGCAGGTCGCCGGCGAGCATCCCGAGGCGGTTGCGCTGGCGCTGGCTCCTGCCGGCGTACTGTTCGGCCTGGTCGTGGGCCGGCCCGCCCGAGCTGACGCCGGTCCCGTCGTCCGGGACCACGCCCCCCGCGATGTCGGGCATCTCCCCGAGGGTCTCGGCGACCGCCGACAGGAGCGTTGTGGCGTCGTCGGCGCTCGGGTCGGTTTCGACGTACGCCTCGACGAGGTCGGCGCCGACCTCCCTGACGGTGGGGTTCTCGGGGTCAAGCAGCCCGGGGAGGTGGTCGACGGCGTGACCGACGGCCGCCGGCCGGTCGCGGGCGACCGCCAGGTACGCCGTCCCCGCGTACCGCCGCGTGACGCTGTAGTCGTCGTCGAACCGCTCGGCCAGCGCCGCCAGCGTGGCCTCCTCGGCCGTCCCGCCGGCGTCGAGATACCGACCGAGCGCGGACGCCGCGCCCGCCCGTACGGACGCCTCCTCGTGGTCGAGCAGGTCGACGACGGCGGCCACCGCCCCGTCGTGGCCCGCCTCGGCCAGCGTCGCCAGCACCTCGCCGACCGCGTCGGCCTCGTCGGGCGCCGATTCGAGCGCCCGCGCGGGGGCCGCCGGTTCGACGGCGTCGGTGTCGCTGGCTGCCTGTTCGCGCAGTCGCGCGACTGTGTCGGTCATGGCTTACAGTACGACAGCCCAGGCTTATAATTTCCGTCCCGGGCGGCTCGTATCACAGTCTAACAAAAAAATTAATGAGGGTGGGACTGCCACTCGGTGGTATGCCACGTGACGGTAGCGACAACTCGAAGAGGTTCTCACGACGAAAGATACTGCAGGGCGTGGGTGCGGCCGGGTCGGCGGCTGTGCTCGCGGGCTGTTCCGGCGGCGACGAGACGGACGAGCAAACAGACACGGGCGCACCGGACATCGGAAACAGTAGCGGGATAGCTACGGAGGCAACGGACACGCCGACGGCCACCGCCGGGGAGGAGACGGCGACCGACGAACCGGAGTCGACGCCGTTCCCGAAGGTCGACCAGACGTTCCGCTGGGGGTTCTCCCGGGACGCGTCGCTCCCGGAGGCGAACCTCAACATGCACGGGCAGAACAGCTTCGGCGAACTGGGCTGGCCGGTCTACGCGCGGTTCGGCAAGTCGGTCATCGCCACCGACGAGTGGGTCCACTGTGACGTCGAGGGCTGGGAGTTCGACCTGGACAACAGGGAGTTCCGCGTGACGTTCAAAGACGGCGTCAAGTGGCACCAGAACGAGGAGGTCATCGACGACTACACCGGCGAGGACTTCGCGATGCAGGAGCACTTCGGCCGGCTGTTGACCGAGGCCAACCCCGAGGCGGAGGTGCCAGACGACGTCGAGGTCGGCGAGTGGAGCCACGACGGCAAGACGACCATCTTCCATCTCAACGTGGATAAGCTCAACAAAGACATCTTCGAGAGCGGCTTCCAGCGCCGGCGGCTCTGGATGTACCGCGACCACTGGGCCGACCAGTACCAGGGACTCCAGAACGCCAGCTCCCAGGAAGAGATGAACGAGATCCGCGTCAAGGAGGTCCAGGAACGGACCTTCGGGCTGGGCGACGACCCGCCGCTGTCGGGGCCGATGATGCTCAAGAGCGTGAGCGAGCAGGGCGCGACCTTCGAGAAGTTCCCCGAACACTGGTCGTACGACGGGACCAACTGGACGGAGTACGAGTGGGTCAAGCTCTCCTCGGGCAGCGGCTCGAAGTACCAGGCGGCCACCGCCGACCGCATCGACTTCAACGCCAACATCCCGGACACCGTCGACAACCCGCCGGAGAACATCCACCACATGTTCATCGAGTCCGGCGCGGGCTTCGGCGAGGCGCTGCTGATTAGTTACAACAACAAGGCGGGCTGGTTCGGGTTCGACGACCCCGAGCCCAGCGCGGACATGACCGCGGGCAAGCGCCAGGCGAAGGCCCGCCAGGGGATCGCCTGGGCGATGAACGGCCCGCAGATCACCCAGAACAGGCACGGCAAGTACGCGGGCCAGTTCACGAAGCCGCTGTCGCGGCCGGTCCCGGGCAACCCCAACCAGATCCAGAGGGAGTTCCCGGACCTGTGGGACGCGACGCCGCCGTCGCTCCAGGAGCCCGACGCCGAGAAGGCAAAGGAGGCGCTGCGCGAGTCCGGCCTCTCCGAGGAGGGCGGCACCTGGGTGCGGCCCAACGGCGACGAGGTAAAAGTCGAGGTCGAGTCGTTCCCGTGGTCGCGCGAAGAGATCGAGACGATCGTCACGAACCTGCAGGCGATCAACCTCAACGCCGAACACATCGTCCAGGAGCAGTCCGTGCTGTTCGGCAACCTCGGCGGCGGCGACTTCGGCTTCGCCCAGTCGTGGCACGGCGTCAGCGGCTCGGTCTCGGCGTCGGTCGGCGGCTGGATCACCCGCAACGGCAGCTGGGAGAGCCGCCACACGCCCGATTACTACGAGGTCCCGCCGGTCGGTGAGTGGGACGCCGAACCGACCGAGGAGGTCAACGCGCCCGAGCTGAACAAGCCGCTGTCGCGGACGTCGCTGGAGGAACACCGCGAGAACCTCCGCAAGCTCATCTGGACGTGGATGTACCACGTCCCCGGGATCATCATCGCGCCGAACCCGAGCGCCTGTGCGTGGAACGACGAGCATTTCAAGTTCCCGCGGCACCCGCCGCGTAGCTCCGGGCAGAACGGCCGCTACTCCTGTGCCGGCGACGGCAGCGAGGCGGACCTGGTCTACGCCGTCGGCCAGCCCTGGCGGATGGTGCGGCGCGGCCTCGCACACCCGCACGGCCCGATGGCCCGCACCGAGTAGGCCGACCGCCCCGCCGTCGCGTTTCCTCTCTTTTGTCCCGCCGTCCCGGCACCCCGCTCCCGTTGAGGGACCCGTCCCGGCACCCCTCTCCTTTTCAGGGACCCGTCCCAGCACCCCTCTCCTTTTCAGGGACCTGACCCAGCACCCCTCTCCCTTTCAGGGACCTGACCCAGCACACCTCTCCCTTTCAGGGGCCCGTCCCAGCACCCCTCTGCCTTTTCGGGGGCCGTGGCAAACGTTATAATCGCGTCGCTGCAAGCGGAGGTATGATCCACCGGAACCAGCTGATCCAGCTCGGGATCATCAACGGGATATTCCTGCTGTTTCTGGCGCTGACCTACGCGTATATCGAGGTCGGGAACGTTCCGGTCGGTGCCGACGAGTACGCCATCATGCAGCTCACGGCGCTCATCAACGTGGGGTCGATCGTCTGCATCCTGGCGGTCCTCTGGTACATCAAGCCCGGGTCGGTCGACCTGTGGGGCAACGGCGGATAGCCGGTCGGCCGGGGCCGGTGAGAGGCCGGTCGGGGACAGGACGGGGACAGCCCGTGGGTGGCTCGCGTCGGGGCGAGACGGGCAGGCCGGGACCTCTCGCCGCCGTCAGTTGTGCCGCATGTTGACTTCGATGACGTTGGCGGTCTGGAGGACCTGCTGTGGGACCCGCTCGTGGAAGCGGTCCCCCCGCATGCGGCTCTTGAGGCCGGAGACACTGACGGCGCCGACGACGCGGTCGGTCCCGGTCCTGATCGGGGCCGCGACACACCGGATCCCGTCGAGCCGCTCCTCGTCGTCGGTCGCGTAGCCCCTGTCGCGGACCGCGGCCAGTTCCTCGCGGAGTTCGGCCTCGGTCCCGATGGTCTCGGGCGTTCGCGTCGGGAGCCCGTGCTCGTCGAGGACCGCCTCGAGGCGGTCTTCGTCCATGTGGGCCATGATAGCCTTGCCCAGCGCCGTCGTGTGGAGGTACACGCGCTTGCCCTCGAACGTATCGAGCGACGGGGCGTCGTCGTTCTCGCGTTTCAGCATGAACACGCCGAGCCCGTTCTCCGCTATCATCAGGTTCGCGTGGTTGCCGGTCTCCAGCGCCAGGTCCTGGACCTCCGGTTCGGCGGTCCGGCAGAGCCGCGACTGCGACCGTGCGTACCCCCCGAGTTCGAGGAACTTCATGCTCAGGACGTACTCGTCGCCCTCCCGCACCAGGTACCCCAGACTCTCGAGGGTCTGCAGGTGGTCGTGGACCGTGCTCGTCGGCCTGTCCAGGTGCTCGACCACCTCCGTCAGCGTCATGCCGTCGTGCTCCTTGACGAGGTCGAAAATGCTGAAGCTCACCGCGGTGGCGTTTATTTTGGGGTCGCCGCGGGTGCTCATATCGTGGCACAAGGTGACACGTCGATATAGGTGTTCCGACGAGGCCGGAACGGGGACGGGACGACAGCGTTTCCGGGGGCCGGGACGCTCAGTCGGTGTTGCGGGTCTCCCAGTCCGACTCGAAGAGGTTGATCGTGTGGACGCTCTCGTCGTCGCGGCCCTCGTAGCGGTGTTCGTCGACGACGTCCATGTCGAGTTCGATGCCGAGGCCGGGCCGTTGCGGGATTTCGACGTAGCCGTCCTCGACGGTGATGGGGTCGACCAACAGGTCGTCGACCCAGTCGACGTCGTAGGTCTGGAAGACCTCCTGGATCATGAAGTTCGGGACGGTGGCGTCGACGTGGGTGCTGATCGCGGTCGCGACCGGGCCCTGGGGGTTGTGCGGCGCGAAACTGACGTGTTCGGCCTCGGCCTGGGCGGCGATCTTCTTGGCCTCGGTGATCCCGCCGGTGTTCATGATGTCGGGCTGGATGATGTCGACGTCGGTGCGCGCCAGCAGGTCGCGAAACGAGTACTTGGTCATGAGGCGCTCGCCCGTGGCGATGGGGACGGGCGACTTCTCGGCGACCTTCCGGAGGCTGTTGATCGAGTCCGGCGGGCAGGGCTCTTCGAACCAGGTGGGGTCGTACTGTGCGAGTTCGTTCGCGACTTCGACGGCCTGGCCCGCGGTAAAGCGGCCGTGGCCCTCGACGAGCAGGTCGACATCGGGGCCGACGGCCTCCCGGACCGCGCCGACGACCTCGGAGGCGTGGTTGAATTTCTCGCGGTCCATGCGCTCCCAGGAGGTGCCGAAGGGGTCGAACTTCATGGCGTCGTAGCCGTCGTCGACGACCCGCTGGGCGGCCTCGCCCCACGTCGCGGGGTCGTCGGTCGTGTCCGTGTACCAGCCGTTGGCGTAGGCCCGCAGCTCGTCACCGTGGACCGACCCGCCCAGCAGTTCGTACACCGGCCGCTCCAGGAGTTTGCCCTTGATGTCCCAGCAGGCCATGTCGACCGCCGAGCAGACCGTCGTGTTGACGACGTTCTTCGAGAACCACTCGTCGCGGTACATCTCCAGCCAGAGCCGCTCGGTGTCGAAGGGGTTCTCGCCGACGAAGAAGTCGCTCATCTCCTCGACCGCCGCGGCGACCGTCTCCGGTTTCCCGTGGGCGGTCGCCTCCGCCAGCCCCGTGACGCCCTCGTTCGTGTGCAACCGCACGAACACCCACGGTTTCCAGGGGTTCGCGACGATGTGTGTCTCTGCGTCAGTGATCGCTAACTCGTCCATGCTCTCGAATCCCTTCTCGGGGAACCGGAATAAATGTGTTCCGTTCGGGTCGCCCGGGGCCGTCGACCTGCGTCGCCGGTCAGCCCTCGACGACGCCGGTCAGACCTCGACGACGCCGTTTTTGAGCGTCCCGATCCCCTCGATAGATATCTCGACGGCGTCGCCCTCCCGGAGTGTGACATCCGACGGCGGGATGATCGAGGTGCCGGTCAGCAGGACCGTCAGTTCCGGGACGTAGTTGTGTCGCCGGAAGTACGAGGCCAGTTCCTCGCAGGTCCGGACCATCTCGCCGGTGGAAGTCGACCCCTCGAAGACCGTCTCGCCGTCGCGTTCGATGGTCATCGTCATCTCCAGGTCGTGTGGGTCCTCGACGAGCGCGACGGCGGGTCCGACCGCGCAACTCCGGTCGTAGATCTTGCTCTGGGGCAGGTAGAGCAGGTTCTCGCGCTCGATCTCGCGGCTGCACACGTCGTTGCCGACGGTATAGCCGACGACCTCCCCGTCCAGCAGGACCAGCGACAGTTCCGGTTCGGGCACGTCCCAGTCGGAGTCGCCCCGGATCCCGATGGCCTCGCCGGGCCCGACCGTCCGCGTGGGCGTCGCCTTGAAATAGACCTCCGGGCGCTCGGCCTCGTAGGCCTGGCGGTAGGTCTCGCCCAGGTCGCCTTCCTCCTCGCGGTCCTCCTGGCTGATGGCGTAGGTGACGCCGGCGCCCCAGACCTCGTCGGCGTCGACCGGCATCCTGACCGACTCCTCGACGGCCGACCAGTCGACGGCCGGTGCCTCCTCGCACAGCGCCGCCGTCAGTTCCCGGAGCGACCGCCCGGAGAGAGCGGCCGCCTTCGCCAGCTCCCGGAACGTCTCGACGCTGCGCTCGGTCTCTGTCAGGTCGTACAGTTCTCCGTCTGTCTCGACGACGAGCGACGCTGTTTCCCCGCCCTCAGTCCGGAAGTATCTCATTCGTACGTCCCGGTCCACTCGTCACTGGAATAAGTAACTTGTCACCGCCGTCCGGCGTCCGAACGAACCCGCCGCGGTCGGCTCCGGGTCGGGAACCACCCTGTTCCGATGATACCGGAACAATCGCTTACAGTAATAGTCGCGTAATCGGTCCCGGCGGGGGTCGGTCCGGTCCGGTTCGCCCTGATATCTTCCGGTAGTATCGGACGGGAGGGGTTGGTCCCGGCCGGTCCGGCCCCGCTCGGCCGCAATCGTTATAGGCCGCTCCGCGCACTGTCGCGTATGGACCTCGCGACAGGCATCGAGACCTACGGCGAGCGCGACTGGCAGACGACCGACGAGGGGACGGTGCGGTTCGCGCTGGTCGGACTGGGCTGGTGGACTGTCGACGTCGCCATCCCGGCCATCGCGGATTCGGAGCTGTGTGAGACGACCGTCCTGGTGAGTTCCACGACGGAGAAAGCCCAACGCCTGGCCGACCGCCACGGGGCCGAGGCCGGCATCACCTACGAGGCGTTCCACGACGGCGCGGCGGCCGACGCCTACGACGCAGTCTATGTCTGTACGCCCAACGCGCTCCACCTAGACTACGTGGAACGGGCGGCCGACCTCGGGAAGGCGGTCCTCTGCGAGAAGCCCCTGGAGGCGTCGGTCGAGCGGGCCGAACGGCTCGTCGCGGCCGGCGCGGACGTCCCGCTGATGACCGCCTACCGGATGCAGACCGAGCCCGCCGTCCGCCGGGCGAAGGAACTCGTCGAGGCCGGGTTCGTCGGCGACCCCGTCCACGCCTACGGCAACAACACTCAGCCGGTCCTGGAGATGATCCCCGACCCCGACCAGTGGCGGCTCGACCCCGACCTGACCGGCTACGGCACCTCCGTCATGGACCTGGGCATCTACCCGGTCAACACCGCCCGGTTCATCCTCGAACGGGACCCCGTCTCGGCCTCGGCGCGGATGTCCTCGCACCACGAGGCGTTCGCGGACGTCCCCGACGAGTACGCCTCGTACACGCTCGTGCTCGAAGACGACCTGCCCCTCCAGTGTACGACCAGCCAGAACGCCCAGCAGGACACCGAACTGAAGATCGTCGGCACCGACGGTCAGATACAGCTCCAGCCGGCGTTCCACGGCGAGGCGACGCTCCGGGTCAGGACGGGCGACCTGCGCGCCGAGGTCGAACTGACCAGCGGCGACGCCACCTTCGAGATGCGCGAGGAGTTCGACTACTTCGCCGACCGCGTGCTCACCGACGGGGAGATCTACCCCGACGGCCGCCACGGGCTCGCCGACATGCGCACCATCGCGGCTATCCACGAGTCGGCCGAGCGCGGCGAACCCGTCGAGATCGACCGGTGACGGGCGGTCGTTCGCCGGGACCCGACCCTTTTTGCCCGTCTCGACGCACCGTTCGAGCGATGACAGACGCCGCGATCACTGTCCACACAGGGGCCCGCATCGACCGTATCGCGCCGGAGTTACACGGCCACTTCGCCGAGCACCTCGGGCGCTGTATCTACGACGGCGTCAGGCACGACGAGACGGCCGACGACGAGGGGTTCCGCGAGGACGTCTTCGCCCTCCTGGCTGCGCTGGAGCTGCCCGTCTTGCGCTGGCCGGGGGGCTGTTTCGCCGACGACTACCACTGGGAAGACGGCGTCGGCCCCCGAGCCGAGCGGCCCCGCCGGCGCAACCTCTTCTGGGCACAGGGTCGCCGCAAACTCCCCGAGGAGCCCAACGCCTTCGGCACCGACGAGTTCCTCCGGCTGTGCGAGCGCCTCGACGCGGAGCCGTATCTGGCGGTCAACGTCGGCTCGGGCGACCCACAGGAGGCCGCCGACTGGGTCGAGTACTGCAACTACGGCGGGGACACCGACCTGGCCGACCGCCGCCGCGCGAACGGCCACGAGGAGCCCTACGGCGTCCGCTACTGGGGGCTGGGCAACGAGAACTGGGGGTGTGGCGGGCAGATGTCCCCCGAGCAGTACGCCCGCGAGTACCGCCGCTTTGCCACCTACGTCGGCACGATGGACAATCTCATGGTCGAGGAGGAACTGGAACTGGTCGCCTGCGGGTTCGAGAACCACGAGTGGAACCGCCGGTTCATGGCGGAGGTCGCAGAATCGAGCTGGGGCGTCGAGTTCCCGCTGGACCACCTGACGCTGCACCACTACTACGGCCGCGGGATGTCGGTCGCCGAGGCCGACGGGGACCAGTACGACCGGTTTCTCGCCGACGCGCTGGCGATGGACGACCACGTCCGGCGCATCGCGGCCGCCATCGACGCGACCGCGAGCACGCGGGACGTCGGCGTCGTCGTCGACGAGTGGGGCGCCTGGCACACCGAGGCCCGCGCCGAGAGCGGCCTCGAACAGCCCGGGACCGTCCTCGACGCGCTCGCGGCGGCGGCCGTCCTCGACGTCTTCACGCGCCACAGCGATGTGATGACGATGGCCAACATCGCCCAGACGGTGAACGTCCTCCAGTGTCTCGTCGAGACCGACGGCGACGACGCCTGGGCGCGCCCGACCTACCACGTCTTCGACCTCTATGCCCCCCACCAGGGCAACGAGGCCGTCCGCACGTCCGTCGAGACGCCCGCCCGCTCGCTGGCCGACGGGGACCTCCCGCTGGTCGGCGCGTCCGCCTCGACGGACGACGACGGGACCTACGTCACCGTCACGAACCTGGACTGTCGCGACTCGCGGGTCGTCGACCTCGCCCTGGCGGGGCGCCCCGTCGAGGACGCGACGGCACAGGTGCTGTTCGACGGCCACGACCCCGACGCGACCGTCGACGCCGACAACGCCGACACATTCGGCCCCGAGGAACTCGCCGTCTCCGCCGACGACGGCCGCCTGACGGTCGACCTGCCGCCGGCGACTGCCGCCGCCGTCTCTGTCAGGTGAACCCGCGCCCACGACCGGCCGCGTCCGACCGGTTTACATCTAAAATTTGCGAATGTATGGCGATAGTACAAGAGAATTTATGATAACCGGGCGAAGGGCCGACCGGTCGGCGCCGGGCTCCGTTTCGCGGCCCGCTGGCGGAGTGAACAGGATATTCACGGTCCGAAACCGCCAATTCGTCGGATCCGACCCCGACAGTACGGGGAGACGCGCCGCCGCGGACGCGGTCGCCGGTGGTCGCCCCAGTCGTCGCGATAACCGCCGAAAAGCGGCTCATTACGGCTGTTCGCACCCCTTTCCGCCGAACTCTCCCGAGATCACGGTCACTGTTCGAGCGCCGACGCGGGCCGACCCCGCCGTCTAATCATAGGTTAAGCTTAAATACTGTATAATTTATACGTTGGCTACCGACTCGCCGGACCCGGTCCGTGGCGGCCGCGGGTCGGGGGGAGACTGTCGGCGCCGCTCCACAACAGTTATATATCGGAAACTGAACCCACAGACCAACCGAGCATGCCCACGATCGTCGACCAGCCGGAGACACGCGCGGACGCCGAGCGGGGCGAGACGGTGGCCTTCGCCGTCGAGTACGCCGGCGCGGCGGAGCCCGCGGTCACGTGGTACGAGCAGCGCCTCGCCGCCGAGGACGTCCCGCTCCGGTCGGGGGACGGCGTCACCGTCACGGCCGACGAGACCGGGAGCCGGCTCGCGGTCGATACGACCGGGGACACCGCGGCGGCGATGTACTACTGTGTCGTCGCGGACGCCGCGACGGGCGAGTCGGCGACCAGCGACGCCGCCGCCCTCCGGTTCGGGAGCCCCGACGGCGACCTTCGCGTCGAGTCCGAACCTTTCGAGGGGTCGTTCCCGCTCGTGACCCCCGAGGGAGCGACCCCGGTCGTCGTCGACGACGACGACGCGGCGGTCGTCCACACGGCCGCCGACGCGTTCGCCGGGGACCTCGAACGGCTCTCGGGGACCGAGCCGTCGGTGGTGGCGGCGGTCCCCGACGGGGCCGACAAGGTCGTCGTCGTCGGCTCCGTCGCGGAGAATCCCCTCGTCCGGGGGCTGGTCGAGCGCGACGCCTTCGAGAGCTTCCACGTCCGCCACGGCCAGTGGGAGACGTTCGTCGTCACGGCCGTCGAGGCGCCCGTCGAGGGGGTCGACCGGGCGCTGGTCGTCGCGGGCAGCGACCCCCGGGGGGCCGCGTTCGGCCTGTTTGAACTCTCGGCGGCCGCCGGCGTCTCGCCGTGGACCTGGTGGGCCGACGTTCCCGTCCCGGAGACGGGGGCCGTCCACGTCTCGCCCGGCCCCCACGAGTTCGGCCCCCCGTCGGTCACCTACCGCGGGGTGTTCATCAACGACGAACAGTGGGGACTCCGGCCCTGGGCGGCCGGGGCCCACGAGCCCGGATCCGACAATATCGGACCGCGGACCTACGAGCGGGTCTTCGAACTCCTGTTGCGCCTGCGGGCCAACCACGTCTGGCCGGCGATGCACCCCGGGACCGCCCCCTTCTACGCGGACCCCGAAAACCAGGCCGTCGCCGACGAGTACGGGGTCGTCGTCGGGACGAGCCACACCGAGGTCATGCTGTTCAACAACGAGGAGGAGTGGGACACCGACGTCGACGGCCCCTGGGATTACACGCGCAACGCCGAGCGGATGCGCGAGGTCTGGGACGAGCGCGTCGCGGCGACCGCCGACTCCGAAACGGTCTACCAGGTCGGCATCAGGGGCCAACACGACACCGAGATGGAGGGCGTCGACTCCGACGCCGAAGCCGCGGCGCTCTTAGAGCGGGTCATCGAGGACCAGCGCGAGATCATCGACCGCCACCACGACGCCGACGTGACCGACGTGCCCCAGGTGTTCACCCCCTACAAGGAGGTCTTAGACTACTACGAGGCGGGCCTGGAGGTCCCCGAGGACGTCACCCTGCTGTGGGTCGACGACAACTACGGCTACGTCCGGCGGTTCCCGGACGCGGACGAGCGGGCGCGGCCGGGCGGCGGCGGTCTCTACTACCACCTCTCGTATCTCGGTCTCCCGCACCCGTATCTCTGGTGTGACTCGACGCCGCCGGCGCGGACCTGGCGGGAGGTAACCCGCGCTCACCGGCAGGGGATGGCCGAAAACTGGGTCGTCAACGTCGGCGACATCAAGCGCCGCGAGTGGGGCACCGAGTGCTTCCTCGACCTGGCCTGGGACGTCGACGCCTGGGTCGGGTCCGACACACGGGCGTCCCTCGAACGCGTCGCGGCACGCGACCTCGGCCCCGAACACGCCGAGGCGGTCGCCGACCTGCTCTGTGAGTACTACCGCCTGGCGGCCGAGCGGCGGCCGACCTTCATGGGCTTCTCGTTTCACTGGTTCGGCGAGGACGCCCCCGAGGACCCCGCGTTCTCGCCGTGGAACTACGGCGACGAGGTCGCCCGGCGGGCCGAGCAGGTCCGTGACCTCCGCGAGCGGGCAGCGGCGCTCTCCGAGGAAATAGACCCCGACAGGCGGGACGCCTTCTTCGAACTGGTCTACTTCCCGGTCGCCACCGCGGCGAACCTGAACCTGAAACAGCTCTACGCCTACAGGAGTCGGGTCTACGCGGCCCAGGGCCGGGCCGACGCGAACCGCTACGCCGACCTCGCGCTCGCGGAGTTCGACCGCTTCCTGGAGAACGTCCGGACCTACAACGAGAGGGTCGCGGACGGCAAGTGGCAGGGGATCGTCGACCCCAAGCCGGGGATGGGCGGCGGCGCCGAGATATTCGACGACCCCGACGTCGACCGGGTCGCCCTCCCCGACGCCGGCGGGATCGGCGTCGCAATCGAGGGGTCCTCGACGCCGCTCGAAGGCGCCGACGGCCCCGTCCCGGCCGAACGGGTCACGCTCGCGGCCAGCGACGCCACCGTCGAGGGAGCGATGACCCTGGCCGAAGACGACGACGGAACCTACCTCGTCGTCCCCGAGCGCACGGACGGAGCGGCCGGACCAGACGACGCGGCGGCCGGAACCGACGGGAAGACGGGCGGGAGCGACGACGGGTCGCCCAGTCCCGCGAACGCGGCGACGTTCGAGTTCACCGTCGAGACCGGCGGGCGGTACGAACTCGCGGCCGTCTTCGAGCACCACGACGAGGCGCTCTGGGAGTGGGACAGCCACCCCTGGTACGTCGCGGTCGACGACCAGCGACGCGAGTTCAACGACGACGTCGGAATCGGGCGGTTCCGGGTCGGCGAGTTCGACCTCGACCCCGGCCGGCACACCGTCCGCTTTGCGACGGACGAGCGGGGGTCGACACTCCGGTCGGTCCGGCTCCGCGGACAGCGGACCAACGTCCTCCCGCCGCTCGACCGGCGGACGCGCCGCGAGCGGTTCGTCGACGTCTTCGCCCGCGGCGAGGCCTCCCGGAAGTGGACCGCCGAGCCCAGCGAGCCGTGGATCCGGCTGAGCCAGCGCGCCGGCGAGGTCGGCGAGACGGGCGACCGGCTGTGGGTCAGCGTCGACGACGACGCCCTCCCCGACGCGGCCGACCCGACCGGGTACGTCGATATCGCCGATGGAGACCGCTCTGTCCGGGTGTACGTCGCCGTCGCCGACGGGCCCGCGGCGAGCGCGGGCGCCCACGTCGAGGACGACGGCGTCGTCTCGATACGCGCCGAGCACTACCGGGACAGCCACCCGGGCGAACTCGCCGAGTGGACGGCCGTCGACGGCCTGGGACCGACCGGGACCGCGATGGTACCGGAGCCGCTGACCGGCTGGTACGTCGCCGACCTGGACCGGGTCGCGGACCGCTGTCCGGCCCTGGAGTACGAGGTGGTCGTCACCGAGGGCGGCGAGGCGCGCCTGCGCGTCGACGCCGTCGCGTCGTTTGCCGTCGACCACGGGCGGGACCTCCGGACCGCCGTCTCGGTCGACGGCGGCGACCTCCGGTGGGTGACCTTCCGGATGGGGCCGGCCGAGAGCCGCGCCTGGAAGCACACCGTCGCCGAGAACGCGATGTCCGGGACCGCCGTCCTGGACCTGGACCCGGGCACTCACACGCTGCGGGTGTGGGCGAGTGACCCCGCGGTGAACGTCACCGGCCTCGTGCTCGATTTCGGCGGGCTACGGTCGTCGTACCTCGCTCCCCCCGAGACGCGCGTCGAGGAGTCCTGACCGGTCACGACGCCAGCGTCGACCGCGCCGTCCAGGGACGAGCGTCGCGGAATCGTAACGCCGGACCAGCGCGAGAAAGCGGCCGCGCGGACGGACAGGGTGCCTACTGCGTTTCCCACTGCGAGTAGGTGTGGTTGATCCCGAGGACGCCGGTCGCGTTATTGAGGAGGGGGACGGTCTCGTCGGTGAACCGTTCCGGGTCGATCCGGTGGACGGGGGCGGAGACGCTGATCGCCCCGAGGACGCTCCCGTCGGGGGTCGTGATCGAGTCGGCGACGCAGAACCACCCTTCGAAACACTCCTCGTCGTCGACCGCGTACCCCTGTTTCCTGACCCGTTCGAGTTCCCGGAACATCCGGGCTTCGTCGGTGATGGTGTGTTCGGTCCGCTCGGTCATCTCGTGGTAGGCGAGGATGCGACTGGCCCGGTCCTCGGGCAGTGCCGCCAGGATGGCCTTGCCGGCGCCGGTGCTGTGGGGTTTCTCCTCGAAGCCGGCGTAGGTGTTGGGCGTCGTCGTCTCGGCCTCCGAGGACTGGTACAGCGTGATGCAGTGGCCCCGGTGCTCGACGACGAGCCGCGCCGTCTCGCCGGTCTCGGCCGCGAGTTCGTTGACCTTCTCGCGCGACTCGCTGTAGAGGTCCTGCCTGTGACGGGTGTACCCGCCCAGCGAAAAAAACCGGATCCCAAGGTCGTACTCCGCGTCGCGTTTGACCACGTACCCCCGCTCCCGGAGCGTCGTCAGATAGTGGTGGACCGACGAGTGAGACATGTCGACCAGCTCGGCCAGTTCGGTCAGCCCGGCCCCGTCGGTCGCCTTGAGCGCTTCGAGGATCCGGAAGGTGTTCTCGACGGATCTGAGCGTCCGCGCGTCGGAGTCGACCTCTGTGGCTCCCATTTCCCGAGGGTTTGCCCGGCTCCGCGAAAAACTTTGCGCGATCTGTTGCGATTGTCAACAAGTCGGGCGTGGCCAGGACGCGAGCCGGTCAGTCGACGAGTCGGGCCCGGACGCGGGCCGGTCAGTCGACGAGTCGGGCCCGGACGCGGGTCGGTCAGTCGACGAGTCGGGCCCGGGCGTCACACTCGGGGGCGTCGGCGGGTGCGTCAGACCCGGCGGTTGGCCATGACGACGCGGTTGCCGCGTCCGCCGAGCCAGACGACACGGACCATCGCTCCGGGGCTGGCGTCGACGGCCGTGGTGTCGCCCTCTGCGACGGGGTCGCTCCAGTCGGTGTCCCGTTTGATGCTGTCGACGGTTACCCGGAGTTCGTCGGTCCGGACGGGTTCGCCGCCGGTGTGTGTCACGCGGACGTGCGAGTCGTTGACCCGCTCTATCGTCCAGTTGGCCTCGGGCGGTTGCTCCTCGCTCGGCGGGTCGAAGTTGAGCGCGACGACGCCGACGGCTATCACCACCCCCACGACCAGCGCCACACCGACCAGGTTGAGTATCCTGTCGCCGTCCTCGAACATACCTGCCGGTATCGCCCCGACGTACATGAGCGTGCTGACTTCGCCTGGGCCGCTAGCGCTGTCGCGGCGCCGGGAGTTCGCGGCCGACGACCGCGCCGCCGCGGTGACCGGCGACCCGCTCGCGCGTGCCCTCCGGAAGATAGAGCGCGCCACCGGCGGCCCCTGGGAACTGCTCTCGCAACTGTACGTCCGCGGCGAGGAGGACACCTGCCTGCGGGACCTGCTCTCGACTCATCCCGACACCGACCGCCGGGTTGAGCGACTCCGCGAGCGCGCACGGCGCGGGGAGGGTACGCGACCCGTCCGGGTCCGGCGACCGCCCTTCGGCCGCTCCGTTCCGGGCTCCGGATAGGGGCGGTCGTTCGGTCGCGCCGGTCCGGCTACGGGAGCGGATGGCCATTCCGTCGCCGGTCCGAACCGACTGACAGCGGCGGTATTCGGCACCGAGGGTGTGTGACCGTCACACGACCGCCGGTCTTCGAAAACCCTATACTCGCAACGGAAGTGCATGTTCCCATGAGCGAATCACAGGGCGAGGCGGTACGCATCGGCCTCAACGGTTTCGGCCGCATCGGTCGGAACGTCTTCAGAGCGGCGCTCGCGGACGACCGCGTCGAGATCGTCGGCATCAACGACGTCATGGACGACAGGGACATGGCCTATCTGGCCGAGTACGACACCGTCATGGGGACGCTCGACGGCGTCGAACTCGACGGGGAGACGCTGTCGGTCTCGGAGGCGGACTTCGAGGTGCCGCTGTACAACGAGACCGACCCCTCGGCGCTGCCGTGGAGCGACCTCGACGTGGACGTGGCCTTCGAGGCGACGGGTATCTTCCGCACCCACGACGACGCCAGCCAGCACCTCGACGCCGGCGCCGAGACAGTGGTCATCTCCGCGCCACCCAAAGGCGAGAAGCCGGTCAAACAGCTCGTCTACGGCGTCAACCACGACGAGTACGACGGCGAGGACGTCGTCTCGAACGCCTCCTGTACGACCAACTCGGTCACGCCGGTCGCGAAGGTCCTCGACGAGCAGTTCGGCATCAACGCCGGCCAGCTGACGACCGTTCACGCCTACACCGGTTCGCAGAACCTCATCGACGGCCCCAAGACCAAGACCCGGCGGGGCCGCGCGGCCGCCGAGAACATCGTCCCGACCTCGACGGGCGCCGCCCGGGCCGCCACCGAGGTCCTCCCCGAACTGGAGGGGAAACTCGACGGCATGGCCATCCGCGTGCCCGTCCCCAACGGCTCTCTCACGGAGTTCGTCGTCGACCTCGACGAGGACGTCACCGAGGGCGACGTCAACGGCGCCTTCCGCGAGGCCGCCGCGGGCGACCTGGCGGGCGTGCTCGGCGTCACCGACGACGAACTCGTCTCCTCGGACATCCTCGGGGTCCCCTACTCCACGTACGTCGACCTCGGGTCGACCAACGTCGTCGCCGGCATGACGAAGGTGCTGACCTGGTACGACAACGAGTTCGGCTTCTCCAACCGGATGCTCGACGTCGCCGAGTACGTCACGGAGTACTGACGGCCCCCATGGCCCGCGACGGACCGCTCGTCGACCGGCTCACCGGCTTCCAGGCCTTCGAGCGCCCGACCCTCGCGAAGGTCGGCGTCGTGGCCTCGATCCCCATCGCCGCCGCGGTCGGCGCGACCGTCGCCGCGCGACTCGACGTGCAGTACAGCGCCCAGGCCGGCGTCACCATGCTGCTGACTGCCCTCCTCATGGTCGTCGCGTTCGTCGGACTGGCCGCCCTCGACAGCGCCATCTGGGGCGAGTGAGCTCCCGGAGCAGGCGAGCGTCCGGAGCAGGTGCCGACGGGCCGTCGTCGCGGGACGGATCACGCGGTTTTTTCCTGCCGCCGGGCGACCCCCCGGTATGGCCGCGTTCGACACCCTCGACGACCTCGCGGACGGACAGCGCGTCCTCGTGCGCCTCGACCTGAACTCCCCGGTCGAGGACGGCGAGGTCCAGGACAACCGCCGCTTCTCCCGGCACGCCGGGACCGTCGCCGAACTCGTCGAGCGGGACTTCGCGGTGGCGCTGCTGGCCCACCAGGGCCGGCCCGGCCGCGACACGTTCGTCTCGCTGGACCAGCACGCCGACATCCTCGCCGCCCACCTCGACCACCCCGTCGAGTTCGTCGCCGACACCTACGGCGAGGACGCGCTCGCCGCCATCGACGACCTCGACGGCGGCGACGTCCTCCTGCTGGAGAACACGCGGATGTGCGAGGAGGAACTCCCCGAGGAAGAGCCGGAAGTGAAAGCCGAGACCGAGTTCGTCCGGACGCTCGCGCCGGCGTTCGACGCCTACGTCAACGACGCGTACTCGGCGGCCCACCGCTCGCACGCCTCGCTCGTGGGCTTCCCGCTCGTGATGGACGCCTACGCCGGACGGGTGATGGAGACCGAATACGAGGCCAACACCGCCATCGCGGCCCGGGAGTTCGACGGGCAGGTGACGATGGTGGTCGGTGGCACCAAGGCCACGGACGTCATCGACGTGATGTCCCACCTCGGCGAGAAGGTCGACGACTTCCTGTTGGGCGGGATCGCGGGCGAACTGTTCCTCCGGGCCGCGGGCTATCCCGTGGGGTTCGACCTCGACCCCGAGGCGGACCTGTACGACAGCCAGTGGGAGGCCAACCACGACCTCATCGAGGAGATGCTCGACGAGCGCGGCGACCAGATCACGCTGGCGACTGACCTGGCCTACGAGGACCCCGACGGCGAGCGCGCGGAGGTCGCCGTCGAGGCGGTCGACGAGAAGGACGTCTCCTTCCTGGACGTCGGCACCGACACCGCGGAGGGGTACGCTGACGTGGTGCGCGAGTCGGAGGCGGTGTTCGTCAAGGGCGCGCTGGGCGTCTTCGAGGACGAGCGGTTCTCGGTCGGGACGGTCACGGTCCTGGAGGCCATCGCGGAGACGGACTGTTTCTCGGTCGTGGGCGGGGGCGACACCTCCCGTGCCGTCGAGATGTACGGGATGAGCGAAGAGGAGTTCGGGCACGTCTCGATCGCGGGCGGGGCCTACATCCGGGCGCTGACCGGCGCCGACCTGGTCGGCGTCGAGGTGCTCGAACGGGCGGCCGCGCGCTGAGTACCGGCGACCGGGACGGCGGGGCCGACGCTGCGGGCGTCCCGGCGGGGCCGACGCCACGGGCGTCCCGGCGGGGCCGACGCCACGGGTGTCCCGGCGGGGTGGCGGCCGGACTCACTCCCGACACCCGACGACGCCCCTTCGCGGACCAGGAACTATAGGGGGTCAAATCGCCGTTTGACCTGCAGTTGGCCCGGACGGCGACCGCCCACGTTCATTAGGGGGGCGGTCGAACCGCCGGTCATGCACCTGGGGATCGTCTCGGACACGCACGACGACACCGACAACGCAGCGGAAGCCGCCGACGTCTTCCAGCGGGAGGGCGTCGACGCCATCGTCCACTGTGGCGACGTGGTCGCGCCCTTCACCGCGGCGGAGTTCGACGTCGGTATCGAGTTCCACGCAGTGCGGGGCAACAACGACGGCGAGTGGGCGCTGGCCGACACGGTCAGCGATTTCGGCACCTACCACGGCGAACTCGCGGAACTGGCGTTCGACGGCCGGGAAATCGCCGTCTCCCACGGGACGCGCGAGGCGACCGTCGACGCGCTCGTCGGGTGTGGCAACTACGACTACGTCTTCCACGGCCACACCCACGAGTACGCCCACGAGGAACACGACGGCACCGTCCGGATCAACCCCGGCGGCCTCCCCTTCGAGGAGGCCCCGGACCCGCCGCGTGCGGTCGTCCTGGACGTCCCCAGCGGCGACGTCGACAGCTACGAACTCGGCGTCTGACCGCCCGCGAGGGAGCGTCTTCGACACGTAAAGCTCCCGCGGGACCGGGTGCTCTCGCCGGGAGGGAAGGCTTCTATACGGTGGTGTGTGCACGGTCGGACGATGACAATCACGACGGCGGAGACGGTGACAGCGCAGGGTCGTCACGACGGCGGGTGGTCGGCGTGGAGATAGTCGACTACGACCTGTTCCACGTGCCCCCGCGGTGGCTCTTCCTGCGGGTCGAGACCGACACCGGCCTCGTCGGCTGGGGCGAGCCGGTCGTCGAGGGACGCGCACGGACCGTACAGACTGCGGTCGAGGAACTGTTCGAGAGCTACCTGCTCGGCGCGGACCCGCGCCGGATCGAGGACCACTGGCAGGCGATGTACCGCGGCGGCTTCTATCGCGGCGGGCCGGTCCTCATGTCGGCCATCGCGGGCGTCGACCAGGCGCTGTGGGACATCAAGGGCAAGCACCTGGGCGTCCCGGTGTACGAACTGCTGGGCGGGCCCGCCCGCGACCGCGTCAGGGTCTACCAGTGGATCGGCGGCGACCGCCCGGCGGACGTGGCCCGGCAGGCCGCCGAGCAGGTCGAGGCGGGCTTTACCGCGCTGAAGATGAACGCCACCGCGGAGATGCGCCGCGTCGAGAACCCCGCGGCGGTGGAGGCGGCCGTCGACCGCCTCGGCGCGGTCCGCGAGGCCGTCGGCGACGAGGTCGACGTCGCCGTCGACTTCCACGGCCGCGTCGCCAAGCCGATGGCGAAGAAACTCGCCGCCGCCCTGGAGGTCCACGACCCCATGTTCGTCGAGGAACCGGTCGCGCCGGGCCACGAGGACGCTTTCCCCGCGGTCGCGGCCCACACCTCGACGCCCATCGCGGCCGGCGAGCGCCTCTACTCGCGGTGGGACTTCAAGGAGGTCTTCGAGAGCGGCGCCGTCGACGTGGCCCAGCCGGACCTCTCGCACGCCGGCGGCATCAGCGAGGTGAAACGCATCGCGGCGATGGCCGAGGCCTACGACGTGGCGCTGGCCCCCCACTGTCCGCTGGGGCCGGTCGCGCTGGCTTCCTGCATCCAGGTCGACGCCGCCGTCGGCAACGCGCTCATCCAGGAACAGAGCCTCGACATCCACTACAACGAGGGGACCGACGAACTCGATTACCTCGCGGACCCGTCGGTGTTCGACTACGACGAGGGCTACGTGGACCTGCCCGCCGACCCGGGGCTGGGCATCGAGATAGACGAGGCTGTCGTCCGCGAGCGGGCCGGCGACCTCGACTGGCACAACCCCGTCTGGCGCCACGACGACGGCAGCGTCGCCGAGTGGTGACCGGCCGACCCGCCTGCCCCGAAAGGCGCGGCGAGCGGCTCAGCCCCCCGGGCGGGTGCGCAGGGCAGTCGACCCCGGGGGTGGGTGTGGCGGTCTCTCGACCGTCAGGCAGTCAGCCGGCCGGGGCAGGCGTGGCAGGCCCCCGACCGTCAGGCAGTCAGTCGGCTTGGGTAGGTGTGGTAGTCCCGTCGTCGGCCGTTTCGTTCGGGCGTTCGACCGTCCCGACCGATATCTCGACCGGTTCCTCGCCGGCGTCCGCTTTCAGTTGCGTGACCCAGTCGGGTTCGGGGACGGTCGTCGTGCCGACGTCCGCGTAGGTGTACCGGCCCTCGACGGCGACCCGTTCGCCCGCGCCGGACAGCGTGTACTCGTAGTGGACCGACCGGAGGTAGCCGTCAGGGTGGACCCAGACGGTGGCCGCGAACCGCCGGACCTCGTAGTCGGTGTAGGCCCGTTCGAGGTACGGCGGGGTCGACCGTACGACCAGTCGGGTGTAGCGCGTCCCCTCGTGGGTGACGACGTCGCCGTCCACGGCACCCGTTTCGAGGACCGACCCGACGAACGGCAGGGGGTGGGTCGCGTACCGCTCGCGCGCGGTCACCTCGACCGCGCCCGTGATGGCCTCGCTGGACGCCGACGGTTCGAGGACGCGCCGATAGAGCCCGCTCCGGTCCACGTAGAGGATGGGGTTCTCGGTCTCCCCGGATGCGGGGGTCTCGTCGATGCCGACGCGGAACCGGGAGTCGTTCTCGACGGCGAACTCCTTGCGGAACTCGTCTGCGGCCCGCCCGCTGCCGCCGGCCGCGCGGCGCACCCACACCAGCCTGTAGGAGTGGCTGGCGAGATACCGGACGTGCGCCGAGAGCAACGCCTCGACGTCGGTGACGGTCGCCCCTTCGATGCCCGGGACCCCCGTCCCTCCCCGGGCGAGGACCGTCCGTATCGGCGTCGTCGGCTCCTGGTCCAGCGGGACGGCCGTCACCGTCTCCCCGCGGTCCGACGTCGACTCCGCCGGGCCGAGCGCGCTACAGCCCGCCAGCACCGCTACCAGAACGACCGCCCCGGCCACGGGCAGTCCGTCGCGGTGTACCATTGTCCGGGCTAGGACGGTGACACACATAAGCGTCACTCGCCCGCGGGAGAAAGGACAAAGAGGGTCGGGGACACACGGTCGCACGTGCGCATCGAGAACAGCTTCATACCGGTCGAGGGGGTCGGCGAACGGACGGAGCGGCGCCTCTGGGAGGCGGGCGTCACCCGCTGGGAGGCGTTCGACCCGGCGGTCGTCGGCCCGACGACCGCCGACCGCATCGAGTCGTTCGTCTCGACCGCCCGGGCGCGCCTCGACGACGGCGACGCCGCGTTCTTCCGGGAGACCTTCCCCTCGGGGTGTCACTGGCGCTGCTACGAGAACTTCCGGGAGGGGGCGTGTTTCCTCGACATCGAGACGACCGGCCTCGACCGGCACCGCGACGACGTGACCGTCGTGGGCCTCCACCGGCCCGGCGAGACGACGACGCTCGTCGCCGGGCGCGACCTCACGGTCCGGCGCCTCGGGCGCCACCTCGACGACGCCGACCTGCTGGTCACGTTCAACGGCAAGCGCTTCGACGTCCCCTTTCTGGAGTCGGCCTTCGACGTCTCCGTCGACGTCCCCCACGTCGACCTGATGTACGCCTGCCGCGAACTCGGGCTGACCGGCGGGCTCAAACAGGTCGAACGCGGGGTGGGGATCGACCGCGACAGGCCCGACCTCTCGGGCGAGGACGCCGTCCGCCTCTGGCGGGAGTACGAACGCGGCGACGACGCCGCCCTGGAGACGCTCGTCTCGTACAACCGCGACGACACCGAGAACCTCCGGACGCTGATGGAACTGGTCGCCAACCGCCTCGACGACACCGTCTTCGACGCGCCCGACGCCGGCTCCGGTGCGCCCGGCGCCGACGGCGACTGACGACCCCCGACCCGTTCCGGGCTGTCCTGCCCCGGCGCGCCCGGCGCCGACGGCGACTGACGGCCCGCTACCCGACGGGCCTCGTCCTGGCGGGGCATGACTCGACCCGACCGGTCCCGTCCCGGCGGGTCACGACTCGTGTGGCAAGCGGGACCTCTCGCGGCCACCGGTGGCGCGAGCGCGGGAGGGGACCTAAAGACTCTTAACGAGGCCCGGCACAAGCAGTAACAGATGCCCGGGTTCCCGCGGCGGTACACGCGCGCGGCGTTCGCCGTCGTGATACTCTGTACTGCCGGTGCCGTGGTGGGCAGTTACGCGACGGCGGGGGCGAACCTGGCCGACACCCAAAGCGGGACCGGCCCCCCCGGCCCGAGCTACGGCGACGTCCCGATCCCGACCGACGACGGGGCCCCGCAGGCCCCGGCGGCCGCCCCCGCGACCGCCCCGAACGGGTCGACGACGCCCGAGACCAGGCTGAACCGGTCGCGCCTCGACGACGCCGGGAACCTCACCGTCGTCGCCACGCAGGGGTTCTACGTCTCCGACGAGGAGGCCGAACTCGTCGCGTTCGACCGCGAGGGCGAGGTCGTCTACTACGACGCCGGTTACCGGGTCTACTTCGACGTCGACCCCGTCCCCGGGACCCGCGCCACCGTCGAGTACCTCGCGAGCAGACACCTTGAGGGCGCGGCCTGCACGGAGACGCCGCGGTGTACGTACAACGTCGTCCGGCGGGTGAACCTCACGACCGGCGAGGGCCACACCGTCTACGGCGAGGTCACCCCGCGGATCTACTCCGCGCGGTGGCACGACGTCGACCGGATCAACGACACCCACCTCGTCATCGCCGACATCGTCCGCGACAGCGTCCGTATCGTCGACACGACCGACAACGAGACGACCTGGTCCTGGCACGCCAGCGAGGCCTTCGACCGGAGCGCGGGCGGCCAGGACGGCGACTGGACCCACGTCAACGACGTCGAGGTCCTCGAAGACGGCCGGGTCATGGTCAGCGTCCGGAACATGGACCAGGTGCTCTTTCTCGACCCCGGCGAGGGGGTCCAGGAGGGCTGGACGCTCGGCGCCGAGAACGACTACGACGTCCTCTACGAGCAGCACAACCCCGACTACGTCCCGCCCGCCGAGGGCGGTCCCGCGATAACGGTCGCCGACTCCGAGAACGGCCGCGTCCTGGAGTACCAGCGCGTCGACCCGGAGACGGGCGAGCCCACGACGGGTCCGGACGGCGAGTGGCGGCGGACCTGGGGGTGGCGCGACGCCCGCCTCCAGTGGCCCCGTGACGCCGACCGCCTCCCGAACGGGAACACGCTGGTCGTCGACACACACGGCGACCGCGTCGTCGAGGTCGCACCCAACGGGAGCGTCGTCTGGAGTCGCACCGTCGGGATGCCTTACGACGCCGAGCGACTGGGCACCGGCGACGAGAGCACGGGCGGCCCGAGCACGTACGCGGCCCCCGGGGCGCCGCCGGTCGACGGGAGCGGGGCGGGCCCGTTCGCGGGCGTCCTCTCGGAACCCGACTCCCGGACCGTCGTCACGCGCCCGGACGCGAACGTCGACCAGACCGTCTGGACGACCCTGAAGGACCTCACGCCGAGCCTGGTCGTCAACGGCCTGCTCTACGCCGGCCCGTCCTGGATGCGGTTCTCGGACCTGGTCTTCAGCCTCGTCGCCCTGGTGACCGCCGCCTGCTGGGGCGTGGCGGAACTGTGCTGGTCGCCGGTCGCCCCCCTGGCCTACGTCCGCGCGCTCCGCCGGCGCGTGGCGCGTCTGAACTGATCCCCACTCGCGGGCTCGGGCCGAGAGTGTCCGGTTCGTCCGTTCGGGGATCGGGCGGCCGTCGGCTCAGATCTCCGTGACGCGGTGGTAGTCGTCGTCCAGCGCCTGCGCGTCCTCGGGGAGGAGCGCGACGACGACGTACTCGGCGTAGTCGGAGACGTAGTCGACCAGGCGGGCGATGCGGTTGGAGTCGATGGCCTCGATGGAGTCCAGCAGGAGGAACGGGCAGGTCTCGTAGACGTCGTGGGTGAGATACCCCGCGAGCGCGAAGACCAGGCCCGTCACTTCCCGCTCGGACTCGCTGAGGTGGTCGATGGAGTCCTCGTAGGTCGTCCCGTCGTCGGTGCTCCGGACGACGTGCAGGTCGAAGACGGACTCCTCGGCGGTGCCACGCCCCTTCGAGACCTCCCGTTGTTTGCGCTCGATCCAGATGCGGTCGAGGTTCTCGTAGCCGAGGATCTCCAGGACCGTCTCCATGTGCTCGTTGAACTGCTCGACGGCCTCGCGCTCGATCCGGTCGATGCGCGTCCGGAGGTCGGCGACCTCGTCGCTAATCTCGTCGCGGCGCTCCTCGAGGTCGTCCTTGCGGTCGAGTTCGGCCTCGACGCGCTCGATATCGCCGGTGACCTCCTCCAAGTCGGTCTGGAGCTGGCCGAGTTCGAACTCGACCTGGTTGGCCTCGCGGTGGAGGTCGAGCAGTTCGCTCTGGGTCTCGTCTTGGAGGGTCTCGACCTCCTCTTCGAGGTCCTCGATGCGCGTCTCCAGGCGGCTCCGCTCGTCGGTGAGTTCCTCGAGGCGGTCGCGCCGCCGGGTCAGTTCCGACCGCGCGCGGTCGAGGCGGTCCTCGAGCTGGCCGCGCTGGCGCTGCTGTTCCTCGAAGGTCGCCTTCTCGGTCTTCAGGTCGTCCATCTCGGACTGGAGGTCGCGCCGCTCCTGGAGCTTGTCCGAGCGCAGCTCCCGCAGCCGGTCGAGCGTCTCCTCGATGGACTCGCTCTCGACCTCGCTCCCGCAGGTCCAGCAGACGACCTGGTCCTCGACGAGCTGGTCGGTGACCCCCCCGTTGCCCTCGTCCCGGAGCGCGCTCACCACGTCCGAACTCGTCCCCTCGAGCATCTCCTCGTTGAACTGGATGACCTTCTGGAGGTCGTTGACCGTCGCGTCCAGCGCCTCGCGGCGCGACCGGAGCGTGTCCAGTTGCGCCTCGACCTCGTCGACCTCCCCCATCGGCGTCTCGGGCAGGTCCGACAGCTCGCCCTCAAGCTCCTCGACCTCGGATTCGAGGGCGGTGATGCTCTCGCGCTCGGTCTCGATGTTGTAGCGGGCGTCCTCGAGCTCCGACCGGGTGTCCCTGAACTCCTCGAGGGCGTCCTCGAGTTCGGCCTTCTGGTCGCGCGTCGCGGAGACTTCCTGGTCGGTCTCGTCTATCTCCTCTTTGAGGTCCGCGAGCTCGGCTTCCTTTTCCTCTATCTCGGTTTCCAGTTCCTGGCGGCGCTGCTCTAAGGACGGGAGCTGTGCCCGCATCGAGCTGAGGTTCTCGAGCTGGCGTTCGACCTCGTCACGCTCGGAGGTGAGCCGCTCGATCTCGGCCTCGATGGCCTCGGTATCGACCGGCCGCATGATGATCTCCTGGAGGTCGGTGGTCAGTTCGACGGCCCGCCGCGCCTCGTTGGACTCCAGCAGGAACACGAACAGGTCTGCGAGTTCGGGGTCGTCGAGGTAGGGGTCCCCGTCGGCGTACACGCCGCCGTTCTGGCGCCGCAACGTCCGCGTGTAGGTCTCGTCGCCGACCGTCAACTCGACGTAGGCCTCGTCGGCGTCGCCCTTGATGGAGACGTCCTCGCTCCCGAGCCCCGCCATGAGCCCCTGCAGGAGTGATGTTCGGTTCGTCGCGTTTCGTCCTGTCAGTATCGTCACGCCGGGGGAGAAAGACACCGTCGTCTCGTCTATCCCCCCGACGTTCTCGACGGCTATCTGGACCGTATTACCGACAGATTCGGTCGCACCCATGTCTACTGGTCGCTGCTACCAAATGATAAAACTATTGCAATCGGTCCGACAGTCTCCTCACCGTTCGACCGAAAACCCGCAATTACACGCATATTGGTGTAATCGCCGGCGGTTGCGTCCCGTCGCCGGGAGGGCGGGCCGCGGTCACTCCTCGCGACAGCGGCACGCGCCGCGTTCGACGAGCGATATCGCGTCGTACTGGCGACCACAGTCCTCACAGACGACCTGGATGTCGGCGAGGACGTCGACCTGGCCGATGTCGAGCCGTTCCGTCGAGCGGAGGTTCTCGACGTTTCGCTCCGTGACGGCCGTCAGCCGGCTCGTGAGTCGCTGGATCGTCTCGACCGACTTCTCGCGCTGGTCCTCGTCGTCCGCGGAGGGGTACTCGACCCCGCGATGTTCCCGGAGGTACGTGTGGATGGCGTAGTGGCTCACGAAGTCGTCGCGGACGTCGTCGACGTCGACGCCCTCCCGTTCCAGGCGGTTGCGCGCCTGGGTCCGTGCGCCCTCGGTCACGTCGTCGCCGGTCAGCAGTTCGTAGGTGTTCGACAGTTCGCCCTCCAGCGTCACGACGTTGGCCTCGTTCATCGCGCTCTCGAGCACGCGCCGGTTGAAGTAGTCGGCCAGTTCCCGGAGGCTCTGCTGTTCGTGCCCGTCGCCCAGCCACCGCTGTTCCAGTTCCGCGCCCAGCCCGTCCAAGTCGTAGGCTGCTATCACGCGCTCGACCTTGCTGGTCGGCCGGCCACCGCTGTCCTCGCCCATACACCGCCTGTTACTGGTGACTCGTGCAAATGTCTTCCGGTCCCGTCGGCCGCAACGCCCGGACCCGGGCCGCCCGGACGGGTTCACTCGGCCCGATTGTCGGGATGGGCTCACTCGGCTGCCGAGGTGGGGTCATCCGGTCCGGTCGTCGGGGTAGTCGTCGTACGCCGCCGCGGGGTCGTCGGTGACGACGTGTGGGTGATAGAGGAGCGTGTCGGCGTCTATCACCCGGCCGTCGACGTGGTACTGGTTCGGGTCCCCTTTCGGCGTCGGCAGCCGGTAGCGCTCGGCCAAGCGCTCGTCGCGCTCGCGTCTCTCGTCGGCGTCGGCGAACGACAGCGAGTCGTCGACGAACGACCGCAACTCCGTGAGGGCGGCCGGCGCGTCCTCCTCGTCGGCCAGGTTCCGCCGTTCGAGGGGGTCTGCCTCAAGGTCGAAGAGCAACTCCGGGGCGTCGCGGAACCGGACGTACTTGTACCGTCCGTCCCGCACCATCCGGTAGTGCAGGTCCGGGTTGCCGACCATCCCGAAACAGTCGACGACGACCGGCTCCGGGTCGGGCTCGGTGCCCTCCCGGACCGCCGCCGAGCGGTCGTGCCCGTCCAGGTCCCCCGGGGGGTCGACCCCGACCAGGCCACACAGCGTCGGGAAGAGATCCAGCAGGCTCACCGGCGTCTCGAACGTCGCGGGCTCGGCCTCGCCCGATCTGTGTGCCGGCACCCCCACGAACAACGGGACCCGCGTCGACGCCTCGTGCCAGGTCCGCTTCTCCCAGAGCCCGTGTTCGCCGGCCAGGTCGCCGTGGTCGCTCGCGTACACGACGACCGTCTCGTCGAGGAACCCCTCCCTTTCTAACCTCGCTATCATATCTCCTATAATCTCGTCGATATACTCGACCGCCGCGAAGTAGCCGGCTCGCGCGCGGCGCAGTTCCTCGCGCGAGCGGTCGCGGACGCCGGTTCGGTCGGCACAGGTCTCGACGAGCGGGTGGTCGGCCGCGTCGCCCTCCCGCCCGACCGGGGGGTCCGGAACGTCACCTTCGTGTCGGTCGACGAACCGCCGTGGCGCCGTCCGCGGCCAGTGTGGTCGGCTGAACGACGCGCACATGAACCACGGCCGGTCCGGGTGGGCGTGGCGGTGTTCCCGGAGCGACGAGACGGTCTCCTCGACGACCCGCCGCTCCTGGAGGAGGCTCTCGGGCACGGCCGTCTCGCCGACCTCGGTGAGCAACCGCCCGTAGTCCGGTGGGTGGTCGTAGGCGTCCGGCGGTTCCGCCTGGTGGGCCGACTGCCCCGTCAGGTCGCCGTAGGTCCGGTGGTCGAACCCCGCGAACTGCACTGTCCCGCCGAGGTGCATCTTTCCTTCTAGATACGTTTCGTACCCGCTACCCGACAGGTGTTCGGGGAGCGTCCTCAGGTCGGGGTCGAGTACCGACCGGTTGTTCCACCCGCCCGCCCGCGTCGCCTCTTTGCCCGTGAGCAGGCAGAACCGCGAGGGCGTACACAGCGGGACCGGGCAGTAGGCGGCGTCGAACCGTGCCGACGAGGCCGCAAGGTCGTCGAGAGCAGGGGTCCGTACCGGCTCGCCGCCCTCGTCGGCGGACCGGGAGCCGAGAAACCGGTGACTATGCTGGTCGGTCAGCACGAGCAGGACGTTCGGGCGCGACCGGCTCACGGCCGACCACCGGCCCGGCCGGGAGACGGTCGACGGCGACACGCCGTCGTCGGGGTCCGGTGTCGGCCCACGCTATCCCTCGTACCCGCTCGCCGAGGCGGGGACCGGGGTCGGTTCGGTGTCGAGCACGAGGTGGTCCAGCGAGAGCCGTCCGGGGCCGGCGAGCACCAGCGTGACCGTGACGAACAGGAGCACGAGCGGGTACTCGAACCCGCCGCTCTGGTAGTCCCACCCCTTGGGCAGGTGCCAGAGCAGTATCGCGAAGACCATGTCGACGGCGATCAGGCCGGCGAACACGCGCGTGAACGCACCGACCAGAAGCGCGAGCCCCCCGACGAACTCGACGAACGCGACGACCCACGCGAAGACGCCGGGAGCCGGCACTCCCAGCATCGACAGAAAGCCCGTGAATCCCTCGATCCCGACGCCCTGTGGTCCCACGCCGAAAATTTTCCCCGTCCCGTACACGAGGAACACGATGCCGGCTCCGAGACGGAGCACGGTCGGCGCCCAGTCGCTGAACGCCGCGACCCGCGAGTTGACTGTGTCGAGTGTGTTCATTGAACGAACACCCATATTTAAGTCTTCGAAACAGAGTTATATAATTGTTTTTCATACGACGGAGACAGTTTTTAGCCGGTCCGCCGAGACGGTGGGGTATGAAGCTCGTCAGCTTCGAGGTTCCCTGCCGGACGGGGCCACACGGTCGCGTCGGCGTCCTCGACGGGGAGGCCGTCGTCGATGTCGGTGCGACACACCGCGAACTGCTCGCGCGGGACGGCCACGGCGCGGCCGACGGCGTCGCCGCGGCCGTCACGCCGTCGCCGATGCTCGAGTTCCTCCGCGCGGGCGAGCAGGCACTCGCGGCCGCCGAGGCCGCCGTCGGTGCGGTCCGAGACGGCGCGACGGCCACGGACCGCCAGCTCGTCTACGACCTCGAGGAGGTCCGTCTCCTCAGCCCGCTCGTCCGACCGAACTCGATCAGGGACTGTACCGTCTACGAGCGCCACCTGCTGAACGCCCGGGAGATCGAGCAGGGCGAGTTGCCCGACGCCTACTACGAGTACCCGGTCTACTACAAGGGCAACCCCGACGCCGTCGTCCACCCGGGGGAGGCGGTGACCTGGCCCCGCTACACCGACCGGCTCGACTTCGAACTGGAGGTCGCGGCCGTCGTCGGCAGGCAGGGCCGCGACATCGACCCGGCCGACGCCCAGGCGTATATCGCGGGCTTCACCGTCTTCAACGACTTCAGCGCCCGGGACGTCCAGGCCGAGGCCAAGCCGGTCATGATGGGCCCCTCCAAGAGCAAGGACTTCGCCAACGGCTTCGGGCCGTGTCTCGTCACGACCGACAGCATCGACCCGACCGACCTGCGGACGGAGGTCCGGGTCGACGGCGAGGTGTGGTCCGAGAGCAGGACCGACGGCATGTCCCACTCCTGGGGGGAGATCCTCGCACACGTCTCCGAGGGGGTCACGATACACCCGGGCGACGTCATCGGGAGCGGGACGGTCCCCCGGGGCTGTGGCCTGGAACTCGACCGGTGGCTCCAGCCCGGCGACACGCTCGAACTCGAAGTCGAGGGGATCGGGACGCTCACTCACGAGATACACAGGGAGTGAGACAGGGACCGGGACCGGGTGTGGAAACGGGGCGGGAAAGGGGGCGGGGATGGGCGCGGTCCGCAATGCGTTGCCCTGGGGTCGTCCGACCGCTACCACGCCGCGCGGAGGGTTCCCTCGATCTCCTCGTCGGTCGGGTCCAGTCCCTCGGGGACGTTCGCCATGAAGCTGTCGGCCTGGATGGCGTCGACGATATCGGGGAAGTGGGACCGTTCGAGGCCGTCGATGGCCCGGAGCCTGGCGGGGAGTCCCATCGCGTCCCGGACGGTGGTGACCTCGTCGACGACGGCGTCGGCGATTTCCGCGCGGGTGAGCCCGGTCGTGTCGACGCCGAGGGCCCGCGCGAGCAGGTCCCGTCGGCCGTTGACTTGCTCGAAGAGGTACGCCAGGACGTGCGGGGCGAGGATGGCGTGGACGACGCCCTGTGTGGCGTCGTAGCGCCGCGAGAACCCGTGGCCGAACGCATGGATGAGCGACGCCCGGTAGGTCGACTCCGTCGAGAGCCCGTACTGGACGAGGACGATCCCCTGGACGATGGCCTCGAAGTCCGGGGCGTCCGCCCCCAGCGTCGGGAGCCCGCGGCGCAACAGCCGGAGGCCGTGGGTGGCCGTCGCGTCGGTGACCGCCGTGTGGTCGCGCCCGTAGACCATCTCGACCCCCTTGTCGAAGCCGTTCATCGCCGAGCCCGCCAGCACCGCGTGTGGCGTGTGTTCGAACAGCTCCGGGTCGTAGAACCCGGCCGCGGGCATCAGTCGGCCGTCCGAGACGCCGACGCCCTCGATCTCCTCGTCGGGCCTGTCGGGGTCCATCGTGAGCCGCGTTCCCGCAACGACCGACAGGTCGGCCCCCGCCAGCGTCGTCGGAATCGCGACGATCGGGAGCAGGTCGCCGTCGGGGACGGAGACGGCCCCCTCCGCGACCATCTCGCGGGCCGCCGCCGCCGGCCGGTCGTGGGCCGCGAGGACGCTGACGAGTTTCGTCGTGTCGAGGCTGCTGCCGGCCCCGAGCCCCACGAGGACGTCGGCGTTCTCAGCGCGCGCGCGCTCGGCGCCCTCGACGGCCGTCGAGAGGTACTTGTCGGCGGAGGTCCGGTCGAAGACGCCGGCCAGCCGGTCGCCCAGGCCCGCGGTCACCGGCCCGATGACGGGGTCGGTCTCCCCGACGGTCGACCCACAGACCACGAGCGCACGCGAGCGGTCCCGCCGGGCGAGTTCGCTCTCCAAGTCCGCCACGACGCCGGGCCCGTACACGATGGTTCCCGGCTGGTAGTCGAATCGGAACGTCTCGGCCATGCCTGACCAGTCTCGCCAGCGGATTATAAAAGCCATGACCGTGCCGGGCAGAGGCGCCGGTGCCGCCAGAGGGGCCCACGAACAGCACGGACGCACCCCGGTTCGGGGAAACGCTTAGTGTCCCGGTCGAACACAGTCCGGACGATGGCCGCCAACGACTCGGGGGACGTCCGGGGTACCGGGATGAGCGACACGGAGATAGGAGCTTCCTCTACGAGCGCGGTCACGGGGTGCTGTCGCTGGCGCGGGCGGACGACGCGTACGCGGTCCCGGTGTCGTTCGGCTACGATGGCGACCGGGTCTTCGTCTACCTCATCCGGTTCGGCGAGGGGAGCAAGAAGCTCGCGGTGAGTCCGGAGACGGGGACGGCCTGTCTGACCGCCGACGACGTCCGGAGCCGCGACGACTGGGAATCGGTCGTCGTCTACGGGGCGCTGGTCGAGGTCCCCGAGGCCGACGCCGCCTACATGGACGAGGTGATGGACGACAACGGGTGGTTCCCCAGTTTCTACCCGCCGGACTGGAAGGTCACGGGCGTCCGGCGGACGGAACTGCGCGTCGAGACGGCCACCGGCCGCCGGGGCGTCGGCACCGCGTGACCGCCTTCTCAGACGTAGCGCAACTGGAGTTCCAGCCGCCGCGCGGTGTCCAGCAACAACTCGCCGTGGGCCTCGCTCAGTTCCTCGGGACCGGTCTTGGCCGACGGGCTCGCCAGCGAGATGGCGCCCAGCGTCCCCGACCCGGGGTCCCGGACCGGCGCCGCGACCGAGATGCCGCCCTCGCGGAACTCGCCGGCGCTCCGTGCCAGCCCGGCCTCGCGGACCTCCGCGAGTTGCGCGAACAGCTCCGCCCGGTCGGTGACCGTCCGCTCGGTCCTGGCCGCCAGCCCCTCCTCGTCGAGTATCTCGTGGACCCGCTCGTCCGGCAACTCCGCGAGGATCGCCTTGCCCGTCGCGTTCTGGTGGAGTTTGAACTCCCCGCCGACGTGGAGCTCCCGCCGCATTTCGTAGTGGTCGTTGTAGAAGTAGATCCACACCCCGACGCCGCCGTGCTCGATGGCGAACTTCGTCATCTCGGTGGTTTCGGTCGCGACCGTCTCGACGCGCTCTTTGGCCATGAAACACAGCCGGTTCCGGTTGCGGACCTGCCCCCCGAGCCGGAAGAACGCCAGCCCGAGGCTGTACTCCCCGTCGGACCGCTCGACGTACCCCTCCCGCTCCAGCGTCTTCAGGTGCTTGTGGACCGTCCCCTTCGAGACGTCCAGCCTGTCGCTCAACTCCGTCACCCCCGCCTCCTCCAGCTCGTAGAGCCCCTCCAGGACCGACATGAGCGTCACGTCGGACCCTATCGTGCCCGCCGTCCCCGAGTGCTTGCTCATCACTCCCACGACGACTGCTGCGGTAAAGAATCTTGCCACCGTCCCGACCGGGACGCGTCCGGCCCGCCGTCCCCGCCTCTGTCTCCGGTGCTCGCGGTGGATCCGTCTTACGCGTCCGTATTGTGTCACGAAACAGTATCTGGGGATTATACGTGACCACGCCGGGGGACGCGCCCTCGATTACAGTAGTATCGCTGTAATCGATTCGCCGAATCACGCGAGTCATTCACACGCATGTTTCTTGTGACGAAACGGCGGCCCGGACGCGCCGGGTGCGAGCGGGCGGAGTGGCCGCCCCGACGACATATCAGAACCGCGAATATTGAAAAGGTATATATATTCGAAGTTAGACGTACAGGGTGTAGACTCCGTCGGATCCAACCCCGCGAAGTCGGCCCGGAGGGAGATATCCATGACAGTATCCGGCATCCACCACATGACCTGTTACGCATCGGACCCACAGGAGAACGTCGACTTCTACACGGAGGTACTCGGCTTGCGACTGGTCAAGCAGACGGTGCTGTTCAGCAACCCGGCCGAGGTGTTCGAGGGGGAGCCGATCTACCACCTCTACTACGGCAACGAGATAGGCGAGCCGGGGACGGCGGTCACGTTCAAGCCGCCGGGGACCGAGGCCACCCGCGGCGCCATCGCCGAGGGCGAGGTCGGCCGCGGGCAGGTGTCGGCGACCGCCTACACCGTCCCCGAGGGGTCGGTCGAGTACTGGCACGACCGGCTCACCGACCACGGCGTCGAGGTCCACGGCCCCAAAGAGCGGTTCGGGGACCGTCTCCTCCAGTTCCGGGACCACGACGGCCTCCCGGTCGAGATTTTCGAGGGCGAGACCGACGTCGAGCCCTGGACCGACGGCCCGGTCCCGGCCGAGCACGCGATCCGGGGCTTCTACGGGGCCACGCTCAGGCCCCACAACGCCCTGGAAACGGGCGGGGCCCTGGAGGCCCTGGGGCTGGAGGCGGTCGGCCAGGAGTTCACCCCCCAGCGGGGTGACTGGACGCGCTACGTCGCCCCCGGCGCCACCCGGGCGAAGTACATCGACCTCTACAACACGCCGAACTTCCACGAAGGCAGTTGGGGGTACGGCACCGTCCACCACGTTGCCTTCCGCGTCCCGGACGAGGCGGCCCTGCGGACCGTCCGCGAGCGCCTCCGCGGGGACGGCTACGCCGTCACGGCGATGAAAGACCGTAAGTACTTCACCTCGGTCTACTTCCGGGACCCGAGCGGCATCAACATCGAGGTCGCGTCCGCCGAACCGGGCTTTACCGTCGACGAGACCCCCGACGAAATGGGCCGCGAACTCAAACTCCCCGCGTACCTCGAAGACCGGCGCGAACAACTCGAATCGCGGCTGATCGATATCGACGTCTGACCGCCCCGCTCTACTCCCTGCGGTCCGGTGTGTCGGTCCCGTCCGTCCGGTGTGTCGGTCCCGTCCCGTCCGTCCGGTGTGTCGGTCCCGTCCCGTCGCTGGTATCGTTTCCAGGACGACCCCGACGGTCGATCGTGAGAAACTTTATATAGTTGGCCTCGGAGCATACGTCTATGTCACCGGCCAGAGAGGCCAGAGAGACCAGACTGGACAGGCGAAGCCTCCTCAAGACGACTGCCGCGGGAACGATGGTCGGTCTCGCCGGCTGTTCACAGGTGCTGGGTGGGGGTGAGGAGTACCCGTCGGAGGCGATCACGATCGTCGTCCCCTACGCGGAGGGTGGCGGGACCGACGGGTACGCGCGGATCATCCAGGACCCGCTCTCGGAGGAGCTCGGCGTCGAGGTGCGGATCAACAACATTCCCGGAGAGACACCGGTGACGGGGCTGAACGAACTGGTGACCAACCCCGAGGACTCCTACCAGCTCGGGATGGCGGGCCACCTGGGGCTCGTCGGGTCGGCGCTGATCTTCGCGGACTGGGCCCCCTCCGAGTTGACCATGCTGGGGTCGGTCGGGAGCCTCGCAATCAGTTGCTACGGGAACGCGAAGTACGACTGGGGCGGGCTTAACGACATGGTAGAGCGGTTCAACAGCGGCGAGTTCGAGCAGGTGGCGAGCATCGGTTTCGGGACGCCGTTCCACCTGGTGTCGCTGATCGCCCGCGAGCGGGCCGACTGGAACTGGGAGCAGTGGGTCTCCTACGAGGGGGCGGCCCCCTCCGTCCAGGCGGTCGCACAGGACGAGGTCCCGTTCGGCGTCATCGCGTCGGTCGTACTCCGCCCACACTACCAGCAGGACACGGAGATAGACGTCATCGGCACGTTCGCCGACGACGGCGACCCGACGATGCCCGAGGTCGAGACCTGGAGCGAGGCCGGCCTCACGAGCGTCAACGAAGTCTCGACCATCCTGATGAGCGTCTTCGGGCCGCCCGAGATGCCCGACGGCCACCGCGACACCATCGACGAGGCCCTCCAAGCGATCATGGAGACCGATGCCATCGCGGGCGCCCGCGAGGAGACGGGCCTGCTCATCGATTCCTTCGCGACCGCCGACGAGCTGAGCGAGCAGGTCGCCACGCTCGAAGAGGAGATCCCGGAGACGGTCGACCTCGACCAGTACCGGGACCAGTAGACTGATACCACACCGCCGTTATCCACCGGTCATGGTACGAGACACGCTCTTCGAGGACCTCTCGCCGGGCGAGCTCGGCCTCCTGGTGACGTTCCTGGTCGTCGGGACCTACATGTTCGTCGAGGCCGGGAGCTACAGCGCCACGATCGGGCTGTACCCGCGGTTGCTGTCGGCCGTCGTCGTCCTCTGTGCGCTGCTGGTCCTGTTCCAGAACGTCCTCCCGGAGGCCGCACAGGCGTACGTCGCCGAGCCCGGGGGGTCGCTGGGGTCGGCCGCGGACGTCCCGGAGGACCTCGACGAGGACGACCTCGACACGTCGGCGGGCGCGACCACCGACTCCGAGGGAACCTCGCGCGCACAGGTGGTATTGACGGTCCTGGTCGCGGGGTATCTCCTGGTCTCATACCTCGTCGGGATGTACGTCGCGACGCCGGTTTTCGTCGTCGTCTACGGGGTCGTCTACGACCTCGGCTGGAAGATGACGCTCCTGCTCACCGCGGTCGCGTCCGTCGCGGCCCACCTCTTTCTGACTGTCTTCAACGCCCCGGTCGCCTCCGGACTACTGCTATGATACCGCTTGTCCTCGGCCCCCTCTCGGAGGCGGTCGGCATCGTCTTCTCCTGGCCGGCGATCGGGCTGCTGGCCCTGGGGCTTGTCTTCGGGGTCGCGCTGGGGGCCATCCCCGGCATCGGGTCGGTCATCGGGATGGCGATCACGCTGCCGCTGACGATCCCGCTGTCGGGCGCGGAGGCGCTCATCTTCCTGACCGCCATCTACAGCGGCGCGATGTACGGCTCGTCGGTGTCGGCGATCCTCATCAACGTCCCGGGGACGCCGGCCGCCGCGGCCTCCATCTTCGACGGCTACCCGATGACACAGCAGGGCAAGGCCAGAAACGCGCTCGGCATCTCCGCGTCGGCCTCGGCGCTGGGCGGGACGACGACGATGGTCGCGCTGTTCGTCGTGACGCCCGTGGTGACCTCTATCGTCCTGCTTTTCCGGACCCACCACATCTTCCTCGTGACCATCCTCGGCATCCTCATGATCGCGGTCATCGCCGCCCAGGGCTCGACGGTCAAGGGGATCCTCGCGGGCGCGTTCGGCCTCCTATTGATGACCGTCGGCACCGCGCCGACGACCCCCACCCCGCGGTTCACGTTCGACACCTACCTCCTGTTGAACGGGCTCTCGTTTATCGCCATCCTGCTGGGCGTGTTCGCCATCGCCGAGATGATACGCATCGTCGACATCGAGGGCGGGACCGCCGACGCCGTCGACGCCGTCGGCGGCAGCATCACCGACGGCGTCAGGACGACCCTCTCGAACAAACTCCTGATGCTCCGGTCGGCGTTCGTCGGGATGGGCATCGGGAGTATGCCCGGGGCCGGCGGCGCCGTCTCGAATTTCATCTCCTACGCCATCGAAGCCGAGCGCGGCGACGACCCCGACTCCTACGGCACGGGCAACCCCCGGGGACTGATCGCCGCCGAGAGTTCGAACAACGGCACGGTCGCGGGCTCGCTGATCCCCGTGCTCTCGTTCGGGATCCCCGGCAGCCCCTCGACCGCCATCCTCCTGGGGGCGTTTATCGTCCACGGCATCGACCCCGGTCCCACGCTGTTCGAGAACTCGCTGGACCTGATCTACGCGCTCATCGTCAGCCTCATCGTCTCGAACGGGCTGATCCTCCTCGTCGGACTGTTCGTGATCGCGCCCTACGGCTACCGGATCTCCTTCGTCGACACGAAGTACATCGTCCCGGTCATCGTCGTGCTCGCGTCCCTGGGGACGGTCTCGCTGCGGTCGAACCCGGTCGACCTGCTCACGCTCCTGGCGTTCGGTGTCGTCGGGCTGTTGATGAAACGCCACGGCTACTCGATCATCGCGCTCGTGCTCGGGGCCGTCCTCGGCACGCTCTCCGAGCGGACGCTGAACCGGTCGCTGATCCTCTCTGACGGCTCGCTCGGGATCTTCGTCGGCGACCCCCTGGCGGTCGGTATCGTCGCCCTGATCGTCGCCGTCCTCCTGGCCCCGGTCGCCCGCCGACCGCTCTCGCGACTCCGCTCGTGAGGGGCTCACGCGAACGGGAACGACCCGCCCGCGTCCCCGTCGCTCCGGCGGAGGCGCTCGGCGACGGCGACGTCGAGCGCTCCCAGCCCGATCGGGACGAACAGGACGCGGTCGCCGGACGCGACCGGGCGCTCGTATTCACCGGCCAGGACCTCGCCGACCGTCGCGTCGACGTCCCCGCGGGCGAGTTCGCCCCGCTCGGCCATGTCCGCCAGCGCACCCCGCTGGAGACACTGCTCGACGTGGTCGACGACCAGGTGGTCGGCCGCGCGGACCGTCTCGTCGGGCAACTCGCGGTACGACCCCAGCGCGACCAGAAACGTTCCCTCGTCGAGCCACGCCTCCTCCAGCACCGGCACTTTCGAATCTGTTACCGTCACGACCGCGTCACACCCGACGACGTCCCTGGCGGCGTCCGCGACCTCGATTCTGGCGTCCAGCCGGGGGCCGACCGCCGCCGCGAGTTCCCGCGCCCGCCCGCCGTCGGTGTCGAACAGCCGGAACGTCTCCACGTCGAGCAACGCGTCGACCACCGAGAGCTGGAACCGCGCCTGGTATCCCGCCCCCACGACTCCGACGGAGGCGGCCGCCGCCGACGACAACCTGTCCAGCCCGACGACCGTCTGTAACGCCGTGCGAACCCCCGTGAGGTACATTCCCTCCATGATGGCCGTGAATTCTTCATTATCTATGTCGAACAATAATATCTGAGAGCTTATCGGGGAATCTGACTCGGAATTCCAGGTCGCGATGGCCCATTTCATCCCGACTACCTCCAGCCAGTCGACGTATGCCGGCATATCTATCGAAAAAGCGTTCAAATTCGGCCATTCGCCGTCGTCTCCGAGATGCATCGTCAGTTTCGAGGGGTTCAATACCCTTCCCCGTGCTGTCTCGACGTAGGTCCGTCTCACCGCCTCGTAGGCGTCCGCGAGGTCCAGCGCCCGCTCGATATCCCTCCTGGCGTACAGGTCCGTCGACATGTGGCGCCCCACCGACTAGAGTGAGCCGACCGTATTAGTGGTTGTGGCGCCCCCACCGAGTAGAGTGAGCCGACCGTCTTCGTGGTTGTGGCGTGGGGACTACGGGTCGGTGCGGTAGACGGCCTTCTCGTGGGTGTAGAACTCGTAGGCGCGCTGGCCCATCTCCTTTTTCGTCTCGGAGGAGGAGGCCTTCATGCCGCCGAACGGCATCTGGATCTGCGATCCAGTCGTGGTCCCGTTGATCTTGACGACGCCGGCCTCAACCTGCCGGGCGAACGCCCGCGAGCGAGTCATGTCGGCGGTGAACACGCTCGCCGAGAGCCCGAAGTCGACGTCGTTCGCGACGCGGACGGCCTCCTCGAAGCCGGACACCTCCATGACCGCGAGCACGGGGCCGAACACCTCCTCCTGGGCGATCCGCATCCCGGAGTCGACGTCGGTGAACACCGTCGGTTCGATGAAATAGCCCGACTCGAGCCCCTCGGGACGGCCCCCGCCGGTGAGCAGCGTCGCGCCCTCGTCGCGCGCGACATCGACGTACTCGAAGTTGGTCTCGTCCTGGTCGGCCGAGACGGCCGGACCCATGTCCGGGTCGTCCATCCCCGGGCCGACCGACAGCGACTCCGCGCGCGCGCCGACCGCGCTCACGAGTTCGTCGGCGACGTCCTCGTGGACGATGAGGCGGCTGGTTGCGGTACAGGCCTGGCCGGTGAGCCCGAACGCCCCCGAGACGGCGGCGTCGGCCGCGTCCTCGATGTCCGCGTCCGGGAGCACCACCTGGGGGTTCTTCCCGCCCATCTCCGTCTGGACCGGGATGCCCCGCGCCGCGACCGCCTCGGCGATGTGTTGGCCGACGGTGGTCGACCCGGTGAACGAGATGCCGTCGACGGCCTCGTTGGTCGTCACCTCGTCGCCGACGGTCGAGCCGGGCCCCACGACGAGGTTCACGACGCCGTCGGGCACGCCCGCGTCGTCGAGGATCTCGACGAGGCGCTTGGCGACCGTCGGCGTCTCCGAGGAGGGTTTGAACACCACGGCGTTGCCCGTCACGAGGGCCGCCGCGAGCTTCCAGGACGGCGTCGCGACCGGGAAGTTCCACGGCGTCACCAGCGCGACGACGCCCAGCGGTTCGCGGACGGTGTAGGTGAACGTCTCCGGGTCCGAGGAGGGGACCGTCTCCCCGGTCGTCGTCCGCGCGTAACTCGCCATGAACCGGAAGAGTTCGGCCGCCCGGCCCACCTCGGCGCGACTCGACGAGACCGGCTTGCCCTCCTCTCTGGTGAGCGTCTCCGCGAGCGCGTCGAGGTCTTCCTCGATGCGGTCCGCGGCCTCGTAGAGCAGCGCCTCGCGCTCGTCGGGCGTGGTTTCCCCCCAGGATTCGGCCGCCGAGGCGGCCGCGCTGACCGCCTCCGTCGCCTGGGCGCGCGTCGCGGGGGGGAACGCCGCGACCACCTCCTCGGGCGCGGCCGGGTCGTGGACTGTCGTCTCGTCTGTGCTGTCGCCGTCTCTCCAGTCGCCGTCGATGTACTGGTACTGTGTGTCGGTCATGGTGTGGTCTCCGGGCGGAGGTCGTCGGCACCCCGCCCCGGCGGCCCCGTCGGCCTGCGGGACGCGATGCCGGTCCGCACCCGCGATGGGCGGCGGACACCGGCCTCTGCTGACTCTGGCGCACGGTTCGCCGCGTGGCTCCCTAAAAATTTCGGTGGTTCACTCGTTGATGTCGAACCCGGCGCCCTGGTGTGACCCCTCGAACGGCGGCGCGAGGATCCCGCTGCTGCAGTCGAAGACGTCGCGCCAGACCTCCCGGTCGACCTCGACGCCCTCCCGGAGCAGCGTCTCGGCACGCTCCTGGACCGCAGCCGGGCGGTAGACCGACGTGAACCGCGACGCCGACTCGTCGACGAACCGCTCGACAAGCACTTCGAGCCGGTCGGGATACCGCGGGTGGCCGGGGTCGATACAGAGGGTGACAAATCCCGTCTCGTCCGGCCGCGAGGCCGCCGGCTCGGTCGAGCGCTCCAGGAGGCGCCCCACCAGCCGTTCGTCCGCCGTCGGGTGGCGGTGGTCCCCGGTCCGCGTGAAGACCGCCTGGGTCAGCGGCCCGTCGCCGTGGTCCAACCCCGCGTCGACGGCCGCCAGGAGTCGCGCGTAGCTCGCTGGCGCCGCGTCGAGGTCCCGCTCGGCGAGCAACGGGTGGGGCTGGTCCGGCGTCCCGACGACGGCGCCGCCTGCCTCGCCATCCCAGTAGAGGACGACGGCCACGAAGCCGCGTTTGGCCGCCCTGTAGGCGACGTGGCCGAGCGTGGGGGCCGTCCTGCCGGCGGCGGCCCTCGCGTGGGCGACGCCGAAGCCGCGCCGGTCGGCCCGGGCACAGCAGAGGTCCAGGGTCGGCGGGGCCGATAGCAGGGCCGGCTGACCGCCCCCGTCGACGGCGGCGACCATCGACTCGCGGTCTTCCAGCGTCACCGCCGTCCGCTCCAGGTCGGGCAGGTCGTCTAAGAGTCCGTGCAGCGTCGTCAGTCCCGTCCCCCTGTAGGCCTCCGTCCACCAGACCGCCTTCGCGTACGCCCCCGCGGACCCCGCCGCGAAGCCCGTCGCCGCGAAACACCGGTCGGCCAAATCGAAGACCTCGCGCGAACTCAGGTTCATCGGTCCCTCCAGTGGCTCGCCCGCTCCGGTTTCGTCGGGTAGAGCCAGTAGGAGTCGTCACCCGCGCGGATGTCCTCGCGCAGGGGCGCTCCCTGGTAGAAGGTCCCGCGGACCCACCCCTGGGACTTCGGGTGGGCCTTCTGGATGCCCCAGATGGCCTTCAGACAGGAGATGTACGACAGCGGGACGAAGTCGGCGTCCAGGGGGTTGGCGCGGATCTCCGCGTACGGGAGGTCGTGGACGGTCTGGACGCGCTCGACGACGTTCCTGTGCTCGGGGTGGGCGAACAAAAACTCCGCGACGGTGTCGTCGTGTTCCCACTCCCGCAGGTCGGCCTCGCACTGCTGGACCTGGTTCGCGATGTCGATCGGCAGGCCGTACTCCTCGTAGTCGTGTTCGCCCCGGATACCCAGCCGCGGTTCCTCGCTCTCGACCGAGCGGTACCAGAAGTACCGGCGCGCGCCCGGCGCGGACATGTCGATGTCCAGCGCCCACCGGTAGTCCGACTCGACGACCGAGCGCAACTCCCCGACCGTCATCGCCGGCCGGAGGTCGCTGCGCTCCGAGACCGTCAGCGCGTCGACCAGCCCCTCGCAGACCGCCGGGTGGACGTCTATCAGCAGCGAGTGGAGCAGTTCCTGTGTCTCCATCTCCAGGTCGCGCTCGGCCCACTCGCAGAGCCGCCCCCACAGCGGCCCGTCGTCCCCGCGCAGCGACGCGAGCCGGTCGTCGGTCGCCGCCAGCCCCTCGGCGATCCGGTCTTTCGAGAGGAAAAACTTCTTCGTATCGCTCCCGTCCTCGGCGAACCACCGCCTCGCGTCGGCCAGCAACGCCCTGAAGCGCTCGACGTCCCCGTCGGTGGGGTCGACGGTCTTGACCCGGGCCAGGGCGATCTCCCTGGCGCGCAGCCACGCGTTGAGCAACTGCGGGTGGTTGACGACGTAGTGGATGATGCCGATCCCCGAGGAGTTGCCGGTGCCGAGGTACCGCTTGATGTCGTCGTCGATGGTGGGCGCGTCGGGATTCCTGGCCCGCGCCATGCGCTCGGCGAGGTCGTAACTGAACGTCCGCAGCATGTAGACAGAGAGCATCTGGGCCATGTAGGGCCCCTTGACCGGGTGGTCGCCGTCCATCGCCCTGAACTCGCGTGTCCCGTTGAGGCCGTTCCCGTAGTAGCCCGACGAGCGCATCAGGTACCCGCCCTGTGCCAGGAACTCGACGTCGGGCTGGTGGCCCGCCGACAGCGCGTCGACGACGTGCCCGAAGAAGCGCGAACTCCGGTTCGAGCGCGTCCAGATGAGTATCTCCGGCGTGGCGCGGCCCTCCCTGACCTTCGGGAGTTCCTCGAACTGTGCGTCCATGAGCTCCGGCGTCGCCCGCCCCTCGCAGAGAAAACCCCACATGTCCCAGTTGTCCGCGATGATGCGGTCGGTGTTCTCGCCGCCGGGGTTGTGCGAGAAGACGCCGAACGAGAGCCGCATCGCGGGCGTGTCGACCGCGTAGACGACCCGCCCGACGCCCTCCGCGTTGACGTCGGCCCGCTCGACCGAGATGTCCCACTGCTCCCGGACCATCTCCTCCATGAGCAGGCGCGCGAAGCTCAGCCGCGTCTGCTTGAGCGCGCTCAACCGCTCGGGCCGCATCAACTCCGCCGGGTCCCGGAGCGAACCCACCTCCGGCCGGACGGCTTCCTGGTCGGTAGCCATCGATACCCTGACCCACGGCGTGCAGAAATAAAACGTTGGGGTGGCGCCCCCCAGGGTAGCTCGCGTCGGAATGGCGTCTCAACTCGCCCGTTCCCAGAACGAGAGGAAGTTCTCGCCGAGGATGCCGCGGGCGGCCGATTCCGGGAAGCGGTTCTCGACCGCCTCGCGGACCGCGGGCCAGTCCTCGTAGGTGCGGAACTCGCCGACGCCCGCCGCGATGTGGCGGTCCCTGACGTCCTCGGGGTCGAATCCGAGTTCGATGATGTGGTCCTCGTAGTAGTCAAGCAGTTCGTCGGGAAAGCGCGTGTCCGCCGGGAAGAAGTCCGTCCCGACCCCGACGCTGTCGGTCCCCAGGACGCCACTCGCGTACGCGAGGTGTTCGACGAAGACGTCCAGGGTCGGCTGGTCTCTCCCGGGCGCGATGAACCACGGCAGGGTGACCACGCCCATGTAGCCGTCCGCCGCGGCCAGCGCCGCCAGTTCCTCGTCGGATTTCCCGCGGTAGTGGGGGGAGACCCCCTCACAGGTCGCGTGGGTCACCGCCACGGGGTCCTCGGAGTACTCGATGGTGTCGAGCGTCGTCCGTTTCCCGCAGTGGGAGACGTCCACGACCCCCCCGAGCTCGTTGATGCGGTCGACGGCCGCCCGCCCGAAGGTCGAGAGCCCGCCCTCCGAGGGGTCGTTGCACCCGGTGCCCAGCAGGTTCTGGTAGTTGTACGTGAGCTGGAAGAGCCGGACGCCCTCGTTGTAGAGGACGTCGATGGTGTCGAGCGAGCCGTCGATGGCGCCGCCGAGGTTCTGCGTGTTGAGGACGACCCCGACGTCGCCGTCGGCGGCGACCTCCCGGGCCTCGGCGGGGGAGGTGACCTTCCGGAGCCAGTCGGCGGCGTCGAACCGCGCCTGCCAGCGCGCGAGGTCGCGCCGCTGGCCCGCGCGCTCGCCCGTGGCCGCGTCGTGGGTCCAGGGCGTGACGCTCACCAGGTCCACGCCCGCGTTCGCGTAGACCCCCCTGACGGCCTCCCTGAACGCCGCGCTGCGCTCGAACCGCCGGACCTCGTGGTCCCAGACCGCCTCCCAGCACTCGTCTTTCGGCTTTCCCTCGGCCGCCATCTCCGCGACCGCCCCGTTTAACTCCTCCAGTCCCCCGTAGGCTTCGATCACCTGCTGCCACGGCGCCGAGGCTGCGTAGTCGAATACCGGGTGCTCGCCTGCCATGTGTCTGGAGTACACTGACGACGTGTTAAATGTTTGGACGAGCGACCGGGCGCGACGGCCGTGGGTCCGCCGCGAACGACCCCGCCGGCGCGAACCACCCGATCTCTACCTGCCCTGACACGACTGGCCCCGGCCGGCAGGAAGCATGGTAACATCGACCACAACATATATACAGGTTGGATTGGATGTCTACACCGGAGTAAATCCATGGCTCAGGCGAGCGACCAGAGCGTGCTTCGACAGTTCGTCGACGAGATCGACCCGATCCCGTTCGCAGTCGGGGCGTTGGTCACCTTCGTGTTCATCGGGCTGGCCGCGTTCCGGACGGAGTGGGTGTCGAACCAGATTTCGACCGCGTTCAGCATCTTCGGGGAGGGGCTCGCGTGGCTGTACCTGCTGGCGATGCTGGTAATGCTGGCGGTCTGTGTCTACCTCATGGTCAGCCCCTACGGGCGGATCAAGCTCGGGGAGGGCGACCCCGAGTACAGCAACTTCTCGTACCTGGCGATGTTCTTCTCGGCGGGGCTGTCGGCGGGGATCGTCTTCTTCGGCCCCGTCGAGGCGCTGACCCACTACAACTCCGTCCCGCCGGTGTTCGGCAGCGGCGCTGAATCCGGGACCACGAGCGCGATGGTGCCGGCGCTGGCCTACGCCATCTTCCACTACGGGGTGTCGGCCTGGGGTGGCTACCTCGCTATCGGGATCCCCGTCGCCTACTACGCGTACAAGCAGGGCGCGCCGTTCAGGACCTCGACGGTGTTGCTCCCGCTGCTGGGCCGCGAGAACCTCGACGGCGTCATCGGCCGGACGATCGACACGCTGGCCGTGATCGCGACCCTCGGCGGGATCGCGACCGGCCTCGGGTTCATCGCGACCCAGATACTGACCGGCATCACCTACCGGACCGGCATCCAGTTCGGCGACGCCGAGACGGTCCTGGCCATCTCCGGGATCACGGTCATCTTCACGCTGTCGCTGGTCGCCGGCGTCGACCGCGGGATCCGGCGGCTCTCCGATTTCAACATCGTGACGATGGGCGTGCTCCTGCTGGCGACGTTCGTCGGCGGCCTCCTGATGAGCAGCATCTCCGAACTCGCGGTGTTGAACACGGGGGCGCTGGCGGTCGGCACGTACGTCCAGAACTTCTTCACGATGAGCCTGTTCACCGGCGTCGGCACCGAGGGCGGCGCGGGCTGGAGCTCGTTCTGGACGGTCTTCTACTGGTCGTGGTGGATCGCGTGGGCGCCGTTCGTGGGGCTTTTCCTCGCACGGATCTCGAAGGGCCGGACGATCCGGGAGGTGCTTTTCACCGCGCTGGTCGCGATGACGCTCGTCTCGACGGTCTGGTTCACTATCGTCGGCGGGACCTCGATGTGGCTCCAGCAGGCCGGGGTCGCCGACATCCTGGGCGCCGTCTCCGAGTTCGGGAGCGGCGTCGCGGGCTACGCCCTCTTCGGCGCGCTCCCGCTCGGCCAGGTCTGGCAACCGCTGTTTCTGATCCTGGTGGTCACGTTCTTCGCGACCTCGGCGGACTCCTCGACGCTAGCGGTGGCGATGCTGACCACCGGCGGCAAGGAGAACCCCTCGAGCATCAACCGCGTCTTCTGGGGCGTCCTGCAGGGGCTCATCGCCTCCATCCTGGTCGTCCTCGGCGGCGCGAGCGCGCTCCGCTCGTCTGTCATCATCACCGGCGCGCCGTTCGCCATCGTCTGCGTGCTGGCGCTTTTCGTCTTCCTGTGGAAACTCGGCAAGGACCACCGGAGCGTGCTCTGGGAGGGCGACCGGACCTGGTTCCGGAGCCCCGACTCGACTGACCAGTCAAGCGCGCCCGTCAGCGACGTGACCGGGACCGACGACGACTGAACCGCCTGGATCGTCCTGTCACGCTCCGGTTTCGTTGTGGTCCGCGACCCTCGACCGGCCGGCGGGAACCCCGACCGTGACCTTCCGTTCTTTTGATCCCCCTGCCTCGCGCATTTCTCGGGGTCTCGGTCTCCTGGCTTCTCGGCCTCCCGACCTCCCGGACGTCCCTGCCTCCGGGGTTCCCGGACTTTCCGACCTCCCGCGTTCCCGGCTTCCCGGCGGGGCTGTCGCCCGCGCTCGCGTCGCTCGCCCCGAACGGTGACCCCGGCTCCGCCGGGCCCGCACCGCTCCGTCCCGCCGTCGACCGAACGTACTCTCCACCGATAGCGAACCTTCGTTCGCCATCGCTGGCAGCCAGCCAAGTTTTATACGAGTTCTGCACGTACCTCGCGGTATGCCCGACGACCGAGGAACCGAGTCCGGGACTGTGGGGGCGACAGAGACGTCGTTCGCCATCATCGAACAGTTACGGGACGCGGACGGCGCGAGCGTCACCGAGGTCGCCGAGGCGCTCGACCTCTCGAAGAGTACGGTCCACAACCACCTCCGGACGCTCATCGACCTCGGGTACGTCGTCAGGGAGGACAGCACCTACTTTCTCGGGCTGGAGTTTCTGGACCTGGGCAACGCGGCGCGGGAACGCCAGGGGCTCTACGAGGTGTCCAAACAGGAGGTCGACGACCTCGTCTCGACGGTGAACGAACACGGGTACGTCATGAGTGAAGAGCGGGGCCGGGGCGTCTACATCTACCAGTCAAAGACCGAGCGGGCCGTCCAGACGGACTCGCACATCGGGACGACGGTCGACCTCCACGCGACAGCGGTCGGGAAAGCCTACCTCGCACACCTGGACCGGGACCGCCGCGAGGCCCTGCTCGACCGGCTCGAACTCTCCCCGCGGACGGAGTCGACGTTCACTGACGTGGACCGGTTCCGGGACGAACTGGCCACGGTCCGGGAGCAGGGGTTCGCCTTCAACGACGAGGAGCGGTTCGTCGGCATGCGAGCGGTCGGCGCGCCCATCCTCGGGCCCGACGACGAGGTCCTCGCGGCCATCAGCGTCGCCGGCCCCACGACGCGCATGACCGGCGACCGATACCGGAGCGAACTCCCCGAGATGGTCCAGCGCAGCGCCCGGATCATCGGCATCCGTGCGACCTACTCGTGAGACCGAGTACACCCATACTGACCCGCTGTTCGCCACGACGACACTCCTCCCTCTGACCATTACAGCCGTATATCTGTAATCTCACGAACCCGCCCGCTCGACCCTGTCCCGTGGACCAGACTCCCCCGCCATTGTCCCGGTCCAGCGCTGTGGGACACGGTCACTCGTGGTCCGAATGGGTCGGCACCTGTGCCGATTGACCATCAGAAAACAGAATCTGAGGGTTATTTCGGTATATTTTTTCGAATTATACTTAAAAATCTGAAAGTAAGTCTATAAAACCGGCATGTGAGGATAATATAGGAACGAGATGGTAGAAATAAATAATATAAGAACGAAAATAGATATTTCACTCCATATGTGGAAATGATGCAATATACCATCTCAGAAAATATCAGAAAGGCCGGAAAACGATATTTGGCGTACTTCCACGTCTCGCCCGCTTCGAGAGGGCGGTCGACGGTCCCCCCTTCGGCGGCGCGGCCGGCGTTCCCCCGACGTTGATTGCGCGGTCCGTGTTACCCGACGTCCATGGCGCGGTCGACGACGCGTTCGCCGTACATCGCTTCGAGTTCCTCACGCTGGTCGGGGCGGGCTTCGTAGACTTCCTGGAACAGGGAGACGGGGGTCATCGCCGCCTGGTAGGTGGCCTCGTCCCTCAGCCTTGGCGGTCTCGAACTCCTCCATGGAGTCGACGATGTCGGTCATACTGGGGACGTACGCCAGGCGGTCGCGCAGTTCTTCGCCGAGCCCCTCGCCGTCGAGTTCCTGTTTCGTGCCGCCAGCCATGAGCCGGTAGCTGTCGTCGCCGACCTGCTCGACAGAGAGGTCGTCGCCCTCGTAGACCTGGACGCCCCCCTCTTCGCGGAGGTCGACTTCGCGGCCGTCGACTTCGAGGATGTAGCGGCCGTTCTCGGGTGGGAGGGGTGCGGTGTTAGCGGTCTGGACCTGGCCTGGGGTGAGCGACCAGATGCCGGTCATCCCCTTGGCGCGGTTTTCGGTCATGCGGTCGCGGTAGCCCTCGACGTCGCGGATGTCGTCGTAAGGGCCGTCGACGGCGATGAGACCCGCGGCACTCGCGCCGCGGGAGGTGTTGTGGCGGAGTTCGGGCCACGGGGGGAGTTCGCCCGTGGGTGTCATCCCGCGCATGTCCTTGGTGTAGTCGACTTCGCCGTCGACGAGCAGGAACAGCCGTTCGAGGTTGTTCGATGGCCTGCCCATGGCGTCGCGGAGCCGGCCCATCGCGAGTTCGGCGGCGGCGCTCTCGACGATGACCGACATGGCGAGGCTGCCCGCTTCGAGACCGTGTTCGCGTTCGACGATGGTGATGAACTCGTCGGCTTTCTTCCAGTCGTCGACGTCGCCGACCTCGGGGATAACGAAGCCGTCGATATAGTCGACTGCGCCGTGGTCTGGGTCGGCGATCTCGCGCATGCGCTGGAAGCCCTGGTGGCGGGTGGCGGGGTCGTCGCGGTGCCAGACGACCCGTGGGTGGATCTCGCCGGGGAACTCTGCGCCGTGCTCGGCGACGACCTCGACGATGTTGTGCGCGCCCTCGTCGCGCATGGAGGGAGCGGTGGCGTCCTCGTTGTCCGGAACCCAGATGTCGGGGGCCTGCATGCCTCTGAGTTGTGCCGCACTGCGGAGCATCTTCGCGGAGTCGTCCTCGCCCTCGACGGCGGTCGGCGAGGTGAAAAACGTCCGAACGAACGTCCTGTCGTGGGTGCGCTGGGCGTTCATGCCACCCGGCTCTGACACTGCGCTCGCTTGTAAATCTGGGTGTACGGACGTCGAAACGGTCGTGGCGTGAGACGCCCGGACGCGGCGAGGCCGAGGCGGCGAGCGACGGGTGTCAGTCCCCTCAGCCCGGGCTCGGTCCGACGGCGAACCGAGCGATGTCGAGGGGGCCGTCCGCACTCGGGCAGGCCACACGTCGAATAGCGGCCCGCTACTCCGAGGCGTTACTGCGTCCCGTCATCGGCGACGCGCCTGCGACGACCGCGCCGGTCGCCAGGACCGCAGCCGAGAGAACGACGAAGTCAGGACCCGGGTCGAGACCGGCCAGTCCGGCGCCCGCTCGAACGATACACACCGTCACGAAGAAACTGAGAATGGCAAAAACCAGCATCACGATTGCCGCGATGATACTGCTCACCAGTAGCCGAACGAATCGAGCACTCCCATTCTGGCACCTCGTCGGTAGGATTCCCACACGGGAATTAAACGTTTTTCCTGCCGTCCGTCAAACTCGACGCCCTCTGTCCGAACTATCTTCGAGGCTGTATGCACTGCGTATGGGTTGGAGCGGCATCCATCGAGGCGGTGGAAGAGAACCTGTACGACAAGATTCTGGTCCCGCGTGTCCGACCGGAGGAGCAACAGCGCGACGAGATGCTCGACGCCGAGCGCGCACAGGACATCTTGGAGCACCTGTCCAAGTTTCAGTACGCCTCGAAGGAGCACGCGCTCGTTGCGCTCCTCTGGGAGACCTGTATCAGAATCGGTGCCGCGAACTCCCTCGACGTCGCCGACGTCGCTTTCGAGAACGGACACCTGCGACTGGTTCATTGACCGGAGAAGGGGACGACGTTGAAGAACGGACGAGGCCGAGAGCGACTGATCGCCATTTCGTCCGACCTGTTGAAGGGACTCGGTGATTACATCGACGAGAAACGGGTCCCGGTCGAGGACGAACACGGTCGACGGCCGCTCCTGACGACGCGGCAGGCTCGTATGTCGCGGGCGACGATGAGACGAATCGTCTATCGAGTGACCGCGCCGTGCTTCTTCGACGAACCGTGTCCGAACTGTTCCGATAGCGATGACGTGCGGTGCGGCGACGCCGTCAGTCCCCATGCGATCCGTCGCGGGAGCATCACGCATTATCTATCCGAGGACGTGCCGATTGACGTGGTCAGCGACCGGATGAACGTCGGCCGAAAGACGTTGGAGAAACACTACGATCAGCGCTCCGAGGAGGTGAAAGTCGAACAGCGGCGAGAACACATCGAAAGCATCTGACGGTATTCGGACCTCCGAGCCCGGTCCGCACATTTTTCGGCTATTGAGCGGGAGACGTTCTATGTCCCCGAGACAGACGGAGAGCCTTCTCGACCCGCTGCTCGAATGGTATGAGATGAACGGCCGGCACGATCTCCCGTGGCGCGAGCCGGAACGGTCCGCGTTCCAACTCCTGATCGCGGAAATCCTGCTTCAGAAAACGAGAGCGGAGGCGGTTACGGGCGCCTACGTCCCCTTGATGGCTCGATACCCGACACCGGAGGCGTTCGTATCCGCTCCGATAGACGAGATCGAAGGCCGGATTTCGTCGCTCGGGCTCTCGAAACGCGCGGCGTATATTCGGCGGTGCTCCAGGCAATTACTTGCCCGCCACGGCGGCACCGTGCCGCGGACCTGTTCGGAGTTGCTAGACCTTCACGGCGTCGGGGAGTACACCGCGCGTTCGGTATTAATCCACACCGGTCGCGAGGGAATATCGGCCGTGGACTCGGACGTCGAGCGCTTGCTCTCCCGGTTCTTCGGTTTCGATCCGGCCGATCGAGACGTCCAGAGTACAGTCGACCAACTCGCACCGCCGAAGCGGAGTAGCGATTTTCTGCACGGGATGCTCGACTTCGCGGCCGAAGTGTGCACCCCGCGCTCACCCCGGTGCAGTGATTGCCCGCTGAAACCGGACTGCGCCAGCGCGCACGACTTCGCGGACGGCGGCGCCTCGGAGTAAGCCGGGGGTTCAGTATCCGACTCAGGAACAGTTCGGAGTCTGCAGAGCAGGTACCTTCAACACGGTCCGCGGAGAACGCCGTACCGATGGGCCGGCTCGTGCACTACCACCACCCGTGCGCCGATAACTTCTCGCTGACGTTCAGCTCGGGGTCGGCCGCGGACGTCATCGAGCGGCGGCGGGAAGCCGACGGGGAGACGAAACTCGTCGGCTATCCGTTCGAAACACCGGTCTACGTTCTCTACGAGGGCACCCGAGCGAGCGAATCGGCGAGCGACATCGACTACGAGCCGGACTGGCTCGAAGACCGTCTCAGCGGGCGACCGCGTGCGACGCAGGTCACGGCGTTTCGGCTCGTCGAACTCCTCGAGGCCGCCGTCCACGCTCGCGAGGCCGAGGAGTTCCGCCTCTACAAGGACTTCGAACCCGACCAGATCCACCGGGCGCTCGAAAACGTCTCGTGGGGCGCGTCGCTCCCGATCGTCGCCGGCGAGCTGATGTCCAATCTCGTTCTCAGGCACGCGCTCCCGAACGCCAACCACCGGACCGCCATCGCGATGCTGCAGTTCTGCATCGAGAGCGCGGACCCGACGTTCGAAATGCCGAGCACCCACGTCGACGACGATACTTGGAAGGCGTGGGTCGACCCCTACATCGTCGAGTCCAAGCGGCTGATCACCGTCCGGCGGAACAACGTGCGGTTCGAGCACCTGCGACGGCTGGGGATCGACATCGTCGAACGGAAGGGCGGAATCCGAATCGAGTTAGACGACTACGAGCTGGATATGCACTGGCGGGAGGCGCTGTCGCAGTACGCCAAACGACACGAAGAGCACTGCATCAGCTTCGCACGGGAAATTTTGGAACAGGCGGATAGAACGGACCTCGTGGATCGCACGGGCCCGACCGAAGCGGAGTTCGTCGAATATCTGGAGACTGGAGTCGTCGAACGGGACTTCACGGAACTCTTCTGATCAGTCGCGGAGCTCCGCGACCGATCGGCCGACCTTCCGGACGTGCTCGCTCCGCTCGATATTGAGCTCTTCGGCGAGGTGGTCAACGGTCTCTTCCAAGTTCATATCTGAATTACATCGGTCTGCGGCTATAAGTCTAGTGCTATGCACGCTATGCGAATCGTATCTGCTTGGGATTTCCGGATCGACCACTCTAACTGTTCATGCCTGCGAGTATTCGCCCATGTGCTTCTCTAGCTCCTCTCGACGCCGCCTCGACTTCTGCTCTTCCGTCCGCTGGTCGTAGTGCTTGTCGAGGACGGGCACGGACACGTCCACGCGGTCGCTCAGGAGTTCCTTCGGAACGCCGGCGTCCAGTTGCCGCATGATGGCCCACTTCCGGAGCGGATGGGTGCTGAATCGAGACGGACAGCCGGCCGCGTTGGCGTTCTTCGCGGCGTCGCAGTCCGTGGCCTCTCGGTCGTGGGGGCAGTCGTCCGAGTAGGCGCATGGCCGGCTCATTTTGTAGCAGTCACGGCGGATCGTCGCCGTCGACGGTCGACCGCCCGAGGTGGTGAACAGCGGCCCGCGGTCGTACGTATCCGTGACGTCGGCGCGGTTGTGGTCGGCGTAATCGACGACGAAGTTCCGGAGCCGGTCGGAAATATTGACGATTCGCTCGCGGTCAGGGCCGTTTTTGAGCGGCGTGCCGTAGTCGTCAGTGCCTTCCGGGCGGTGCCGGGGGTGAATTACCTTCTCGTCGGCGTCGAAGTCGCCGGGGTCGATAGCGCGGACGGCGCCGAGGCGGATCCCGACCTCGGCGATGAGTTCGAACTCGACGTGGCGCCGGGAGGCGTACTCGAACCGGCGGTAGTACGACCGGATGGCTCCGACCTCTTCGTCTGTCGGAACCTCGTAGTTGACCTCTTCCTCGGGCGGAATGTTTGGCAGCGGGACCCGCTCGGCCACGTCTTCGGCGACGGCGTCGATGTTCTCGCAAAAGCGGAGGAACCGCTGGAGGATAGCGAGATTTCCGTTCAGACTGATTGTCACGAGGTCGGCCTCGCTCTTGCGCCAAGTCTTGAACTGCATGAGCTGACGACCCCCGACGTCGTTCATATTCTCGATCTCCTCCTCGTCGGTCCAGTCAACAAACGTGCTCAGGGCCGACCGGTGTTTCCGCCGCGTGGCGGTCCGCAGGCCGTCCCGCCGGTGCTCGAGGTACCAGTCGAGGGCGTCCCGCGGCGCGAGCGGTTCGAGGTCGTCCTGGGCCATTGGTCGGGATCCTATAGTTCTCTGTCGCCGACTCCGTCGTACTCTGTTTCCGGCGGCAGGACGCCGGCTTTCACGAGCGGGTCGCTCGCGGGCTCGCCGGTCCGGAGCGCCGGTACGTCGTCCGGGTTCGTCTCGAGGTAGTAGCGAAGCGCCCGCCCGACGAGGTCAGACCTGGAAAGGCCAGTCTGGCGGACCGCTTCTCGGACCCGGCCCGCCTCCTCGACAGGGAGCCGGGTCGCGAACGCTTCCGTTTCGCCCCATGCCATCGAATCCGCCGAGAGTAGCCGGGTATAAGTAGGTTAGTGAGAATTGGCGGTTGGCAAGGTAATACTCCGAAGTTTCCGAAATGGGTTCGCCAATTCGTCAATTTATACTGCCTTGATGGTACCGAATCCAAAAGTTCTGCAAGGGCATTCGTGTTTGATTTGACTACGCGGTCGCCGATCGCGGTGACCAATTGATCATGGCAATCAAGGTCAAGCAAGGTGGAAAGTTGGTGAAATCAGCCCCATCCCCACCCACCCCTAACTAGTACCTGTCATAAATCCCGTTCTGAGGAGGGAATCCGGAGCGAGAGATTCTCGCGCGCGGTGACGGACTGGTGAGTATTGGTTTGAATTCACGAAACGACGGAATTGGACCAAACGTTGGCCCTGTAATTGGCAAAATCTGGACTCAGGGGCGTCTCATGGTGGTGCACCGTCTATTGGCCGCGAAAACATGGCGGCTCCGGCGAGAATCGGTGTAACAACTCGTTACGTTCGGAATTCATCTTCGGATAGCCTTGAAATGGGATTTCCCGATACTTTTCATGTAACAGTCTGTTACATGCGATTTTCTGTGGATACAGGAAGTTGATCTGCGCTTGGGCCCTGACTCTGCTCATGAAAAATCCCGGTGTCGACGGCTATCTTGATGGTTAGCTCGCAGTGAAGTACTCAGGTGAGATATTCCATAGCACCGGCCAATACGATGACATCGAGGATCTGTGGGAGGGCCACCAACGCGGAGATGATCCTAATCGATGTCCCGATTGGCCTCCGAGAAGAGGATAATACACCCCAGGCTTGCGATAGAGAGGCCAAAGAGCAACTCGGGCCGCTACGCAGCAGCGTATTCCCGACCTGGGTCCGCGGAGTTCTGGAAGCGGAGAGCTACGAAGACGCGAGAGAAGCAAGAAGTTCTGACGGCCAGAGTCGTGGCTCACCTCGCTTATCCTACTTTCAATCCCGTGCTGGGTTTTCTCCCCGTCGCGACGAAACCTTCTAAAACGCTGCCGGCTGACTACTCGCCGGTCTGCCACTCGGTCAGGAGGTTTTCTTTTCCTTCGACCGCCTCGGCGTCCTCGATGGGGTCGATACCGTCGTTGATTTCTGCGACCCGCTCTTCATACTCATATGGATCGTACTCTTCGCCGCGCTCCGCGGCCATCTTGGCCTGTTCGTGATGGAGTTTAGGCGAGAGAGACAGGTCGTTCCTGTCGAAATGGTCCGCGCTTGGTGGCTCTATAGCCATTTTTCAAACCTCCGTATAAATACATCTGCATTCTTACGTATAAAGTCGTCGGCGGCGCCCATTGCTTCCTCCGAGGGTTCAGGTGACCACTTGTTGATTTTCCTGATCTGCCCGTGCTCCGGATGGTAAATGTCGACATGTATGCCGTCGCGCTCAACGTTCTGATATGCGGGTTTCAATCCCGTGCTGGGTTTTCTCCCCGTCGCGACGTCACGGCGGTCGTAGTTGTGGACCGTCGCTGCACGGATGAGATTGTAGACCTGCCCGTTTCAATCCCGTGCTGGGTTTTCTCCCCGTCGCGACGGCCCACATCTCCTCGCCATCGTCGACAAAGTGGCGTTTCAATCCCGTGCTGGGTTTTCTCCCCGTCGCGACGGCCGAGTCGGCCGCGGATTTTGCGATGGTACTGCTGCTCCGTTTCAATCCCGTGCTGGGTTTTCTGCCCGTCGCGACACTACCATGTCAGCATTGTATTCCTTGGCTAGGTCCAGTTTCAATCCCGTGCTGGGTTTTCTCCCCGTCGCGACGACTGCTTCTGAATATCGTCAATCGGCCCGATAGAGTTTCAATCCCGTGCTGGGTTTTCTCCCCGTCGCGACGCCCTCGAACTCCGAGCCAGGAGAGAACTCGTTGTGCATGTTTCAATCCCGTGCTGGGTTTTCTCCCCGTCGCGACAGAGCCGGTTTAGCGAGGTCCTCCGCGGAGACGCGTTTCAATCCCGTGCTGGGTTTTCTCCCCGTCGCGACGGTCCCGGCGATGATCTGCGCGAACTGCGGGCGGGGGTTTCAATCCCGTGCTGGGTTTTCTCCCCGTCGCGACACCCGTCGCGCTCGGCAAGCGACAGCGTCTTCTTTTTGTTTCAATCCCGTGCTGGGTTTTCTCCCCGTCGCAACAGCTGCTCGTCGACGAGTCGTACGACGTCGTCGCGATGTTTCAATCCCGTGCTGGGTTTTCTCCCCGTCGCGACGAGGATGTGACCGGCCTTCTCGCGGTCGCGGTCGGCGTCGTTTCAATCCCGTGCTGGGTTTTCTCCCCGTCGCGACTCCATCGCGGCGTTCACTGCCGTCCGACATCCTACCGCTGTTTCAATCCCGTGCTGGGTTTTCTCCCCGTCGCGACCGTACATCGACGGCGAGATTGAAATTCGGTCGCCGCGGTTTCAATCCCGTGCTGGGTTTTCTCCCCGTCGCGACGAGGATACGCTGACCGACGAGACTGGCGCGACGGTCTGTTTCAATCCCGTGCTGGGTTTTCTCCCCGTCGCGACCTTACGACGAGGAGGAGGCTGAGGTGATGCGCGAGAAGTTTCAATCCCGTGCTGGGTTTTCTCCCCGTCGCGACGTGGTCAGATACAACCATGGCATACCGAGAAGATCGTTTCAATCCCGTGCTGGGTTTTCTCCCCGTCGCGACGAGGACTTCAAGAAGCCGACCGACCTGTGGGGTCGTGTTTCAATCCCGTGCTGGGTTTTCTCCCCGTCGCGACATTCTCGGACGGTGGGGCAAGTCGACATTTAGGCGTGTTTCAATCCCGTGCTGGGTTTTCTCCCCGTCGCGACGCGATAGCCGACAGGTCCGAGTGATTTATCCCCGCTACGTTTCAATCCCGTGCTGGGTTTTCTCCCCGTCGCGACGTCGAGTAATGGTAGACTTTCCAGACCCAGAGGACAGGTTTCAATCCCGTGCTGGGTTTTCTCCCCGTCGCGACTCTCGATGGAGTCGAGCGCCTGCGAGAAGATGCCCAGGTTTCAATCCCGTGCTGGGTTTTCTCCCCGTCGCGACGGCTGCGGGCCGCTCGTGGTCGCGCCGGGGTCGCCCTGTTTCAATCCCGTGCTGGGTTTTCTCCCCGTCGCGACGACAAGACATGGCAGCTCGGCCCGGACAAACAACCCGCGTTTCAATCCCGTGCTGGGTTTTCTCCCCGTCGCGACGACGTCGAACTACGACGATGTGCTTGACAGCGTGGATGTTTCAATCCCGTGCTGGGTTTTCTCCCCGTCGCGACGGGATGTAGTACAGCCCGCCTCGGTCACCCTTGATGTTTCAATCCCGTGCTGGGTTTTCTCCCCGTCGCGACCGACCAACTTCACGTCCCGGAAGGACCTCGTCAAGCGGTTTCAATCCCGTGCTGGGTTTTCTCCCCGTCGCGACCGGCCTCTCCGGCCTTCACGACACCCGTTCGGTGGAGTTTCAATCCCGTGCTGGGTTTTCTCCCCGTCGCGACCGCTCGGAGCCGAAGGGTGCGGAGATTGCCATTTAGGGTTTCAATCCCGTGCTGGGTTTTCTCCCCGTCGCGACGGTGCAGGGTGCCCCGGTCCCCGACTGGAAGGCGCTGGTTTCAATCCCGTGCTGGGTTTTCTCCCCGTCGCGACCAGAGAGTCGGTCGTGAGGTCGCCGTCGGGGCCAAGTTTCAATCCCGTGCTGGGTTTTCTCCCCGTCGCGACAGGGGGTGAATCTTCGGCTACAGGGCCTATAGTTGTTTCTCACACAGCGAGAGATCAGTCTTCGTTCGTCAACTGGGGCTGTACACAGGATTCAAAAAGGTCGATGAAAGTCACACTTCTCGTTGTCGGAGAAGGAGATGACCAGCAGTCGTTGCCCTCGCGAATTTTGTCTTGCCGGCTGTCTGCGTATCGACCAACCCCGCCTCGGCTAACTCCTGAACGTGCCGGGTCACCGTACTCTTCGACGCTTCGCTACGCGCGGTGATGTCCGAAATTGATATTTCTTCGTCGTGGTCTGATATCGTCGCGAGCGTCGGCCAGACCCTCTCCGAGACGTCCGCAGTTAGGTTCGGGACTCGCCACTCCCGAACTTGTTGCTCGATATCGGTATACTGCAATGCCATGTCGACTAATTGCGCGTGAGCGACAGTCGCGAGAGTAAGCGGAAGGAAAATTTCGCGTGCTCCACCCCCGAAGTTCACGATGAGTTCCCCTTCCGCGGCGCGAAGGACATCACTGCATTGGAGAACCGCCGTTTCGAACTCAGAGTGGTCGACTCGCTCGATCACGACCGACGCACCCGGCGCGATCTCGTCGACCATGTCTTCCACGTGAGCGACCGCGTCGCTTCCGCGACCTTCGTCCGCCTCGGTCGCCGGCCGGAGCAACACCACGACGTCCCCCTCGTTCAGATCGTGCCGGAGTACCGGCCGCGTAACCCGCGTCTCGTGAAATCCCAGCGTCGACACGTAGGTTCGCATCGTGGACCCATCGAAGCGCACCTGCAAAGACGTGTCGTTGCACTACATCGCAATAATCTCTCCACTGACCCGTCATATCGCAATCACCTCAATATCCCAATACTTTATGTGCGAGGGTTCTGAATGGGGAATCGATGGGACAGGCAACCAAAGCAGTCTCACACCTTCGAGAGGTGGGGTGTACGTTACGGACGGACGAGCGGTTCCCGGTGCCGGTATCCGACGGATACTCGGTCTATGGTGCCCTGCTCGGCGTCCTCGACGAGGTCGACGCGGACGTGAGCGCGAGCGTCCACGACAGTCCGATGGGGAGTCTCCACAGTAGCGGCCTCGTGGGAACGTTCGGCGGTAGCGACCGCCCGCATCACAAGACGGTGCTCCCGGGCGAGGAGTATCAGCTCTCGCTGGGAATCGTCCACTCCGACGACACCGAGGTGTTCCAGGCGCTCGTGAACGGGTTGGTGCTGGAGGGCGAGACCATCGAGTTGAGCCACGGCGAGTTGCGCGTCGAACGCTTCGAGAGTGAGAACGCGACCCACGCAGAGTTGCTAGACCGCGCGAGTGAGTACGATGATCCGACGGTCGAGATAGCGTTCCAGACCCCGGCGTGTATCGAGGAAGCCGGCGATGTGACGACGATGGTTCCCTACAGGTGGGCAGTGCTCAACTCGCTGATGGGCAAGTGGAACCGGTCGTGTCCCGAAGATCTGCAACTCGAACTGGATCGAGAGGCCGTGCTGGAGAGCGTGATCGAGAAGCCCGACCCGCGGAGTTTCGATACGCACAGCGTCCTGGTGAACCGCGTCGAGAACGAGGACGGCGAGAACCGGAACATCTTCCGGCAGGGTTTCTCGGGCAGGTGTGAGTACACGTTCAAGAATGCAAGTGAGAGTGTCGTGAACGCTGTGACCGCGCTCGCGCTGTTCGGCGAGTACAGTGGGGTTGGGAGTGCTGTTGCGAGAGGGTGTGGAAACGTGGTGGTTAAATGTAAAAATGATGGTTAAAAGTAATGAATTCCTGATGGATTTTCCTGACTTCAACAGCAGCCATCGCATAGTTTCAATGCCAAACAATGGCTTTACTGATTTAATACTACAGTACGTTTCGATTATGAATCTTCTGTCTCGTTTTTATTATATAATTTTGATATTTCTGGGCTGCTCGCCAGTAACTGTACAGCAACCATGCATACACGCTAGAATTAAATGGGTGGGCCTAAAATTGGAATACATGACGGATCGAATCACCGCTGAGCGCATCAGAATCACCGAAATCGGAGAGGAACCCCAGATGGACAGTGCGAGAATCGTTGGAATAGCAAAACTTGACGGCAATAAATGGAGGTTCCGGACGAAGTTGGATCATCTTGTCCAAGGGGACGTGTTCCAGGCAATAGTCGAAAGGACAGAAGACGAAGAGGGCCAGTACCTACGGATCCACGAGATTCTTGAAGGTGAGAACACCTGATACGCATGAAGGATACAAGTGTTCCAAGTGACATTCCGAAAATGAGCGACGGAGGTAATCCGCCTCCAGGTTCCATGAGTACATCCAAGCAAGAGCGTCTACCGGAAGCTCTCTCGGCTTCCCGAAGAGCAAATAGGTGGTTCGTAAGAGGTTCAGCGAAAGGAGATAGCGAGGAAGGGCAAACTGGGCTAGCAGCAAGACTAATCGAACAAGCTGGCGGTCACCTCGGCAAATACGACCCGCCAGTATCACTGAGCACGCACATCATCAATACCGTCGTCGTCGGTCTCAACCTCTACGTATACGACAAGACAGTTCGCGCGGACAGTGAGATCGATGGGCAGCAGGCGTTGCTTCTCACGGCGGCACTCGCCCTCCACGACACCAATAAATACGTGGAGCAAGCCTACGACGTCGACCTCGACACGAGGAACAACTCCGAAGCAGTGCTCGACTTCTACTTCGAGCAGGGGGATGATTTCGGCGTCAGGCAGGTTCTTCCCGGCGATACCGAAGCGGAAATCGAGCAAAAC
>PXRP01000036.1 GCA_003021655.1 Halobacteriales archaeon QS_4_69_31
TCGGTCCCGGCGTCGACCCAGATATTCGTCGGCGAGAAGGCCAGCCCCTCAGAGCCGGCGCCCACCTCGACGGTGACCGCGGAGCTACCGCGCATGTCCTGGTAGTCCCCGCCTTTCGCGCCGTCGACATACGAGGGGAAGACCGGCCGCTCGTTACCGCCGCCACCGCCGCCGCCCTCGCCGTCTTCCTGGGCTGTGGCGGTTCCCGCCGCCCCCGCGGTGGCCGTGCCGCCATCGCCGCCGCCCTCGCCGTCTTCCTGGGCGGCTGCGGTCCCGGCGGCCGTCGATGCTGCCGTCGCGCCCGCGACGCCGCGCAGGAGCGCTCGACGTGACACGTCCGCACTCTGGTCCATACCCGGGGTTTGGACGGCCCCGTAGTGAATCTGCCGGATTCGACGTCGGGCTCGGACCCGCGTCGGTCCCGCACGGAGCAGAATCGCGCCAGCCGGACTCAGGCTCGCGCGGAGCAGAATCGCGCCAGCCGGACTCGGACCCGCGACCCCGTCCGTCGACGGCGGTCCGACGGCGGTCCTACAGCAGGTCCTCGACGTGGTCGACGACCTGTTCGGGGGTGTCCCCGACGGGGACGTCGGCGTCTTCGAGCGCGGTGATCTTCGACTCGGCAGTGCCAGTGCCCGACCCGGAGACGATGGCGCCGGCGTGGCCCATACGCTTGCCCGGCGGGGCCGTCCGGCCGGCGATGAACCCCGCCACGGGCGTGGTCATGTACTCGTCGATGTACTCGGCGGCCCGTTCCTCGTCCTCGCCGCCGATCTCCCCACACATCACGACGGCGTCGGTCCTGTCGTCCTGTTCGAACAGGGCCAGCGCCTCGACGAAGGAGGTGCCGATGATCGGGTCGCCGCCGATGCCGATGGCCGTCGACTGGCCGATGCCGCGGTTAGTGAGGTTGTCGACGACCTGGTAGGTCAGCGTCCCCGACCGCGAGACAAGGCCGACGCGGCCGGCCTCGAAGATGTTGCCCGGGAGGATACCGAGTTTGGCCTCGCCCGGCGTGATCACGCCGGGGCAGTTCGGCCCGACCAGGTAGGCGTCGGTCTCCTGGAGGCGACGGTAGACACGGGACATGTCCTGGGTCGGGATCCCCTCGGTGATGGTCACGACGACGTCGAGTTCGTCGACGCTCAGCGCCTCGAAGCAGGCGTCACCGGCGAAGGCCGGCGGGACGAACACGACTGACGTGTCGGCGTCCGCTTCGGCGGCGGCCTCGGCGACCGTGTCGTAGACGGGGACGCCCGCGACCTCCTGGCCGCCCTTCCCCGGGACCGCGCCGGCGACGACGTTGGTGCCGTACTCGACCATCTGTTCGGTGTGGAACCGGCCCTCGCCGCCGGTGATCCCCTGGACGACGACCCGGGAGTCCTCGCCGATGAGGACGCTCATTGTTCTACCCCCCCGCTGTCCGCGGCCGTCCCGGCGTACTCGACGGCACGCTGGACGGCGTCTTCGAGGGTCCCCTCGACGGTCACGAGGTCGGTGTTGAGTATCTCCATGCCCTCCGTGGCCCTGGTGCCGGCGAGTCTGACGACGACGGGCTTGGGGACCGTCTCGAACTGTTCGAGCGCCTGGTTGATCCCCTCGGCCACCTCGTCGCCGCGGGTAATGCCGCCGAAGATGTTGAACACGACCGCGTCGACGTTCTCGTCGGAAAAGACCATGTCGAGGGCGTTGGCGATGCGCTCGGCCTTGGCGCCGCCGCCGACGTCGAGGAAGTTGGCGGGCGAACCGCCGTAGTGGTCGACCAGGTCCAGCGTCGTCATCACCAGCCCGGCGCCGTTGCCGATGATGCCGACGTTGCCCGACAGGCGGACGTAGTCGAAGCCGTACTCGTCGGCCTTGCGTTCGAGTTCGGTCTCGCTGAACTCCCCTTCCTCCTCCATCTCCGCGAGGTCGGGGTGGCGAAAGAGGGCGTCCTCGTCGACGTTGAAGACGGCGTCGGCCGCGACGACCTCGTCGTCGGCCGTCACCATCAGGGGGTTGATCTCGGCGTCCGCGCCGTCCTTGTCCTCCCAGAGGTCGTACAGCGTGGACAGCACCGAGGCGACGTCGCCGGCCGCCGCGCGGTCGACGCCGGCGTCGTAGACGGCCTTGCGGGCCTGATAGGGGTACATCCCGAACGCGGGGTCGACGTGCTCGCGGGTGATGGCCTCGGGGTCCTCGGCAGCGACCTCCTCGATGTCGACGCCGCCCCGGGTCGAGACCATCGCGACCGGCTTGCTCTCGCCGCGGTCCATCGTCACGCCGACGTACAGTTCGTTCGTGAAGTCGACGGCCGCCTCGACGAGGACCCGCTCGACGGTGTACCCCTTGAGGTCCATCCCGAGGATGTCCTCGGCGGCCTCGCGGGCCTCGCTCTCGTCGTCGGCGAGGACGATCCCGCCGGCCTTGCCGCGGCCGCCGACCTGGACCTGTGCCTTGACCGCGACCGGATAGCCGACCGACTCGGCCGCGGCCACCGCCTCCTCGACGGTCCCGGCCAACTGGGACGCGGGCGTCGGGATCCCCGCCTCCGCGAACACCTCCTTGGCCTGGTACTCGTGGAGTTTCATATCGTCCGTGGTGGGGTCTGGCGTGCGCTTAAATCCCACACATCTCTCCCGCCCTCGAATTATCACGACCGAAAACTGGCCCACAAGGGTTTTACTGGTCTAATCCACATCTCCGCGTGCAGCACCGACACGGTGTCTGTACCCCCATCCCCACACCACTTACCACCCACCATCCCTTTCCCACCACCCCCACCCACTGTGGTTCCACTCCGTTGGGTTCCCCTCCGTTTTTCGGACGTGACCGACCACGAGCTGGTCGTTCGACGCTACCCGCGCCTGTGCATGCCCGCGAGTCGCCGGCGACGACGGCCGAAGCCGCCGGTGAGACGCCGGCCGACGACTCCGGCGTGCCGGAGGTCCCCACGAGAGCGCTGGTACTTCTCGGGGCCGTCTCACTGGTCGGAGCGGTCTCGGTCGGCGCGTTCTACCTCCGCGGGTCCTGACGACCCCCGGACTCTGGCTCGTCCCGGTCGCCGTGATACCGGAGCCGTGACTCGGCGGCGCCTGATACAGGAACCGCGCGGTCGTCGGGTCACCCGACGTAGGTGTACTTGCGTTCGCCCATGCGGCCCCAGCCGTCGAAGACGAACTCGGCGTCGGGCTGGGTGAACTGTTCGACATCGCTGACCCCGATGTCCGAGTCGTGGTTGTGGACGTCGTGGACCTGTTCGTACTCCTCGAAGGTCAGGTCGTAGCGGTCCTCGAGCTGGTCGTCGATATCGAGCGCGGCGATTTCCTCGGCCCAGCCGGCCTGGATGGTCTCGGCGTGGACCTCGGCCTGGGCGCCCGAACCGTACGAACAGACCAGCATCCGGCCGCCGGCGAGGTTCTCGCCGTTCTCCAGGGCGACCTTCAGGCCGCCGATCCGGGCGACGTGGACCGACCCCGTGTACCAGTTGCCGACCTGCCGGGAGATAGACAGCGTCGGTTCCACACACCGGCTGTACCACTCCTGGTAGCGGTCGGACTCGGTCAGGTCGTCGGTGTACTCGCCGGCGGCCTCCCGGTAGGCCTCGTCGCTGTCGAACTCCTCGCGGCGGGGCTGGCGACCGATCTCGGCCGCGAGTTTCTCCTCCACTTCGGTGTCGCGGGTGGCGTGCCGGTAGCCCAGCGCGGCCGCCCTACGCACCATCCCCGGGAACGGTGTGTGGAAGGGGATCAGCACGTAGTCCTCGGGATGGATCGGCCCGAGCACGCTCTCGTAATCCATAATGGCCTCGCGCATGCGCGCCAGGTAGACCTGCATCGAGCGCTTGCCGTCGACGCTGGGGAACTGTTGCTGGGGCTTGAGGAAGTCCGTCTCGTCGGCACTGCCGTACCCCTGTTCGGGCGAGAGCTCCACCAGGTCGGGGTCCTCGGCTAAAAGCATCGCGACGGCGCCGGCGCCCTGGGTGGCCTCGCCGGAGTCGTCGCGGGCGTACAGCGCGGTGTCGGTGGCGATGACCAGCGCCGCCCGCCCGCGGTTGCGCCCCGCCCGGATCCAGTTGTAGGCGTCGTCGAGGCTCTGGGTGCCCGAGATACAGGCGAACTTCCGCTCGCCCTTGTTGGCGTGGTGGAAGTCCCCGTCGTAGACCTGTTCGAGACAGCCCGCGATGTACGTCGAGACGGGCTTGGAGTTGTCGAACGCCGACTCCGTCGCCACATCGATACGGCCGATGTCACGCGGTTCCAGCCCCTTGCGATCCATGAGCCGGTGGGCCGCATTGGCCCCCATCGTCACGATGTCCTCGTAGACGTCCGGGAACGACGACGCGTACAGCCCCAGCCCCTTCGTGTACTTGCCCGGGTCCTCGCCCTGTGCCGGCGCGAACGTCTCCGCGAGGTCCAGTCTCAGCTTCCCCGTCCGGATCTCGACGGCGTCGATTCCGACCGTCATACCACCACTATTCCCCGACCAGCCTTATTTGTCTGTCGACTGTCCGTTCGACGGTCGTCGAATTAGAGTCGGACTCGTACCGAACCCGGGCCGGAGTTCAGGCCGGGATCCGCTCGCGGTCGTCCACGAGAACGCTGTTCGAGGGGTCGTGGACGACCATCACCCCGAGATCATCCGACGGGGACCCGTGGGCGCGGCTGATCCGGTCTCCGGGCCTGAGACGGGCGTCGCCGTCGCTCGTGTTCGCGGCGTCCGGTGTGAACCGGCGTTCGCTCCCGTCAGCGTCGAGGACAAC
>PXRP01000037.1 GCA_003021655.1 Halobacteriales archaeon QS_4_69_31
CATCGTGTTTAGTTAAGCGTGAAAAGTGAGGCGGGAGAATTTCTTGCTGATCCATGGCAGAAATCGCCCGCCTCAGCGGCTATAGAAACTGGATAGATTTGGATTTTGTGGAGCGCGAACGGACACCCGAGCCGGCGATGGCCCAGGGTATTCAATCGCACGTTGCGGGCTTATCGCTCTCGAATACGACCGATCTACTCGAAGACTTGGGTGTCGATCGGAGTCGGAAAGCAGTCCACGATTGGGTGCAGAAAGCCGACCTCCAGCCCGACCCCGGTCAATCTCCGAGTCAGATCGCGCTCGATGAAACAGTGATTCGGATCAACGACCAGCAATTCTGGCTGTACGCCGCCGCAGACCCACAAACCAACGACCTGCTTCACGTCCGGCTCTTTTCCACGACCACGACATCTCTCACCGAGATCTTCCTCCGCGAACTGCGACAAAAACACGATGTCGAAACCGCTGTCTTTCTCGTCGACGGCGCTCAACACCTCCAAACTGCACTGCAACGAGCTGGACTCCGATTTCAGATGCGTCGCCATGGAAATCGGAACGCCATCGAACGGATCTTTCGGGAGCTGAAGCGCCGAACCTCATCGTTCTCGAATTGCTTCAGCCACGTCGAACCAGAAACCGCCGAATCATGGCTTCAAACTTTTGCTCGCTGGCATAACTCTACTAACTAAACACGATGTTGCACCCGGAGGTTGCATTTATCACCACTGGGACTGTATAGTAATTACGGAGAGTGTGTATAAGTGCAACTCCTGTGATGCCCCATTCCGGGGGTCGCGAAAGCGACGTGAGGTGTGTGGGACAGCCGGAGCCAGAACAGACCGAGACACCTGCAGGGACTGTGAGTCACGGTTAGTCGACGCGTCGTATCAACAATGCGGTATGTGGCTCGGGAGATGTCGCGCAGGCCGGCCGTAAAATCCAATGACCGATATGCACTCCGTAGTGTCTACAACCTTCGAGGGCGAGTTCCCCGGCCCATTGGGGTCGGGGTGAGCCCGATGCTGTTGACTCGAGCGGTCGAATCAGGTGTGAGACGGACGCGTCCGACGCAGGGGATCTACCCAGTCAGGAGCGATCCGGTCGTCACATTCGCACCGTAACGATTACCACCAGAGATGGTGAAAGCAACACATGGTTGACGTGGCCGGTCACCTCGGAATGGCACTCGTCTGGCTCGCACCCGCGTGGCTCTTCATCGACTCGGAGAGGACTGCCGCGACGTTCGCCGGAATCGGCTTCTGGTTTGGGACAGTACCGGACATCGACCTGTACCTCATGAAGGTATTCAGGACTGTCAAGCATCACGGAATCGTCCACACCGTGCTTGCAGTTTCACTCATCGCCCTCGTCTTGGGTCCGCTCGTGGGCTGGCTCCTCAAACGGACGGTCGGCGGTTCGGAGTGGTTCGTTCCGGAGGTCGAGAGGCGAGCCACCTCGTTCGGTTTCCTGATGGTGTGGACCGCTGGACTCTCGCACATCTTTGCGGATATGTTGTCAGCGCCGGACATCGCCGAGGCGATCGAACCGTTCTGGCCGCTCTACCAGCAGTCAGTCGGGATAGACATCGTCTGGTACAACAACCCCTGGTTCAACTGGGGTCTACTGCTTGTCGGTATCGGTCTCAACGCCGCGCTCTTCTACCGGAACAGCACTTCGACCGCTCGCCTCTCCCCCGAACCTCCGTAACCACTCATCGGATAGTGGACGGTTCGCACTCGCCGATCCGGCACCACCCAGGTCACTACTTGTCGAAACTCGGGCAGTGCAGACGCTATCCAGAGGATGCGACAGGGAGATGAGAAGGGAAAGAGAGCGAGTGCGGTACCAGTCACTGACCCGAGATCGTCGACGTCGAGTGCCATCAAAATGACCAGACTCTAATACTGTCGGACACAAGTGATGCCACCGCTCGGTAGCTGTCGAGGGGTCTTCGAGACGTCACATCCCCGAACGGCGAAGAGCACGTTCACGTACTTGTGTCCGACAGTATAAGCAAGGAAGCAGCATCCGGGAGCGACCGTGGGAGGTCGCGACGCTCTACTGGAATGAGAGCGTTTTACTCAGAGGACGAGCGTGATTACGGCCAGGATGACGAAGATGAGTACTAACCACTTCGCTATCTCCATGCTTATTCCTGCGACACCCTGAGCACCGACGACCGCAGCGATGATCGCCAGAACGAAGAACACGATGGCGAGCTGCAGGAACTCACCCGAGAACAGCTGCATTGGTATCGCACTGAACGGTAACTCCGCCAGGACAATTGTGCTGGAGGCTGTCATGGCCGACTGAAATCATCTCACTATCACCAAATTGTTATAGAGAACATATTGGAGGTTAACGGTGTATACAATCGGTGGAATCGGCGGTTAGGCGTGTACACCGATATCGGATATCAACTATCAGAAGTAGCTAGTGCAACAATTAGAAGCAAGTATCAGAGGGTTTCTGCCATCAGGTTTCTATATAATTGACCCAAAAATAGAACATTGCATCAGTAATACTGCAATTATAACAATACGCCACTCGCTCCTGACTCTACGAGATGTCAGGGACGACAGTCAGCGAGTCAGACGAAGGCAAAAAGGTAGTGAACGCCCACGGAGACGTCATCGGGATCGTGTCCGGCGTCAGGGGAGGAACTGCTTACGTTGATCCAGATCCGGGAACCACAGACAAGATCATGAGTAAACTGGGATGGAACTCCACTGACGAGGAGGATTACCCTCTCAAACAGTCGAAGATCGACGTCATTACAGACGACGAGGTTCGGCTGAAAAGGGACCTGTAGGACGGAAGTTAACCGTTCCGAACCCGGTTCAGTATTTTTAATGGATGCTCTGATGCCGGCGTGGCTCCGTAGCAGGACGAACAGTCGCTCGTTCGGTAGAGCTATCCGGGCCAGGTCGCCGCCGACTCGCGCACCCAAACGACAGCGCAGTACGGCACGATACGGTAGCGGCACCGATGCCATTTTTTCACCCGAACTAGTCGCGAGCCGCTTATCCGAACCAGAGCAAGCGACACGCTATCACGTCACAATTAATATGTTGTCTCATGTTATGTAACGGACGTGAGCATGAGCGACAGCGATTCGGATGAGAAAAGCTCGCATGACGGGAAGCCTCCGACAGAGGACTTACAAGAAGAGGCTCCCGCAGCTGGGGAGGTTGTCCACGACCGTCTCTCGGCGGACGAAACGTTCCAGCGAATCGTAGCCGCCGCCGACGAAGAGGTCACACGCGACAACAGCGAACTGTTCTTCAGTGGGCTGGCAGCGGGATTCGCCATTACGCTGACTTTCCTGCTGCACGCAGTTGTTGCTGCAGCTGTCTCGGGCCCAGCGGAAACCGTCCTTGGTTCGCTTCTGTACCCGCTGGGATTCCTCTATATCATCCTCGGCCGCTACCAACTGTACACCGAGAATACGCTGCCGCCGGTGACACTCGTCCTGGAGCGGATTGCCAGCGTGCCGACGTTGTTACGTGTCTGGGGGCTTGTCCTGCTAGCGAACGTCATCGGTGCTGCCGGTGGAGCGTTCGTTCTCGCCAACTCGGGCGTAATGTCGACCGAAGTCGCCGCAGCAGCCGCTGAGTTCGGTCGCAAAGCGTTAGAGATATCACCGCTGGATCTATTTCTAAAGGGGCTGTTCGCCGGCTGGCTTGTCGCGGGCATCGTCTGGCTGCTCCACGCGGTTCGCGACTCCGTCTCGCGCATCCTGCTCGTCTACGTGGTGTTTCTCTCCATCCCCGCGGCAGAGTTGTATCACATCGTCGTCTCCGTAATGGACGCTCTGTTTCTGGTGTTTCTCGGTGAAGTCGGCCTCATGCCCGCCGTAATCGGGTTCCTCGTCCCGGTCCTGCTAGGTAACACGGCTGGCGGCGTCGTACTCGTCACACTCGTCAACTACGCCCAGACCAGCGACCGCCTCGCAAGTGACGACGAATCACAGCCCCGGCTCTCCATGCGCGAGTGGCTGTTCGGCCCACTAGCGCGATAGCGCGGCAGGGAGCCAGCAACACAGCCTTCGAGAATCCCGAAGCCGTGGCGGGGCTGATGCGCGAAGAAGGGTTCGATGCCGTCTGAACCAGCGGCCACACTATTCTCCTACTTGAGCGGCCCGACGAGGTCTCTGCCGACGACCAGGAGCGTGCTATCGACCTCGTCGAACGCATTCTCTGCGTTGCTGGCTACCGAACCGGGTTCGATCACCACGAGGACAGCCGCACCTCGATTGAGGAGTGGGCGCCCGGTCGTGACGATGACCGCGAGGACGACCCGAACACTTACCCTGCGTCCCGCCCTCTTCCCGACGATGACCTGTCACCGAGACGCCGCGGTGATCCGCGGCACCGCACCGACCGGAAGGCGGCGATGACCGCCCAGTCGCCGGAGCGACGCGAGTACGACGTCGGCGTCCAGAGTTTCACCTACCGCGAGTTCGACGTCCCCGGAATGTGCGACGCACTCACCGACACGGGCGTTTCGGCCGTGGAACTCTGCCACGAGCACGTACGACCGTCGGACGGCGACGACGACGTCGACGCGGTCCGCGAGACGCTCGCCGGCGCCGACCTGGACGTCTGTGGCTACGGGGTCGTCGCGTTCGGTGGCGACGGACCGCCCGTTCGAGAGACGCTCTCGCTGGTCGACCGCCTCGGCGCCGACTACTGCTCGCTGGAGTTCCCTCCCGACGACACTCCGACCCGCGAACGCCTGCTCTCGGAGGCCGCGGAGTTCGACGTGCGACTCGCCGTTCACAACCACGGCCCCGGCGCGACCTACGAGACAGTCGACGACGTCGCTGCCGTCCTGGACGCGGCGGGGGACCCGCGCCTCGGGGCGTGTGTCGACACCGGACACTACTTCCGGTCCGGGGGGGACCCCGAAACGGTCCTATCACGGCTCGGCGACGGCGTCCTCGCGCTCCATCTCAAGGATTTCCTCGACGAGGACACCGAGGCGGTCCCCGGTGAAGGGCAACTCGACGTGCCCGGCCTGGTCGAGACGCTCACGGCCAAGACGTCGCTATCGCAGCCGCTCGTCATCGAGTACGAGGCCGACCCGGACGACCCGACGCCGGCCGTCACGCGGGCGGCCGAGGCGGTCCGGGATGCGCTCCGCTGACTCAGCCGTCGTCGCTTCCTTCGACCTCGTTGTGGGTCCTGTGGTCGGTCTTCGGGACATCCCGGAGGGTCCCTGCGAGCTACAGTGGTACGTGTGGAGGGCAGACCCCTCGCGACGCGCGCCGTCGACGAGTGTCTCGTCGTCGGGGATACCGCCTGCGCGGGAGAGGGCCGCGGCCTGCCTGAGTCCCCAGGTGTGCCAGGGCTAGCCCGGCGCTTTCCCGACGTGAGCGCCAAACGAATAGAGAAACAACACGGACGGCCTCGCCGGCTGGCACCTGGAGACTGCCCGCGACCGGATCGACGCCTTCCGGCGGAGAGTCGCCCAGAACTGGTGGTTATGTGAAACCACCAGGACTGGAGGTTATGTGAAACCAGGACGATCACGAGGGAAAACGCCGGTGGGAAAAGAGACAGATCTGTCTCTTCCCGGGTGAGACAGAACAGACCGGTCCAGAGAGCCAATCAGCCGATCCCGGGATCCGGTCGCACTGCAATCACTTGCAACGGGCAACGCTACCCGGTTCCCACACCCAGACTCACAGTTGTGTCACCAGCCGGACCTCCTCGGCGGTGACCGGGTACTTCCTCTCGTCGAGCATTCCGGTGCGACCGAGCGCGTCCTCGACGATCTGGGTTCGCTCGCGCCGGCGTTCTATCGCCTGGTCCTGGACGCGGTTCTCGTCGTCGGACTGGCTCCCGGGCATCGATCCCGTTCCGCCGGGAACACCCAAAACCCTGGTCCCTTCACGCGTAGCCGTTCCCGCCCCAACGCGATATTCGAGTCGATCCCACCCACAGTGGGAGTTGTGCAACTAAGCCGGGTCCACCCCCCGGGAGTCACGCAACTGTGAGCGGCCGTGGAACGAAAAGCGCCCGACTCGTGCGTCGCGCCGTCGCAACCCTGTTGTCGAGTGTGTCGACAGTCAGAAACTATTTTTGATCAGGGTCACTCTCCGGCCGGTACCTTCAACTGTCCTGCGCCTGTCCGAACAAACGACGCCACACGGCACACGATCTACATGGAGCGCGAATCCATCCTCGACGGTATCCAGAGACGGGCTACCTTCGATTCCCGGTGGGAAGCTGAGCGCGCCGTCCTCGCGACGCTCCGTACGCTCGGCGAGTACGTCTCCGAGAAACAGGTCGACAAGCTGGCGACCCGGCTACCGCCCCAGTTCGGTGACGCACTCACTGAACGAAGCGGCAGATCCCCACGATCGTACTCAGTCGACGGATTCGTCGTCCGGGTCGCTCAGCGTGAAGGCCACGACGTTTCGACGACAGAGGCGCTCGTTCACGTCCGCGCCACGCTGGCGACGCTCGCCGACCTGGATCTACAGGTCGAATTGGCGGAAGTTCGAAAACAACTCCCGGAGGAGTTCGAGACGCTGTTCGGAACCCAGGGGCTCCGGGCCGAATGACCAGTCGCTCCGATCCCGGACGCGGCGCGGCGAGGTTTAAAAACTGGTAGAGCGAACTGTGTGACCGTCGGCTGACACTGAACTGTGAGTGCCGACTGACAAGTATGACACCGGACTACAGAGCCGATCCCATCGACCCCGCCGAACGCAACAGGGATAGCCGGCCCAGCAACCACCGCTCCGGCGCGCCCCGGGTGACTAACAGCAGTCTCCGCCGGTACGGTCGAACCCTCCGAACCACCAGCCTCTGGTGAACCCGCCGGAAACGGTCGCACAGCGGGGCAGCCCTCACCAGCAGTCCCACCTACAACAGTCCCGCCAGCAACAGTCCCACCGGCAACAGCCCCACCAGCAATCTCGAGAGTTCGTCCAGAGTGCGACCCCCCGATCGGAACGGAACCCACCGCAGGGACCTCTCCAGGACGCTTTCGACGGACCGACTTGACGGCGGGACGTCCCGTGGAGCTCGATCCGAGATACCGCCACCACGTGCCGGCTATTATCGACGCTCCTGCACAGGAGTAACATCCTCTTTCCGTGCAGTAGGTAGCGTAACACGGATCCGCCACGTCGCTCCGGGGCCAGCGTCTTCGGCTCGCGGGGCCGTTTGAATGCCTGCCCGTCCCCGCTGGGAGGGCGTTCGTAGCGTCTGCAGAAACTGGAAACACTGCATGGTGCCTGAGACCGGTCGCGACGTCACCGGCGACACACCAGTCGAAAGGGACAGCGTTAAGTATACCATTGTTAGAGTACGCTCATACTACCGGACTGAACACCGAACAATGACGCCACGACACGAGACCGACCCGCGACTCGATACGCAGTGCGCGAAGACGTTCGAGGGGACGGACGGGTCGGGCGCTGTGACTATCGTCGGGGTCGTCCACGACCATCCCGCAAGCGTCTATCGCGCCCGACACGTCGTCAGCGAGCGAGACCCGGACGTACTCGCGCTCGAACTCCCTCCCCTCGCGGTCCCGCTGTACGAAGCGTACGCGGCCGGCGAACAGTCGCCACCCACCTTCGGCGGCGAACTGAGCGGGGCGGCCCAGGCCGCACGGACGGACGACATCGCCGGTATCGACGGCCCGACGTTGGGATTCGCCCGCAGGCTGGGTCGACGGCTCTGGCGGAACCGGGCGTCGGCGGCGACCGTCTCCCGTTCGGCGCGGTCACTGCTGTCGATAACGAAGACGGCACTCGCCTGCCGCCTCGCCGCTCCGGTCACCGCACGAACCGGGCTGACGGTGGCCGTCGGGTCGCCCGTCCACCACGAGACGACGGGAGACCCGGCCGACGTGCAGGCCACAGACGAACGCCGGCAGATCCGAACTGCGACCGCTGTCGTGGACGCCTTCGAGACGTCGCCCTCGTCTCGCTACCGCACAGTGTCGCGGGAGAGCCACATGGCGGACCGGATCGAGGCTCTCCGGGAGCGGGGCGACGTAGTGGCCGTCGTCGGCGCCGGTCACTTCGAGTCGCTGTGTGAGCGCGTCGCCTCGTAACGGCACCCGTCAGAGTCAGCGTCTACACCCTCCACCGAAAGTGCGCTCAATACTCGCCGGCAAACGCGCGTAGAGAGGCGACAGTGCCCGGGCTTGGCTACTGGTCGGCCCGAGGATCCAGAGCCGAGCACTCCCCCGGAGAGCAAACAGCGAGTGTGGACCGTGGCTACGCGAGCGCGAGCAATACGCTGTACCCGGCAGCACCGGCCGCGAACGGCCAGAATCGACTCTGGCGGTTCGCGGGCAGTTCCTCCTTGATTTTCTCGACGGTCTCGTTCGCCAGTCGCTTCGCTTCGGCCTCGTCTGCGCGCTCGACTGGGATCAGGACGCTCTGGATCTCCCAGTCGTCGTCTCGCCGGGCGCCCATCCGCACTTCGCTCCTCTCCGCGACCGAACCTGCCGCGTTCGCCGCCCGGTCCGGCGTTCATATGGTCGAGAACGCGTCAGGATCCCGATATCGGACGTGGTAGTAGTCGTCGCTCTTTTCGACTGTCTGCACCCCGGGATGGCTGGACATGCTCTCGCTTCCATTGTGCCAGGATAGACAACTGCATTGAGCCAGCGTCTGCAAGCCGTCTGGGCGAGGTCGTCCCGTAGTTCACTCTGGTCTTACGCCCTCACGCCGGATTACCCACGCTCCGTCCCGGGACCACGGTTCCGGCGAAACGATCCGCACTGTCGCCCGGACGAGAGTGGGGCCGCCCCGCGACCCGGCTTTCGTCATCGCGTGACTGCGACGCGGAGCTAAGCCACCAAGACGGACCCGAGACCCCTTCGTACAGTGTATCGAAGCGACCAGCGTCCGCACCATCCGCGCTGGCCTTTTCACCGACCGGGACGTACCGTCGACATGGAGATTCGCGAGGCCGAACTAGCCGACCGACCGCAGCTTCGGGCGATCACCGAGCAGTCGTTCCGTTTTTCCTACTCGCTCAGCCCGGAACGTATCGAGGCGATACTCGAAAACCTGTTCGCCGACGACACGCTGGCCAGCCGCATCGATGATCCCGATGTCCTCCTTCTCGTCGCCGAGGGAAGCGTCGCTGAGGGCGGGGGCCCCGAGGACAGTAGTGCCAGGACCGAATCTGACGAGCAGAGCGCTGACGACGGCGCAGGCGACGAGAACAAACAAGTCGTCGGGTTCGTGGACGTCGACCTGGCGGCGGCGAGGCTCCACTGGCTCCACGTCGACCCGGACGCCCGGGGGGACGGCGTCGGCACGGCCCTGTTCGAGGGAGCTCGCGACGCGGTCGAGGCGCGCGGGGACTCTCTCGTCGCCAGGGTACTCGAACAGGCGAGCGAAGGCGGGGAGTTCTGCACGCAGTTCGGGTTCTCGCGGACGGGGAGCGCCAGGCTCGAATTCGACGACGAACGCTTCATCGAGGACGTCTACGGAACTGACGCGGACGAAACGGTCGAACCGGACGTCGACGTCCCCCTGCGGATCCGCGTCGATAACGATGAACTCGTCGTCGACCGTCGCGAGGAGATCCCGGGGACCGACGCGCCCTTCTTTTCGCTCTATCGCGCCGGGTCCAGTGAGGACCGATACGGATTTTATTGTGTGAACTGCGGCGGCATCGACGTCAGTGCCGACGGACTCGACCGGTTGGAATGTAGCGACTGCGGGAACGAGCATCTGGCTGAAAACTGGGACGACGCATATCTGTGAGCCGTGGCGGCTCTCACGCCGCGCCGACCGAGGACTGATAGCGGAGTCGAGGGGGGCTGATCGCGACCGCAGTTGTCTGACTCGGCCATCACCGATAGTCATCCCGGACGCTTCCAGAACACTCGAAAAGACGTTCGAAACGGAGTCTAACCTGCGAGTAACTTTTCGGTTTCGAGTATTCTCCCCGGATAGGATCGCTTTCATCGACTCCCTTGTCGTGTTCGCGGCGAGTCTGTTGACCGGTGCGCTGGGTATCTACGTCGGTGTTTGCGTGGTCGTAGACCATGACGACTACACGTATGCGATAGTCACGGCACTCATCGGCGCCGTCGTCTGGGTCGTCGTCGCGTATCTCCTGGGCTGGATCCCCTTTCTCGGTCCGCTTCTCGCATATGTCGCCGTCATCACCGCCCGGTATCCCGGCGGCTGGGCGAACGCAGTCGTGATCCCGGTCATCGCTTGGCTCGCCTCGGTGATCGTCCTCTACGTGCTCGCAGTCTTCGAGGTCGCCGCGTTCGAATCCGTCGGGGTCCCGGGGGTTTGAAATCCGGTCTCGGGGACCCGTACCGGAACGCCCCGCACAGTCCTGAAAGCGCAGGCAGAGACGCGGCCTCCTGGATGCACCGGACGAACCGTTCCGATACTGCGAGGAGGGTGTCCATCGAAGAACGGGTTACCGGTAGTTTCGGCGACCTGTTCAGAGGGTTTGCGGGACGACTGTCACCGTCGGCGGTTCCGGCTCGATCTGCTATCTGGGGAGATCAGGCTCGGGGACGTGTCCGAATGAATCGGTGGTCGGCGGGCCGTCCTGGCGGGCCTGTGCCGGGTAGGGAACGGCTACAGAGGTTAACAACAGTACCGTTGTGAAATTATTTCGCTCCGGGTCGCGGTCGACAGGGTACTAGAGCGGCCGTGTCATCAGTCAGTTGTCACAATGCGCTGTGCGCTGCAGGGAGCCCGAAGCCGTGCGGAAGACTCGATCTCGGGCGCCTCCCTCCGGATACGGTCTGCGAACTCGAAGTCTTCGCCCCTTGGCCGGGCGCCGCCGGCGACCAGGTGTACTTCCCGGACCGAAACCCCATCTCGCCGACCCAGGAGTTCTGCGAGAACTGCGACATTGAGGTCTCCGTCCGTCGGCTCGACCGACTCTCCGAATCGCCAGTGTACGGCCAGTTCGGGCTCACGGACCGGCAGTTCGAAACGGTCGTCTCGGCCTACGAATGTGGATATTACGACATTCCACGCGAGATGAACCAGGCCGAACTCGCCGAACATTTCGACGTTTCTCACCAGGCCGTGTCTGAGCGACTACGCCGTGCTCACGGGACGATCATCCGGAACGTGCTCGACTACCGGATCCAACAGCGTGACCACGACATCTCTCCCCGGATGCGTCCCGAAGTCGATGTCTGAAGCGTCGCCCGACTGGCAGAACAGCCGGACAGCACGGGTCCCCGACGTGCTCGGATCCCATATCACCGGCCCTCTCATCTGGCCGGACCCGTGACGACAATCCCTCTCGCCACGGAAGGACGGGTCGTCGTGAGGACGGCCGCGCGGTCCCGGGCGGGAGTCTGCGGCCGATTCAGGCGAGCGCTTCACCCATCCGGATACGGGCGTGCTCGTCCGGGAGGGCGCTCGCGTCTTCGGGGAGAAGCGCAACGACGAGATACGGGACGAAATCGGAGAAGTAGTCGATCAGCGCGGCGATCCTGTCCGCGTCGATGGATTCCAGCGAGTCCAGGAGCATGACTGGCACCGACTCGTGAACGTCGTGGACGAGATAGCCGGCCAGCGCGACGACGAGACCGATGACTTCCCGCTCGGACTCGGAGAGGTGGCCGACTCTATCCTCGTACACCGCCCCGTCGGCCGTCGAGCGGACGACGTGGAGTTCGAACGAGCTCTCCGCGACGGTCTGGTCGACGGCCGACTCGTTCTGTCGCTCTATCCAGACCCGCGCGACGTTTTCGTACGCGAGCAGGTCGAGGACGGTCTCCATGTGGTCGTTGAACGTGTCGGCGGCGGACTGTTCGAGGTCCCCGATGCGATTCCGTGCGGACGCGAGTTCGCTCTCTCGGTCCTCGAGTTCGGCTTCGATCGCCTCCACGCGGTCGGCTTCCTCTCGGACGCTCTCGAGTTCCGATTCGAGCGATTCGATCCGTTCTTCCAGCTGACCGCGCTCGTACTCTAGTTCGGAGAGGCGCTGATAGCGCTCCAGCAGGTCACTGTCCCGGAGGTCGCCGGATTCGGCCGCTTTCGCCTCCAGTTCCTCGATTCGAGTTTCGAGCTCGGACTGGCGTTCTTCGAGGCGCTCGATCCGGTCCGTACGCTCGTCGATCTCCGCTTCGACATCATCTATCCTCGACTCTAGGGACTCGCGTTCCTGGGCTGTCGACCGAAGTGCCCGCAGTTCCGAGCGCAGTTCGTCGATATCGGTGCGGAGCTCGTTCCGTTCTCGCCGCTTTTCGTCGACGACCTCCCGGAGGTCGTCCAGTCTGTCGTCGATCGCTCGGCGTTCGACGCCCGTGCCACACGTCCAGCACCTGACGGTCTGGGTCTCCGGGTCGAGTGCGGCGGCGACATCGCCGTCTACCTCGACCCCTGCGAGGTCGTCCTCCGAGAGGAGCTCCTCGTTGAACTCGATAATAGAGAGGAGGCTGTTGACCGTACTCGCGAGGCTCCGTTCGCGCTGCTGTAGCCGCTGGAGTTCGCTCTGTACGCTCGAGCGACCGGTCTCCGGTTGGTCCATCTCCGAGAGTTCCGCCCGGACGTCCTCGCGTTGCTCTTCGAGAGATCCGAGGGCTTTCCGCTGGGTCTCGAGGCGGTTGCGGACCCGCTCGTGTTCCCCGCGTGCCTCTTTGAGGTCTTCGACGACGGCCTCGGCTTCCTCGGCGGCGTCGGCGTCGGCCTCGTACTCTGTGACCTCCGATCGAACCGACTGTAGCTGTGCCCGCACGTCGTCTAGCTCGTCTCGTCGCTCGTCCAGTTCCCGCTCCAGTGCCGGGAGTTGCTCGCGTTGCCGTTCGGCCTCCGCGAGTTCCTCGCGCAGTGACCGGATGGACCGCTGTGTGCGTTCGATAGTCGCTCTGATCTCGTCAGTATCGAGGGGCGCCATGATGAACTCCCGGAGCGCGTCGCTGTCCCCGCGCTCGACGGCCTGCCTGGCCGGATTGTCCGCCAGGAGACAGCTGTATCTGTCGACGACGTCTCCGTCAGCGGTGTAGGGGTCCCCCCCGACACCGATCGACTGCCCGTCCCGCGTGAACGACCGGGTGAACTGTTCACTGTCGACCGAAAGTTGGACAGACCCCGCCTCTGCGTCGGCTTTCAACTCGCCGGAAGACCCGCCGAGTCCGGCGCCGATGGCCCGCAGGAGTGACGTCCTGTTGGTCGCGTTTCGGCCGGTCAGTATAGTCACCCCCGGTTCGATCGCCTGTTCCTGTTTTCCGATCCCGCCTACGTTCTCTACGGATACCGCCATCGTTCCGGAACCATCGTGGTCTGTCATCTGTCGTTACCAGTTACTTCGTTCGTTCTGTCTTATACCTTTGGACGCGTGACTGGGCCGTATTCCGGACGCTTACCCGCCGTAACATCTGCCTATTCATCGGTCGCCCCCTCTACAGAGCACTGGCATCCACCGCGTTCGATGAACGCTTCGATCCGGGAACTCGTTTTGCAGTCCGGGCAAGACACGCGTACAGTATAGGTGACGTCGACATCGCCGCTCTGGAACCCGCCGACGCCACTGAGTCGCTCTATGGTCCGTTCGATGATCCCCTCACTCCGCGAGCGTGCCCACTCGATAGTCCCCCGTGCGTCCTCCGGGTTCAACGACTGTCCCCGCCTCGTATCGACTTCGAGACAGTCCTGTAAGTGCGTTCTGACGGTCTGATAGGACACGAAGTCGCTCAGGAGTTCGTCGACGTCGACGTCTCCCCTCGATAGTTGGTCTACTGTTTCGGCTCGTTTGCCGGCGCTCATCTCGGCGTCGGTCAATCGCTCGTAAATGCTGTCTACGTCGCCGATGAGGTCTCGTCGGCTGTCTTCGAGCGCGGACCGGAGAAGCGCTTTGTTCACTACCGACTCGAGGTGACGGAGACTCGCTCCGTCGTCTCGCTGTTCGAGTAACTTCTCGTCGAAGCGGTTCAATTCGTACTTTTCGATGTTGCGACCTACTTTGCATTCACAGACATGTCCATTTTGCTCTGTTCCATTTTTTTGGTTACTCATTAGTAGCAACTAGCTGATCCGTACGTATATTCTTTCTGCTCCTTCGTACTGAAAACCGACCCTAATCCGACACGAACGGCCGATATCGGAGTCGACCGAGACCGGAGCGCGGCGCTTCTAGATAACATATATGCGACGGTTATGGCTCCGAACTGTGAGCCTACGTCCGGCTGCTTTCGACCCCGCCACCTGGCTAGTGGGATATCCCTCGTCTCTCAAAACGATGGTAGCACCTTTTACGAACGAGCGCGTTTCTCGGATGAGGACGCGCGATCGGGCGTAACTGTGCCACTAGTTCCAGATCCAACATGTCCTCGATCATACGTATTGAAACCAATGCGCCACCAAAATAGAGGTACTGAGAGCCAGCATCGACAGCAAAGCCAGCATGGTCAGCAAGGACACCAGAGCCAGCAGGGCTAGCAGGGAGACTCACGCGGCGGCCAACACTTGGTCCAGTCACAGCGGCATGACCAGCAGGGCCAACAGGACCAGCAGAGTAACGACCAGGGACGGACACAGGGGCTCACTCGGGAAGGCCGTCCTCGTCGTCGAGCTCGCCCATCTCGCCGCAGTTGAGACAGCGCCACATTAACTCGGCTTCGCCGAAGGAGTGACCGGACCGGGCGTGTTCGATACTGAGCCCTTCGATCCCGTCTCTGGTGGACAGGAATACCCCGCCCTCTTCCATCCCGCGAACCGTGCCGACGGGTTGACCCCCCTCGTCGTACAGCGTCTAGCCGAACGACAGCGACGTCGCTTCGTCGGTGCTCTCCGCGTCCGATTCCTCGTCTGGGGTTTCACCTCGTCCGCTCATGAGTGAGGTTGGGGCTGGACGTGGAAAACACTGTTTCTCGCCTCGGTCATTTCAGTGCCAGGGTATCCCGGTCGCAGTGCACGGGGCTCATTCGTCTCTCTGGATAAACCGGGCGCTGCCGCTCTGGTCGACGGTAATACGGAGCCTCCCGTAGGTAAACTCGACCTGGATCTGTGCCTGGGGCGCTGATTCAATGCGGGGCCACGGGCACGGCGGGTGAGTCGAAGGGAGTTACGGCGTGTATTCGAGGGCCGCAAGAACAGAGAGAACCCGGAGCGGCAGGTCACGAGGGAAAGAGGTCGTCTCGGCGGACGAAGAGCACGACCAACCCGAGCACGAGGAGTCCGACGCCCCATCACAGGGAATCGCCGGGGAGCGCTACGAGCAGCGGGGTCACGACACCCGACGAGAGGAGCGACCAGCCGACGGTCGTCCGGTAATCTATCTGCGAGTCCCAGTGACAGAGGCAGACGGCTTGAAATGGCAAAGTGGGCGTCCGGTCGAATCGAAGGGAGCCGCCGGGCGAGTGGAATTGCACACTCATAGGTTGGTCTTACTGTGTGTCTGTGGGCCGTAAGCCGCGACAAAGACGACGGATCCGAACCGACAACGGTAGCGGCGTAACTGGTAGGTGATCGGACGCAGATGGGTACTACTAGTGGCTTACCAGCACGGTTTCCGCGACAAGCCATTTAACTAAAAACACCTTTCTTCGGGCTGTGAGACACACCGTGCAGGATACTACCGTCGAACGGGCGTGTGGGACGTTCGACCGGGGAACAGAGAGACGGTCACAGACCGTACCCGCGGGCGGAGGTGCGTGAGACCGTGAGCTTCAACGTCGCGTTCGTCGGGACGGGAGCGAACCCCGACGAGCCCTCCGTCGACGGGTTCGCCATGGCTTACCGCCACGCTGCGGCCTACGAGCGACTCGAGGACTGCCGGCTGGTCGGCTGTGCAGATATCGTCCGCGAGAACGCCGCGGCGTTCGCCGAGGAGTACGACATTCCGGCCGAAGGCGTCTTCGAGGACTACGAGGAGATGCTGACGGCGGTCGAACCGGATATCGTGAGTATCTGTACACCCCCTGCGACGCACGCGAACCTCGTGATAGGGGCCGCAGAGAGCGGCGTCGTCGACGCGATCCACTGCGAGAAGCCGATGGCGCTCACCTGGGGCGGCAGCCGGCGGATGGCCGACGTCTGCGAGGAGCGGGGCGTCAAACTGACGTTCAACCACATGCGCCGGTTCGGCGACCCGTTCCGTGTCGCCAAGCGCCGCCTCGACGACGGCGTTATCGGAGACCTCAGGCGGATCGAGTACGCCTGGGGGAACTTCTACGACAACGGCACCCACGCCGTCGACATGTGCAACTACTTCAACGACGAGCACCGCGCAGAGTGGGTCATCGGCCAGCTCGACTACGAGACCGAAGACATCCGGTTTGGCACGCACAACGAAAACCAGATCCTCGCCTCCTGGGAGTACGAGAACGGCGTCCACGGCATGGCCTCGACCGGTCCTGGCGCCGACGCCGTCGACAGCGACTGGCGGCTCGTCGGCACCGACGGGTTCATCGATGTCTATCTCACTGACCGGCTTGCTGTTCAGGTGTACACCGTCGACCCGGCGGACTGCGAGGAACTGACCTTCGACAAACTCGCGTCCGAGGCGTCGTGTATCGACCTCGCTGTCGCCGACGTCGTCCAGGCGGTCGAAGAGGACCGCGAGTCCGAACTGTGTGCCCGAAACGCGCTCAATGCGACCGAAATAATCTTCGCCGGCTACGAGTCCGCTCGCCGCCGCGGCCGCGTCGACCTCCCGCTCGACATCGACGACAACCCGCTCGAAGCGATGGTCGAGTCCGGCGACCTCTCACCGGCGCCTGCTGACGGCGATTGATCCCGCCATTGTTCTCCGCTCACCGACGGCGACTGGTGGGGCCGCCCGCACCCGCCATTGCGTCTGACTGTCCGCACCCGCCAGCGACCGACCGCACTTCACTCGACCCCCGCGTTACAGAGCCCGACGATGTACTCGCCGGCGGTGTGTTCCGCGATGGTCGAGACGTTGAGCCACTCGACGACGTTCGCCGCACATCGCTTCGAGTTCCTCACGCTGGTCGGGGCGGGCTTCGTAGACTTCCTGGAACAGGGAGACGGGGGTCATCGCCGCCTGGTAGGTGGCCTCGTCCCCGCGGTCCGTGACATGGAGATGGCGCCCCGGCCTTCTTCTTTAGCGGTCTCGAACTCCTCCATAGAGTCGACGATGTCGGTCATACTGGGGACGCACGCCAGGCGGTCGCGCAGTTCTTCGCGGAGGCCCTCGCCGTCGAGTTCCTGTTTCGTGCCGCCGGCCTGCAGACGGTAGCTGTCGTCGTCGACTTGTTCGACCGAGAGGTCGTCCCCGTCGTAGACTTGGCGTCCGTCTTCCTCGCAGAGGTCGACTTCGCGGCCGTCGACTTCGAGGATGTAGCGGCCGTTCTCGGGTGGGAGGGGTGCGGTGTTGGCGGTCTGGACCTGGCCGGGGGTGAGCGACCAGATGCCGGTCATCCCCTTGGCGCGGTTTTCGGTCATGCGGTCGCGGTAGCCCTCGACGTCGCGGATGTCGTCCCAGCAGAACCCGCCCACACCGCGCCACAACCCCAGTCGACCGAGGCTCTCGTTCCGTTGGCTCGGCCGGGTCTTGTACGTTTACCGCTGAGTTGAGGTCGCTCGTTAGTATCTACACTCAGTGTACTCTGGGTGGGTTTGGATATGGGATTTTCTTCATCTTTCTTCCGAATTCTGGAATATTTATCAGTATTTGTCGATATATCAGTTCGAAACTCCGATATCGACCGCGACTACCGGGATCGATACCGCGCTATGGGGAAACACAGGGAAGAATATCAGCGCCGACGCCGAATTGAAAAGTGGTCGGACAGTGCCGAAGTCGAATAGAAAGTCTGGCGGGCACTGCCCAAGTCGAGATGGGAGACCCGGAGAGGACCCTCTCGCTGGCCTCTCCCTGTCGCGAGTTACCCTGTTCGGCCGGCGTGACGGACGATGTGGACGTCGTATCGCGGGTCCTCGGAGACTGGCGCGCCGACACTGGAGACCGGCCTCGAAACCCGGCCAGCGTTCTCGCTCCCGATGAAGACGACCGTCGCTTCCTCGTCGACGGCCACCTCCCGGACCGTCCGGACGATGTCCGTAGTGACGGAGGCGACGGAACTGACCTCGGGGGGGACCTCGGCGCGAAACCGGGCCTCTGGTGCCAGTTCAGCGACCTTCGCCTCCAGCCCGTCCACGATACTGTCGACGTCGAACGGTTCGGTCTCGCCGATCCACCCCCGCTCGATGGCGAACTCAACCTCGTCGTCGGGCACGACTGAGAGCGCGACGACGTCCTCGTCCATGCGTTCGGCGAACTCCACTGCACGCTCCAGTGCCGCAAGTAGGGTCGTCAGCACGGCCGCAGCCGAGGACGGAAAGGTGCTGACACCGGACAGCAAGAGTACTGGCGAGTGGATGGTTCGCGTCCCGACGACCAGGCAGGCAGTGATGCCGGATGAGCGGTTCTGGACAATTACTGATAATTGGGAGAAACGGCTCACGGTTGCCAGCCCGTACAGGCCTGCGGAAGTCCTGTACAGCATCTCAGAATCAGACCATCGCTGACGCGGCGGCCAGTCCGACGTAGACGTTCCCGAGGACGATGACCGTCCCCAGGCCGACGATGCCGAGCAGCCACGCGCGCCAGAGGGGAACCTCCTCGACGACCGGCCGACACTCCAGCAGGACGACCCCCGCGTAGAGGACGACCGCCCCCTTGAGAACGACCCACAGCAACGGGTGGTGCGTCAGGAGGGCCCGGATCCAGGGGTTGGCCTCCAGGTGCGGTCCGGCGACCGTCGCGGCCACCAGCGTCGACACCGCGTCGCCGAACCCCCAGACCAGCACTATCGAGAAGACGAGCTCGACGTATCCCGGCTTTTCGAGTCTAATACTCGATAGGTCGATGTCCCCGACGTACGCGTCAGAATTCACTGTATTTACCGCCCATTGGTGCTGTCAACTGTGGCGACTGCCACCGAATAAATCCACCCCTGATAGTATCATCAGTGAAAACAGCCTCGGGAGGCGCCCGCGACAGCGAGGCGGTCGGCCGGTGGCGGCGACTGCCTGCGCCGCCGGCGTGGACGGTCAGTCGCCGCCGACGGCACAGGTGTCGTCGTATTCGACGTCGCCGACGGACGCGACGGTCGGGTCCTCGCCACAGACCGGGCAGGCGGGGTTCCGGCGGACGGTCACCTCCTCGAAGGTCATGTCTGCGGCGTCGTAGGCGACGAGTCGGCCGTCGAGCGACTCGCCGACGCCGGTGAAGTGTTTGACCGTCTCGGTGGCCTGGAGCGCGCCGACCGTCCCCGGGAGGACGCCGAGGACGCCGGTCGTCGCACAGTCGGGGACGGTCCCCTCCGGCGGGGCCTCGGGGAAGAGACACCGGTAACAGGGCCCGTCGCCGGAGAAGGTCGTGACCTGTCCCTCGAAGCGGTAGATGGCCCCGTGGGAGAACGGCCGGCCCGCGAGCGTGCAGGCGTCGTTCACCAGGTATCGCGTCGGGAAGTTGTCCGAGGCGTCGACGACGAAGTCGTACGCGTCCAGAAGGTCGACGGTGTCGGCCGTCAGCCGCGTCTCGTGGGTCCGGACGGTCACGTCGGGGTTCAGCGCGGCGACGAAGTCGGCGGCGCTCGCGACCTTCGGGCGGCCGACGTCGGCGTCGCCGTGGATAACCTGGCGCTGGAGGTTCGAGCGCTCGACGGCGTCGTCGTCGACGACCCCGAGTGTGCCGACGCCGGCGGCCGCCAGGTACTGGATGACCGGCGACCCCAGACCGCCGGCGCCGACCACTACCGCCGAGGCGTCCAGCAGCGCACCCTGCCCCTCGGGACCCACCTCGTCCATGATGATGTGCCGGGAGTAGCGGTCGAGTTGCTCCGGGTCCAGGTCCGGCCCTGACATACCCCCGCTTACACCGCCGACGGACATAAGCGGCCGGGTGGCTCCCGGTGGCGCCGCGGTACCCGCTGGGACGGGTGGTCGGGTTCGCCGGGACGGGCGGTCGGGGTCGCCGGGAGGCGGGAAGGCTTATTCCCGTGGCGGTGTCACCACCCGGCCATGCCCGCCACCCCGCTGAGAGCCCCCGCGGAATACTTCGGCCGTCGCGACCGGCCATCGCTGACGCGTGCTGCGGTGGTCGTGTTCGTCGAGGCCGCCCTCACCGGTATCGTCTCCTGGCTGTTCGTCGAACGCGTCATCGCACAGGTCGATGTCGCCCCGGGAGAAGGGGCCAGCGCCCGGTCGGCGGTCGCCGGCGAGCTGGTCGGCATCGTCCTGGCCTTGTTTCTCGGCTGGCTCCTGCTCGCCGCGGTCCTGCACGTCTTCGTGTGGTTCGCGGACGGCGAGCGCGGGTTCGGGACGACGCTGGCCGTCGTCGGCGAGGCGGAACTCGTCGGGGTCGTGCTCACCCCGGTGACGGGGCTGGTGCTTCTACATCTGGCCGGACAGACGCCAGCGAACCCGGAGGCGGCGGCGGAATTCTTCCGGCAGGTCACCGCGTTCACCAGCCCGCCGTTGTTGGTGGTGAGTCTCCTCGGCACGTGCTGGAAGGCGGCGGTCCAGGGAGCCGGCATCGCCGAGAGCCAGGGGATGGACGCGGGCAAGGCGCTCGTGCTCGCGTTCGTCGTCGGCTTCGTCGGGTTCCTGTTGAACCTCGCCTGAGCGGTCCCGGCCCCGCCGGGAGGCAATCGGACGGTTCGCGTGACCCCGGAAGCGACCGGACGACCCTCAGAGGTCGTAGAGGTCGCCGAACTTCCCGCGGGCGTATTCGAGGAAGTAGTCGGCGGTGAACGACTCGCCGGTCGCCTCGCGGACGAGGTCGTCGGTCTCGTAGCGACAGCCGTGGCGGTGGACGTTCTCGGTGAGCCACTCGTGGAGGGGGTCGAACTCCCCTTCGCGGACCTTCCCGTCGAGGTCCGGGACCGCGTCCGCCGCGCTGGCGTACAGTTGTGCCGCGAGGACACTCCCCAGCGAGTACGTCGGGAAGTAGCCGAAGGAGCCGTGGGTCCAGTGGATGTCCTGGAGACAGCCCTCGCTGTCGGTATCCGGGCGGACGCCGAGGTACTCCTCCATCTTGTCGTTCCAGACCGCGGGGACCTCCGAGACCGCCAGATCGCCCGAGATGAGGTCGCGTTCGGTCTCGAACCGGAGGACGATGTGCATGTGGTAGGTGAGTTCGTCGGCCTGGACGCGGATGAGGTTCTCCGGGTAGACCTGGTTGGCGGCCTCGTAGAACGCGCGCGGAGAGGCGTCGACGCCGAGATGGTCCCCGACGAGGGAGGCGTACCGGTCCCAGAACGGCCGCGAGCGGCCCACGTGGTTCTCCCAGAGGCGCGACTGGGACTCGTGGACGGTGAGGTCACGGTCCTCGCCCAGCGGCGTGCCGTAGTGCTCGTCGGGCAGGCCCAGGATGTAGGCGGCGTGGCCGAACTCGTGGACCGTCGAGCCGATGGCGTCCATCGGGTCCGCGGGCGAGAAGCGGGTCGTCACCCGGGCGTCGAACTGCGTGCCCGACGTGAACGGGTGCGCGGAGGTGTCCAGTCGCCCGCGCGACCAGTCGTAGCCCAGTTCGTCCAGCAGGTCCCGCGAGAGGGCTTCCTGGGCGTCGGGGTCGTACTCGCCGTCGAAGGGGTCGGCCAGGTCCGCGTCGCTGGCCTCGATCCCGTCTATCAGCGGGAGCAGTTCCTCCCGGAGCCGTTCGAGGACGCGCTCGGCGGTGTCCAGACCCATGTAGGGTTCGTACTCCTCGAAGAGGACGGCGTAGGGGTCCCGGTCGGGGTCGATGGCCGCCGCGTACTCGCGTTTCAGTTCGACCAGCCGTTCCAGCGTCGGCGCCAGCGCCTCGAAGTCGTCCTCGGCCCTGGCCTCCTCCCAGACCGGCAGCGCGTTCGAGGCCGTCTCGGAGATCTCGGCGACGAGGTCCTCCGGGACGCTCGTCGCACGCTCGTGGTCGCGGCGGACCTCGCGGACGACCGCGCGCTGGGCCGGTTCGAGGTCGGCCCCCGCCAGGTCGTCGAGCCAGTCGGCGACCCGGTCGTCGGTCAGGAGGTCGTGAGCGACCGACGAGAGCGCCGACGACTGCTTCGACCGGGCGGGAGTCCCGCCCTCGGGCATCATCACCTGCTGGTCCCAGCCCAGCACGTCGCTCGCGTCGCTCACGTAAGTCAGCCGCTCGACGTGGTCGACGAGTTCCTCGTACGAGTCAGGAGCCGTCTCGGCCGGTTCCGTTGCCATTGGATCTCGGTTGGGGGCCGACGCGTATGAAAGCTATCTCTCGTTACGCAGTATCGGCCCGTGCGGCGTCGGCGCGAGCGAGGCGAGAGCGGGACCGACCCCATGCGGGGCGCGAGGACTGCGTTGTAGAACGCGGGCCAAGGTGGGGCGCGAGCGAGTGAGAGGGAGACACGGCCGACCGCCGGGGAGGACGGCCCGCTGGTCGGCCGGGGGTGCGACAGGACCACCCCCTTTTTGACGGACCGTTCCCAACTGCCGGCAATGAGTCGCGCTCGCAAGCCGGAGTGGCTGAAGATGCGACCGCCCTCGGGCGAGCGCTTCACGGAGATCAAAGAGACCCTCCGGAGTCACGACCTCAACACGGTCTGTGAGGAGGCCAACTGCCCGAACCTCGGTGAGTGCTGGTCGGGCCGGGACGGTCCCGGGACTGCGACGTTCATGCTGATGGGCGACCGGTGTTCGCGAGGGTGTAACTTCTGTGACGTCGAGACCGGCGGGATGGACCCACTCGACGAGGACGAACCCGAGCAGGTCGCCGACGCCGTCGCCGAGATCGGGCTTGACTACGTCGTCTTGACCAGCGTCGACCGCGACGACCTGCCCGACCAGGGCGCGGGCCACTTCGCCGCGACGATCCGCGCGATCAAGGAACGCCACCCCGACGCCCTCGTCGAGGCGCTGGTCCCCGACTTCCAGGGGGAGAGACGGCTCGTCCGGAAAGTGCTGGCGGCCGGCCCGGACGTGTTCGCGCACAACGTCGAGACGGTCGACCGCCTCCAGTGGCCGGTCCGGGACCGCCGGGCGGGCTACGAGCAGTCGCTGGGCGTGCTCCGGCAGGCGGTCCGCGAGTCCGACGCCTACGTCAAGACCAGCCTGATGCTCGGCGTCGGCGAGTACGACCACGAGGTCTACCGGACGCTGGCCGACCTCCGGAGCGTCGGCGTCGACGTCGTCACGCTGGGCCAGTACCTCCAGCCCTCCCGCTCGCACCTCGAAGTCTCCGAGTACGTCCACCCGGACGCCTTCGACACCTGGCGGCGCGCCGCCGAGGAGGAACTGGGCTTTCTGTACTGTGCCGCCGGCCCGATGGTCCGCTCGTCGTACCGCGCCGGCGAACTGTTCGTCGAAGCCGTCGAACGCGACGACGAGAGCGTCGCAGACGCCCGGGCGCGGGCACGGGCGAGCGAGTCGTAGGTCGTCGCGACCGACGGCTATCTCGAATCAGCGAGAGAATCCCAGCGTTCACGCCGGGGAGGATGTCAAAAGTCGCCGGTATCCACGCCGGAGAGCATGTCAGTCGGGAGTCCGCGACCCGATCCGTTCGACCAGCGCGTAGCCGCCGGCTGCACCGACCGCCTCGACGATAGCGACGAGCGCCCCGCCCCCGGTGGCCGACCGGCCGGGTCCGTCATCCCCCATCGTCTCGGCGGTCCGCCACCGGTGGTCGTCGCTTCTCACTCCCGGTTCGGGACGCCCCCGAGACCCTCGTGCCCTCTCCGGAGCCCCTGGGAGCCCAACGCTGCTCTCGGGAACCTCCGGGTGGTCCCGTGCTTCACCCGACGAGCGTACGTATCCTCTCGCTCGGTCTCTGTCCACGGTCGCAACGTCGACTTATCAGTATATTGATGTATAGTCGATACGACCTCCGACGACCCGGCGTGAGTCATCTCCCCGGACCCAGGTCACCGGTAAAATTACCCACGAGGGCACCGATACCGGAAGCGATCGTTCGGTCGGTTCCCGGCGAATAAATAGTCCGAGTCGAGGGTTGTATGAGAGATTCCCACTGGACTGTCACGGCCGTACTGGCAATACTGGAGCCATGCGAAAGCTATTTTACGAAAATCCTTATGACGCCGGCAGTGCTTGGTTCTCTTATGCCACGCCGGAGTGATTTTTCGTGAGTACCTTGCAGCGCGACCCGGACGACCGGGTACAGGTCCTAGACGAGGACGGACAGGTCCGCGAAGGCGCCACTGTCCCGGACCTGGACGACGAGACGCTGGTCGAGATGTACCGGGAGATGAAGCTGGCCCGGCACTTCGACGAGCGGGCGGTCAGCCTCCAGCGGCAGGGACGGATGGGGACGTACCCGCCGCTGTCGGGCCAGGAGGGCGCCCAGGTCGGCAGCGTCCACGCGCTCGACGACGACGACTGGCTATTCCCGAGTTACCGCGAGCACGCCGCGATATACCACAAGGGGCTGGACCTGACCCAGGCGCTGCTGTACTGGATGGGCCACGAGGAAGGCAACGTCCGCGACGGCGAGAACGTCTTCTCTGTCGCGGTGCCCATCGCCACCCAGGTCCCCCACGCGACGGGCGCGGCCTGGGCCGCGAAACTCCGGGACGAGCGGACGGCGTTTCTCTGTTACTTCGGGGACGGTGCCACCTCGGAGGGTGATTTCCACGAGGGGCTGAACTTCGCGGGGGTGTTCGACGTGCCCGCGGTGTTTTTCTGTAACAACAATCAGTGGGCCATCTCGGTGCCCCGGGAGCGCCAGACGGCGAGCGAGACGCTCGCCCAGAAGGCGACGGCCTACGGCTTCGAGGGCGTCCAGGTCGACGGGATGGACCCGCTTGCGGTCTACCAGGTGACCAAGGCCGCCGTCGAGAAGGCCAAACACCCCAACCCAGACGAGTTGCGCCCGACGCTGGTCGAGGCCGTCCAGTACCGCTTTGGCGCCCACACGACCGCCGACGACCCCTCGGTCTACCGCGACGAGAAAGAGGTCGAACGCTGGAAGGAAAAAGACCCCATCCCGCGCATGGAATCGTTCCTGCGCGACCGCGGCCTGCTCGACGACGAGCGCGTCGACGCGGTCGAGACGGCCGTCGAGGAGGAGGTCGCCGAGGCCATCGCGGCGGCCGAGGACGTCGCCCGGCCGGAGCCCTCGGAGATGTTCGCCCACGTCTACGAGGGGATGCCAAGACGGCTCGAACAGCAACAGGCGTACCTGCAGCGACTCCGCGACCGACACGACGACGAGACCATCCTCGAGTGACCATGAGCCAGACCACCGACACCCAGACCGACAGTCTCACGCTGGTACAGGCAGTCCGGGACGGCCTCCGGGGCGAGATGGCCCGCGACGACAGCGTCATCGTCATGGGCGAGGACGTCGGCGAGAACGGGGGCGTCTTCCGCGCGACGCAGGGACTCATCGACGAGTTCGGCGAGGAGCGGGTCGTCGACACGCCCCTGGCCGAGTCGGGCATCGTCGGCACTGCCATCGGCATGGCCGCCTACGGGATGCGCCCGGTCCCCGAGATCCAGTTCATGGGATTCGTCTACCCGGCGTTCGACCAGATCGTCTCACACGCCGCCCGCCTGCGCACCCGCTCGCGGGGCGCGTTCACCTGCCCGATGGTCGTCCGCGCACCCTACGGCGGGGGTATCCGCGCGCCCGAACACCACTCCGAGTCCAAGGAGGCTTTCTTCGTCCACGAACCCGGCCTGAAGGTCGTCATTCCGTCGACCCCCTACGACACGAAGGGACTGCTCGCGGCCGCCATCCGGGACCCGGACCCCGTGGTCTTTCTCGAACCCAAACTCATCTACCGGGCGTTCCGCGAGGAGGTCCCGGCCGACCCCTACACCGTCGAGCTGGGCGAGGCCGCGGTCCGGCGCGAGGGGTCGGACGTCTCGGTGTTCACCTGGGGGGCGATGACCCGCCCGACGATGGAGGCCGCCGAGAACCTCGCCGGCGACGTCGACGTCGAGGTGGTCGACCTGCGGACGCTCTCGCCGCTGGACGAGGAGACCATCGTCGAGTCGTTCAAGAAGACCGGCCGCGCGGTGGTCGTCCACGAGGCGCCCAAGACCGGCGGCCTCGCCGGCGAGGTCATCGCCACCATCCAGGAGGAGGCGCTGCTCTACCAGGAGGCCCCCATTGAACGGGTCACCGGCTTCGACGTCCCCTACCCGCTGTACGCCCTGGAGGACTACTACCTGCCGGAACCGGCCCGCATCGAAGACGGCATCAGGGACGTAGTCGAGTTCTGAGCCATGGTACGCGAGTTCACACTGCCCGACGTGGGCGAAGGGGTCGCCGAGGGCGAACTGCTGGAGTGGCACGTCGCGGTCGGCGACACCGTCACCGAGGACCAGGTCGTCGCCGAGGTCGAGACCGACAAGGCCGTCGTCGACGTGCCCTCGCCGGTGAACGGCACCGTCCGCGAGTTGCGCGCCGAACCCGGCGACGTGGTCCCGGTCGGCGATGTGATCATCACCTTCGACGTCGAGGGCGAGGACGCCCCCGAGGAGGACGCGGCGGGCGGGGACGCCGATACCGGCGTCAGCGCGGACGCCGGAGCAACGGACGGCACCGACGCCGGCGCGGCCGATACCGCGGGTGACGGGGAGGCGGCCGGCGACTCCGCGGACGCCGGCGCGGCGGAGGCGGGCCCGTCCGGGAACGGCCACGCCGGCGGCCGGGTGTTCGCGCCGCCGAGCGCCCGCAAACTCGCCCGCGAACTCGGCGTCGACATCACGACTGTCGAGGGGTCCGGGCCGGGCGGCCGGGTCACCGACAGCGACGTCCGCGCGGCGGCCGAGAGGACGAGCGACGACACCGGCGGCGAGACAGAGCTCAAATCCGCCGTCAGGCGCATCGGCGACGACGAAGGCGACGGCGCGTCGGCCGCCGGCGACGGCGAGACGGCGAGCGAGGGCGCCGGGGCGGCGGGCCCGGAGGCGGCCGCGAGCAGTGTGGCGACTGGTGGTACGGGGGCCGGCGGGGCCGCCACGCCGGAGGCCGCCGGCCGCGAGCGGACGCTGGCGGCGCCGGCCACCCGGAAGGTCGCCCGCGACCTCGACGTCGACATCGACGACGTCCCGACCGACGAGGAGCGGGACGGCGAGGCGTTCGTCACCGAGGCGGCGGTCCGGGAGTACGCCACGGCACAGCAGCGCGCCCAGGCCGCCGACACCGCCGCGATGGCCGGGGCCGAGACCGCCGGCGAGGCCGCCGCGGCCGACGCGGCCGTGACCGGCGAGCGCGAGCGCCGGGAACCGTACCGGGGCGTCCGCAAGACCATCGGCGAGGCCATGGAGCGCTCGAAGTACACCGCGCCCCACGTCACCCACCACGACACCGTCGACGTGACCGCTCTCGTGGCCGCCCGCGAGAAACTCAAACCCCGCGCCGAACAGCAGGGCGTGCGGCTCACCTACCTCCCGTTCGTGATGAAGGCGGTCGTCGCCGCGCTGAAAGACCACCCCGTCCTGAACACCTCGCTGGACGAGGAGAACGGCGAGATCGTCTACAAGAACTACTACGACATCGGCGTCGCCACGGCGACCGACGCCGGACTGATGGTGCCGGTCGTCGAGGGCGTCGACGGCAAGGGGCTCGTGGAGATCGCGGCGAACGTGAACGAACTCACGGCGAAGGCGCGGGACCGGTCGATTTCGCGTGACGAACTGCGGGGCAGCACGTTCACGATCACCAACTTCGGGGCCATCGGCGGCGAGTACGCCACGCCGATCATCAACTACCCCGAGACGGCGATCCTGGGGCTGGGCGCGATCAAAGAGCGCCCCTGGGTCCACGAGGGCGAGGTCGTCCCCCGGAAGGTGCTGACGCTGTCGCTGTCTGTCGACCACCGTGTCGTCGACGGCGCCGACGCCGCCCGCTTCGTCAACACGCTCAAGGAGTACCTCGAAGACCCGACGTTGCTGTTGCTTGAGTGAACGGTCGGCTGCGACCGGCAGGCGGCATACAAAAACGTTTCGTCAGTTCATTATCGAGAGCGGCGAATTAGCGAAATATCGCCGCCTGAGAGTTTCTGGCGGCTTCTTGAATTATCCTGGATTGACGCGTATTCGGGTGTAGCGCCTCCTATTTATACTACCGTTCCGGGCACACGTCGGAGTACGCATGACACACGCAGGAGAATCACGGCACGACGAGACGGGATCGAGACGCGAGCGGCGGGGGCGACGGGCCGCTCGTCGGCGCCGAAGGGCACTTCCCGAGCGAGTCGCTCGCGGGCGGGCTGTCGGCGTTTCTGGACGCCCTCCCGTGGTTCGTGTTCAAACAGAGCGGGGCGAACGGTGCCACCACGACGACGGCCAGCGGGGCCGGCCCCACGACGACCAGCGCCCGAACGACGAGTACCGCAGGGAGTAGCGGGGGCGGCACCGTCATCGACGACTTCAAGGACGCCGACACCACCGAGTATCGACAGCTCGGGACCGTCAACGCATCGCTCGTGAACACGCCGACAGAGCGCGGGAGCACGGCCCTGAAGTTCACGAACATGTACTTGAACTACGGCCTCGAATCGACGAGCGGGCTGCCGAACTACTCTCACCAGGGCGACAAGTTCCGCGTGTGGTTTCGGTTCGACGGGGCCTCGCAGGGACACCGCTTCGAACTGTCGTGGGGCGCGGACGGGAACGGACAGCACTACTCGACGACGGTCAGGAAACAGGCCTCCGGCAACGACTGGGATGTGTCGCTCCAGGGCGCCGGCTCGACGAACGTCGGTACGACGACCGTCTCGCTCTCGCCGGGGTCGTGGTACGCCCTCGAGATCGCGTGGAGGGCCACGGACATCACGCTCGATGTCCTGGACTCGAACGGGTCCTCACTCGGGTCGACGACCGTCTCCAGCACTGGCGACGACGGCTCCGACTACGTCATGTTCAAGGCCGACACTGGGTCGAACAGTTTCCGCTGGGGCTACGCACGTATCGTCGGGCAGGCCTGACCGGTGGGGGCCCGAGGCAGGCGTGACCCGCTTGCCTGTTCCAGGCTTGTGGCTTTATGCACGGGGCACGCGAGGATTCGGACACGATGGTCGTCGGAGACGTCACCACTGGCACCGACGTACTGGTCATCGGCGCGGGGCCGGGCGGCTACGTCGCCGCCATCCGCGCCGGACAACTCGACCTGGACGTGACCCTGGTCGAGAAAGACGCCTACGGGGGGACCTGTCTCAACTACGGCTGTATCCCGTCGAAGGCACTGGTCTCGGCGACCGATATCGCCCACGACGCCCGCACCGCCGAGGAGATGGGCATCTACGCCGACCCCGCGGTCGACCTACAGGGGATGGTCGAGTGGAAAGACGGCGTGGTCGACCAGTTGACCGGCGGCGTCGAGAAACTCTGCACGGCCAACGGGGTCGAACTCGTGGAGGGCCGCGCCGAGTTCGCCGACGAACACACGGCCCGGGTCGTCCACGGGGGGGACGGCCAGGGCTCGGAGACAGTCGAGTTCGAACACGCCGTCGTCTCGACCGGGTCGCGCCCCGTCGAGGTCCCGGGCTTCGAGTTCGACGGCGAGCACGTCCTCTCCTCGCGGGACGCGCTCGCCCTGGAGAGCGTCCCCGAGAGCATGGTCGTCGTCGGCGGCGGCTACATCGGGATGGAACTGTCGACGGTGTTCCAGAAGCTCGGGTGTGACGTCACCGTCGTCGAGATGCTGGCGGACATCCTCCCGGGCTACGAGGACGACGTGACCCGCGTCGTCCGCGAGCGCGCCGAACAGTTGGGCATCGACTTCCACTTCGGCCAGTCGGCCAGCGAGTGGGAAGAGGCCGGCGAGGGGGTCACCGTCCTGACCGAGGACGAGGACGGCGAGGTCGCCGAGTTCGGCGCCGAGACGTGTCTGGTGGCCGTCGGCCGGCGGCCGGTGACGGACACGCTGAACCTCGAAGCGGTCGGGCTCGAACCCGACGAGGACGGCTGCCTCGCGACAGACGAGCAGGCCCGGACCGAGGTCGACCACGTCTTCGCCGTCGGCGACGTGGCCGGCGAACCGATGCTCGCGCACACGGCCAGCGCCGAGGGGGAGGTCGCCGCCGAGGTGGCCGCGGGCGAACCGGCCGGGCTGGACTACCAGGCGGTCCCCGCCGCGGTGTTCACGGACCCGGAGATAGGGACCGTCGGGATGACCGCCGAGGAGGCCAGCGAGGCGGGCTTCGACCCGCTGGTCGGCCAGTTCCCCCTCCGCGCGAACGGGCGGGCACTGACCGTCGGCGAGAGCGAGGGGTTCGTCCGCGTCGTCGCCGACGCCGACGGCGAGTTCGTCCTCGGCGCGCAGGTCGTCGGGCCCGAGGCCTCCGAACTGGTCGCCGAGTTCGGCCTCGCCATCGAGATGGGCGCGCAACTGGGCGACGTCGCCGCGACCGTCCACACCCACCCCACCCTCTCGGAGGCCGTCCGCGAAGCCTGCGCGAACGCGCTCGGCCGGGCCATCCGCACGCTGAACCGCTGACTGTCTGTACACCCCCTCCCCGCTCCGGGCGGGCACCACAGACAGGACTCGACGGCCGTTCGGGAGGGTTCAGCGGCCGTTTGACCCTCCGGCGGTTTGAGGGGAGCCTCGCCCCTCCGGTCGGACATGGCAACGTCCAGTTCACCCTCGACCGCGCTGTCGCCGGAGGTTCGGCTCGGGCTGACTGTGTTCGGACTCGGGCTGTTCGCCGCCTTCGGCTCTGCGCTCGTCGCGCTCGGACTGACTGACCTCCTGGCTTACGCCGACGGCTACCGGCCGACGCATCCGGTCGTCGTGGGCTACACCGAGGCCATCGCCGTCACGACCGCGGGGTGGTCGCTGCTGGTCGCAGTCGCCTACAGCACGCTCCGGACGGCACTGCGGTGACGGCCCGCGGGCGCCGACCGGCCGGAGCCGAGAGCGGGGCATCTATGTGAGTCCGGCCGTTAGGCGGGCGCGATGGAGTACGTCCAGGAGGGGGTGGCGACGCTACACGATTTCGGGTGCGCGCGGCCGGCCGCGCCGCTCGACCGGACAGCGGTGGTCGTGCCGCTGACCGACCGCGACCACGCCAGCCTCGCCGCCGAACACGTCCTCTCGACGCTGGGCGAGGTCGACCCCGGGTCGGTGGTCGTCGCGCTCCGTGCCGACGAGTCACGCGTCGAGCGCGTCCGCGAGTGGGTCGCGTCAGTCGACGTCGACGTCGACCTCCTGTGGTGTAACGCGCCGGCCGTCGAGGAGTGTCTGGCCGAACACGGGCTCGACAGCCCGGCCGGCAAGGGCCGGGACGTCTGGCTCGCGCTCGGCGTCGCGGCCGCCCGCGCGGAGTTCGTCCTCGCCCACGACGCCGACGCGACGACGTTCGACGCCGCGGACGTCTCGCGGCTGTGTTTCCCGCTCGGCGAGGGGTACTCGTTCGTCAAGGGCTACTACGCCCGCGTGGAGAACGACCGCCTCTACGGGCGGCTCTGTCGGCTGCTGTACGAGCCCCTCGTCGCGGCGCTCGCCGAGACTCACGACCACCCGCTATTGACGTACCTCGGCGCTTTCCGCTACGGGCTGGCCGGCGAGTTCGCGGCCACGAGCGGGCTGGTCCGGCGGTTGCGCGTCCAGCGTGGCTGGGGCCTGGAGGTCGGCACCCTCGGTGACGCCTTCGCGGCCGCCGGCTTCGAGGGCACCGCCCAGGTCGACCTGGGCATCCACGAACACGACCACCGGGCCGTGGGCGGTCCCGCCGGGCTCTCGGAGATGGCCACCGACGTCGCCGGCGCGCTGTTTCGCGTCCTCGCGGACGCGGGCCTGACGGTCGACTACGACGACCTGCGGGACCGCTACCGCGAGCACGCCCGCCGACTCGTCGACCAGTACGCGCTCGACGCGGGGTTCAACGGGCTGACCTTCGACCGCGCGGGCGAGCGCGACCAGGTCGACGCCTACGCGGGGGCTGTCGCCCCGCCCGGCCCTGACACGCGCCTGCCACCGTGGACCGAGACCGACCTCTCCCCGGAGTCGGTCGTCGCGGCCTCGCGGCGCGCGCTCCGGGCCGCGTGAGTCAGAGAGAGCGCCGTTCGACGTCGGGGTCGACCCCCGCCGCGCGCAGGTCCTCGCGGATGCGCTCGCGCAGCGGCGTCGGCACCGTGTCGCGCCCGACCGGGACGGCCGTATCGCCGGCGTCGTCTGGCGGCACCTTCCAGTAGACGACGCAGTCGCTGGGCGCGTAGTACTCGACGCTGTAGCGGTCGGTCTCGCCCCGGTAGTGGACGCGGGCGGCCTCGCCCTCGACCCGCCAGCCCTCGCGGTCGGCCAGCCCCTGGAGGCGCTCGTCCACGCGTCACTCCTCGGGACCGTCGACCAGCGGGTCGCGGGGCCGGTCCTCCCCGAACTTCCGGACCAGCGCGGCGACCAGCGCGAGCGCGCCGAGACCGACCAGGGCGCCGACGTCGACGTCCTCGCCCGGCGCGCGCAGACCTCCGTCCGTTTCGTCCTCCGACGTGTCGCGCTTCTCGGACGCCCCCGACGTGTCGCCACGGTCGGTGGACGCAGACGCCGTCTCGTCGGCGCGGTCGGTGGACGCACTCCGGTCGCGTCCGACTTTCGCTCGCCGCCTGGCCGGCGAGACGTCGTCGCCGAACGACGCCTCGCCCGCGTCCGGTTCGCCGGAGCCGCCGGTGAGCCGGTCGGGAAGCGCCGCCCTGATCGCGTCCATGTAGCGGTAGACGAGGATGGCGACGACCGCCAGCAACAGCAAGACGACGGCCACCTTGAGCAAGAGCGGGCGCAGCGAGGCGAGTCGACCCCCGCCCGCGTCCTCGCCGTCGCCGCCGACCGACGGGATCCGGTCGCGGAGCCCGCCCGCCCCCGCCCGGTCGGTGTCCGCCCCCGCCCGGTCGGTGTCCGCCCCCGCCCGGTCGGTGTCCGCCCCCGCCCAGGCGGTGTCGCCTACCCGCCCGATGTCGACATCGCCGGCCGCGGCCCCGGTCGCGGCGAACTCCCCGATGTCGACGCCGCCGGTGTCGTCCGCGTCGCCGTCACTGGCATCGTCCGCGTCGCCGTCACTGGCGTCGTCCGCGTCGCCGGGGCCGTCGCTCGGTGCATCTTCGTCGCCGGAGTCGTCGTCCGCGGGTCGGCCGCCGTCAGCGAGTTTCTCGATTTCCTCGTCGGTGAGCAGCGACGCGACGAGGCCGCCGGCGACCGACTCGTCGAGGTCGACCCCGAATACCGTCCGTCCCATGGCGGCCGCTACGACCGGCGGGTGGAAATAACTGCGTGGTCAGCGGTCGAGGTCCGGCTCCCGTCCGGTGCGGTCAGGGTCGGCGTCGGGTTCGCGGCCGACGTACTCGACGTCGCGGCCCCCGGGAACGCCGAGTTGGGTGTCGAGCTGGTCGTCGAGCGGCCAGACCTCCTCGCGGCTGACGTCCTCCTCGGCGAGCAGTTTCCGGACTTCCCGTTCGAATTCGGCCTCGGTCAGTTCGCCGTCGACGTAGCGGCCCTTGACGCGCTCGACGCGGTCCTGTGCCCGGTCGGCCGGCGAGCGGGGGTCGACGGCCCCCGCGAGGTCGGCGATGCCGAACGCCCGCGCCAGCCAGTGTTCGCGCTCGGCCACCTCGGCCGTGCGGGCGACCGACGCGCCCAGCTCGGTGAGGCTCTCGGAGGCGTGCGCGGAGAGCCGCGACACGAGGCCGTAGCCGACGCCGGCCGCCGCGACCACCGACAGCGGAACCCCCACCACCACGCCCAGAACGAACAGCGGGAGCAACGTCCCGAGCGTCGAGGCCACGCCCCCGCCGCCCAGCGCCGCGAAGACCAGCCAGAAAAACGCACCGCCGACCGATACCGCCGTGAGCGTCGCCCCGAAGACGAACGCCGTGATTGTCAGGAAGAGGTTCTCGCGCATCCAGCCGGCGATGTCCATACCCCGCGTAGTGGCGGCGGTCACGTAAGGGTCACGGCCGCCGTCCTAGTCGTGCCGGAAGGCCCGCTGGCCGGTCAGGACCATCGCCATGTCGTGTTCGTCCGCGGCTTCGATGACCTGGTCGTCGCGCTTGGAGCCGCCGGGCTGGATGACGGCTTCGATCCCCGCCTCTGCGGCGACTTCGATGTTGTCCGGGAACGGGAGAAAGGCGTCCGAGGCCATCACGGCACCTTCGGGTGACTTGCCCTCGGCGTCGTTGGTGGCTTTCATCTCCGCGATGCGGACCGCGTCGACCCGGGAGACCTGGCCCGCGCCGACGCCGACCGTCTCGGTGCCCGTCGCGAAGACGATGGCGTTTGATTTGACGTGTTTGACCGTCTGCCAGGCAAAGAGCAGCGACTCGACCTGTTCGTCGGTCGGTTCGCGCTCGGTGACGACCTCCAGGTCCGCGGGCGCGAGCGACTGGGCGTCCCGCTCCTGGACGAGGCGCCCGCCGACGAGTTTCTTCTCGGTGGTCGCCTCCGTGACGTCGTAGCTGTCCGGCCGGCCGGAGTCGCCGGCCGAGCCATCGCGGCCGACGTCGAGCACCCGGAGGGTCTCCCGCTCGTGGAGTGTCTCCAGGGCGGCGTCGGTGTAGCCGGGCGCGACGACGACCTCCTTGAACGAGTCGACGACTTCGGCGGCCGTCGCCGCGTCGCACTCGCGGTTCAGCGCGACGATGCCGCCGAACGCGCTCTTGGGGTCGGTCGCGAGCGCGTCGGCGTAGGCGTCCGCGAGCGTCTCCGCGGTCGCACAGCCCGCGGGGTTGGTGTGTTTGATCACCGCCGCCGCCGGCCGGTCGAACTCCTTGACCAGGTTCAGGGCCGCGTCGGCGTCGTTGTAGTTGTTGTACGAGAGCGCCTTCGCGCCCGGGTTCAGCTGGTCGGCGCCGACGACGCTGGCCTCCTCGCAGGTGGCGTCGCCGTAGACCGCCGCGTCCTGGTGGGGGTTCTCCCCGTACCGGAGGGGTGCCGCGCGGTCGCCGGAGGTGAGCAACCGCGCCGGGAAGCGCCCGCCGTCGTCGCCGTCGACCGTGACGCGGTTCGCGTCGTAATCGACGGACGCGCGGTTCTCGGCGAACCACCGGACTGCCCGCGGGTACGCGCGGAACTCCCCCTCGTAGAGGACGCGGTCCTGGAGGGTCTCGCGGTCGTCGCCCTCGTAGACGGGGACCGGTTCCTGCGTGACGACCGGGCCGGCGTCGACCGCCTCCTCGATGATAGAGCCGTCCTCGGCGATGGCGTTGGTGACGACGTGGACGGTACAGCCGACGACCTTCGCGCCGTAGTCTATGGCGTCGCCCCACGCGTCCATCCCCGGGAACGACGGCAACAGCGACGGGTGGACGTTCAGCGTCGTCGGCGCCTCCGCCAGGAAGGTGTCCGAGAGCAGGCGCATGTAGCCGTCCAGACACACCAGGTCGAAGTCGTACGGCTCCAGCGCCGCCAGCACCCGGCGCTCGTGGTCGCGCCGGGACTCCCCGTCCGCGCGCTCAACGACTTCCGTGGGGATCCCGCGTTCGGCGGCCGTCTCGACGACGGGCGCGTCGGCGTCGTTCGTGAGGACGACCGCGAACTCCGCGCCTCCGGGTGCGCGGTCGGCGACGTTCATGAGATTCCGTCCGCGGTTGCTCGCCATACCCGCGAGTTCCATGTGTGGGTCGCCGGCGGCGGCGCGCAAAGTAGTTGCGACTCGCGGGAGCGACCGGCGACAAGACGACACAGCCTCCCCAAACCACCGTCGTCGGAGTCGTCTCCCGAGGGGTACCGACGGACAACTATATGTGGGTTGCATCTCAGTAAAGAGGCCATGGAGAACGTACGGGACCACGGCGCGCACGGAGACGGGACGGACGCGACAGACGCCGTCCAGGCAGCGATCGACACCTGCGGGGACGAAGGTGGCGGTCGCGTCCACGTGCCGCCCGGCGAGTACGAGACCGCGCCCCTGGAGTTGCACAGCGGCGTCAACCTGCACCTCGCCGGGGGTGCGACAGTGCGCGCCTCCGGCGACGCCGACGACTACGAGACCGACGACGTCCCCCATCGGTCCTTCATTACCGCCGTCGACGCCGAGGACGTGGCGGTCACCGGACGCGGGACGATCGACTGCAACGGACGGGCGTTCATGCGAGACGCGGTGATCGACCCCCGGGACGGCCACTACCAGCCCGTCCCGCGCGAGGAGAGCCCCGATGGCCCGCTCTTTCCCGACGACGACCGACCGGATCGCGCGCTCTTCTTCTACAGATGTTCGAACGTCCAGCTCCGGAACGTCACGGTCCGGGACGCCCCCCACTGGACGGTCCACCTGCTCGCCTGCGACGAGGTCGACGCCCGGGGCGTGGACGTACTGAACGACCGCATGGTCCCCAACAACGACGGGATCAACCCGGACATGTCCCGAAACGTCCACATCTCCGATTGCACCGTCCGGGCGGGCGACGACGCGATCTGCGTCAAGGCCGACGGCAGGTACCCCGAGGCCCGCCCCTGCGAGAACGTGACCGTCACGAACTGTACGCTTCAGTCTCGCTCCTGTGGGATCAAGCTCGGGTCCGAGAGCGAGTACGACATCCGGAACTGCCTGTTCGCGAACTGTACGATCACCGACTCCAACCGCGGCGTGGGGATCCAGAACCGCGACGCCGGCGACATCGAACGGATCGCGTTCACCGACCTCGTCGTCGAGACGCGCCACCACACCGGCAACTGGTGGGGCATCGGCGAGCCGGTCTCGATCACGTCGCTGCCCAGGACCGCGGAGACCGACCTCGGGACGCTCCGCGACGTCCGTCTGTCGAACCTCACCGTGGAGGGCGAGGGGTCGGTCGTCGTCTACGCCGACCCGGACGACCCGGTCTGTGACCTCCGGATCGAGGGGGTTACCCAGCGGGTCACGACTGGCGACCACAGCGCCGACAGGAACGCGATCGACCTCCGGCCCGGCGAGGTCGACGGCGGCGTCCGCGAGCGCGACCTCCCCGCGGTCTTCCTCCACGGCGTCGACCGCGCCACGCTCCAGGACGTCACGGTCGAGTGGGCCGACTCGCTCCCGTATCACACGCATGCCCTCGAATGCGAGGGGTTCGGCGACCTCGTCGTCGACGGGTTCCGGGGCCGACAGGCCGACGACGGCGCCGCGGTCGCGCTGTCGGACGGCGGCCGGGCGGTCGTTCGGCGGTGTCTCGCCGACGACGGGACCGACGTCTTCCTCGCGACCGACGACGTCGAGCACGTGACGGCGACCGACAGCGTCACCGACGCGGCCCGGACGGGACGAACGACGGAGTGAGGGCTGGTCAGTGACGTATCATCGGGGTGGCGGACGGTCACTACCGTCCGCCGAATGCCTGACGGCGATTGTAGAGGAAGAACGTCGGTATCACAACGACGTCAGTGGTGGAAGTGGCGTTGTGGTGGCCTGCTGCAGTCGTGGTAACCCAATGTGGTGGTAATCGTCAGCTGGTGTCGCGCCACCCGACACAAGCGTCATCAGCCGCCCAAGCCGTCGATGGATAGCTGAGACGGTCTCCCGGTAGCCGGTGGTCTCGGTATGCAGTTCGGCGTGCTGAGTGGAATCAGCAGTCAGAGCGGGGTTCCAGGCACCCGATGACCAGTTGGGGTGCGAGTCGATGATTACGGCGAACGCGCCGGGGATGCGTGCAGTCGTTCCGACACGCTTTCGTGCCGACTCGTCGGATACCCGTGTATGACCGACCGCTTCGCGCTCGCGGCCGTCTCGCCGCTCGACGGTCGCTACGCCCGGTACACCGAGCCGCTGGTGCCCTACGCCAGCGAGCAGGCGCTCATTCGTGCCCGCGTTCGCGTCGAAATCGAGTACCTGATCGCCCTGGCGGACCTGCAGGAGACGCCGCTCGGGATCGGCCCCGACGAGCGCGACCACCTCCGTGCGCTCTACGAGGGGTTCGACGACGACGATGCCGCCGTGATCAAACAGATCGAAACCGAGGGGTACGGCGACTACCCCGCGACCAACCACGACGTCAAGGCCGTCGAGTACTTCGTCCGCGAGGAGCTCCCCGAGGGCCTCGACGCCGCCCAGTGGATCCACTTCGGCCTCACCAGCGAGGACGTCAACAACCTCGCCCATCGGCTGCTCGTCAAGCCCGCCGTCGAGGAGGTGCTCGTCGAGCAACTGCGCGACGTGCGCGACGCCCTCATCGAGCTGGCCCGCGAGTATCGCGACCTGCCGATGCTCTCGCGCACGCACGGCCAGCCCGCGACGCCGACTACCTTCGGCAAGGAGATGGCCGTCTACGCCGCCCGGCTGGGCCGGGCGATCGGCCGCGTCGAGGCCGCCAACGGGGATCTGGCCGGCAAGCTCGGGGGCGCGTCGGGGACGTTCGCGGCTCACGCCGCCGCCTACCCGACCGTCGACTGGCGAGCGTTCTCGGAGTCGTTCGTGACCTCGCTGGGGCTGGAGCACGTCGCGCTCACCACACAGGTCAACCCCGGCGACGACCTCGCGGCGCTGTTCGACGCGTTGCGGGGGCTCAATCAGGTGCTGATCGACCTCGATCGGGACGCCTGGCTGTACGTCTCGGATCGCTACCTCGGGCAGGAGGCTGAAGGCCAACGCCGACCTGGTCTTCCTGGGCGAGTACGTCACCACCTCGCGGCTCCAGCGCGACCTCTCCGATTCGACGGTCAAGCGCAACGTCGGTGCGGCGCTGGCTCACTGCCTCATCGGCTACACCAAGCTCGGGAACGGCCTCGGGACGGTCGTCCCCAACGAGCAGGTGATGCGCGAGGAACTGGAGGCGACACCGGAGGTCGTCGGCGAGGCCGTCCAGACGGTCCTCCGGCGGGAGGGCCAGGCCGACGCCTACGAGCGCGTCAAGGACCTCACCCGCGGCCGCGACGTGACGCTCGCGGACTTCCAGGACCTCTTCGCGGACCTGGACGTGCCCGCGGACGTGCGCGAGGAACTGGCGGCGCTGACGCCCGCCGGCTACACCGGCGTCGCGGACGAACTGGTCGACGATATCCGGGAGTAGCCGACGAGACTGCAGGTCCGCCCCGCCTGAACCGGACTGCTGAGTGCCCCATCCGGACAGACGCAGGCTCCGTCCGGACAGACGCAGGCTCCGTCCGGACAGACGCGAAGGCCCTGCCCGGACGAACGCGAAACTGCTGAGTGACCCGCGCGAACGACAACGCGAGTGGCGCTGTTCTCGTCGGCACGGAGCCGTCGCCTACCGCGAGCGGATACTCGGCTCCCTCCGGGCGGACCCGGCGTGACCGGCGCCGACCACCCGTATCCGGCGACTCCGGCCCGAAAGCCGCGCCTATAACTACGTCGAAACCGAAGGTCCGGCAGTGTTCGACACCGACGGTCGCGTCGTGACGCTGGGGCTGGCCCGGATGGCCGACGCGCTGGGCAACTCCTTTCTCATCATCGTCCTGCCGCTGTACATCGCGAGCGGGCAGGTCTCGCTCGGCGGGATCGTCGGCGTCGACCTCGCGGGGTTTGTCCTCCGGGAGGAGACGCTCATCGGGCTGGTGCTCTCGCTGTTCGGCCTGCTCAACAGCGTCGGCCAGCTCGTCACCGGCCGGCTCTCGGACAGGCTCGGGAGACGCCGGGACTTCGTCCTCTCGGGGTTGGCCGTCTTCGCGGTCGGCAGCGCCGTCTACCCCCTCGTGTCGAGCTACTGGGCGGTGCTGGCCGCGCGGGCGCTCCAGGGCGTCGGGGCCGCGCTCACCGTCCCCGCGACGGTCGCGCTCGTCAACGAGTACGCGGCGACAGACCGCGAGCGCGGCGGCAACTTCGGCGTGTTCAACACGTTCCGGCTGGTCGGCTTCGGCTTCGGCCCCATCGTCGCCGGCGTCGTCATCACGGGCGGGCTGGCCAGCGAGACGGTCGTCACTTACGCCTTGCCCCCCGTCCTCGGGAGCGGGACGTTCTCGGGCTTTGCCGCCGCCTTCGGCGTCGCGGTCCTCGGTGCCGCCCTGAGTTTCGCGCTGGTCGTCCTGCTCATCGAGGACCCCCCACGGACCGAGGCCGAGGCCGGCACGGACCTCTCGCTGGCCGTGCTCGACCGCGAGCGGGGCGGCCTCGACCCCGTGTTCACGCTCGGGGTCGGGACCTTCCTCATGGCGACGACCATCGCGCTGTTCGCGACGCTGGAGGGGCCGGTCCGCGCCCGCCTCGACGAGAGCACGTTCGCGTTCAGCGTCCAGTTCGCCGCCGTCGTCATCGCGAACGTCCTCCTGCAGGTGCCCGTCGGCCGGGCCAGCGACCGCTACGGCCGCCGGCCGTTCATCGTCGCCGGCTTCGCGATACTCGTCCCCGCGGTCTTCGCCCAGGGCGTGGTCACGACGCCGCTCGCGATGCTCGTCGCCCGCTTCGTCCAGGGGGTCGCCGTCGCCCTCGTGTTCGCGCCGTCGCTCGCGCTCGCGGGCGACCTCGCGGGGGCCGGCGAGTCCGGCACCACCCTCTCCGTGCTGACGATGGCCTTCGGACTCGGCGTCGCCGTCGGTCCGCTGGCGTCGGGGATCCTCTTCAATCTCGGCGGCTTCGAGACGCCGTTTTTCGCCGGCGCGGCGCTCGCCGTGGTCGCGCTCGCGCTCGTCTACTCGCAGGTCGAGGACACGCTCGACGCGCCGGCCACGCCCGTGCCACAGGACTGACGCTCCGACCCGGCGGCGCGTGTCCACACCGGTCCGCACTGTTTTGTCCGCGTGGGGCGTAGTCACACACATGTTCGCCGACAGGACCGACGCGGGCACGCGACTGGCCGACGCGCTCGAAGCGCGGGGCGTGGCGGCCGACGTCGTCCTCGCGATCCCGCGTGGCGGCCTCCCGCTGGGGCGGGTCGTCGCCGACCGACTGGGCGCGCCGCTTGACGTGGTCGTCGCGTCGAAGATCGGCGCGCCGAACAACCCCGAGTACGCCATCGGCGCGGTCGCCGAGGACGGGACTGTCTGGCGCAACGAGGAGGCGATCACCCGACTCCGGATCGGCGAGGACCGCCTGGCGGCCGGACGCTCGCGCGAACAGGCCGCCGCCGTCGAAAAAGCCGAGGACTACCGCACGGGCGGGCCGCCCGACCTCGGCGGGAAACGCGTCGTCGTCGTCGACGACGGCGTCGCGACGGGCGCGACGATGCGTGCCTGTCTGGGACTGGTCCGCGAGGGCGGCCCCGCGTCGGTCGTCGTGGCCGTCCCCGTCGGGCCGCCGGAGACGCTCGACGAACTCGGATCGCTCGCCGACGAGGTCGTGGCCGTCGAGCGGCCCGAACGGTTCCGTGCCGTCGGTGCGCACTACCGGACCTTCGACCAGGTCACCGACGAAGAAGCGAAATCGTACCTCTAGACCGCGGACCGCTCGCGCAGGCGCGGCAGGACGATGTCCCGGGCGACGCTGAGCCCGGCGTAGATGAGCAACGACCCGACCGCGGCCTCCCGGGCGCCCAGCCCCCCGGTTCAGACCAGCCGCGAGACGGTCTCGCGGACGGCGTCGGCGGCCGCGACGACGTCCGCCCGCCGGACGTACTCGCGGTCGCTGTGTGCGACGGCCCCCTCGTCGTCGGCGAGTACGCCCGGGCCGAACACGACTGTCGGGGCGTGCGCGGCGAAAAACGACGCCTCCGTCGCGGCGCCGAACGGCCGCACGTCGCCGCCGCTGGCCTCGGCGAGGGTCCGGACCAGTGGCTCCTCGGGGTCGGTCGCGAACGCCTCCAGGTACGGCGTCTCCCGGGGCCGCAGGTCCACGCGCAACCCCATCGACCCCGGGACCCACCGCGAGAGGTGGTCTTCGAGGCCCGCGCGGAACGCCGGGGCGGTCTCGGGCGGGACAGACCGGCGGTCGAACGTGAGCGTACACTCCGCGGGCACCTGGTTGGAGACTTCGCCGCCCTCGACGACGGTCGGCGTCAGCGTCGGCCGCCCGAGCAGGTCGTGTTCGCCCGGCCCACCCTCCTCGTCGTAGGTCTCCAGCGCCTGCAGGAGGGGAGCCAGCGCCCGGACGGCGTTGTCGCCGTCGCCGGGCGTCGCGGCGTGGGCGCTGGTCCCCTGGACCGTGACAGACCCTTCGAACTGCCCGCGCGCGGCGACACACACGTCGAGGTCGGTCGGTTCACCGACGACGAACCCGTCGGCGTCGAGCGTTCCCGCCAGGTGGGCCGCGCCCGTCTGTGAGCGTTCCTCGTCGGGCGTGACCGCCAGCGTCACCTGCCCGTCGGTCACGTCGGCAGTGAGGAAGGCGTCGACCAGCGCCGCCAGCGGCCCCTTCGCGTCACAGGCCCCCCGCCCCTCGACGACCGCGCCGTCCTCGCGCTCCGCGAACGGGACGTGTGGCGGCACGGTGTCGACGTGCGTGTTCACGACGAGGTGGCCCTCCTCGGGGACACCGCCGTGGCCGTCGTCGCCGGCCGCGTCGAGCACCGACGGGTCCCCGTGTCCGTCGCCGGTCCGCGTCGCGAGGACGTTGCCCGCGTCGTCGATGGTCGGGTCGGCGCCGGCGTCGCGGAGCACCTCGACGAGCAGGTCCCGCATCTCGTCGACCGACTCGTGAGACGGGGTCCGGACGGCCCGCTCGTGGAAGTCGAGTGCGTCGAACGCCGTCATTCCTCCCCCGCGCCGTCGGCCGTGGGGGTCGTCCCGCGTCCCGTTCTGTCCGCCGGGGCAGTTCGCGCCTCGCGTTCCACTCTCGTCACGTCGGCCACCGTCTCGCGCCGGCGGACCACCCGCGACTCCCCCCCCGAGAGAGCGACCTCGGCCGGACGGGGCTGTGAGTGGAACTGGTTGGCGAGTTCGTAGCCGTAGGCCCCGGCGTTGCCGATAGCGAGCAGGTCCTCCCGCTCCGGGCGGGCTATCGGCCGGTCGGTACAGAACACGTCGGCGCTCGTACAGCACGGCCCCCCGACGGAGACGGGTTCGGTCTCCCGGTCGGGCGCAGAGACGTTCGCCATCGGGTGATACGAGTCGAACATGGCCGGCCGGATGAGCGTCGCCAGCGACGCGTCCACGCCCACGACGGTCGTCGCCGGCGTCTCCTTGACGGTGTTGACCCGCGTCAGGATCACCTCGGCGTCGGCGACGACGTAGCGCCCGGGTTCGAGTTTCACCGTCGCCGCCAGGTCGCCGACGGCGTCGGCGACGCGCTCGGCCACGACGGCCATGTCCAGCGGTTCCTCGCTCTCGCGGTAGGGCACGCCGAAGCCGCCGCCGAAGTCGACGAACGCCAGGTCGGCGTCGCCCACCGCCCGTGCCAGGTCGGCCACCTTCGCGATGGCCCGGCAGTGGTCGTCCATGTCTTCCCCGAGGACACCGCTCCCCATGTGCGCATGGAGCCCCACCAACTCGAAGCGGTCCCGCAACTCTGTGGCCAGCGCCGGCACCTCGTCGTACGGGATGCCGAACTTGGCGTCTTTCCCGGTGGCGACCTTCTCGTGGTGGCCGGTCCCGATGCCCGGGTTCACCCGGATCGCGACCCGGCCGTCGTATCCCCGCGCTTCCAGCCGGTCGAAGGTGTCCCGCGCCCCGCCGGTGACCGTCAGTCCCGGATGCTCGGCGCCAAGCTCGGCGGCGTAATCCAGGTCGCCCGCGGGCGGGTTGACAGCGGTATACTGGAGCGTGTCCGGGTCCGCGCCGGCCTCGATGGCCCGCTGGAGTTCCCCCGCCGCGGCACACTCAATGTCGGCTCCCGCATCCAGAAGCGTCTCTAGCACCGCCCGGCCGGTGTGAGCCTTCGCGGCGTACATCACGTGGGCGTCGTCGAACGCGCCCGCGAACCGCTCGTAGTTGTTGGCGACGCGGTTTGTGTCTAGCACGTACAGCGGCGTCCCGTGCTCGTCGGCCAGCGCCGACAGGCGTCCGAAGTCCCAGTCGGTCACCCGGCGGACCGGCGGCGAGGAGTGGCTCATTGTCCCACACACGGCGGCCCCGCGTTACAAGGCTTCCGAACCACCTTTTTCGCGGTGGGGTTTCCTCGCTCGCTTCGCTCGCTGCGGGAACCCCACCGCCAAAAACGTGGGCGAAAAAGGCCGAGCGGTCACTTCGCTCCCGCTCGGTGAACCGTCTCGCTCTCTGGTCGCTCGACGGACGCTCCCCGCCCGTCACGAAGCCCGGAACGTCCCCGGGTCGCCACGCCGAAGCGGGCGTGAAGCCGCCGAGGTGGGTGCCGTGATCGGTCCCGAACTGGGGAGCCAGCGCGATGGCGACCCCCGGCGCTGACACGGACATGTCGCTGGCCGTGGCCTGGCTGCCCTACATCCTGACCGCCGCATTGCTCGTGGTCACGTGGGTCTGGCGCCCGCTCCAGAACTTCCTGACGAGCAACCTCGTCATCGCGTGGCAGGACATCTTCGGGTTCGCGGGCCTGTCGGGCTCGTTCCGGACGCTGTACCTGCCCGGCGCGGTCTTCGTCGTCGTCAGCGTCCTCACCTACGGCCTCCACGGGATGGACACCGAGGAGATCAAAAACTCCTGGAGCGAGACGGTCTGGAAGATCCTGCCGGCCGTGGTCGCGCTGTGGTTCGCGGTCGCCACCGTCCAGATCATGATAAACTCCGGCCGTGTCGAGGGGTTCGACAGCATGCTGGTCGTCCTCTCGGACCTGACAGCCAACGCCGCGGGCCCGGTCTACCCGTTCTTCGCGTCGCTGGTCGGCGCGTTCGGCGCGTTCATCGCCGGCTCGAACACCGTCAGCGACATCCTCTTCGGCGTGTTCCAGTGCAACGCCGCACAGAACCTGAGCGTGCCGACCATGGTCGTCGTCGGCGCGCAGGCCGTCGGCGGCGCCATCGGTAACCTCGTCGCCATCCACAACGTCGTCGCCGCGCTCGCGGTCGTCGGCCTCGTCGGCGAGGAGGGACAGGTCATCCGGCTCGAACTGATCCCGTTGGCTTATTACGCGACCGCCACCGGGATACTAACGCTCCTGTTCGCGTACGTCGTCGCACCCGGAGCGTTCTGACCATGTCCCGCCCCGACCCGGACCCCGGCGCCGGCTCTCCCGCGGCCGACGAGCGGGCCGACTACGACCACGTCACCCGCGGCGAGGCGACGCCGGACCTGGCCGGGGCGCTCCGCGACCGCGTCGACGGCGACGTCCGCTTCGACGAGTACTCGCGGGAACTGTACGCGACAGACGCCAGCATCTACGAGGTACCACCGGTCGGCGTCGTTTTCCCACGGTCGACCGCCGACGTGGCCGCCGTCGTCAGGTACTGTGCCGAGCAGGACGTCCCCGTCCTCCCGCGAGGCGGTGGCACGAGCCTCGCCGGCCAGACCGTCAACGAGGCGGTGGTCCTCGATTTCAGCCGGTATATGGACGAACTGGTGGCGGTCGACCCCGACGAGCGCCGGCTCACCGCCGGGGCCGGAACGAGGCTTGGCGACATCAACGCCGCGTTAGCCGAGTACGGCCTGAAGTTCGCGCCCGACCCCGCGTGGGGCGACAAGTCCGCACTCGGCGGCGCGGTCGGCAACAACTCCACCGGCGCGCACTCGCTGAAGTACGGCAAGACCGACCACTACGTCGCGGAGTGTGAGGTCGTCCTCGCGGACGGCACCGTCACGACGTTCGGCGAGGTGGCCGTCGAGGACCTGTGTGACCGCGCCGACGCCGACGGCCTGGAGGGACGGATCTACGCCGCCGTCGCGGACGTCCTCGAGGACCACCGCGAGGAAATCGCCGACGCCTACCCCGACCTGAAGCGAAACGTCTCGGGGTACAACCTCGACCGTCTCGTCGCCGAGGCCGAAGGCGTGTACGGCGAGGCAGGCACCGTCAACCTCGCGAGCCTGCTCGCCGGCAGCGAGGGGACGATGGCCGTCCTCACGGAGGCGACCGTGGCGCTGGAACCCGTCCCGCAGACGAAGGCGATGGCCCTGCTGTGTTATGACGACCTCGTCGCCGCGATGGCCGACATCGCGCCGATCCTCGACCACGACCCCGCGGCCGTCGAGGTGCTCGACGACACGATGCTGGACCTCGCGCGGGACACCGCCGAGTTCGCCGAGGTGGCGTCGATGCTCCCCGAGGCCACGCGCGCGACGCTGCTCGTGGAGTTTTACGCCGACAGCGACGCCGACGGCGAGGCCGCAGTCGACCGCGTGCTCGCGGACCGTCGCCGGGGGGAGACAGACCCCGCACTCGACCGCGAGACGGCGGTGCCGGTCAGGGCCGTGGAGGCGCTGGAGGCCCACGAGGACGCCGAGCGCGAGCGCTTCTGGAAACTCCGCAAGAGCGGCCTGCCGATACTGCTCTCGCGGACCACCGACGCGAAACACGTCGCGTTCATCGAGGACACCGCCGTCCCGCCCGAGAACCTCCCGGACTACGTCGCCGACTTCCAGGACGTGCTCGACGAGCACGACACGTTCGCGTCCTTCTACGCCCACGCGGGGCCGGGCGTACTCCACATCCGGCCGCTCGTCGACACCAAGACCGTCGACGGCGTCGAGCAGATGGTCTCGATCGCCGACGCGGTGACCGACCTGGTCGTCGAGTACGGCGGTTCGGTCTCGGGCGAACACGGCGACGGCCGCGCGCGGACCGCCTGGAACGAGAAACTATACGGCACCGACGTCTGGGAAGTGTTCAGGGACCTCAAGGAGGCGTTCGACCCCGACTGGCTGCTGAACCCGGGACAGGTCGTCGGCGTCGACGAGGCGGCGGTGGCGGCCGGCGAGGCGCCCCCGCGGGCCCGGACCGTCGACATGGCCGAGAAGTTGCGGTTCGACCCCGACTACGAGTTCGAGTCGTCGTTCGACTCGACGCTGGACTGGACCAACGAGAACGGGATGCAGGGCATGGTCGAACTGTGTCACGGCTGCGGGGGGTGTCGCGGTCCCCAGGAGACCACCGGGAGCGTGATGTGCCCGACCTACCGGGCCGCCGAGGAGGAGATCACGTCGACACGCGGGCGGGCGAACGTGCTCCGCCAGGCCATGAGCGGCGACCTCCCCGACGACCCCACCGACGCGGAGTTCGTCTCGGAGGTGATGGACCTGTGTATCGGCTGCAAGGGGTGCAAGCGGGACTGTCCCAGCGGCGTCGACATGGCGAAACTCAAAGCCGAGGTCACCCACGCCTCCCACGAGGAACACGGGGCCACGCTCCGCGACCGCGTGTTCGCGAACGTCGACACCCTCTTCGGACTCGGGAGCACGGTCGCGCCGCTGGCGAACCTGCTCGCCGGGTTCCCCGGCTCGGACCTGCTGCTGGAGAAGACCCTCGGCATCGCCCGGGAACGGGACACGCCGCGGCTCCACCGCCGGACCTTCCGGGACCGATTCGATGACCACGAGTCGCGTGTCACCCCCGCAGAGGCCGACCGGTCGGTCGTCCTGTTCGCGGACGCCTACACGAACTACACCCACGCGGAGGTGGGGATGGACGCGGTCCGCGTCCTCGAAGCCGCGGGCGTCGGCGTGACGGTCGCCGACAGTACCGACAGCGGCCGCCCGGCCTACTCAAAAGGTTTGCTCGACCACGCGCGGGCAACCGCCGAGGACAACGTCGCCGCGCTCCGGGACCACGTCGCGGCCGGCCGGGACGTCGTCCTCGTCGAACCCTCGGACGCCGTTATGCTCCAGTCGGACTACCCCGACCTGCTGGGCCACGACCACGACGGGGCGAGCGCCGTCGCCGAGGCCGCCTACGGCCTCTGTGAGTACCTCGACTGCCACGGCCTCGACCGCGAAATCGAGTGGGTCGACCCCCGTGAGTCGCTGACCTACCACGGCCACTGCCACCAGAAGGCCACGAAGAAAGACCACCACGCCGTCGGCGTCCTCCGGCGGGCCGGCTACGCTGTCGACCCGCTGGACTCGGGCTGTTGCGGGATGGCCGGCAGTTTCGGCTACGAGGCCGAACACTACTCGATGAGCCAGGCTATCGGGCGGATCCTCTTCGACCAGGTCGAAGACAGCGACGGCGAGAGCGTGGTCGCGCCCGGGGCCTCCTGCCGGACACAACTCGGCGACAGACCCGGCGGGGAGACGCCGCGTCACCCTGCCGAGGCGCTCGCTGACGCGCTTCCGGGGCGCTCTCCGAGCCGGTGACGGGGCCGGAGTGGCCCCGGACCCGCCCTCCGGAACGGTCGACCCGCCGACCGTCCTTCGCGCTGACTGTCCGGTGCGACGACTACCCGGTTTGCTGACTGCCCGGGCCGCCGACCGCCCGGTCGCCCGCCGTGGCTCGTCCGGCGGAACAGTGCCCACACTCCGCGGTTTCGACGTCCCACGCGCCGACAGCGGACGCCAGCGCTTTGTGGGCGCAGAGTGTAGCCTGGCGCATGCACACTCTCCTCGTCGCGGGCGGACCGGAGTGCGCGCCGTCAGACTGTCGTGATGGAACCGCGACGTTCCGGGGCCGGTACCGTGGCTGACCTGGTTCTCTCGACCGGGCGGTTGCTGGGGGCGCTGTTCCTGGTGGCGCTCAACGGTTTTTTCGTCGCCTCGGAGTTCGCGCTCGTCCGCGTCCGGTCGACGGCCGTCGACCGAATGGTCGAGGAGGGCCGTGCCGGCGCGACCACCCTGCAGGACGCGCTGGGCAGTCTCGACGACTACCTGGCCGCGACGCAACTGGGGATCACGGTCGCCTCGCTGGGACTGGGCTGGATCGGCGAACCGGCCGTCGCCGCGCTGATCGAACCCGTGCTGGCGCCGGTGTTGCCCGCTGGGACGCTCCACCTCGTCGCGGTGGGGATCGGCTTCGGCGTCGTCACTTTCCTCCACGTCGTCTTCGGCGAACTCGCCCCCAAGACGATCGCCATCGCGGAGGCCGAGCGCCTGGCGTTGCTGGTCGCCCCGCCGATGAAGTTCTTCTACTACGTGTTCCTGCCGGGGCTGGTCGTCTTCAACGGGACGGCCAACCGGTTCACGAGCCTCATCGGGGTCCCGCCGGCCTCGGAGGCCGAGGAGACCCTCTCCGAGGAGGAGATACGGCTCGTGTTGAGCCGTGCGGGCGAGGACGGCCAGGTCGACGCGGCCGAGGTCAGCATGATAGAGCAGGTGTTCGAACTCGACGACGTGACCGCTCGCGACGTCATGATCCCCCAGCCGAACGTGGCGACGGTCCGGGCGGACACCACCCTCCCCGAACTGCGCTCGCTGGTCGTCGAGTACGGCCACTCGCGGTACCCGGTCGTCGACAGCGACGAGGTGGTCGGGTACGTCGACGTCAAGGACGTGCTCCGTGCCGGCGAGTCCGGCGCCCCCGACGGGATGGCGGCCGGGGACCTCGCCAGGGACGTGCCGATGGTCCCCGAGACGACTGCCGTCAACGAACTCCTAGACGAGTTCCAGACCCAGCAACGCCAGATGGCCGTGGTCATCGACGAGTGGGGCACCCTGGAGGGGATCGCGACCGTCGAGGACGTCGTCGAGGTCGTCGTCGGCGACATCCGTGACGGCTTCGACGACTGGACGCGGGAACCGTCGATCCACCGCCGCGGAGACGCCGGCTACGTTGCCGACGGCGCTGTCGCCCTGGCGACGGTCAACGACGAACTGGGCGCCGACTTCGAGAGCGCGTCCCACGCCACGCTGGGCGGTCTCGTCTTCGACCGACTGGGACGCCCGCCGGCTGTCGGCGACACCGTCACGGCCGACGGCTTCCGTCTCGAAGTCGAGGCCGTCGACGGCGCCCGGATCGAGACGGTGACCCTCCGGCGGGTGGCCGACGACGAGTCCCCCGAACCGGGGTGAGCGAGCGCCACCCGGCCGACCGTGATTCGGCGGTCGAGAGCGGCCGGTCCCTGCCGGAGGCAGGAGCGGGCAGGGTCGGGACGTCGAGAGCGACTCGCACGGGCCGCGTGACCCCTCAGACCGACCGCGTCCACCCCGACAGGAGGCCGATGCCGGCCGCCCGTTCGACCGTCGTCCCGTACGGTTCCAGCGTCGAGCGGACGGCGTCGGTGAACGCGTCCACGTCGAGGTCGGCGTGGACTCTGACGGCGAGCGCCGACCCGCGAGCGGGGTCGAGCCGGACCTTCTCACGCCCGAGCCACCCGCCGTCGCAGACCCGGCCGCGCGCGCCGACCTTTCGGGTCGCCAGGACCCTCTCCTCGACGAGGGCGTTCAGCTTGTTGTGGGCCGTCCGCCGCGAGCAGTCCAGCTCTTCCATCACGTCGTTGGCCGTCAGCGGCCGTGCCGGGTCCGACCGGTCCCTGAAGACAGTCAGCACCGACTCCAGGCTGAACTCCCTGGCCCCTGAACCGCCGGCGGCTGTCCCTGCGGTTGTGTCCCCCATTATCGACCGTGCGGATCTACACACCCCCGTGTTTTGTAGTTGTTCCCGAATCCGAGGCGCTCGGGGTCGCCGGGCGACCACGACGAGAACGAAGCGTCAGTGGAGGAAACCGTCTGACGAGAACGAAGCGTCAGTGGAGGAAACCGTCTGACGAGAACGAAGCGCCAGTAGACGGGAAACCGGCGGTGGACGAGGAAGTGACGGCCGTCCCAGTGACGCGTCTCAGGCGAAGGTTCGCGAGACCTCTTCACCGTCGTCTTCGGCCTGTATCTTGTCCCAGGCGTCGAGGAAGTCGTCCATGCTGACCTCGGTGCGGTCGTCGCGGATGGCGAACATCCCGGCCTCGGTACAGACGGCCTTGACGTCGGCACCGGACGCCTCGCCGGTCTTCCGGGCGAGGTCCGCGTAGTCGACGTCGTCGTCGACGTTCATCTCGCGGGTGTGGATCCGGAAGATCTGCTCGCGGCCCGCCTCGTCGGGCTTGGGGACCTCGATGAGGCGGTCGAACCGGCCCGGCCGGAGGATGGCCCGGTCGAGCATGTCGAAGCGGTTGGTCGCCGCGATGATCCGCACCTCGCCGCGCTCCTCGAAGCCGTCCATCTCCGAGAGCAGTTGCATCATCGTCCGCTGGACCTCGGCGTCGCCGGAGGTCTTGGAGTCAGTCCGCTTGGCCGCGATGGCGTCGATCTCGTCGATGAAGATGACCGAGGGCTCGTGCTGGCGGGCGAGTTCGAACAGGTCCCGGACGAGCTTCGCGCCCTCGCCGATGAACTTGTGAACCAGTTCGGAGCCGGCCATCTTGATGAAGGTGGCGTCGGTCTGGTTGGCGACGGCCTTGGCGAGCATCGTCTTGCCCGTCCCCGGCGGGCCGTGCAACAGCACGCCTGACGGCGGGTCGATGCCCACCTCCTCGAACATGCCGGGGTTCTTCAGGGGCATCTCGACGGTCTCGCGGACCTCGTCGAGCTGGCTCTCGATGCCGCCGATGTCTTGATAGGTGACGTCGGGGGATTCGTCGACCTCCATGACACGAGCGCGCACGTCGGTCTCGTCGTCGAGGCTTTTGACGATGGACAGGGAGTTGTTCACGGCCACCCGCGAGTCGGGTTCGAGCCCGTCACGCATCTCGTCGGTGACCTCCGTGATCGCCTCCTGGTTGTTGCCGTGCTGTTTGATGATGATGCCGTCGTCGGTGATCTCCTGAACGGTGGCGACGAACAGCGGCGACTGCTTGAGTTTCTTGTTCTCGTGGGTCAACCGCTCCAGCTTCTGCTGGTACTTGTTGTTCTCCGCGTTCGCGTCGAGGAGCTTGTCGCGCATCTCCTCGTTCTGGCTCTCGAGCACTTCGAGGCGCTCCTCGAGTGCCTCGATCTTCTCCTGCTGGGACGCGCCTTCGTTGTACGGCAGGTCGACTTTGTCCACCGTATCGGTCATTACACCACCTCTAGCGGACGGGATAATAAGAGGTTTCGGGTCCGGCGGATCCGGCATCTCCTCACAGGCTCGGCCAGACCGGCTCTCGCGGCCGCTCCCGCTCGCCGCTCCCCGCTGAATTTTGCCGGGACATACATTCGGGTAATTTCCGAACGGGAAATATTATTAGTTCGTATCCAGAAGCCACGTGTAGGATGAGTACTTCGGAGACTGCACAGGCCGACGCGGCCACGGAGGACGGGTGGGACGCCGTGCGTGACCTGCCGCCCAGCGCCAAACTGGTCGCCAAGACCCTCGAGTACAACGACGCACTGACCCAGAGCGAACTCGCCGAGGAGACCCTTCTCCCGCCCCGGACCGTGCGCTACGCGCTGAATCGCCTCGAAGACGTCGACGTCGTCGACTCCCGGTTTTCCTTCGCCGACGCCCGCAAACGCATCTACTCGCTCGACATCGAGTGAGTCCGGCCCCGTTCCGCTGTTCGACGACCCCGTTCGTGTGCCCAGACCCCGCAGGAGCCGTGTCCGTCTCCGTGCAATCTTTATAACAGCGCCCACTGAGACCAGAGTGTCGTCACCCCAGGCGCGTGCGAGGGTAGCCAAGCCTGGAAACGGCGGCGGACTCAAGATCCGCTCCCGTAGGGGTCCAGGGGTTCGAATCCCCTCCCTCGCACGTCGATAGCGGGCCAAATTCCCCGTACGGGAGCGGTCTTCCCTCGCGCTATTTCACGCTCCGGGAGAGCGCCGGCTCCGATGACGCCACGACAGTGGCGCGTCCCGCTAAAGCGGCGGTATCGGCCCTCACGGGGAGTGGTTTTAAGTCACCGGCTCGCTTGTGTGGGGCCATGTTACAGCGGCACGACTGTCGACGGTTAGTGAGCCGACTCCACGCCCGCAGGCTACCCCCCCGTCGGCGCCGACGACCGACGACAGGCGACCGGGCTGACCGCCGCCCGGGTCTGACGGCTGCCGACGACTACGGACCGGCAAGAGGAGCGAGCCCATGACGGGCACGCCGGATTCGCGAACGCGCACAGCGGACGGTCCGGACGGCGGCGACCACCCCGCCAGACGCCGGGTGCTCCGGGCGACTGCGACGCTGGCGGCCGCCGGCCTGGCCGGGTGTGCCGGCATCGAGGGGAACTCGGGAGACGGCGGAGACGACGGCGGAAGCGGTGGCGACGGGGCGACCCCGACCGAGACGCCTTCGGGGGGAACCACGCCCACGGCGGCCGCGACGACCGAACCGCCCACCGAGGGCGGCGGTGTGGAAGGGAGTATCGGACCGATGTGCGAGGGCACGGAGGACAGCGTCGAGGGCCTCGCCGTCGTCGGGTGTGGGTCCGCCGTCGAGGATGACCTGTTCGTCGTCACGGTGACGGTCCACAACGAGGGCGGCCAGGATGCCGACCTGTTCGAGTACGACCTGCGAGCGAAGTTCTACGACTCGACGGACACGAGCTTCACCAACGAGATCGAAACCGGTACCTGGAAGACCCAGTATCCGGAGGGGTCGGAACTCCCGTCGGGGGAGAGGATGCGCGCACGCGTCGAGTTCGACCCAGGCGGGGTCTCGGTCGAGGCGATCGAAGCCTACGTCGTCACGCTCGAATGTGGCGGATTCGGAGACGGCGTCTACTGTGAGTGAGCCCCGCTCACGACCCGTGCCCGCCGTGTTCACGGGGTGAACGCGGCGCAACGCGCGGGCGCCGAGCGCACGATTTAAACCGCTGGCCACAGAAGCACGAGGTATGGCAACAGAGGACAGGGGTTTGGCAGGGGAGGTTCTCCCGCTGGAGAACACGGCGTTTTTCGACGTCGACACGCGGGACGAGTACGTGCGCATCGAGCAGTCCTGGGGAGACAAGACGCTGTACACGCCGGAGGAGGCGGAGGACATCGCGGACGCGATAGCGGCGGCCGCCGAGGACGCGTCGCGACGGGACGGCTGAACCGAAAGCGGTGGGGATTTCCGGCCGGTCGACGGAGAGAGCGTATGACCGATACACACAGGCGGGCAGCGATGGCCGAGCGCGCGGCCCGTGCCGGGGGAACCGTCGCGCGGCAGGCGTTCCGGGGCGACCTGCAGGTCGACACCAAAGCCGACAAGACCGACCCGGTGACCGAGGCCGACAGGGACGCACAGCGACAGGTGGTCGCGACCATCCGCGCGGAGTTCCCCGACGACGCGGTCGTCGGCGAGGAGGACGCGGTGCCCGTGGGGACGGACGCCTCCGAGCAACTGGTCGACCGGGTCCCCGAGACGGGCGACGCCTGGGTCGTCGACCCGATCGACGGGACGGCGAACTTCGCGCGCGAACTCCGCCTGTGGACGACCAGCGTCGCGGCCGTCGTCGACGGCGAGGCGGTCGCGGCGGTGTCGTACCTGCCGGCCCACGGCGAACTCTACGCGGCCGGCGGGGAGGGCGCGACCCGTGACGGGGACGCCCTCGCCGTCAGCGACCGGGCGGACCCGGAGACGTTCGTCGTCGGCCTGACCGGGCGTTACCGCCCCGACGACACGGGGACGTTCGGCGACACCTGTGGCGCACTGCTGGACCGCCTGGGCGACCTCCGGCGACTCGGGAGCATGCAGGCGACGCTCGCGTTCGTCGCCAGCGGCGGCCTGGAGGCGGTCGTCGCGACCGAGGAACAGTCCCCCTGGGACACGCTCGCGGGCGTCCACCTCGTCCGGGAAGCCGGCGGCGTCGTCACCGACCTCGAGGGCGACCGCTGGGCGGTCGACAGCGGCGGACTGGTCGCCTCGAACGGCGAGGCACACGAGGCCGTCCTCGCCGCCGTCCGTGCCGGGCTCGACGGGTGAGTCGGGCCGCCCCTCTTTTCGCCCTTCACGCGGGACGACGGACCGCCAAACCCGAAGCCGGCCGGTCCTGCCCGGCCGGCGCACGCGACCGGAAGGCTAAACAGGCCACATAGCCCGGTATCCTCCATGGGATCTGAGCGGCTCGTCACCGGGCGGACCTGGCTGGGGGCGGCGCTCGCGCTGGTCGGGGGGCTCGCCCTCGGGTCGGTCGCGCTGCCGCGTGTCGTCTACGACCGGTTCATCTGGCAGTACTTCTGGGGGCCCGTCTACTCGGACGCCAACAACGCCCGGTGTGCGATACTGACCGGCGACGGGGTCGTGCTGGAGGGCACCGACGCGGCCTGTCGGGCGGGCGCCGAGGCCGGCGTCGTCGCTTACACCGGCTACACGACGGTCTCCGAGGTGGGCTACATGGTGACACTCCTCTTTATGATCGTCGGCGTGTTGCTCCTGCTGGACCGCCTGGACCTGGGGACCGACCGCCGGCTCTTCTTCTCGCTGGTGCCGTTCATGCTGTTCGGCGGGGCGCTCAGGGTCGTCGAGGACGCCAGCGACGCGGCCGTCTCGGCCGGGGTCGACCCGGCGGTCACGTACCCGCTGAACACGCTGTTTATCAGCCCCGTGATCTACGTGACGGTCTTCGTGATCACGCTCGGGGCGCTCCTCGTCAGCCTCGCCCTGGAGTCGAACGGCACTGTCTCGGACATGTACCGCACGATGACCGGCATCGGCGCGGGCGTCCTCGGACTGACGCTGGCGTACCTCTTCGGGCTCGCACTCACGGCCGAGTACGTCTCCCTGTACCCGCAGATCCTGGTCGTCGACGTGGTGCTGGCGACCGTCATCGCCTACGCCATCTACGCCGCCGTCGCCGCGTACAAACCCGCGGTCAACGAGGGGACCGGGGCGATCGGCCTCGTGGTCCTGTGGGGCCACGCCATCGACGGCGTGGCGAACGTGGTCGCCGCCGACTGGACGACGGCGCTGGGCCACCCGTTCACCTACGGGGCCAAACACCCCGCGAACCGGGTGATCATCCAGATCACCGAGTCGGTGCTGCCGGCCTCGGTCGCCTCGGTCATCGGCACCTCGTGGCCGTTCCTGGTGGTGAAACTGGTGGTGGCGCTGGTCATCGTCTGGCTGTTCGACGAGACCATCTTCGAGGAGAGCCCGCGCTACGCGGTGCTGTTGCTGGTCGCGGCGGTCGCCGTGGGGCTGGGTCCCGGAACGCGGGACATCCTCCGGGTGACGCTCGCGATCTAGTGGACCGACAGGCGCGCGAGCGCCTCCTCGGGGTAGTACCGGCTCCCACAGCCGGGACACTCGGCGACGGTCAGGGCCTCGCTTGCCGTCTCCGCGCCCGTCGTCTCACCCGGCGTCTCGGTTCCCACCGCTTTGTCACCCACTGCCGTCGCACCCGGCGGCGTCGCACCCGCTGGCCCGTCGGCGCTCGACGGCCCGGAACCCGGGCTGACCTCGCGGGCCACGAGTTCCCTATCACACTCTGTGCACGGAAGGTCGAACTCTGATACCATTGTACTCCCGACTGACGGCCGTCGCGAACGCGGAAAACGGCCGCCAGTCGCTGTGTGGACTGTCACCACACGCCCGTATAAACCCTCGCATCTGTCCGCGTACTGCCAGAAATACTCGCTCTCGTCCGCAGTGGTGTTTCGAGCTTCGACCCGTGAATTCGTCTCTGCAACACCGGAGAGAAAGTGCCCAGAAACGGCGTGCGAGACTCAGCGACTCCCTTCAGCCCGACCTCGCCGTTTCTTCGAGCAATTCTCGGGTGGGTCGACTGCCCGCTCTCTCTCGCATACGCTACGAACGCTATCCAGTGCGAAACAGGTGAGGGCGTGGAATCCGAACCCGCAAGTCCACGGGTGAGGGCCTACTAGGGGTAGGGGTGGTGGTCGCGGTCGAGTCGGGGCTCGAACCCCAGCGACTCCGGGACCGTTTCGGCCCGCGAGCCGAAGTATGGCTCGCCGAAAAACAGCGGTTGGGCCGCCGGCACCACCACGCGGACGGCCTCGAAGCCGAGGTCCCGGACGTCGCGGGTCGTCGTCCGGGCCGCGTAGGCCGACAGGCCGGCGTCGTCGACCCGGGAGCGTACCTCGGCGAGGTGGTCGACCCCCTCGGGGACGGTGTCGGGCCCGACCGAGCCCGCGGGGACCCGCTGGTCGGGGTCGACGAACGCCCCCGCCTCGCCCGGGGAGTCGGCGTAGCGGCCGATGGCGCCCTCGGCCTCCCCGGCACCCTCGGGGCCCAGTTCGCGCAACTCCACCCAGTTCTGGACGGCCTCGGCGAGCGCGTTCCGGGCCGCCCGCGCCGGGTCGAGGTGGGCCGCCGTCCCGAGGGCGAGTTTCGGCCACTCGTCGCGGCGGACCGCGACGGCCACCACCGGCACGTCGACGTCCTGAGTCAGCAAGAGCGCGGTCGCGTCCAGCCCCGCCGCGCCGGCCCGCGCGGCCAGTTGTCGGTAGCGCTCGTCGTCGACGGCCAGCCCCAGAGGCTCGTAGGTCGAGTACCAGGCGACGGTCGCGGCGTCGCGTTCGAGGACCTCGTACAGCCCCGAGAGCAGCGCCTCGACGGTCCCGTTCCCGAGGCCGAGCCCGGTGGTCACCGCGGGCCGGGTCGTCCGCTCGGGCGGCGGATAGTGGACGAGTTCGGCCGGCAGGCTGACCCGCTCGTCGCTCCCGAGCGCCTCGCCCCGGACCCAGGGGCGGTCCGCGCCGTCGTCGACCGCCCAGTCGTCGGGCGCGACGACCGCCGACGGGGCGACCGGGTCGGACACGTCCGCCACGCTCCCGTGCGTGAACGCCCCGCGGCGGTAGACGCCGGCACAGTAGCGCTCGAACCCTTCGCCGAGCGCCTTCATGAACGCGGCGTCCCAGCCGACGTCGACCCCCGCGGCCTGCCGCCCGGCGCTCTCGTCGGCGAACGCCGAAGTGTCACACAACTGGGCGAGATAGTAGGGCGCGGGGTAGGACTCTGCCTCGCCGACGGTCGAGACGAGCCCGACCCGCTCGTCGAGCCCGCGCTTGGCGCGCGAGAGCGACTCGTCGACGGTCCGGGACCCGGACGCCGTCTCCAGGTCGTCGGCGACCCCGTCGCCGCAGTCACAGCCGGGGACCGGTAGGACGGTCCGCTCGGCGTGGGGGACCTCGACGAGTTCGCCCAGGTGGTCGGGTTCCGCGGGCGTCAGGAAGTCGACGACGCGGTGGCCCGCCGTCGCGCCCGCGAGGCGCGCGGTCGCGTCCCGCGGCGGCGAGACGGGGTCGGCGTCGGCGGGCACGTTCGATGCCACCCGGCTCACGAGACACTCGTAACAGGCCCCCGCCGGGTCGAAGCCGGTCACGGCGGCGTCGACGACCGGGTAGCCGCCGACGCCGCCGAGTTCGACCGCGAACCACGCCACGTCGGCCGCGAGCGCCCGCTCGTTGACCTCCTGGAAGGTCCGTGCCCCGGCGCGGTCGACGGCTACCGCCGCCGCGTGGGCGCCGGCCAGCTCATCGGGTGCGATGCGTTCGACGGACTGGTCCCCGTCCCCGAGCGCCGCCTCGACGGCCGCCGCCGGACCGTCGCCGACGAGTCCGATCGTCATACCGCTCCAGACGCCCGGCGACCCCTAAAGGCCGTGGGTCGCGCGTGCTGGCACCCTCCGAAGGCCTCGGGTCGCGTGCCGGCGACCCCGAACCCACGCCTCGCGGCTCGCGCATGATGGCGAGAAACAGACTGCACGCTGGGAGACGAAAGCGGCGGTCGGGTCACTTCTCGGCAAGTCGCTGCTGGACCCGCTCGGTCAGTTCCGGGATCGACGCCGACCGGAAGCCGTCCTCTGTGAGTCGGAGGCGCAGTCGCGGGCGGCCGACGTCTATCGGCACCTTCTCGGTCCTGACGATGCCGCTCTCCTCCAAGCGGCTCTTGGTCCGCGAGAACGTCGCCTTGCTGGCCAGCCCGATGTCCTCGCCCCACCGGCTGATGTCATACAGGAGCACGCCGTGGCGGGCGCCGGCGAGGATGCTGATGGTCACCTCGTCGAGGCCCTCGCCGTCGCCCCTGGCGACGTCCAGTTCCGAGAGGATGGCGTCGAAGTCCCCGGTGACCTCCGGACCGATCTCCTCGGAGAGGGTCTCCCGGACGCGCCTGACCGACGGCGTGCGAATCTGGAACTGTTCGCTTCCCTCCCACCGGTCGCCGTAGTGGTCCAGTACCCGGTCGACGAACGACGCCTCGGACGTGGTGAGGCCGCCGACCCTCTCGTTTACGTGGACGAGCGAGACGACCAGCCCGTCCGCGACGAACAGCGACGCCTCGGGCCTGTCCTCAATGAGACGAACCGACAGCACGTCGTCGACGACCAGGTCCGAGGCGTGGCCCGCGACGATGAAATCGCCCATCACCTCCTTGAGCGTCTCGTTAGCGGCGAGGAGGTTCACCGCCGTCGACCCGTCCTCCTCGTGCAACTGGGAGACGATGTCCGGAACCGTCTCCAGCGTCGGGTTCACCACGTAGACCGGCCCGCCGCTCTCGGCTACTGTCTCTGAGAGTACCGCTCCGACATCGTCGGCGAAAAAATTCTGGCTCACAGTTCCTTGCCTTTTTAGAACTATCACACTTAATTTTATCGTGCCTTAGTCGTTGATTTCCCCTTCGAACCCCGCGAACAGATCGTGTGAATCTCTACCACGGAGCCGGCCCGCGGGGCGGGCGCCGCAGGTCGGCCCCGGAGTCGGTCCGGAAAGGTAGATTATTGACGGGGGGACCCAGAGGTGCAGACATGGACTACGACACAGTGCGGGACGTAGACCCGGCGGTCGCGGACGCGCTCGCCGGTGAGGTGCAACGCCAGCAGGACACGCTCGCGATGATAGCCAGCGAGAACCACGTCAGTGAGGCGGTTCTGGAGGCCCAGAGTTCGGTGCTCACGAACAAGTACGCCGAGGGGTATCCCGGCGAGCGCTACTACGGGGGCTGCGAGTACGCCGACGACGTCGAACAGCTGGCCATTGACCGCGCCACGGAGCTGTGGGGCGCAGAGTACGTCAACGTCCAGCCCCACTCGGGCTCACAGGCCAACATGGCGGTCTACCTGGGAGTTCTGGAGCCCGGCGACAGGATCTTCTCGCTGGACCTGACCCACGGTGGCCACCTCAGCCACGGCCACCCGGCGAACTTCGCCGGCCAGGTCTACGACGTCGAGAACTACGAGGTCGACCCCGAGTCGGGCCGGATCGACTTCGACGCCGTCCGCGAACAGGCCGAGGCCTTCGACCCCGACATGATCGTCTCGGGCTTCTCGGCGTACCCCCGCGAGGTCGACTTCGAGTCGTTCCAGGAGATAGCTGACGCGGTCGACGCCTCCCACCTCGCGGACATCGCACACGTCACGGGCCTGGTCGCGGCGGGCGTCCACGAGTCGCCGGTCGGTGTCGCCGACTTCGTCCGACGACATCGACGGGGCCATCATCCCCGGCACGCAGGGCGGCCCGCTCATGCACAACATCGCCGGCAAGGCCGTCGGCTTCAAGGAGGCGCTGGAACCCGGCTTCGAGGAGTACGCCGAGCAGACGGTGAAAAACGCGCGGGCGCTCGGCGGTCACCTCCAGAAACACGACCTCTCGCTGGTCTCGGGCGGCACCGACAACCACCTCGTCCTCGTGGACCTGCGCGATTCCCACCCGGACGTGACGGGCAAGGAAGTCGAGGAGGCCCTCGAAGACGTCGGGATCGTCCTGAACGCCAACACGGTGCCCGGCGAGACGCGCTCGCCGTTCGTCGCCTCCGGCATTCGCGCGGGCACGCCAGCGCTGACCACGCGGGGCTTCGACGAGGACGACTGCGAGACGGTCGGCCACTGCATCGCGCGCATCGTCGACAACGTCGACGACGAGTCCGTCAAGGCTGAAGTCGCCGAGATCGTCGAGGAACTCTGCGAAGCCAGCCCTATCTACGAGTAAACTGTCGCCTCTCACGGGAGTGGTCTCTCGCGGGAACCGCCGTACCGCGCCACCCTTTTCTTCCGGCCGGGCGAACGCCCGGCGATGACCGACGACCCACACCGGCGACCCGCGGACGACGAGGCCTGGCGACGCCGCCACGTTCTGGGCGCGCTCGCCGCCCTCCCGGCGGTCGCGGGCTGTACCGGACCAGAGTCCTCGCCCGCCAACGGGGAGTCGCCCGGATCCGGCGACGAAAGTGGGGCCGGCGACGACGGCGACGAAAGTGGGGCCGGCGACGACGGCGACGAAAGCGGGGCCGGCGACGACGGCGACGAAAACGGGGCCGGCGACGACGGCGACGACGGCGACGCCCGCCCTGGACCTGCGGGAGGCGTACGTGACGGGGGTGACAGTCGCGGAGGCGAGCGGCGGCTACTGGTTCGAGGTGACCCTCTATCACAACGACGACGGCGAGGAGGGGTACGCCAACTGGTGGCAGGTCGAGCGCCTCGACGGCGAGCGCCTGGGCAGGCGGGACCTCGCTCACCCTCACTCGACGGACCCGTTCACGCGGTCGGCCACCGTGGCGGTCCCCGAGGACGCCCCCTGTGTCGTCGTGCGCGGCCACGACCAGACCCACGGCTACGGCGGGCGGGCGATGCTCGTCGACGTCGGTTCAGGCGAGACAAGCGCCGTCGACAAGGGCGCCGAACCCGAGACGTTCTCGTCGGAGGACTGCCCCTGACCTGTCCCGGGCCGGGACAGACCGCGACTGCGGTCCCCGGCCCGCCCGCGACTGCGGTCCCCGGCCCGCGCGGTCGACCCCCGCGCGGACTCCCCTGTCGACCGCGAGTATCGCCCTCAGTTCTCTTCGGGGGCCCTCTCGCCGTCGACCTCCTCGGCGAGATAGGCCTCCTTGCACGAGGGCGAGCAGAACTGGTAGATCTCGTCATTGTCGGCACCGAACGCCGCCGGGTGCCACTCGTCGGCGTCGAACATGTCGCCACAGTTGTCACAGCTTTCCAGTGCCATGCTCACGGTAATTCTCCTCGTCCGCCGGTCGCCCTCTCCCCACCCACTCCGGCGACGCGGCGCCGCGGCCGCGTCGACCGGGAGATAGTCGTGCTCACGGTTCGACCGCGACTGTCTGGTTCGACTGGATCCAGGCCCGCTCGTTCGCGACGTCCGCGATGAGCGCGACCGTCTCCGAACCGACCTCGAACTCGGTGAACTTCGTCTCCGGCGTCCGCTTGCGGGTCTGCTCGCTCATACGGGTATCACCGGCCGCGCGCGCGCCTCAAGAGCCTCACACCGCGCCGTCACAGTGACGTCCCTGCCGGACCTGATACGGACCTCGTAGCCGGGGAGGCGCGCGTTCAGTTCGACCTGCGTCGCGCTGGCGTCTCCGAGAAGCGCCTCGAGAGCGTCGGGGTCGAGATGCTCTCCCAGCAGTAGGTCCAGTTCCAGCGGCGAGCACCCGTCTGCACCCGCCATCGCCGCGACCACCGCTTCGGTTACGGGCTCCTCGGAGTCCGCCGAGAGGTCGACCATCGTTGTCGTACACATCGTTACTTCCACCGACGACCCCTGCCCGTATGGGTTATCCGCCAACACACGTTGAAAACCCACCCTCGACAGGGTTATACATATAGCATGCGGCCGGCGGGCGCGTCTGCGACCACACAGAGCGGGACAGCAAGGCGGTAAGCGCGTGTTACAGATGTGTAAGGATCGTATGTGTGGTGGGATCGGGGGTCCCGTGGGGTGGTCTCGGGCGCCGCGAACGGGAGCTCGACCGGTCCGATACGGGCCGTTTATACGCATTCACCCCCGAGGGGCGCGTATGACCGAGCTGGACGCGACCGACCGCGCGATACTCAACGCCTTCCAGGGTGGGTTCCCGGTGGTCGCCGACCCCTATGAGCCCGCGGCCGCGGCCCTGCGGGACCACGGCGTCGATGTCTCCGCGGCGGCCCTCCACGAGCGACTCGTCCGGCTGGACGAGGCCGGCGTGCTGACACGATTCGGCGCGCTCATCGACGCCGAGGCCATCGGCGGGACGGCCACGCTGGTCGCGATGCACGCCCCCGAGGGGCGGTTCGACGAGGTGGCCGACCTGGTCAACGCCCACCCGGAGGTCGCCCACAACTACGAGCGCGAACACCCCCACCTCAACATGTGGTTCGTCCTCTCGGTGGCCGACGAGGACCGCGTCCCCGAGGTGCTCGCGGAGATCGAGGCCGAGACCGGCCAGGAGACGTACAACCTCCCCAAAGAGCGAGAGTTCCACGTCGAGGCGAAGTTCCCCGTCGAGGGGCCACTGGCGGACCTCGATGGCGGGATCGACCTCTCGGGGCTGGGCCCCAACGTCGACGGGAGCGACCGACCGGCGGACGCGAGGCGGCTGACGCCCGCCGAGCGGGACCTCGTCGTCGAGATCCAGGACGGCCTGCCGCTCACGCGGACCCCCTACGCGGACGTCGCCGAGGCGCTGGGGACCGACCGCGAGTGGGTGTTAGAGACGGTCACGCGGTTCGACGCCGAGGGGAAGGTCCGGCGCGTCGGCCTCATCCCGAACCACTACGCGCTGGGCTACGCCGAGAACGGCATGACCGTCTGGGACGTCCCCGACGACGTCGTCGACGAGGTCGGGCCCGCCATCGCGTCGTTCGACTACGTCACCCACTGCTACCGGCGGCCCCGCCACGAGGGCGTCTGGCCGTACAACTTCTTCGCGATGACCCACGGCCGGACCGAGGACGAGAGCGAGCGACGCGTCCGGGCGGTCCGCGACCGGATGGCCGAGCATTGGGACGTGACCGACGACGACTGGGAGACGCTGTTCTCGACGCGGATCCTCAAGAAGACGGGGATCAGGCTCGAAGAACGCGCCGAGGCGAACACCGCCTGAGATGTCACCGAGAGACGACCGATGATACCGCTGCTTCACGATTTTACCGGCCAGCGGGTCCTGGTCTTCGGCGGCGGCGCGGTCGGTGCCCGGAAGGCGCGACGGTTCGCCCGCGAGGCCGAGGTGGTCGTCGTCAGCCCGGCGTTCGCCGACGCGGACTTCGGCGGGGCCCAGCGGGTCCGCGCCCGCCCCGACCCGGAGGACGTGCCGGGGTGGCTCGACCGGGTCGGGCCCGCGCTGGTCGTCGCCGCCACCGACGACCCCTCGCTCAACGGGGCCATCGAGCGTGCCGCCCGGGAGCGTGGCACCCTCGTCAACCGGACGGACGAACACGGGGGGCGCGAGCCCGGGAGCGTCGTCGTCCCCGCGACGGTCCGGGACGACCCGGTCGTCGTCGCCGTCGCCACCGGGGGCGAGAGCCCCGCGCTGAGCCGCTACCTCCGGGAGTCGCTGGAAGAGGAGGTCGCGGGAGCCGGCGACCTGGCGGCGCTGACCGGCGAGTTACGCGAGGACCTCCAGAAACGGGGGGTTCCGCCCGAGGAGCGCCGCAAGGCGGTGCGCGCAGTCGTCCGTTCCAGCGACGTTTGGAAGGCTTTAGATAGTGGGGCCCGAAAGCCTAGACGAGTAGCCGTGGACGTGATCGAGGAAGCGACGGGTGAGACAGTGTGACAGGGCGCGGTGTCATCTCGGGGGCCAGCGTCGCACACGAGCGAGCGACGGTCGAGGAACTCGAACGGGCCGCCCCGTGCGACCAGCGGGAGGCGGTCGACCGACTGACGAGCGTGCCGGCCGTCGAGGAGGCGTACGTCCTCCAGACGTGTAACCGGGTCGAGGCCTACGTCGTCACGGCCGAGGCCGCCGACGGCAGGGCGGCCCTGGAGGTGTTCTTCGAGGGCGTCTCGGAGGCCGTCGTCGCCGGGTTCGACCACGAGGAGAGCCTGCGCCACCTCATGCGCGTGGCCGCCGGCCTCGAATCGATGGTCGTCGGCGAGGACCAGATCCTCGGCCAGGTCAGCGACGCCTACGAGGACGCCCGCGCGGCTGGCGGTATCGGCCCCGTCCTCGAAGCGGGCGTCACGAAGGCCATCCACGTCGGCGAGCGCGCACGCACCGAGACGGGGATCAACGACGGCTCGGTGTCGCTGGCGAGCGCGGCCGTCAAACTCGCCGAGACCGAGGGGGCGCTCCCCGTCGGGGACGCGCTGGTCGTCGGCGCCGGCGAGATTGGACGGCTCGCCGCCGAGACCATCGCCGAGGCCGTCGACCACCTCTACGTCGCCAACCGGACCCGCGAGCGGGCAGCGCGGACCGCCGATGCGGCCGACGTCGACACGACCACCGTCCCGCTGGCGGCCGTCGAGGCGGCTCTGGCCGACGCCGCCGTCGTCGTCACCGCCACGGGCAGTGCCGACTACCTCCTCGACCGGGCGGCCTTCGACGGCGCCGGCGAGACGTTCGTCGTCGACATCGCACAGCCGCGTGACGTCTCCCCGGACGCCGGCTGCCTGTCTGGCGTGACCGTCCACGACATGGACGCGCTCCGGACGGTCACCGACGAGAACCGCCGCCAGCGCGCCGAGGCCGCCGCCGACGTCGAGGAGATGATTGACGTCGAGTTCGAGCACCTCCTCGAACAGTACAAGCGCAAGCGCGCCGACCAGGTCATCTCCGCCATGTACGAGAGCGCCGAGCGCGTCAAGGGCCGGGAACTGGACACGGCCTTCGAGCGGGCCGACTTCGACGACGAGCAGCGCGAGGTCGTCGAGTCGATGGCCGACGCCATCGTCAATCAGTTGCTCGCCGCGCCCACCGAGAGCCTGCGCGACGCCGCCGAACGCGACGACTGGTCGACCATCAATACCGCGCTCGCGCTGTTCGACCCCGAGTTCGGCCCCGAGGGCGCCCCGCCCGCCGCCCTCGCGGGCGCCGACGACCTCTCGGAGGTCCCCGATGCCGTCCGCGAACGGATGCCCGCCGACGTCGTCGAGCAACTCGAGGAGTGACCGCGAGACCGGCGCCAGGACCCCCGTCTCCCCACAGTGTGAATTTTTCTACGGGTCGTGAGTGCAAATATATAACATAATTCTTAATAGAGGGGATGGTCATTCACTGACAGTCATTCAGGACGATGACGCAGTGTGACGACACATCGGGCCCGGGCGACCCGTCGGTCCCGGAGAACACGACGGCCCTGCGGAAAGCACTGGACGTGTCGGGAGTCGGGATATTCGTGCTCGCTCCCGACTTCACCGTCGAGTGGGCGAACGGGTCCATCGAGGAGTATTTCGGGGTTTCGCGGGACCGGACGGTCGGCGAGGACAAGCGCGACCTGTTGCACTCGGAAATAAAGGGTGTGGTCGAGGATTCCGAGTCGTTCGCGGACCGTCTCCTCGCGACCTACGAGAACAACACGTACGCAGCGGAGTTTACCTGCCACGTGCTGCCGGGCGAGGGCCGCCAGGAGCGGTGGCTCCTCCACCAGAGCCATCCCATAGAGGAGGGGCGGCTCGCCGGCGGCCGCATCGAACAGTACACCGACATCACGGAGCGGGAAACGGAACTCGAACGCAGGAACGAACGGCTCGACGAGTTCACCACGGTCGTGGGCCACGACCTCAGGAACCCGCTGCAGGTGGCCGAGGTGAACATCGACATCGCTCGCAACGAGTTCGACAGCGAGCGCCTCGAGCGGGTCGCACGGTCGGTCGCCCGGATGCGAGAACTGGTCGACGACCTGCTGGAGCTGGCCCAGTCGAGCGAATCGGTCGCCGAACTCGAACCGGTCTCTCTCTCCGCGCTCGCGGAGGCCTGCTGGGACACCGTCGCCACGGAGGACGCGCGGCTCGTGGTCGAGACGGACGCACGATTCCGCGCGGACCCCGGACAGCTCAAGCGACTCCTCGAAAACCTCGTACACAACGCCGTCGACCACGGCTCCACGACCCCCCGTTCGCAGACTCACGAGGACGCCGACGAGCATGGCCCCACGAACCGTAGCTTACGCGACGGGGCCGACGGCGCGGCGTCCAGTACGGACGGCGCCGACGGAGACACTCGAATCGACGTGGACCACACGGACGACGGTGCTCCGACCGATAGGGGCGGCACGGACGGGGCTGACGAAGGGACTCGGACCGAGAGCACAGACGGAGCCGGGCACGCCGTGACCGTTACCGTCGGCACGCTCGCGGACGGGACCGGCTTCTACGTCGCGGACGACGGCTCGGGCATTCCGGAGGGCGAGCGCGAGTCGGTCCTCGAACCGGGGTATTCGACCGACGGGAACGGGACCGGCTTCGGCCTCTCGATCGTCCGGGAGATCTGTCGCGCCCACGGCTGGACCCTCGAGATCACCGAGAGCGACGCGGGCGGTGCCAGATTCGAAGTCGGTGGCGTCGACCTCGACCGCTGAGTCGCACGCGTCCCGGCCGGGGCAGCCGAACTTTCTTGCGGGAGCCACTCCAGGACTCGGGTATGGCAGACCTACTCTCCGACGAGGAGATCGAGGCACAGCTCCCGGACGGCTGGGAACGCGACGGCGACGAGATCGTCAAGACCTACGAGTTCGACGCCTACCTGGACGGCGTCGGCTTCGCCGCCGGCGTCGGCGGCGTCGCCCAGGACGCGTTCCACCACCCGGAGATCACTATCGGCTGGCGCGAGGTCGAGATCCGGCTGACGACCCACGACGCCGGCGGGATCACCGAAAACGACATCGACCTGGCCGCACGGATCGAGGACCTCTGAGCCGCCGGAGGGTGGTCCGTTCGGCCCAAACGACCGCCTCGGTTCCGCCAACTCTCGGGCGACCAGCGGGACGAACGCGCCGAGGGTGTCGGCGACGACGAGCACGGTCGGCACGGCGACACCGACTATAGCCTCGGGAGAAGATACTTACCTGCCAGGCACGTACCGACACGATCCCATGTCCTCGCCCGGCTACGACTTCTGGCTGTTCGACCTCGATGGGACGGTGGTCGACGTCGACCCGTCCTATCCCCGCGAGGTGGTCGCGGCGGTCGGCGACCGCCTGGGCCGGGAGTTCACCGACAGCCAGGCCGAGACCCTCTGGTACGGCGTCGGCGGCGCGCGCGAGGCGCTGCTGGACTCGGTCGGGGTCGACCCCGAGGCGTTCTGGGACGCCTTCCACAGCGTCGAGGACCCGGCGGCCCGCGCCCGGGCGACCTACGTCTACGATGACGCCGAGCGGGTGGTGCCCGCGCTGGACGGGCCCACCGGGCTGGTGACCCACTGCCAGCCGTTCCTGACGAACCCGGTCCTCGACATGCTGGACATCCGTGACTGGTTCGACGCCGTCGTCTGCTGTACGGACGAGACGGGCTGGAAGCCCGACCCGGCGCCGGTCGAGGACGTCATGGCCGACCTCGGCGTCGCGGACGACCGCGAGGGCGTCCTGGTGGGCGACGACCCCGCCGACGTCGGCGCCGCCTGGAACGCCGGCCTCGACGCCGCACACGTCCGCCGGGTCGACCCGGGGGCCCGCGGCCAGTGTGTCCTCGGCGACCACCGCGTCGACCGCCTCGACGAACTCCGCTTGTGACCCGCGTGGCCGCCCACCTCGGTCGGAGACGATTCACTCCGCGTCGTAGCCCTCGAGGCCGTCCAGGTACCCGTCGAGGTCCGCGAGCCGGGCTTCGAGCCGGGAGAGGCTGTCTTTCCCGGTGCGGTCGGGCGCGGCGAGTACGCGCACCGTCTCGGTCCCGACAGAGACGAACCCGAGGCCGAGGTCGGCGGCCGTCGCCCGGAGGCCGAGGCCGGCGTCGGCGTCGCCGGCCGCGACCATCCGGGCGGGGCTCTCGAAGGCCCGCCTATCGAGGTCGAATCCCGTCACGGCGTCGGTCACCTCGTGGCGGTCGACGCTGCGCTCGTCGGCCAGGTCGGCCATCGCCGCGCCCAGCGTCGTCCGCAGTCCCGAGTCGGTCGTCCGGTTGACAAAGGAGAGCTCCCGGTCGACGAGGTCCGCGAGTCCGGCCACGTCGGCCGGGTTGCCGGCCGGGACGACCAGCCCCCACTCGCGCTCCCAGCCGCCGAGTTCGACCGCGTCCGGGCGGTCTTCGACGGGGCCGGCGACGACCGCGGCGTCGGCGATACCGTCGCGGAGCCACCGGAGCCCCGGGCGCGACCCACGGGCGAGATACCGCGGCCGTGCCAGGTCGTCGAGCAGCCGCGAGAGCGCGGGGTCGTCCTCGCCGACGCCCAGCAGCGTCGGCGGGCGGACGTCCGGCGAGAACAGTTCGACCGTGACCGTCTCGCCGGCTGACAGGTAGCTCGTGTCCGCGGGCACGTCGACGACGCCGTCCGCCTCGGTGAGGCTGGTGGTCGCGCCGCTACCCTTGTCGACCGGGTAGACCAGCGTCTCGCCGTCGCCGTCGGTGACGAGTCCGACCGGAAGGAGCCGGCGCCGCCCCGCCTCGTAGCGGTCGCGCGTGGCCATCGACCCCGTCACCGTGGCGCTGTCGGCCTCGGGGAGGCCCGCCGCCGCCCTGATGGCCGGCGCGACGAACGTCCGGAAGATGCTCAGCGCCGAAACGGGATAGCCCGGCAGGCCGACGTAGGCGGCGTCCCCGATCCGCCCGACGATGGTCGGTTTGCCGGGCTTGATTGCGATCCCGTGGAGGAGCAACTCGCCGCGCTCCTCGACGACCCGGTAGACGACGTCCACGGCGCTGGCGCTCGTCGACCCGGAGGTCACCACCAGGTCACAGTCCGCGGCGGCCTCGGTCAGCGTCTCGGCCATCGCGTCGGCCTCGTCGTCGACGTGGGGATAGACGACCGCCTCGCCACCCGCCGCCCCGACGCCCGCGGCGGTAGTGTAGGTGTTCACGTCGTAGATCTGTCCGGCGTCGGTGTCAAGCTCCCCGCCCGGGCGGACGAGTTCGTCGCCCGTCGAGACGATGGCGACCCGCGGTCTCGCGCGGACGGGGACGGACTCGACGCCGAGCGCCGAGAGCAGGCCGACCTCGCGGGCGGTCAGGCGCGTTCCCGGCCCGAGCGCGCGCTCGCCCGCCGCGACGTCCGCGCCCGCCAGCATGACGTTCTCGCCGGGCGTGACAGCCGTTTCGACGGCCACCGACCGCTCGCCATCGCCGCCCCGCTCGCCGTCGCCGTCTCGCTCGCTCGTCCGTTCGACCATCACGACGGCGTCGGCCCCGTCGGGCATCACTGCCCCCGTGGATATCTCGACGGCCTCGCCCGCCTCGACCGACACTGCGGGCGCCTCCCCGGCGTGGACGGTCCCGATGACCGGTAGCACCGCGGGATCACGCTCCCCGGCACCGAACGTGTCGCGGGCCCGCACCGCGTAGCCGTCCATGCTCGCGCGGTCGAACCCCGGGACGTCGACGCTCGCGTCGACCCGCTCGGCGAGGACCCGCCCGCGGGCCTCGGCCAGGCCCACCGTCTCGGTCCCGCCCCCGATGTCGAGCGAGTCGATGGCCTCGCGGGCGGCCTCGGGCGAGGCGAGGTCGCGGAACTCCTTGCGGTCGCTCATGGCTGGAACTCCCAGTGCTGGACCGCGACCCGCTCACCCGCCGGGATCCCCTCCCGGGACTCGGGCACGACGACCCACCCGTCGGCGGCGGCGACGCTCGACATCACGCCCGCGCCCGCCGTATGGACGGGGTCGGCGGTCGGGAGCGCCGCCACGCGCTCTCCGGGTCCGTCGTCGGCCGTCTCAACATCCAGGTCCGCGCCGTCGGCGGCCGCGTCCGTCTCCCGGCTCCCGTCGAGCGCGACGCGTGCGTAGGTCCGGACGCCGACTTCGCTGGCTATCTTCGCCGACAGTTCGGCGTCGGTCCCCGGGTGTGGCTCCAGCGGGAGCCGGCCCAGGCGCTTGACCGCCGGTCGCCCGAGCACGAACGCGGTGACGAGACAGGAGACCGGATAGCCGGGTAGCAGCAACACGGGCGTCTCCCTGACGACGCCGAACCCGGCGGGGTAGCCGGGTTTGAGGCCGAGCCCGTGGACGCGAACCTCGCCGAGGTCGTCGACGACCTCCGGGAGCAGGTCGCGTTCGCCCACGGAGGTGCCGCCGGTCGTCACGACGAGGTCCTTGGTCAGGTCGCGCTCGACCGCCGCCCGGAGGGCGTGGCGGGCGTCGTCGACCACGTCGCGGTAGGTGGGTTTGCCGCCCCACCGCTCGACGAACGAGGCGACGGTCAGGCCGTTGGTCTCGACGACCTCCCCGGGGTCGGGGTCGGCGTCGACCAGTTCCTCGCCCGTCGGGACGACGCCGACGGTCGGTCGCTCGACCACCGACACCCGCGACCGACCGACGGCCTTGCAGAGCCCGAGGTCCGAGTGTCGCAGACGGTGGCCGGCCGCCAGGACCGTCTCGTCGGCCGCGACATCCTCGCCGGCGGGGGCGACGTTCTCCCCCGCCGCGACGGCCGCCGTCACATCGAGGTCCTCGCCGCGCCGTTCGGTGTCCTCGACCCGCACGACGGCGTCGGCGCCCGCCGGGAGTTCGCTCCCGGTGTGGACGCGGACGGCCCTCCCCGGCCCGGGCGACTCCTCGGCCCGCAGCACCTCCGGCGAGCGGTCGCTCGCGCCGAACGTGTCCGCGGCCCTGACGGCGTAGCCGTCCATCGCCGCGCGGTCGTAGTGAGGGACGGGCCGGTGCGCCCGGACGTCCTCGGCGAGAACGCGCCCGACGCCGCCGGTGACGGGGACCCGCTCCGTGCGGTCGACCGGGTCCAGCACCTCCCGGAGTTCGGCCAGCGCGTCGGCCACCCGCGTCCGCTCCTTGAAGCCCGACTCGTGTCGGTCGTTCATACCCCCGCTTCCGGCCGCCGGGACAAAAGCCCCCTGCCAACGTCGGGCCGCACTCCCGCCGACGCCGGGCCGGAGTTGGTCCTCGATAGGAGTGACTCAGGATCCCCCGCCGTCGAGCGCGGCGGCGAGGTTCTCGACGAGTTCCCGGCGCATCCTGGCGGTCGCCTCCCGCGTCACACCCGCGGTGTGGGGGGTGTAGTAGACCCGCTCGCGCTCGGGCGGGTCCTCGGGGTAGACGTCGAGTCCGGCCGCGTCGAAGACGAACCCCTCGCCCACGCGGTCGAGGACGGCGGGGTCGACGATCCCTGCACGGGCGGTGTTGACGAGCGTCCGGTGACGGTCGGCCTCGACCCCCGCGAGGAGGTCGAGGTCGACCAGCGACCGCGTCTTCTCGGTTAGCGGGAGGTGCAGCGTGACGACGTCTGCCCGCTCGACCAGGTCCGCGAGGTCGGCCACGAACTGCGCGCCGAGGGCCTCGAACTCGCCGTGGTTCTCGGGGCGGAACGTCCAGACGAGCACGTCGGTCCCGAAGGCCGCGGCCCGCTCGGCGACCGCGTGGGCGATCGGGCCAGCGCCGACGACTCCGACGGTCTTGCCCTGGAGTTCCCGCGGGCGCCCGGCGAGGCCGTCCCGCCCCTCGCCGTCGAGGACCGCCCGGTGGGACTCGACCAGGCGCTTCTCGACGGCGAGGACCAGCATCAGCGCGTGTTCGGCCACCGAGACGACGTTGGCCTCCTCGACGCCGACGACCGCGACGCCGCGCTCGCGGAACGCCGCCGTGTCGACGTGGTCGAGGCCGGCCGACAGCGAGGCCAGCGCCCGGAGTCCGTCGGCCGCCTCGGCCACTTCGCGGTCGAACTCCTCGAAGACGCCACAGACGACGACGTCGTACTCCCCGACGACGCGTTTCAGCGTCTCTCTGTCGGGTCGGTTGGGGCCCGGGTGGACGGTGACCGGCCCGCAGACCCCCTCCAGGCGGTCGACGAACGCCGTCTCCCCCGCCAGGTGCGGGAGACAGACGTAACAGGACCCGGCCGTCATCGGACGCCCATCGCCCGGCCCCCGTTCGCGCAGGGCGTCCCCCGTATCGTGTGGAGCCTGAGGGGGTCGTAGGTGACCCAGACGACACCGACGGTGGCGACATCTTCGGGGGCGGAGCCGTGGCGACACAGTGGCGCGTCGTGGTCGTCGAACACCGCCGGAACCGCCGACGGGTCCGCCGCGAGCAGCGCCCTGGCGCGTTCGTAGCGCGGCCGCGAGGAGCCCGAGTACGCCAGGACCGCTGGCCCCGTCTCCTCCAGCGCGTGGTTGGTGTGGACCCAGGGCACCTGCCCGTCGGCGATTTCGGTGACCGCCGACCCGTCCGCGCCCGCCTCGACGTTGTAGGCGGACTCCGCGTCGCCCACCAGGTAGTTGTGCGTGCTCATGACCGACGCCCCCTCGAGGATGTCGACGGCCTCGGCGGCCGACCCCGCGCGGTGGAGGAGTTCGTGGACGACCACGCTGAACGGGAGGCCGACCAGCGCCCTCTCACCCTGGAGGTTGTTGATGAGCACGCAGACGCCCGCGGCGTTGACCCCCATGTAGGCGTGCCCGAGTAGCGTCGTGAGCGCCACGTGGTCGTGACCGTCGGCGGGCGCCCGCCGGACGACCGCGCTGTGGTCCTCGTAGAATTTCAGGTAGTCCCAGGTCTGTGCGTACACCGGCGGGCTGTCCGGCGAGGCCCGCGTTCCGACCGTGGTACACCCCCCCGAGACTGTGGCGTCGAGCAGGTCCACGAAGTCGCTGTACCCCGAGTACGCCAGGACTTCCCCGGGGTGGACGTCGAGCAGGTCGGCGAGCCGGCGCGACTCCCGCCAGGCCGGCTCGAACCCCGCCTTTACTGCGTCGGCGACCGCGCCGAACTGCTCCCGGGGGTCCGCGTCTGCGTACGCGTCGAGTGTCCCCCGCCGGAAGTCGACGACCTCGCCGGCCCCGAGGTCGACCAGCTCTCCGACCAGGTCGCCGGGGTCCCCGCCCGAAGGGACGACCGGGAAATCGCGCTCGCTCATGGGATACGTGGCCTTGCGGGGGTGGCGACTTTAATCGCCCGCCACCGGCCGCCCCGGGCGATCCCTCCTGGTCGACACCCCGATTCCCGGACCACTCTCGACAGAGACCACAGACGAAACCGATTCACACTCGAAAAAGAGGCAGAAAACAGAGTTTATGAGTGAATAAAATTGAATAGGAATTTAAAAGGATAAATAAGCGACTTCATTTCTAAAAATTAAATAGATCGAGAAAATAGTGAATAAGATGAGTACATATCGCATCTATTCACTCTCGTCGGTGGGTTTGACGTAGGGATTTCCGCACGTCGGGCAGTCGTGGTAGTCACGTTCGAACCCGGTACCGCAGTGGACACACCGGTAGGGTGGTTCGTCGTCTCCGCCGCCGAGCAGTCGTCGGATGCGCTGGATCGGGTTCATAGTCGATGTCTGCGGGGCGGGGCAGTAAAAATCCGGCCGTCGCCGGGCCGGACTCGCGCCGGCGTGGACCGAATCGCCCGACCCCGACAACCCCTGACAGGACTATCACTGTCAGGACCTGTTCGAAGTCACGGATCTGATAGTTCGACCCTCGTGGCGCCCGTCACCGGAGCACTGTCCGTCGCGGGCGACGACGTACGACAGTCAACAATTATAACACGGTCGGTATACAGGTAGCGTACGCATGGCCGAAACGCAGACCGAAGTCGGGGTCGTGGGGTTGGGTACCCACGGCACTAATCACGCCGAGATCCTGACGGGGATGGGCCACGAGGTGTTCGGTGCCGACACGAACCCGAAATCGCGCCGCGAGTTCCAGAAGCGATTCGACACGACGACGTACGACAGCCCCTCGGACCTGTTCCAATCGGGGATCGACGCGGCGGTCATCTCGACGCCGAACAAGTTCCACGAACCCACGGCGACAGAGGCGATGGACGTCGGACTCGACGTGCTCCTCGAGAAACCGCTCGCACACACTTTAGAGAGCGCCGAGCGGATCCACGAGGCCGCCATCGAGACCGGCAACATCTGTATGGTGGGGTTTCACCACCGTTACCGGAACGCCTGCCAGCTCGTCAAGGAGTACATCGACGAGGGGTACTTCGGGGAGATCACCCACATCGACGCGAAATTCATCCGCCGCCGGGGGGTACCGGGACGGGGGACGTGGTACACGTCCGAGGACATCGCGGGCGGCGGCGCGATGATCGACATCGGCGCCCACCTGATGGACATGTTACTGTATTTCAGCGGCTGGGCCGAGATCGACGAGGTGATGGCGACGAAACGGTCGGACTTCGGCCAGCACGGCGACTACGCCTACATCGAGATGTGGGGCGAGGACGACGAGGCCAAAATGTACGACGTCGAGGACTCCGTGACGGCCGCCTGTACGTTCGAACACGGGATGACGGCGAACATCGAGGTCGCCTGGGCGGCCAACACGAATTCGTCCCACTCGTACAAGCTCCGGGGAACGGAGGCCGGCGCACACGTGGACATCGTCGAACCACACCGCGAGCAGGTCGAGGGCGTCACCGAGCGCCGAAACCAGCTCGAACTGTTCGAGGTGCGCAAGGCCTGTGTCGACCACTACGTCGACTCGGAAGTGGTCGTCCCGGACAACGACCCCTACGCGGCCCAGCTGGAGACGTTCATCGACGCTGTCGTCGCCGGTGAACGCCCGCCGACGACGAACGTCGACGAGGCGCTCCGGGTCCAGCGCGCGGTCGACCGCGTCTACCGGGAGGGCAAACCCCCGTAGCCGCCCCCGTCGAGTGTTACTGTTTAAGTCCCTACGCGCGTATATCGAGGCATGGCACAGGATGGGTCCGCTTCGACGGGGAAGACGATCCGCTCGGTGGAGACCGCGATGTCGGTCCTGGAGGCCATTCAGCGCCACGAACCGGTCGGGGTGACGACGATCACCGAAGAGACTGACCGGTCCAAAAGCACGGTCCACCACCACGTCTCCACGCTGTGTGAGGCGGGCTACCTCGAACGCGTCGGCGACCAGTACCAGCTCAGCCTGACGTTCCTCACGCTCGGCGGACAGGTCCGCGAACGCAAGCAACTCTACCACCTCGCGAAAGACGACGTGGACGCGCTCGCGGAGCGGACGGGCGAGCAGTCACGGCTCATCGTCGAGGAGGACGGCCTCGGCGTCACGCTCTACCGGGCGACCGGCGAGCACGGCGCTGCCACGGATACCCACGTCGGGAGCACCCAGGACCTGTACTGTACCGCCGCGGGCAAGGCGTTCCTGGCCGAACTCCCCGCCGAAACGGTCGACGCCTACATCGAGGACCAGGCGTTCGTCCCCTACACCGAACACACGATCGACGACCCTGAAACACTCCGGAAGGAACTCGACGCGATAGGGTCCCGGGGCGTCGCCTTCGACGACCAGGAGTACTTCGAAGGGGTCCGCTGTGTGGCCTCGGCGATAGGCTCCCAGTCGGGCGAACTCCTCGGGGCGATTAGCGTTTCCGCCCCCGTCGAACGGATGGACGAAGAACGGTTCCGCTCCGAGATCCCCGACCAGCTCCAGAACGTCGCGGGCGTCGTCGAGATCAACTCCGCGTACTCCGAGTGGACCGACGCCTTCTCCGGGTGACCGACCCCGTCGGCGGCCCCTGAACGCCGACCCGTCCGTCCGCCCTGTCGGGCCGCTTCGACCAACTGCTGTCGGACCACAGAGAGGTACCATATCGGTATTCGAATATATACCGGGGCACGTCTCCCGACACCTTTTCAAGAGCCGGTCGTGGTTCCCCCGGCGAACCGGGTGTCTGGGCGGCTGCTGTTTGACTATATACTACATGATCATCCACACAGTGAGCAGCGATTACGTGCCTAACACTGTAATTTCCCGGCGTTCCCCCTCCTGAGACCGGTCCGATTGTTTGATCCAGTGAAACAGCCCGTCCCGAGCGCGGATGCGTTTCACAGAGTCAAACAGTCGCGGGTCGAATCGAGGTGGCGAGAGTCGCCGTTCGGTCCTGCTCGTCCGTGACGCGCGGTCGAAAGCGCGCGACCGGGTCCGCCCTGTGGCTACTGTGTGGTGGGACCTCGCCCGCTCGTCGCTTCACAGCCAGGGCTGGGTCGACGGACAGAAAACGGTTCGTCGAGCGGAAAACGAGGGGACTGCGCCGGGGATGGCCGTTATTCGGCTCTGCCGTTGACTCTCCCTTCCTTCATCCACAGCCACGGCGCGCGGTGGTAGTAGACGCGCTGGCTACGGTCGGGGAACTGGAAGGCGTCGGTCTTGCCGAAGTTGGTGAAGACCTCGTCGAACAGCTCCAGGTTCGGAACGGCCCAGTTGGCGTACCAGGCGAACTCCTTGGTGAGCTCCACGAGCCGCTCCTTGGAGGTCGCCTGTCGCATCTGCTGGTTGAGCACGAACGGCTTGAGCGTCTTCACGTTGCCGACGTTGTCGAGGTCGAGCGTCTCGGTGCCGACCTGCCCGGGGTACTCCGGCCGGATGACCTGGTTCAGGCGGTCGTCGCGCTTCTTGCCTTCCTGGATCTCGCGCTCGACGGGGTCACAGCCGACGTCCCTGTCCGGGTTGGCGAGCATGCTGAGCCCCCAGCCGTTGAGTTCCTGCCAGCCCTTGCCGTTGCGGCCGAGTCCGTACCATAGTGCCGGGTGCAGGCCCTGCTGGAACCACGTGGCCATGTCGTACTCGAAGGAGTTCTGCCAGATGTTCTGGAACCCGGAGTACGACAACGGCTGCACCTCGGTCTGGATACCGAAGTCACCCAGCTTGTCGCTGAGGTAGTTCGAGATGAACTTGTACTTGTTCCAGGAGGGGGTGATGTGGGTGAGCTCTATCGTGTCGCCGTCGGGGCCGACCCAGTTGCCGCCCTGCTTGGAGTAGCCGGCGTCTTCCATCATCGTCGTCGCCTCGTCGAGCTGTGCACCCTGTCCGTAGTTGATCATGTTGTTGCGGACGCTCTCGGACAGGAAGTTGTTCTCGATCTGGGTCGTCGCCATGTTCTGGGTGCCGGGGCTGGTCGCGTTGACCCCGATCCCGCTTTTGAGCGCCTGCAGGATCTCGTCGTGGTTGATGGCGTAGGCCAGCGCACGGCGGACGCGGGGCCTGTTGAGGTGTTTGTTGGCCTTGTTGAGTTTGAGGCCGATCTGGGCGCCCGTCGGCACCTTGTGGACGACTTCGTAGGCGTCGTTGCTGATGCCGGTCCCGGAGATCTGTCCGACGCTGCCCGCGTCGACGCGCCCGTTGGAGACGGCCTGCGTGAGCTTCTGGTTGCTCTCCAGAAGGTCGATGGTGAACTTCTCGAGGTTGGTCCTGTCGGACCACCGGTGACCCTCCCACTTCTCGTGGACGAGTTTCTGGGTGTTCCAGTCCGAGGGCTTCCATAGGCCGATCCCGTACTCGTTGTCGACGACGTCCTGCATCGTGATCTCGGCCTGCTGGAACTCCTCGGTGACCGAGTTGATCTCGGACTCGCTGCTCGCGTTCCGGTACTCGTTGAGCCACGGCTCGTACCACTCCCACTGGGGCCAGCTGTTCCCGAACCGCTGGTTGAGCAGCGCCAGCGTCGGGTTCTGCGCACAGTTGTAGTTGAACCGTATCGTCGGCGGGTCGTCGGAGACGATCTCGGCCGGTTGGTCGGGACTTTCTTCCTGGTAGTACGTCTGGAAGTTGAAGATCTTGTTGCTCGCCACGATGTCCTTGCCCCGGAGCGGGGTCCCGTCCCACCACTCCAGACCTTCGCGGTAGGTCATCGTGGCCGACTTGTTGTCGTCTGCGACCTCGAACGACTCGGCGTTGAGGTAGATCGGCTCCCCGCGCAGGTTCGTCTGGACGCCCATGGCACCCCAGATGTTCTGGATGAACCACGGATTGTTGGCGCTGGCCGCCTCCGGGTTCAGGTTCGCCTCGACCGGGTTCCAGTCGGACTTGAACGCCCAGTTGAACTCGGGGTCCTGGGCCTCCTCGGGGACCGGCGTGGGGGTCGGACCCTCGGTGGCCGGCGTCTCCATCTCGGTCGTCTCCATCCCACCGTCACCGTCACCGTCGCCGTCGCCGTCGCCGCCGCCCGTCGAAGTCCCGCCGTCGCCGTCGCCGCTACACCCCGCCGCCGCCAGCACACCGCTACTCGCCAGGGCAGCGAGCATTCGTCGTCGGTTGACTGAGTCCACCTCTCTTTTGTCAGGGTCTGTCATGACTCACTTTGAGTGGTCTTTCCAGGTAAATAAACGTTTCGAACACTCCGGACAGGACACCAGAGACCGGGCTTGCATCCGGCGGGTTCGGGTTGAACGCGGGGGCAGGAAGGGGGTGTCAGTCGTGCTCGCCGTGGGAGGCGTCGCCGTCCTGAGCGTGGCGCGCGCGCAGACGGACGTTCCAGAGCTGGTCCATGGCCTGGGCCGTCAGGATCAGTCCCAGGACGAGGATAACGATCATCAACATCGGGAACACCAGCCAGTGGAGCTGGCCGATGTTGGTCAGGTCGGAGGTGTCGTAGGCCTCCTGCATGATGACCCCCCAGGTCTTCGAGGCGCCACCGAGCACGCCGATGAAGTACAGGCCGATACCCTCGAAGATGATCCGCCGGGAGCTGAACGCGAAGTTGACGGTGATGTACGGCATCAGGTTCCGGATGATGTACTTCCGGACGATGCGCGTGTCCGACAGTCCCATGACGCGTGCCGCCTCGATGACGTCCTCCTCGCGCATCGAGAGTACTTCGGAGCGGACCGTGCGGGCCAGGCCCGGCCAGTTGTTGATCCCGAGGATGACCCCGACGATGAGGGGGTCGCTCGGGCGGTAGAAGGCCGCGAGCACGACCACCAGCGGGAGGGCCGGGATAGTCATCATCGTGTCCGAGAACATCATCAGCAGGTAGTCGAGCCGGCCGGACTTGTACCCCGCGACGGTGCCGACGGCCGTCCCGACGAACATCGAGAAGACGGCCCCCGAGAGGATCATCAGGAGCACCGCGGGCGTCGTGTGGACGATCTGGCGGTGGACCTGCTGGCCCAGCGCGGCCGTCCCCAGCGGGTAATCGAGGCTCTGGAACGGCGGCGCCCACAGCTCCGCATCGAGCGTCGTCGGTTGTTTGACGACCAGCGGCCCGACGGTCCCCAGCAGGACGACGAACGTCAGGAGGCTGATACCGATGACACCGCGGGCGTCCCCGGCGAGGATCCGCAGTGGCGCGACGACCTTGAGGTTGAACGCGTCTGCCCACCGCTCCTTGCGGGTCCGCTTCGAGAGCGTCCCCGTGCGGTTGAACAGGTCGTCCTCGGTGACCCCGCCGTCGGTCCGGGTCTCGCGGTCAGAAGCTTTCACGCTCGTCACCTCCCTTGACCCGCGGGTCGATGATGCCGTACGTGAGGTCTGCGATGAGCACGCCCAGCAGCGTCAGAAGCGTAAAGAACAGGAACGCACCCATCAGGAGCGGGTAATCGCGGTTGTTCAGCGCCTGGAGCGTGGCCAGGCCCATGGCGGGATACGAGAAGATCTTCTCGAGGATGATGCTCGAGGAGAAGACGGTGGCCATCCCGATGACGAGGCCTGTGTAGATGGGCAACAGCGAGTTGCGGCCGACGTAGCGGATCGCGATGCGGGTGTCGCTGATACCCCGGAGGTGGCCGACGCGGATGTATCCCTTCCCGAGTTCGCGGATGCAGTTACCCCGGTAGGCGAGCGCGCCGCCGAACCCGGCGATGAACGAGGCGATGACGGGCAGGGCCGCGTGGTGGACGATACTACTCATGTACTGGAGGTTGACGCCCGGGGTGTAATCGCGGTTGTAGAGCCCACCCGAGGGGAACCACTCGAGGTTGAACGCGAAGATGATCAGGAAGATGATGCCGACGATGTAGAACGGGACCGTGCGGTTGAGAATCGAGATGCCCGTCAGCGTCTGGTCGAAGCGGCTCCCCTCCTTGTAGGCCATGGCGGCCCCGAACAGCAGGGAGGTGGTCCGGCCCAGCGCCAGTCCGTAGACGCTGATGAAAAGCGACCACTGCATCCGCCGGAGCATGAAGGGACCGACGGGCTCGGAGAAGTAGATAGAGCGACCGAAGTCCTGATAGATGAAGATCTGGACCATGTAATCCAGGTAGGCTTCCGGGATTGACTTTTCGGGGTTGATGTTCGTGTACACTTCGACGAGGTTGTTGACCCGTTCGAGTTCCTCCGCGCTGAACGACCCCGAGGTCGACATCTGCTGGGCGACGCGCATCCTGACCATCTCCATGGGGCCGAACGGCATCAGCCGGATGAGGGCGAAGGCTATCGTCGTCACGATCATGAAGACGATAACCGCGTGGGCCACACGCTTGACGTAGTAGTTCGCCATGGAACAACCGTCGTTTTTATCCTTCATATTTGTTGTGGTCACAGACCGGCGCTGAGCGCGCCTGCGCGCCCGAGCGCCCGCGCGAACTTCGCATCCCTCATCCCTCGACGCGGGCCACTCGACGCGAGCCACTCGATGCGGCCAGGAGCACTCTTATCTATCGCGGCGCGCGAGAGGGATTCCATGGACCACACAGACCTACCGCGGTGGCGCGGGTTCAACATCCAAAACAAGTTCGTCGGCTTCGATTTCGTCCGGGTGCCGATGGACTACCAGTGCTGGACGGACGGCGGCTGGTGGCGGATCGACGAGGACGCTCGCGCGGCGGTGCCGGGACGTGCCCGCCGAGCGGCTGAGCTTCGACCTAATGAACGAACCGGCCCAGTTCACAGCGCGCCTGCGCACACGTGGTCAGGTACGTCACCGAGCGGATCCACGGCGTCGACCCCGAGAAGGTCGTCGTCGCCGACGGGACCCGGTGGGGCCGCGACCCGGTCTACGAACTGGCCGACGCGCCGGTCGCCCAGTCGACGCGCGGCTACGAACCGATGCCCGTCAGCCACCAGGGGGCCAACCGGCCCCTGGAGATCCCGGCCGGTGGGGTGCCGGGCGCCGACAACGACCGCGAGATGCTCGAACTGCTCCAGGCTCACTGACCCGCCCCGTCGCCGTCTCACCGGGCCGCCCCGCGACCTCCTCGGGCGACCGTCTCTCGGGACCGTCGGCTGGCACTGTCTTCCGGGGCCGTCCCCTACCACTGGCTTCTGGGACTGACCGCTGTGGCCGTCCGCCGCGACCCGGTGGTCCCGGTCGGCGCGGTTCACTCACCACCCGCGGTCTGCCCGATATCCGCCGCGGCCCCTCCGAAGATTTATTGTGCTTGACATAGAGCTTATAGGCGATGAGCGAGTTTACCGTTGGCTTCATCGGCACGGACCAGATGGCCCGGTTGCATGCCGATCGAGTGCGGGCACTCGACCAACGTATCACGGCGGTCGCGGACGTCGACCCGTCGGCGCGCCACCGGTTCGCCGACGAGTACGACGTCGAGACGACGTTCAAAAGCTACGAGGAGATGCTCGCCTCGCAGTCGCTGGACGTGGTGATGGTCGACGTCCCGAACACGCTCCACGTCGACGCCGCCATCGAAGCTCTGGAACAGGGGACGAACGTCCTCGTGGAGAACCCCCTCGCCCACGACTACGACGCCGCCAGACGGATAGAGCGTGCCGAGAACGCCAGCGAGGCGACGCTGATGGTCAGTTTCACCAAGACCTTCGACAGCGATATCCAGACGTTACACTCCTATCTCGACGACGAGCGGCTCGGCGACATCTACGAGGTGAACGTCGAGTTCGTCCGGAGGCGGGGCATCCCGAAACTCGGCAGCTGGTTCACCGAGGAGGACGCCGCCGGCGGCGGCGTCGTCATCGACATCGGTCCCCACGTTCTCCATCTGACGATGAGCCTCCTGGACTTCCCGGAGATCGAGACGATCAGCGCGACCACCGGCGCACAGTTCGGCGTCAAGGCCGAGGAGTACACGTACCTCGACATGTGGGGGGGCGACCCCGTCGAGGACGGCACCTTCGACGTCGAGGACACGATGCGCGCGTTCGTCCGGACGGCCGACGACACGACACTACACCTCAACTGCGCCTGGGCGAGCAACACCGACCCCCGGCAGTTCGTCGAGGTGCTCGGCGACGAGGGCGGTGCCACCCTCACGCCCGACGACGGGCTCACCATCCACACCACCGCCTACGGTGCGCTCGCCGACCACCACATCGAGACGAACGACACCGACCCCTACGCCGCGACGTGGGACTACTTTTTCGACGTGTTGCGCGGCGACCGCGACCACGACCACAACACCGTCCACGAGGGCGTCGTCGTCCAGGAACTCATCGACGCCATCTACCGCAGCTCCGAGGACCGCCGCGAGGTCGAACTCGCCGACGGGATGTCGGCCGACCCCGAGGACCACGAGTCCCCGCCCGAGGACCACGAGTCCACCGAAGTCGACCCCTGAGCCCGCGCGGACGGACCACCTGGTCTCGCAGTTCTCCGTTCCTGACGTCTCGCTCGCAGGAACCCCGCTCTTAGCCTCACGCTCGCCGGTTCTCCGTTCCTGGCGTCATACTCGCCGGCTCTCCGGGTTGTGGCTCACTCTCGGTTCCCCCCGCGTCCGAGTCGTGTTTCGATAACGAACCTTTATGTAGGTGTTTGCTGTTAGCTCTCTCTATGCAGACGACCGAGCCACCTCGTCAGTCAGACAAGGACGTCATCTTCGAGGCACGCGACGTCTCGGTCTCGTTCGACATGGAGGGCGACGAGTCACGCGTCCTCGACAGCGTCGACTTCGACGTCTACCGCGGCGAGACACTGGGTGTGGTCGGCGAGAGCGGCAGCGGCAAGTCCATGTTCGCGTCCGCGCTGCTCAACGCCGTCGTCGAACCCGGCCAGGTGACTGGCGACGTCACGTACTACCCGGAAGACAGGGACCCGGTGACGGTCACCGACCTCACGGAGAGCGAACTCAAAGAGGAGATCCGCTGGAAAGAGATGGCCTTCGTCGTCCAGTCGGCCCAGAGCGCGTTCAACCCGACGATGACGATCCGCCAGCATTACATCGAGACGCTGGAGGCCCACGGCGTCGGCCGACAGGAGGGTCTCGAACGCGCGCGGGAACTCTGCCGGGACCTCTATCTCAACCCCGAACAGGTCCTTCCCTCATACCCCCACGAACTCTCGGGCGGCATGAAACAGCGCGCCCTCCTCGCGCTCGGCGTGATCCTCGACCCCGAGGTGGTCGTCCTCGACGAACCGACCGCCGCGCTCGACCTCCTGATGCAGCGGGCCATCGTCTCGCTGCTGGCCGACATCAAGGAGAAGTACGACCTGACGCTGGTGTTTGTCACCCACGACCTCAACCTCATCTCGCTTATCGCCGACCGGCTGGCCGTCATGTACGCCTTCGAGTTCATCGAGGTCGCACCGACCGAACGGATCCTCAACGACGCCGCCCACCCCTACACGCGGGCGCTGTTGAACGCCGTGCCGACCATCTCGGCGCCGATATCCACGATGACGGGGATCCCCGGGTCGACCCCGAACCCCAAGGACGTCCCCGCGGGCTGTTCGTACAACCCGCGGTGTCCCATCGCCAAGGAGGAGTGTCGCATCGACGACCCGCAACTGGACCCCATCCACGAGGAACACTCGGCGGCCTGTTTCTACCCCGACGAGGCCCGGTCCGAGATAGGCATCCCCGCGACAGGCGGCGGTGACGACGAGGAGGGTGGCCGATGAGCGCCGACGAACCCGTCGTCTCGATGGACGACGCGACCGTCCAGTTCGAGAGCGAACAGCTGTTCGGGCTGGCCAAGTCCCAGGTCGTCCGCGCGGTCGACGGCGTCTCGCTGGACATCAGGGAAAACGAGGTCGTCGCGCTGGTCGGGGAGTCGGGCTGTGGCAAGACCACGCTCGGGAAGGCGGCGATCGGCCTCCACCGGCCCGAGTCGGGAACGGTTAGCTACCGCGGCACCGACATCTGGGAGGCCAAAGACGCCAGCGGCCTCTTCGGCGGGAGCGTCGACGGCTACCCGTTCCACGAGATCCGGCGCTCGCTGCAGATGATCCACCAGGACGCCGAGAGCTCGCTGGACGCCAACTCGACGATCCAGTCGATCCTCGAGGAACCGCTGATCCGGTGGGAACCCCAGTTGAGCCGGCCCGACCGCCGCGACCGCGTCGGGGCCTTTCTCGACTACGTGGGGCTGTCCCCGCCCGACGAGTACATCGACCGCTTCCCCCACCAGCTCAGCGGGGGCGAACAACAGCGTGTCGCGCTGATCCGGGCGCTGTTAATGAACCCCGACATGATCCTGGCCGACGAGTCGATCAGCGCGCTCGACGTGTCCCTGCGCATCGACATGATGGACCTGATGTTGCGCCTGCAAGACGAGATCAACACCTCGTACCTGTTCATCACGCACGACATCTCGAACGCCCGGTACATCACCAAGAAGTCCGACGGGCGGATCGGCATCATGTACCTGGGGAACCTCGTCGAGATCGGCCCCGTCGAGGAGGTCATCACGAACCCACAGCACCCCTACACCAAGGCGCTGCTGTGGGCGACGCCCGACATCGCGTCCTCGGGCGGCCGGATCGGGGCCGAAGGCATCGAGGCCGCACCGCTCCGTGCCATCGACGTGCCCGACGCGGCCAACCCCCCGAGCGGCTGCAAGTTCCACGACCGCTGCCCGGAGGCACGCGAGGTCTGCGAGGAGGTCCAGCCCGACTCCTACCGGGTCGACGGCGACCACGAGACCGCCTGTTTCAGGATGCTCGACGACCACGAGTACTGGTCGAGCCCGGAACTCGAGGGCGAGATGGGCGACCAGCTCGCCACCCCCGACTGACCGGAACGCTCACAACGGAGCGGGCCATCGCCCCCCACATGAGCCTCCTCCCGGACGCGATGCTCGCACGGTTGTGTGCCCGCCAGGCGGAACTCATCGTCATCTTCGCGCTGAGCTGTCTGGGGCTCGTGATCACGGTTTTCACGCTCCTTTTCATCGACCTCGACGGCGGGACCCGCGCGGTGGCGTTCCTGAACGTCCCCGGGCTCGTCGCCATGATCGCCTGGACGGGGTACGTGCTGTACCTGTGTCGCGACGACCTGCCGTTCGGGCGCGGCGAGCCAAAACCCTAAGTTCGCCGCCGGGCGCGAGACGTTTGCGTTGCGCTGTCCCGAATGAACTATAGGGTTCGAGTTTCATGACCACGTATGAGCTCAGCGAACGAAGAGGTGTCCAACCCCGTCGTCAGGGTGCTCGTGAGCATCCGGTCCTCGTTTGTCCTGTTCGTCATGGCGCTCGGCGTCGCGTTGTTCCTGCTGGGGCTGGCAGTGACCGGCGAGGCCTCGGGTATCTTCGCGGTCCTCGGGATCAGCGCCGTGATCTACGGCGTGCTGGGGAAATTCGCCTTGAACCTGATCGGGTACAGCTAGTCGGCGCCCCGCGGCTCCGCCGGCCCGGCTATCCTGTGGCGGCTGCCGTAGTTGTTGGGAATATGTCAATAAAGGTTTTATTCACCACTGTTGTATTGCTTACAAATGGACACGACTCGTGAAGCGAACGACCCGCTCGTCCCGTCGTTGCGCGAGCACGTTCTGGAGCCGCTCTCGACGGCCGAGCGCGCCGTCGAGGAGGAGCGAACGGAGGTGAACGCGGAACAAAAAGCCTACACGGAGTTCAAACAGCGCGTCGCCGGCATCGAGACGGTGACGATGCCCGCCGACGGGCCGGGTCCGGCGGCGCGGACGCCGGTCGTCGAGACGCGGTCCCGCCAGGACGAGCGTCTGCGCAACGCCTTCCGCCAGACCGTGATGAGCGTCGACCACTACGAGGCGGTCTACGGCGAACCGCTCGAGGAACACGCGGCGCGCGAACTCTCGGCGGAGGTCGCGGCACCGCTGCGCCAGGACACCACGACCCGGTTCACCGAACTGTACAAGACGGCACTGACCAGCGCCGTCGAGGACGCCGTCAGCGACCGCGAGGCGTTCTGTGACCGCCTGGACGACGAACTCGCGTCGCTCGTGTCGGCCCGGGAGTCACTCGCGGACCGTATCGACTCTATCGACGGGACCTCCGTCTTCGCCCACGACCGGCCCGAACTCTCCGCCGAACTCGACGCGGTCGCACAAGCCCGCCAGGAGACGATACAGGGGCGCAACCACTCTCCCCGGGCCGACGGACACGACCTCTGTCACTACCTCTACCGGGACTACTCGTGGACCTACCCCGTTCTCACCGCCGTGACGCGGTTCCGGAACGCGACCGTCTGATCTACCCGGCGCGCTCTCGACACGCTGTCAGCGGAGGGGGGCATTCGAATATGATCGTAAATCCTTTTATCCTGATGATCCTATCGGGAATTCAGCCGCATTTTAGGTACGCATTCGAGTTTGTGAGTTCGGAAAACCTCCAAAGAGTCGGATATGACCTCTATTTACTCTCCTATACAACCAAGTTTTAAAAATACAGATCCTGGAGAACCTCGGTCCGTGAACGCCGGACCGAACGACAAGGCAATTACGGATGTCGGGAACCGAGTGCCATCGTCTGCTCTTTTTCGTCGTCCGTCTGGAGGCGAGTGGCGCTCGCTGCTGCGTGCTGGCCCGGTCGCCTCGCGTGGCGGGGCCGAAGGACACCCAATCGATGAGTACCGATCCGACTCATACTCTCAGCCAAAAATACATGAGGATAAAAGCTGTGTACTGAGGGAATGACTCTGGGGAGCGTTTCGACCGACCACCTCCGCCAGGTGCTGGCGGAGGTTGACGATGCAGCCGCGACAGAGCGGCTAATGGCTGCACTCGCGTACAAAGAGGTTGATGAGGTAACGCAGGAGGGCGCAGCCGAGCTGTACGAATATTCTGAAGGCTGGGCGTCGAAGTGGTTCAACCGACTCGAACGGCTCGCCGATGAGCCGTTCGAGGAGGTCGTCTACGGCGAGCCCCGACAGGGAGACCGGCCGGACTCACCGAGCAGGAACACGAGCAATTCGTCGAAGATACACCGATTGAACTGTGTTACCTTCCAGGGGGTTCACCAGAGCTGAACCCCATCGAAGAGTGCTGGAGACAACTTAATCAAGCACTCGGCAACCGCTTGTTCGACACACTGGATGAACTTCAGGAGGCTGCACTGGCCGCGCTTGGCGATATCAAACCGCCGGATGTCTTCACGTACTTATATCTGTAAGTATCAGACTCCCATCCCTGAACAGGTCCCGGACTCCCCCACCTGACTGTGCCGCCGACAGCTTTATTAACAATTAAGGAGTAGCGAGTGTCACATGGGTATTAATACGACAGTCGAATTTAATAACCCCTCGGCGCGGGCCTCGCTGGTCGGGGTCGCCGGGGTCGTCGTCCTCGGCGGGCTGTCGGTGGTAGCGGTCGCGGCCGGACTGTGGAAGGTGCTGGCCATCGCGTGGGTGGCGTTCGCGGCGATGGCGGTCGGCGCCGGCCTCGGCACGCGCACCGGGTCGACGGCCCCCCACCGGCTCGTCTGGGGATACGGGCTGGCCAGCGGCGCCATGGTGACCAGCGCGTCGATGTTCCTGGTCCCGCAGGCCATCGGCCTCGGGTCGGGCGCCGGCCGGCCACAACTGGGCGGGCTCGGCGTCGCGCTCGGACTCGTGGTCGGCTACAGCGCGCACGTCCTCGGTCACCGGCTGACACACCTCGAGGTGGGTGTCGACCTGACGACAGCACAGATCACCGCCCACGCGCTCTCGGCGGGGCTCATCATCGGGCTGGTCTACGGGTCGATGCCGACGCTCGGGCTGGTGCTCGGGCTGGCCATCGTCTCACACAAGGGACCGGCGGGCTACGCCGCCGCCCGCCGACTCGCCCGGCGCGGCCGGTCCGCGGCGGCGTTGCTCCTCCCGGCGGCCGGCGTCGGGATCACGGCCATCCCCGCGGCGGTCGTCGCGCTGCCGGCGGTCGCCGGGCTCCAGGCCGTCGTCTTCGGGTTCGCGGCCGGCATCTTCCTCCACATCGCGATGGACTTCCTGCCGCGGTGCGAGGCCGGCTCCGAGATCGACCAGGTCTGTGCGATTCACGAGGAGTCCCACGAACTCCTGGACGAACTCCGGACCCACGCCGTCGGCAGCACCGTCGTCGGTGGTGGCGTCGTCGCGCTCGCGTGGGTCGCGCTCACAGCGTGAGCTGGCCCCGGAGTCGGCGCCCAATACCGTGTCGACGCCGACGAGGCCGACCACCGCTTTTGGCCTCCGGTGGCCCGTGGTCACCGTTCCGGTACGAGGCCGTCACGGACCGGCTGTCAAGCGAGAGCGCGATGTGCAGTTCTGGCAGGCGGCTGGGATATGGACGGGGCGATACAGAGCGGTCGTTCGTATCTTTGGTCTGCTTGGGGTTCTCGTCCCGGTAAATATCCGAATCAGCGGCGTCTGTGAAGGGCCGTGGAAAGTTGGGGGCGCTCGGACTGACGCTGCTGTTTTTGCTGGGTGCCGCACCCAAATCATACATGTATGGTTCGACTGCCACCGGCGACAGATGGAGCGGTTCCGGAGCATCGTGACGCGCCACGCAGCACCCGAAGCGAATAGTCGGTCACGTCGCAGACCGAAGTGGTTTCGACACGGAGACCGAGCGCGTAGCTGTGTTTCGAAATCTTCGAGGAGTATCGAGCTACGGCAGGTTGCGCTGAATTTTCAATCTGTCGGAGGGGAACGAGCGACCCCGGGACCCATCGAGTCCGGAACGACCACCGGAGTTGTCCCCCCGGCGCGAACCGACCACCCTGAACTCAAAACCCGATTGTACAACCGATGAATACTTGGGCCGGGCGGTCGTGGTCCCGGACATGGCCCTTACCGAGGAATTACGCGAGGTCGCAGAGCCGGTGTGGGAGGCGACGCTGGCCCATCCGATGGTCGAGCGACTCGGCGAGGGGACGCTGGACGAGGAGCCGTTCAGGTACTGGGTCCGCCAGGACTACGTCTACCTGGTCGAGTACAGCCGCGTGTTCGCGCTCGGCGCGGCCGCGGCCCCGGACTTAGAGCGGATGGGCACGTTCGCGGAGTTGCTCGACGAGACCATCAACACGGAGATGGACCTGCACCGCTCGTACGCGGCGGAGTTCGGGATCAGCGAGGCACAACTGGAGGCGACCGATCCCTCGCCGACGACCCGGGCGTACACGGACTTTCTCGTTCGCGTGGCCGCCGAGGGGACCTTCGGCGACCTCGTCGCGGCGCTGCTCCCCTGTATGTGGGGATTCAACGTGACCGGGCGGCGCCTCGCCGAGCGGGGACTCCCCGACCACAACCAATACGCGGCGTGGATCGAGATGTACGCCGGCGAGGAGTTCACCGAACTGGCCGAGTGGTGCAAGGACCTGATGGACGACGTGGCCGCCGAGTCGACCGCCCGCGACCGGGAGCGCTACCGGGAGTTGTTCCTGACCAGTGCGCGCTACGAGTACATGTTCTGGGACGCCGCCTGGCGCCAGGAGGAGTGGCCGGTGTGAGTCCCGACCCGGACGGTGGGGCCGGCAGGACCCGGCCGACACGCGAGCCCTTCGCCGACAGCGGCCACGACCGCTTCACCGGGTGGCTCCGCGCCCGCTCGGAACCGGACTGGACCGCGGCGACCGAACACCGCTTCACCGAGGAACTGGCCGCCGACACGCTCGAAGACGACGTCTTTCGCCGGTACCTGGTCGCTGACTTCCGCTTCGTGGAGACGCTGACCGCGACCATCGGCTACGCCGCCGCGCAGGCGCCGACGACCGACGCGAAGGCACGACTCGCGGGATTCCTCGAAACCGTCGCCACCGACGAGACCGACTACTTCGAGCGGTCCTTCGACGCGCTCGACGTTCCGGAGAGCGACCGCACCGGTCCGGCCGAGCGCCCGGTCACCCGCGAGTTCGACGACCTGCTCCGGCGGGCGAGCCTGGAGGGCGGCTACGCCGAGACGCTGGCCGTGTTCGTCCCCGCCGAGTGGGTCTACCTGACCTGGGCGAGCCGCGCCGCCGAGGGCGACCGGCCCGACCGCTTCTACCTCGACGAGTGGATCGACCTCCACGCAGTCGAGGCCTTCGAGGCGTTCGTGACCTGGCTGCGCGACCAACTCGACGCCGTCGGGCCGGCGCTCGCGCCCGAGCGCCAGGAGCGTGTTGCGACGCTGTTCGAGCGCTCCGTCGACCTGGAGGTCCGGTTCTTCGACGCGGCCTATGAGTAGCGCCCACGGCCAGTCGGACTGGCGCCCCCGTACCTCTGGGAGCGTGTGGTCGGCCTACCCCTCACTCCCCCTCGAACTCCGGTTCGCGCTTCTCGACGAACGCGTGGACCCCTTCGGTGTGGTCGGCGGTCTGTGCGGCCTCGACCTGCGCGTCCGTCTCGGCACGGACGGCGTCGGGCAGCGACCGCTGGTGACCCGCTTCGAGGAGGCGCTTGGAGGCGACGAGAGCCCGCGTCGGCCCGGTCGCGACCTCTTCGAGGAACGCCTCGAGTTCCTCGTCGAACGTCTCGGCGGGGTAGACCCGGTTGAACAGACCGAGTGCCTCGGCTTCAGGGGCGTCGAGCATATCACCGGTGAACACCAGTTCCTTCGCCGTCGACTCGCCGACGATCCGCGGCAGCAAGTAGGAGGTCCCGGAGTCGACGACCAGACCGAGCCGGCGGAAGCCGAAACTGATCCGGGCCGCATCGCTGGCGAGGACGACGTCGCAGGCGATCGCGAGCGCGCCGCCGGCGCCGTAGGCCGGGCCCTCAACGGCCGCGACGGTCGGGAGTTCACAGCCCGCGACGGCCGTCACCGCCGACGCCGTGCGCTCGACGGCCGCTCTGGCGTCCGCGGGGTCGCGCCGGTCGTCCTCGATGCCGTCGACCATCGCGTTCACGTCCCCGCCGGCACAGAACGCGGGGCCGTTGCCCGCTACGACGACACAGCGGGCGTCGCTCTCGGCGACCCGCTCCATGGCGTCGACGAGCCCGTCCGCCACGTCTTCGGTCAGTGCGTTCCGGAGGTCGGGGTTGTCGAGCGTGACGCGCGCGACACCGTCCGAGGCGTCGAGTGAGACCCGATCCATGCCCTGACAGACGGGTGGGTCCGGGATAAGCCTGGGCGGCCGTTCGGTCGACCGTGGAACCGCGCGCGGGATCCGGCCGTCACCCCATCCTGCGGTTGAGGAAGTCCAGAACCAGCTCCCACGCGGTGGTCTGTTCGGCGGCCGACTGCGGCCAGTGGTCCTGGTCGAGTGCTTCGTACTCGAAGTCCACAGCTGGCTCGTACCCAGCGTCTACGAGCGCATCACGAGGGTGTACCCGTCGGCCGCGTCGTCGCGTGCCAGGAGGTCGGTGACACCGGGGGTTCGAGACGCCGACGCGCGACCGAGCGCCCAACTCGTTGGGGGGACAGTTTCTCCCGTCGGTGTCCGTTAATACGAGTATGCAGATCCACTGGCACCGGCGGGACCTGCGCGTGGCCGACAACCCCGCCCTGGCGACCGCCGCGGCCGGCGGGCCCGCGCTCGGGCTGTTCGTCTTCGACGACGCCGTCCTGACCCACGCCGGCCCGCCCCGCGTCGCCTTCATGCTCGACGCCCTGGACTCGCTGCGGTCGGCCTACCGCGAGCGCGGCAGCGACCTGCTGGTCCGCCACGGCGACCCCCGCGAGGTCGTCCCCGCGGTCGCCCGCGAGTTCGGCGCCGACGGCGTCACCTGGGGCAAAGAGGTATCGGGCCTGGGGCGCGAGCGCGACGCCGCCGTCCGCCGGGCGCTCAACGACGCGGACGTGTCTCGCGAGGCCGTCCAGAACGCCCTGCTCCACGAACCGGGGTCGATCCGCACCAACGCCGGCGAGGTCTACTCCGTCTACACGTACTTCTGGAAGAAGTGGCGCGACCGGGAGAAAGAGTCGCCGGTCGACGCGCCCGCGGCGGCGGACCTGGCCGACGTGTCCGACGACCAACCCCTCCCGTCGCTCGGAGACCTGGGGTTCGAGGAACCCGAGGCCGACGTCCCACCCGCGAGTACGGCCGAGGCCCGCGGCCTCCTGGCGGCGTTTCTCGACGACGACGTCTACCGCTACGACGACCGCCGGGATTACCCCGCCGACGAGTGCACCTCGCGGCTCTCGGCCCACCTCAAGTTCGGGACGGTCGGGACCCGCGAGGTCCACGAGGCGGTGAGCGAGGCGAAGGCGTCGGCCGCCGGCGCGGACCGCGAGTCAGTCGCGGAGTTCGAGTCACAGCTCGCCTGGCGGGAGTTCTACGCCCACGTCCTCTGGGACCGCCCGGACGTGGTGACCGAGAATTTCACAGACTACGAGCACCCGATCGAGTGGCGCGAGGACCCCGAGGGGTTGCGGGCCTGGAAGGAGGGCCAGACGGGCTATCCCATCGTCGACGCGGGGATGCGCCAGCTCCGCCGCAAGGCGTACATGCACAACCGCGTCCGGATGATAGTCGCCTCCTTCCTGACCAAGGACCTCATGATAGACTGGCGCGAGGGGTACGACTGGTTCCGGGAGAAACTGGTCGACCACGACACCGCCAACGACAACGGCGGCTGGCAGTGGGCCGCCTCCACCGGCACCGACGCACAGCCGTACTTCCGGGTCTTCAACCCGATGACCCAGGGTGAACGCTACGACCCCGACGCCGAGTACATCCGCGAGTACGTCCCCGAACTGCGTGACGTGCCCGTCGACGCCATCCACGGGTGGCACGGACTCGACGAGGGCCGCCGCCGGATGCTCGCGCCCGACTACCCCGCCCCTATCGTCGACCACGGCCAGCGCCGCGAGGCGGCCATCGCGATGTTCGAGGCCGCCCGCGGAGAGTGACCGCGGGCCCGCCGCGCCTGGCCGGCGAGACCCGAGGCGTTCACGGCTGCTCGTCGGCGTCCCGCCCTCCGATTATCTCCGATTGAAATGTCACCGACAGTGATTAAGACCCCCTTCGCATACCCCCGACGACGGAGTCGCCAGCATGGTCTCACAGTTGTTCACGGTCGGCGTCGTCTGGGGGTCGGTACTCGTGGTCGCGGCGTCGACGGTGCTGGCGTGGCGCCAGCGACCCCGGCCGGGCGCGACGGCGTTCGCGGTGGCGATGCTGGCGGCGACGTGGTGGGTCGCCACCTCGTCGCTCGGGCTGTTCGCCCTCGACCCGGCGGTCAGGGTGTTCTGGGCGACCGCCGAGTGGGCCGGGATCGTCACCTTTCCGGTGGCCTGGCTCGTGTTCGCGCTCGCGTACACCGGCCGGAGCGAGTGGACGAGCGCGCGGCGGATCGGCTCGCTGTCGGTCGTACCGGCGGTGACGTTCGCGCTCGCGCTGACCGACGGCGTCTTCCACGACCTCGTCTACCGCTCGGTCGACTTCGCGGCCTTCGGGACGGTCAGCATCCTCTACCGGACGTTCGGGCCGTGGTTCTGGGTCCACGCCGCCTACTCGACGGCGTTGCTCGTCGTCGGCGGCGCGCTGGTCGTGCAACTGGCCACGGAGCGACGACTCCTCTACCGCGGGCAGGCCACGGCGCTGGTGCTCGTGGTCGCCGCGCCGCTGGTCGGCAGCGCCGTCTACGTCGGCGGCGCCTCGCCGGTGGAGGGGTTCGACCCGACGCCGTACACGTTCGTCATCTCGGGGGCGGCGGGGCTGGCCGCGCTCACGCAGTTTTCCTTCCTCGACGCCGTCCCCGTCACCAACCGCGTCGCTCGCCGCTCTGTCGTCGAGAACGTCGACGCGGGCGTGCTCGTGGCCGACACCACCGGCCACGTCGTCGACGCGAACCCACGGGCCGGCGCGCTCTTCGACACCGACGACCCCGAGGGGGCCCACGTCTCGACACTGCTCCCCGAGAGCGTCCGCCCCGAGAGGGCCGAGGATGGAACCGGACGCGAGGGCGACGGCCCCGGAGGAACCGACCCCGGGGCCGACGGACACGACGGGGTCCCGGAGAGCTGTGACCGGGCGAGCGCGGACCATGCGGTCGCGGAGGACGTCGTCGCCCACGAGCGCGGGGACGGCGTCCGGTACTACGAGGTGAGCGGGACGACGCTGACAGACGAGTCCGGCGCCCTGACCGGGCGGATCTACCTGGTCCGGGACGTGACCGACCGCCGAACGCGCCTCCAGCGGCTGAACGTGCTCAACCGCGTCCTCCGACACAACCTCCGCAACGAGATGAATGTCATCTACGGCTTCGCGGACACCCTGGAGTACGGCGACCCCGACCCCGAGGTGGTGGCCAGCGACATCCGCGGCAAGGCCGAGGAACTCGTGGCGCTGAGCGGCCGGGCCCGCGAGATAGACGAGTTGCTGACCGAGGACGACGGCCCGCCGACGGACCTCTGTCGGGTCGTCGCGATCGAGTGTGGCCGCGTCGACGATGACTACCCCGGGGTCGCTGTCGACACCGAGACGCCGGGAGAGACCCTCCATGTCGACGCCTCGGCGGGGACCGTCGTCGCCAACCTCGTCGAGAACGCCGCCCGCCATAACACGGCCGACGAGCCCAGAGTGACGGTGACCGTCACGGCCGCCGACGGTGAGGCGACGGTGAGAGTCGCGGACAACGGCCCCGGCATCCCCGAACAGGAGCGGTCGGCCGTCGACGCCGACCTGGAGACCCAGCTCGGCCACGGGAGCGGGCTCGGTCTCTGGCTGGTGAACTGGGGCACCACCAACGCGGGCGGTGACCTCACCATCGAGGACCGCGACGGCGGCGGCACGGTCGTGACCGCCACGTTCCCGCTGGTCGACGCCGGAGAGGGTCCCGGGGCGTCCGGCCGCGACAGGCCGGGAGCCGACGGGACCGACGCCTCGGGCGAGGCGAGGACGACGGCCAGCGACGGGGCCGAATCGACGGTGGCCGGCGACGATGGGACCGGATCGACGGGGGCCGGCGGCGACGGGACCGCGGGCGACGACGCGGTGACGACCGACGGCGGGTCGTAGATCACCTACACCCGCCGTGAACGACGGGGTTTGTCGGTGGACTCCCTCGCTGACTAAGGTGGTCCCGCGACGGACCTGGGGGAGATGTGCCCGAGACGGCCCCCGGGGAGACGGGCCCGAGACGGCGGCCAGCGCGGCCCACTCCTCAAACTTTAACACGCCGCCAGCCGTGGCTCCAGCCGGAGGGGATCTCATATGTCAGAACACTCAGACCCCGAACTGCCACCGCTCCCGTATGACTACGACGCACTCGAACCTCACATCAGCGAGCAGGTGCTGACCTGGCACCACGACACCCACCACCAGGGATACGTGAACGGCCTCGCCAGCGCCGAGGAGACGCTCGCGGAGAACCGCGAGTCCGGCGACTACTCCTCGACGGCCGGCGCGCTCGGGAACGTCACCCACAACGGCTGTGGACACTATCTCCACACGCTGTTCTGGGAGAACATGCATCCCGACGGCGGCGGCGAACCCGACGGCGAACTGCGCGACCGCATCGAGGAGGAATTCGGCTCCTACGAGGGCTGGAAAGGCGAGTTCGAGGCCGCCGCGAGCGACGCCAGCGGCTGGGCGCTGCTCGTCTACGACCCCGTCGCCAAGCAACTCCGCAACGTCGCGGTCGACAAGCACGACCAGGGCGCGCTCTGGGGCTCACACCCCGTCCTGGCCCTGGACGTCTGGGAGCACTCCTACTACTACGACTACGGTCCCGACCGCGGCAGCTTCGTCGACGCCTTCTTCGAGGTCGTCAACTGGGACAAGGTCGCCGAGGAGTACTCGAAAGTCGTCGGTCGCGTCGAGTAGCGACGACCCGGTCGAACTCCGCGTTTTTTCGGCGCCAACTGCCAGCCCCGCGACCGGAATCGACGACCAGCCCCGCGACCGGGAGCCGGCGACAAGCCCCGCGCCCGAGAGCCGGCGACAAGCGGCGCGCTTCGAGGGATTTAGGCGGGGCTGTCGTCTACATGGCCCCATGCCACGGCCGAAAGCAGCGTTCGACGAGGTCCACGCCCTCGAGTTCCGCGAGCCCGACGAGGTACTCGACGCCGACTCGATGTACACCATCTACGAGGTCGCCCGCCTGCTCCAGGGGGTCGACCCCGACCGCGAACTCGACGTCGAGACCGAGAACGTCCTCTTAGACTGGGCGATCCCCTGGATGATGAAACACAGCGACGAGTTCGTCTTCGCCGAACCGGCCACCGACGACGACCCCGGCTACTACGGGCTGGCCGAGACATGACGGTGCTCGTGGTCGGCGACGCGCCCGTCGACGCCGGCAAGACCACCTTCGCGCTCGGCCTCGTCGAGCGGACGGGCGCGACCGGGTACAAACCACGTGCCGGCAACGACTTCTGGTACGACCACGACGACGTCCGCCGGGCGGTCGACCGGGGGCGCCTCTACGGCAAGGACGCGGCCGCCCTCGCCGCCGCGAGTCCGGGGGAACACGACCCCGAGGGCGTCAACCCGGTCCACCGGCTCTGGCGGCCCAAACCCGCGGGCGGGTCCGGCCTGCTCGGCCGTGACGACCGCGAGTTCCTCGTCGACCGCGTCGGCGACCGGTACGTGGTCAACGGCACCGTCGACCTGCCGCCGCTGGTGCGGTCGGCGCTCCCCCTCGGGGACGCACGGGTGGTCACGTCGCTGCCCGAGTGCAACGATTCGATGTCGGACCTGCACCTGCCCGCCCAACAGCGGGTGCGCGAGACAGTGCGGGAGGCCGACCGCGCGGTCGTCGAGTCCTACGCCGACGTGGCGCGGCCGTTCCCCGACAGCGACCCTGACGCGGTCGCCGTCGTCGACGCCGGCCGCGCCCGTCTCTTCGACGGGCCACGCTACGTCAAAGCCTGCGAGGTCGCCACCGGCGGCCACGACGTCGGGCAACTCGAAGAACGGGTCCCCGACGTGACGGGCCTCCTCGACCCGAAGACGACGGTCTCGCTCCCGCCGCTGACGGCCGACGAGCGGACCGACCCCGGCGCGGTCGCAGACGCCTACGGGGCCGCGTACGACGCGGTCCGCTCGGTCGCCGCCGAGTGATCAGAACGTCGCGGCGCGCAGGGCGAGTTCGACGTGGTCGTAGGCGTTCCGCGTGACGCTGGAGCCGTGGCCGGTGTGTAACTCCCGGAGGTCCTCGTCGACCGCGTCGAGGACGTACTCGATGCTCCGGACCAGCGTCGCGCGGTCGCCCTCCTCCAGGTCGGTCCGTCCGAACCCCCCGTTGGCGAACACCAGGTCGCCGGCGAAGAGGACCTCGGCCGCGGGACTGTAGAAACAGAGGTGGTCGTCCTTGTGGCCGGGCGTGTGCAGCGCCTCGTAGTCGTAGTCGCCCAGCGTGACGCGGTCGCCGTCCCCGATGGCGTGGTCGACGAGGTCGTGCTCGGGGTCGAACCCCCAGACGTCGACCGTGAAGGCGTCGGCGGCACCGGGGAGGTTGCCGACGTGGTCGGGGTGGGTGTGGGTCACGACGACGGCGTCGAGGTCGTCGACGCGGTCGCGGACGGCCCCGACGACGTCGAAGTCGTTGCCGGGGTCGACGAGGACGGTCCGGTCGCCGGCCACGAGGAAGGCGTTGCTGGTGAACGCGTCCGTGCCGGCAGCGAGGTTTGCGATCACGTCACCCCGTACGTGCCGTCAGGGATAATTCGGTTCCGGTCCCGTCCGGGGCAACGGACGGCGGTCGACCGCCCCGGAACCCCCGGAGGCGAGCGGCGTTCGACCCCCGGAAAACGGGCAGAGAGGCCGACTTCGGGCACCCACAGGGCTATGTATGATGAAGAATAATGGTCGGGCAGAGAGCAGATGTCTGAGGGCGCCAGGCCAGTCGTGCTTATCGTCGAAGACGAACCCGACGTGGCCGAGACGTACAACCTCTGGCTCGCCGACGACTACGGAATCCGGATCGCACACAGCGGCGACGAGGGGCTAGAGGAACTCGACGGCGACGTCGACATCGTGCTCCTCGACCGGATGATGCCGGGCCTCTCGGGGGACGAAGTGCTCGAGCGGATCCGGGACCGGGACATGGAGTGTCGGGTCGCGATGGTGACGGCGGTCGAGCCGGACTTCGACATCCTGGAGATGGGGTTCGACGCGTACCTCTGTAAGCCCATCCAGAGCGACCAGCTCCAGGAGACGGTCACGAACCTGCTAGAACGGTCGGAGTACGACGACCTGCTCCAGGAGTACTACTCGCTAGTCGAGAAGAGTGCGACACTGGAGGCGACCAAAAGCAGCGGCGAACTCGCCGACAACGACGAGTACGTGCGACTCCGGGACCGGATCGGCGCACTCCGGGAGGACCTCTCGGAGACGCTGGATGGCATCGAATCGGACGAGGACTTCATCGCGACGCTCCGGGGGTTGAGTGATGTCGAAGAGCAGTGACTCCGAGACGACCTACGACCTCTCGGGGCCCCTGGAGTTCGACGCGCTCACGTCGGTCCGGCCGGGGTCGAACATCCTGGTCTCCGGTCCCGCCATGACCGGCAAGGAGGAACTCGCCCTCTCGATACTCGCGGACGGGTCACGGCAGGGCCAGGGCGCTATCGTCATGACGACCGGCGACCCCGCCGACCAGGTCATCGCGGACTACCGCGAGCGCGTCGACGGCCTCGACGAGGCGCTGTTCGCCGTCGTCGACTGCCGCGGCGACGGCGACCGCTCGACCGACCGGTCCGCCGAGGGGAGTTACGTCCACCACGTCTCCTCGCCGAGCGACCTCACCGGCATCGGCATCGGCATCACCAAGAGCCTCGAACGCCTGGCCAACAACGGCGCCACCAGCGGCCGGTTCGCCCTCTCGTCGTTGTCGACGATGCTCACCTACACCGACAAGAAGACCGTCTTCAAGTTCTGTCACGTCCTCTCCTCGCGGTTCGACTCCGCCGGCTACCTCGGCCTGTTCACCGTCGACTCGGGCGCACACGACGAACAGACCATCCAGGTCATCAAACAGGCCTTCGACGGCATGATCGAGATCCGCGAACGCGACGGCACCCGCGAGGCCCGCGTCCTCGGACTCGCCGGCAAACCGACCGAGTGGCAGGAGTTCTGAACCCCGCCGCCCCTTCGAACCCCGACTCCCACACTCCGACTCGCACACGCTGACTCGTACACGCTGACTCGTACACGCTGACTCGCACCCTCCGACGGAGTCACGACATCCCAATCCGACCGGATCTGGACCGTTCCCCGCATACTCCAACCTCGGAAGCGACGGTGATTTTTTATAAATTCGAAAATATATCGTACATAATTCTCGTATTCGAGAATATATCCCCAGACGGGCCGACATCTCGCGAAGGTTGATAGGGCCCACCCCGGGAGAGGGCAGGACGGTTCGTCCGGGGTACGAATCACATCATATAAGAAATTCGAAAGATTGTGCCGGCGAGTGTGCGGGCGGGTCCAGAGTCCGGGGCGGCGCGCCCGGACCCACTGGCCCGGTCGGGCCGGCCGGGAGCACGCTCCGGGGTTCGGACCGCGCCCGGAGTTCTGGCCTCCCGTTTTCGGGCGGAGTCGCGAGTCACCCTCCGGTCGCGGAGTACCGGTACTCCGTCGGACTGCCGTATCTCCCGTCGTCCGGACGCGAACGGGGCTATCTGGAGGAGCCGAGAGGGGTGCGGTCCCGCCTCGCCCGGCGCCGGCCATCGAGGCTGTAGCCGCCGTCGCCCTCCTCGTCGCCTCCCTCCCCGTCGCCTCCCTCCCCATCGCCTCCCTCCCCGTCGCCGCCCTCCTCGTCGCCCTCGTCCTCGCCCGGACCGCTGCATCCCGCGCCGAGAACGGTCGTGGCCGATGCCGCCGCGAGCAGGAATCGTCTCCGTTCCATACGTCGTCAAGTCACCGACACGTGAAAAGTGTACCCTAGTCGCCACGGGAGCGGTCGAGAGAGCGTCAGAGCGGTGATCTCTGTCACTGCGGTACGGGGCCGACGGCGTCGGAGTCGCGGGGTCGAACCCGGGGAGGCAGTGCCTTTATCACCGTCACAGGCGGAGTTCCTGAGAGACGGTAGTATATGACGGCTATAATGACAGGCGAACGGCCGGTGATCCGGATCTCCGGGCACGGTCCGGACCCGGACCTCCGGGAGGTGGTCGACGACGCCGACGCCACGGTCGCCGCGGTGGGACCGACGGGAGTCGGGGCCGTCGAACCGCTCGTCGCGGTGTCCCGTGGAGGGGAGACTGCCTTCCACGCCCGCTGTTCGCCGGACCACGCGCGCGCTGTCGTATCGGCTCTAGAGGAGGGCGACCTCGCGGCGGCGGACCCCGACGCCGTCGTAGACCACGACCCCGGGGCGGCGCGGTTACCCCAGCCCCCGCTCGCGGGACTGGGGACCGGCGAGCGCGCCGTCCTCGGGGCCTGCGGGTGGCTGCGACCGGCGAGCGCCGACGACCACGAGGCCGCGGGGGGGTTCGTCGACCCCGACCCCGAGACGGTGATGCGGGTCGGCGACGACCTGCGCGGCAGAGGGTGGGGCGACTGGGCCAGCGACGACCCCGTCTCGGAGACGTGGGACCGCGCCAGTAGGGCGGACGGCGAGACGGCCGTCGTCGTGAACGCCCACGGCAACGTGGCGGACACACTCCTGCTCGCGAGCGCCCCCTTCGAAGCGCTCGACGGCGCGACGGCACTCGCGGGGGCCGTCGGGGCCGACCGCGTCGTCGTCTACGCCTCTAGCGCGGACGAGCGGGCCGTCGAGACGGCCCGGGAGGCGGTCGCGGCCTACCCCAACCCCGGGGTCGGGGTCGAAGTCGTCGCGGGCCCCCCCGAGTACCGTGCGGCCGAGCCGACGATGGCGCTGGAAGCCATCGAGGGCAACCACCGCCTGGAGGCGCGCCTCCGTCCGCCCGGCCCCGACGAGGTCGGCCTCGACGGCGACCCGACGCTGGTCCACACGGCGCGGACGCTGGCCCACCTCGCGGTCGCGCTTCGGCAGGGGGACCTCCCGGGAACCCGCACGGTGACCGTCACCGGCGACGTCGACGCGCCCGCGACGGTGGAGTTGCCCGAGACGGGGACGCTCCGGGAGGCAGTCGACGCCGTGGCGGTAGACGGCGGGTTCAAGGCGGCCTGCGTCGGCGGCCGGTTCGGCGGCGTGACCGGCGACCTCGGCGCGGGGCTTGACCCCGAGACGCTGGCCGGGGCCGACCTCGGGACCGAAGGGACCATCGAGGTCCTCGGCGAGGGGCAATGTGTTGTCGAGTTCGTCGGGAAGCGCGCGCGGTTCGCGGCCGAGGAGAACTGCGGGCGGTGTGTCCCCTGTCGCGAGGGGACGACACAGCTCGCCGACCAGCTCCGCGCGGTCTACGGCGGGGAGTACGACCCCGGCGGTATCGAGGAACTGGGCAGGGTCATGGACACGTCGAGCATCTGTCGGTTCGGCGTCGACGCGGGCCGGCCGGCGCGGACCGCCGTGGCCGAGTTCGACGCGGAGTTCGCGGCCCACGCCGACGGGCGCTGTCCGGCGGGTAGCTGTCGCGACACGCTGGAGGCACCAACATGAGTTCACAACGACACCAGGACGCACCGCCGCTGACCGAGGAGATCGCACCGGGAACAGCGACCGACCCGCCGGTCGGGGGCGACGGGCCGGCCACTGTCACCGTCGACGGCCACGAGGTGACCGTCGAGGCCGGCGCGACTCTGCTGGACGCCGTCGAGGCCGTCGACACCGACGAGTACGTCCCCGCGCTCTGTCACTACGGCCGGGAGGGGATCGGCCCCCGGAGCGAGTGTCGCACCTGCATGGTCGAGACAGACGCCCACGGCGTGGTACCGGCCTGCAGTTTCCCCGCCGAGGGCGGACTCTCCGTCGAAACCGGCGCCGCCGACGCCAGCGAGGCCCGCGACGTCAACCTCGACCTCGTCCTCTCGAACCACAACCTCAGGTGTACGACCTGCGGGAAGAACGGCCGGTGTGAACTCCAGGACGCCGCCATCGAACATGAGGTCGAGGAGCCGCGGTACGGCGTCCTCGACGACCGCGAGGAGTACGAACCCCTCGACGACTCCTCGTCGTTCATCCAGATCGACCGCAACAAGTGCATCCTCTGTAACCGCTGTGTCGAGGCGTGCAACGACGTCCAGGTCGAGGGCGTCCTCCGGATGGAGGGGTCGGGCCAGGACACCCGCATCGGCTTCCAGAGCGGCGCCGAGACGATGGAGGACTCGACCTGCGTCTCCTGTGGCCACTGTGCGACGGTCTGTCCGACCGGCGCCCTGGTCGAGAAGGGTATCGAGGACGCGACGACCATCCCCATACCGGGGTTCACGCAGAAAAACAGCGTCGGCAAGACTTACGAGCGCACCGGGACGCCCAAGGGGCCGATGACACCCAAGAAACGGGCCGGGTCGGGCGAGACACGGACCGACGGCGGCGACTCGGCAAACGGTCGCGGCGACGACTCGGCGAGCACCTCCGACGGCGACTCGGCAAACGGTCGCGGCGGCAAGTCAGCGAACAGTCGCGGCGACGGCGACCCCTCCGGGACAGAGCCCATCGACGGCGGCGTCGACGGGGGTGAGTGGCCGTGAGCGACGACCTCGACGGCGTCGCGGGCTACATGCAGCAGGCCAGAGAGCAGGCCATGGAGAACGTCGAACACGTCGCCGAGGGGGTCGCCGCCGAGTCGATCCCCGAGGGGAAACTGTTCGAGATCGCCCAGTCGGTCGGCGACAGGCGGCTCGAAGAGTTGAACGTCGCCGACACGACCTGTGGCTACTGTGCCGTGGGCTGTCGGTTCGACCTCTACTCGGACGGCGAGGAGATATTGGCGGCGCGCCCGACCGCCGAGGAGGACGCCCCCGTCAACGGCATCTCCACGTGCGTCAAGGGGAAGTTCGGCTACGACTTCATCAACTCCGACGACCGGCTGACGACGCCGCTGGTCCGCGACGAGACCGGCGCCTTCCGCGAGGCCTCCTGGGACGAGGCGCTCACCCGGGTCGCGGAGGGACTGGGCGCGATACGGGACGAACACGGCGGCGAGGCGCTGTCGCTCATCGCCTCCTCGAAGGCGACAAACGAGGAGAACTACCTGATGGGCAAGTTCGCCCGCCAGGTGCTTGGCACCAACAGCGTCGACAACTGCAACCGGCTGTGTCACTCCTCGACGGTCGCCGGCCTGGCACAGACCTACGGCTACGGCGCGGCCTCCATCTCGACGGACGACCTGGAGACCGCCGACTGCATCCTCCTGACCGGGTCGAACACGACCGAGGCCCACCCGGTCCTGGCGACCCGCATCAAACAGAACGTCCGCGACGGTGCGGACCTCCTGGTGTTCGACCCCCGCGAGGTCCAGATCGCCGAGTACGCCACCCAGTACAGCCGCGTGAACCCTGGCTACGACGCTGTCTGGATCAACGCGGTCACCCGCCACATCGTCAACAACGACCTCCACGACGAGGAGTTCGTCGCCGAGCGGACGACGGGCTTCGAGGAGGTCAAAGAGTCGGTCCAGGAGTTCGGCCCGGACCGCGTCGAGGAAGTCACGGGCGTCCCCCACGAGGAGGTCGTCTCCGCCGCCGAGACCATCGCGGCGGCCGACCGGTGTGTCTTCGGGTGGACGCTCGGGCTGACCGAACACTCCCACGGGACGGAGAACGTCATCGCGATGGCGAACCTCGCGGCAGTCACGGGTAACCTCGGCAAACCCGGCACGGGCGTCTCGCCGTTCCGCGGCCAGAACAACGTCCAGGGCGGGGGCGGCGACATGGGGCCGCTGCCCGACAACTTCCCGGGCTACCAGGACGTCGCCGACGACGAGGTCCGCGCGAAGTTCGAGGACGCCTGGGACTGTGACATCTCGGGCGAGTACGGCTACTACACCACCCAGATGTTCCTCGAAGCCGACAAGGGTACCATCCGTGGCATGTACATCATCGGCGAGAACTCCGCGCTCTCGGAACCCGGCGTCAACCACGCCGAGGAGGTCCTGGAGAACCTCGAGTTCCTGGTCGTCCAGGACCTGTTCGTCACCGAGACGGCGAAGTTCGCCGACGTGGTCCTGCCGGCGTCATCGTTCGTCGAGAAGACCGGCACCTTCACCAACACCGACCGGACCGTCCAGATGGTCAAGCAGGTGATGCCCCCGAAGGGTGACTCACGGCCCGACTGGAAGATCCTCCAGGACCTGGCCAACCGGATGGGCTACGAGTGGGACTACGAGGACACCGCCGAGGTCATGGCGGAAGTGAACTCGCTGACGCCGCTGTACGGCGGCGTCTCCCACGAGCGCATCGAGGCCGAGGGCGGCCTCCAGTGGCCCTGCTGGGACGAGGACCACCCCGGGACGACCCGTCTGTACGCCGATGAGTTCAACACCGAGAACGGGAAGGCAAACCTCCAGGGCATCGGCTACAGCGAGCCCGCCGAGACACCCGACGAGGAGTACCCGTTCACGCTGACGACCGGGCGGGTCCTCTACCAGTACCACACGGGGACGATGACCCACCGCGAGGAGGGCATCATGCAGTACACGCCCAGCGACTTCATCGAGATCAACCCCGAGACGGCCACGAACTACGGCATCGAGAGCGGCGACATGGTGACCGTCGAGTCACGGCGCGGGGCGGTGACCGTCCCGGCGCAGGTGACCGACCGCATCGGGCCCGACAGCGTCTTCGTGCCGATCCACTTCGCCGAGAGCGCCGTCAACCGCCTCACCGACGAGGAACACTTGGACCCGCAGGCGGCGACGCCGGAGTACAAAGTCTCGGCCGTCCGGATCAGCCCCGCCGAGGGCGAACCCGAACCGGTCGGCGCCGCCGACACCGAGGCTGGCACGGGGGACGACTGACCATGGCCGAACCACAGGACTCGTACCCGGAGTCGGCCACGCTGGGCGCCCACAAGGCGGCCACGAACGGCGAGGGCCGGGAGGCCATCGAGGAGGCGCTGGCGTCAAACGGCGAGGGCCTGGCCGCCGTCATCGAACAGACCGACGAACTCGAGGACGTCCTCGAGACGGCGATACTGGTGGCCGCCACTGCCGACGACGAAGAAGTCGAGTACGTCACCGACTCGACGGCGAACCTCGTCGCAGCCGTCGACGGGCTTTCGACGGCGGAGACGGCCGCGCTGGCCGAAACGGTCGGCGAGGACGCTGACGAGTTGGGCGAGGCGCTGGAGACCGTCCTCGAACTCCAGCGGGCGGGCCAGCTCGATGACCTCGCCGACCTGGCGAGGACGCTCTCGACCCTGGAGATCGACGAGGACACCGCCAGGGGGCTGAACGCGGTCCTCGCGGCCGTCGGGGAGGCCGAGCGCGACTCCGAGCCCGTGGGCCTGCTCGGGGCGGTCGGCGGCCTCCGGAGCGCCGACGGCCGCGCCGGCCTCGGCTACGTTGTCGCCGTCCTGAAGGCAGTCGGCCGTCGACTCAGGGGTCGGTAGGTGGTGAGCCCGTGACCGACGAGGGGGACGACCACCCCCGGACGGTCTGCCCGCTCTGTTCGGTCGGCTGCCACCTCCGGCAGGGACCGGAGTCCCGGGCGAAGGGCGTCGCCGGCCCGGCCAATCCCGACGGGCGGCTCTGCCGGAAGGGCGTGACGGCCTTCGAAATACGCGAGGACGAGGACCGCCTGGAGCGACCGCTGGTCCGCCGCGGGGGCCGGCTCCGTCCGGTCCCCTGGGAGCGGGCGCTCGAGACGGTCGTCGACCGCTTCGAGGGGGTCCTCGACGCCCGGGGGCCGGACGCGCTCGCGTTCCTGGGCGCGCCCTACTGCACGAACGAGGAGAACTACCTCCTCCAGAAGCTCGCCCGGACGCTCGGGACCAACAACGTCGACAACCGGTCGCGGCTCTGTCACGCCGAGTCGGCCCGCGCGCTCGCCGAGCGGGTCGGCTGGCCGGCGACGACCAACGGCCTCTCGGACCTGGGGGAGGCGGACGTGGTCGTCGTCGCGGGCGCGAACCCCGCACAGCGCCAGCCGGTCGCGTTCAACAGCTTCCTCAGGCCCGCCGTGGCCGACGGGACGACGCTCGTCCACGTCGACCCGGTGGGGACGGAGACGACGCGGCTGGCCGACGTCCACGTCGCACCCCGCCCAGGGACGGACGCGCTCGTGTTCGCGCTGCTGTGTGCACGGGTCCTCGACGCCGGCGGCGCGGACCGCGCCTTCCTGCGCGAGCGAGCCCGGGACGTCGAGGCCTTCACCGGGAGACTCGCCGACCTGGACCGCGAGCGGGCGGCGTCGGTCGCGGGCGTCGACCCCGAGCGGTTCGACCGCGTGGTCGACCTGGTGGCCGGCGCCGACCGCGTCGCCGCGATGGTCGGCACCGGCCTCGAGGGCGGCGACCGCGGTGTGCCGGCGCCCGAGACGCTGCTGGACCTGCTCGTGCTGACGGGGAACCTGGGCCGGCCCGGCGCCGGGCTGTACGTGCTGCGTGGCCTCGTCAACGAACAGGGCGCGACCGACGCGGGCTGTGTCCCGGACCGGCTCCCCGGCCACCAGTCCGTCACCGACCCCGGGGCGCGCGACCGTGTCGCGGACGTGTGGGACACCGAACCGCCGGCAGAGCCGGGGCGAACCGCCACGGAGTTGCTCGGGTCCTTCGGCGAGGACGTCCACGGCGCGCTCGTCGTCGGGGAGAACCCCGCCGTCTCGAAACGCGACGACGACTGGGTCCGGGAGCGCCTGGCCGCGCTCGACGCGCTGGTCGTCCTGGAGGTGGCGCCGAGCGAGACCACCCGCCACGCGGACGTAGTCCTGCCCGCGGCCGCGGGCGTCGAGAAATCGGGGACGGTCACGAACCTCGAACGGCGCGTCCAGCGGCTCTACGCGACCGCACCGCCCCCGGGCGAGGCCCGCCCCGACTGGCGCGTCCTCGCCGACATCGGCCGGCGACTGGTCGACGGCGCCCAGCGTGACTCCGACTCGGCGGCAGGCGACGCGGCGCGGGTCGGCGCCTCGACGGCGGAGGACGCTCCGCGGGACTCCGACCCGACGGCAGGCGACACCACCGGAGAGGACGAGACCGGAGAGGGCACAGCCGACACGTTCGACTATCAGGACGTCGCGGCGGTCTTCGCGGAACTGGCGGCAGTCGCGCCGACCCACGCCGGGTGCTCGTACGCCGACCTCGACGGGGCGGGCCGCCAGTGGCCGTTCGACGGCGACGGCGTCCTCTACCGCGACGCGTTCGCGACGCCGGACGGCCTGGCCGGGTTCTCGACGGCGCTCCCGAGCGTCGAACCGGTCGCGGGGGACGGGCTCCATCTGGTGGCCGGTGGCCGGACCAGCGGGTTCTACGGCGACCTCGACGCGGACGACGGCCGGCTCCGGATCCATCCCGCCGACGCCGACCAGCGCGGGGTCGGCCAGGGCGACCTCGTCACCGTCTCACACGGGGAGACGGCCGTCGAGGTGACTGCGGACCGCGACGACGGCGTCCGCCGCGGGACGGTCTTTCTCCCCGCGGCCGTCGCCGACCCCTTCCTCAGGCGCGACGCCGCGACCGTCTCGGTCGAACCCGCTGGCGAGTAGGCGGCTTCGCGCCCCGGGCGAGTAGGCGGCTCCCGAACCCTTCTCGACCGGCGGCGCCACGGCTCCATCCGGGAGCGACCGCGAGGAAACGGGGGAAAACCAGGGCGACGGTGGGACAGAACCGGCACTCCGGTGTGTCTCGGGACGGGGTCGGTGGGAAACCACGTCCAGGGGGAGATGGTGCGCGAAGCTCTGTGGCTTGGAGCCTCCCCGACTCCGGCTTTGGAGGGGTCGAGAACAAGCACACATACGGATAGGTGCTGGTGTTTATACCCGGTGGCCCGGTTCCCCTCGGAGTGACGAGAGGTTCTGTTTCGGAAACCGGACGTTCGTTGGGCTCTCGCGGACCGGCGCCCGTTTATTTAGTCGCGGGCGCCGACGGGTCGCGTATGAGTGGAGAGTGCCACTTCTGTCACGGGCTGGTCCTGGCGGGTGAGCCCGAACACATCGTACTCGACGGCCACGGGGACCACGAGGTGTATATGCACGAGCGGTGTGCGCGGGGCGGCGAGGCCATCGTCTCGGACCGGCGCGAAAACGTCGACGTCACCTGCCCGGAGTGTGGGGCCGTCGAGACGACGCGCCTCTAGGGGAGGTCGACGGGGACGTCGGATTGCAGGCTGGCGGCCTTGACGGTGTTGTACATGAGCATCGCGATGGTGAGCGGCCCGACGCCGCCGGGGACGGGCGTGATGGCGCTGGCTTTCTCCCGGACGCTCCCGAAGTCGACGTCGCCGACGAGCTCGTACCCCTTCTCGGTGTCGGCGTCGACGCGGTTGACGCCGACGTCGATGACGACGGCGCCCTCCGAGACCATCGACCCCTCGATCATCCGCGGGACGCCCGCGGCGGCGACGAGGATGTCGGCGCTCCGGGTCTTCTCGCCGAGGTTCTCCGTCCGGGAGTGACAGATGGTCGTCGTCGCGTTGCCGCCCGGGCCGTACTGGATAAAGAGGTTGGCCATCGGCTTGCCGACGATGTCCGACCGGCCGACGACGACGGCGTCTTTCCCCTCGGTCTCGATATCGTGGGCGGCGAGGATCTTCTGGACGCCGTGTGGCGTACAGGGTTTGTACCGGGCGTTGCCAGAGACGAGGCGGCCGACGTTCTCCGGGTGGAAGCCGTCGACGTCTTTCATCGGGTCGATGCGTTCGAGGACAGTCGCCTTGTCGACGTGGTCGGGGACCGGCATCTGGACGAGGATCCCGTGGACCGACGGGTCCGCGTTCAGGTCGTCGATGCGGTCGTAGAGGACCTCCGCGGGCTCGTCGGGGTCGATCTCGTGGTGGAAGCTCTCGATGCCGGTGTCGGCGCAGGCCCGCTGTTTCATCGAGACGTAGGTCTCGCTGGCGCCGTCGTCGCTCATCAGGACCGTCGCCAGCCCCGGCGTGACGCCCTCGTCCGCGAGCGTCTCCGCACACGCCGATACGTCCGCTCTGATGTCGTCCGCGACCGCGTTGCCGTCGATTATCGTTGTCATGGTGTGGTCGGCGTCGACACCCGGCCGCCGGCGTTGGGCCACCGGCCAGTGTGTTCCGCTCTCGTCGGGGAGACGCCGCGCGCGCGCTTAACCGCCGGCCCGGAATATGCCGGTGTTTGAAGTGGCGACCCCTCTCGCGCCGGGCCCGAAATTTCGGAGAACTGGTACTCTGTGGACGGTTTCCGAAAACCACGATAGGTTTTTGCCCGGACCGGTGCATACTCGTACAGGACAGCGGGGAACCGTCGCCCGGTTCCCGGAGGACACCGGCCCACATGAACGAGCTCACGGTCGTCACGGCGGGAGAATCGTTCGTCGAGACAGCCGAGCGCGCGCCGCCGGGCGCCCGCGTCCCGGTCGAGGTACGCGTCACGGTCTCGGACCCCTTCGAGGCCTACCGCCGGGCGCGGGACCCCGAGCGCGACGGCGTCTACCTCGAGACCACCGGCGGCCAGTCCGGGTGGGGCTACTTCGCCGTCGACCCCATCGAGCGGGTGCAGGTGAATCCGTCCGCGACGGCCCGCGGCGACGAGAGTCCGAGCATCGCCGCCATCGACGCGTTGCTCGAACGCGAACGGCTCGTCCGCGGGGAGTGTACGGTGCCGTACCCCTGTGGCGCGTTCGGGTGGCTCTCCTACGACATCGCGAGGGAACTCGAAGACCTCCCCGAGACGACCGTCGCGGAGGGGTTGCCCCGCCTCCAGCTGGGCGTGTTCGACCGCGTCGCCGCCTGGGAGGAGCCACGCGGCGACGAGGTCGACCTCCGGGTGACAGCCTGCCCGGTCGTCGACGGCGACCCGGCCGCGGCCTACGGGCGGGGACTCGCCGCGGCGAAGGGCCTCGCGGAGACGGCACTCGCCGGCGACGGCCACGTCAGGACGCCCCCGACCGCCACGCGGGGTGCCACCTTCGAGAGCGAGTGCGGCGCGGACGCCTACACCGACCGCGTCGAGACGGTCAAGGAGTACGTCCGGGACGGGGACACATTCCAGACGAACATCTCCCACAGGCTGGTGGCGCCCGCGGCGGTCCACCCCATCGAGACGTTCGCCGCGGTCCGGCGGGTCAACCCCGCGCCCTACTCCGCTCTGCTGGAGTTTCCCGGGATCGACCTGGTGAGCGCCAGCCCCGAACTGCTTCTTGACGTGGAGGGCGACCGCCTCGTCACCGAACCCATCGCCGGGACGCGCCCCCGTGGCGAGACGCCCGCCGAGGACGCCGAACTCGAACGGGACCTGACCACCGACGAGAAAGAGCGCGCAGAGCACGCGATGCTCGTGGACCTGGAGCGCAACGACCTCGGGAAGGTCAGCGAGTACGGGAGCGTCGAGGTCAGCGAGTACCGCCGCGTCGACCGCTACTCGGAGGTGATGCACCTCGTCTCGCTCGTCGAGGGGCGGGCGCGGTCGGGCATGAGCGTGGCGGACGCCGTCGCCGCCGTCTTCCCCGGCGGGACGGTCACCGGCGCGCCCAAACCCCGGACGATGGAGATAATCGACGAGGTCGAAACCTCCCGGCGCGGGCCCTACACCGGGAGCATCGGCGTCTTCGGGTTCGACGACCGCGCGACGCTGAACATGACCATCCGGACGCTGGTCCGGTACGACGGCGAGTACCGTCTCCGGGTCGGCGGCGGCGTCGTCCACGACTCGGTCCCCGAACGCGAGTACCAGGAGACACTCGACAAGGCCTGGGCGCTGGTCACCGCCGTCGACGAGGCGCTGGGCGAACGGGGCTCGTTCGCCGTCGAGAGCGGGGCCGACCCCATGGAGGGTGCGCGATGACCGCCGTCACCGACCCGGCGGAGGGATCGACGACCATCGACCCGGGGGGTCGGCGATGATACTCATCGTCGACAACTACGATTCCTTCGCCTACAACCTCGTCCAGTACGTCGGCGAGTTCGACGAGGTGACCGTCCGGCGCAACGACGCCATCGACGTGGCGGGGATCCGCGAGCTGGACCCGGACGGCATCGTCGTCTCGCCGGGGCCGGGCACGCCCGAGGAGGCCGGCGTCTCGGTCGACGTCTTCGCCGAGACCACGTACCCGGCGCTGGGGGTCTGTCTCGGCCACCAGGCGCTGTGTGCGGCCCACGGCGCCGACGTCGGGCACGCGCCCGAAGTCGTCCACGGGAAGCCCTCGGCCGTCTCCCACGACGGGAAGGGCCTCTACGAGGGGGTCGAGAACCCCTTCGAGGTCGGCCGCTACCACTCGCTGGCCGTCGAGCGCGACGACCTCCCCGGGGACCTGGTCGAGACCGCCCACACGGCCGACGAGGCGGGCATCGTGATGGGCGTGCGCCACCGCGAGCGGCCCCACGTCGGCGTCCAGTTCCACCCCGAGAGCATCCTCACCGACGCCGGCAAGGGCATGGTCGAGAACTTCTGTCGCTCGGTCGCGGGCGGGTGAGTCGCCGGGACCGCGGGCGCGTCGGCGCTATTCTTTCTCCGGCGGGTCGATGTCGTGGTGGGTGTGAACCGTGGGCAGTCGGTCGACGGCCTGCCTGACGACGGAGGTGTGACCCTGGTCGCGCTCGCGACGGTAGAGTGTCAGCGACAGGCCGGCGATGGCCACCAGCGACAGCACCGCGAAGGGGCCGCCGGTGAGGACGGCAAGCGCCTGGAGGGTCTCGCCGCCGCCCAGGACGAGCACCGACACGGCGACGGCGCCCTGGAAGACGCCCCAGGAGACGATCGTACCCCGCGTGGGGGCGACGCTCCGGCGGGTCGCGAGCATCGAGACGACCAGCGTCGAGGTGTCGGCCGAGGTGGTCATGAACACGACGATGAGCGCGAGAAAGAGGAACATGAGCAACTGGCTGAGCGGGAGAGCGGCCAGCAGCGGGAAGCCGGCGACGGCCTCGGAGCCGCCGCGGGCGGCGACCGCGGCGAGGATGTCCGCCGCGCCGGTCGTCTGGACCCACAGCGACGTCCCTCCCAGAAGCAGGAACCAGACGATGGTCGCGGCCGAGGTAGCGACGACGCTGGTGAACACGACCGTCCGGATCCGCCGGCCCCGCGAGAGGGCGGCGGTGAAAAGCCCCGCGAACGGCGCCCAGGAGAACCACCACGACCAGTTCCAGACCGTCCAGTTGGCGACCCACTCGCCGCCGACGAACAGGCTCAGCGGGGCGAAGTTGACGGCGTAGCTCCCGAGCGCGCTCGCGCCGCGGTCGAGGACAAACGACCGCGGGCCGACCGCAACCACCAGGAGCGCGAACAGGCCGAACAGGACGACGTTGAGGCCGGCGATCCGCCGGATCCCGCGGTGGACGCCGGTGACCGTCGAGAGGACGAATATCAGCGTCAGCCCGCCGACGAACAGCACCGGGCCCAGGTCGCCGGCCGAGACCCCCCACTGGAAGCCGATGCCCGCGAGGAACTGCTCGCTGACCAGCGCGACCGACGTGGCGATGCCGCCGATGGTGGCGAAGACGGCGAGCGTGTCGACGAGGCGGGTCCACACCGAGTCCAGCCCCGAGACGCCCAGAAACGGCGCGAGGATGGTCGAGACCCGGAGGGGCGCGCCCCGCTTGAACACGAAGTACGCGACCGGGACGCCGATGACGGCGTAGGCGCTCCAGGCCGACAGCCCCCAGTGAAAGAGCGCGTAGGTCAGCGCCGGGCCGACCGCCGCCTCCGAGCGCGCGGGGGCGTCGAAGTACGGCGGCGGCGAGCCGTAGTGGAACAGCGATTCGGCGGGCCCCCAGAAGACGATCCCGGCGGCGATGCCCGCGGTGAACACGAGCGTGAAGTAGGTCGGGTAGGTGTAACTGGGCTCGGTGTCGGGTCCGCCGAGTTTGACGTCGCCCCACGGGCCGAGCAACAGGAACAGACAGTAACAGACCGCCAGGGAGACCGCCCCCAGAAACACCGGGCCCGTGTTCTGGAGGACGGCCCCCGAGACCCCGTTGACGGCCTCGTTCGTCGCCGCCGGCGCGACCGCCTGGACGCAGAAAAACAGCGCGAACACGCCCACCGGGAGCGCGAACACGACGGGGTCGTGTTTCGTGGCGAAGTTCCGGAGGGTCCCGACGACCCCCGTCCGCCGGATCCCCAGCAGGGCGGGTTCGCCCGACGGCTCCTCCGGGTCCGGCGAGTACGGGAGGACCGCCAGGTAGCCCATCCCCGACGTGAAAAAGACGAGCGCGACCGCCAGCCACGTCTCCCCGGTGACGACCGTCCCTACGAACTCCGGGAAGAAAAACCCCGAGAGCACGACCGCACCCGACGCCGCACACAGCGGTGCCAGCAACTTGGCGAACATCTGCTCGGTGCCCGTCGCCGCTGACGTACCCATGTCTGTTCTCTGAGACTGCCCGACGTATAGTTGTTCGGTGGAAACACATCACATACGCGGTCTAGCAGTGCGTCTCCCACCGGCGGGGAGCGGCCACGGCCCGACCGACCCGGGCACACCACAGCCGAGCGGTATCCCGACTCTGGCCGGTCCGAGCACGCCACGGGGGAGCGGTATCCCGCATCCACCCGACCCGGTGGTACCGCAGACAGTAGTGTCAGTCCTCGGAGGTTTCGAGGGCGGCGACGACCGACGAGGAGGCGGACTCGTCGAGGACCGACTCGCCGAGGAGACGGCCGCCGATGGTGTGAGGGTTGATGACCTGGTCGGCGCCGACCGAGGCGAGTTTGTCGACGTGTTTGGCCTCGCTCGCGCCCGCCACGATGCGCATGTCGGGATTGACGTTCCGGGCGGCGATGACCGCCAGCACGTCCGTGGCGTCGTCACCGCTGGCGACGACGACGCCGCTCGCGCTGTCGACCTGTGCCCGTTCGAGTATTTCCTCGTCGGTCGGGTCGCCGGTGAGGACGTTGACCGACTCGGCGTCGAGGTCCGCTGCCGTGTCCTCGTCGGGCGTCACGACGACGACGTCAGTCTCGTCCGCGAGGCTGTCGAGCAACGATTCCGTGAGGTCGCCGTACCCGAGAACCACGACGTGGTTCTCGAGGAGTCTGAGTTCCGAGGGAGTCATGTTTCCGAAAGCCGCCGCCATCCGCGATTCAATGGCCGGGACGACGAGCGCGCCGACCGCCGCCGTGAACGCACCGGTGCCGAGTATGACGATAGACAGCGAGAAGAACTCGCCGATCTGCGTGGTCGGCGTGATGTCGCCGTACCCGACCGTCGCGATGGTGATGATCACGAAGTAGAGGGCGTCGACCCAGTCGGCGATGGCGGTGAAGTGTTCCTGCAGGCCGTACGCGCCGACGGTCCCGTAGGCCACGACGCCGGCGACCGACAGCAGCGACGCGATCTGCAGCGGCGAGAGGTCCAGCGACTGGTCGAAGGCCTCGCGGTTGCGGACCAGCAGCGGGACCGTGACGCCGACCGCGAGCAACAGCGGTATGTCCGTCGTCGCGAGGGTCGTCAGCGGCAACACCGCCAGCGCCGGCAGGAGGACCATCGCCACACGCCAGGCGAGGCGTTTGCGCCGCTGCAACCCGACGGTGACCGGAGCGAGCAGGAACGCGAACGTGACGCCGGCGAGTCGCGCGACGACCGTCGTCGCCGGGACGTACGGCGCGAGCGGGCCGTTCAGCGACACGACCGGCGCGCTGAGGTTCGACAGCCCCGTCACGAACGCCAGCAGCGTTGTGACGCCGGTCAGGACGACCGCCGGCTGGGCGCCCGAGAACTCCTCCCAGTCGACGAACGGGATCCGGTCGGCCGGGTAGAAGACCTCCTCGTAGGCTTGCTCGGCCTGCCCGTCGGGTGCGTCGACCACGCCACCGCTTCGCGGACGAGCTATAAAAAGTACCCGCTGACTCGCTCCTGACGGCGGTTTCGCGGGTCGCCGGAACCCCACCACTCACTGCCCCGGCGCCTGTCCCCACGGCTATGACGGGAGACCGTGACCAGAGAGCACCCGCCACCGTCACCGAGCCTCCGATCCCCCCGGAGAGGAGTGTCACACCGCCGCGCCCGCAGGCGACGGCGCCGACGGACCGTCCGACGGTGACGACCCGGGCCCGCCGGAAAGCGGCGAGAGCGTGGGAGCGCCGACCGAGAAAGCCGGGGGTCGCCGCCCTGCCCGGGGCGTCCGGACGATGGTGAGCGCGGCCGTCCTGTTCGGGCTGGGGACGATGGTAGCGTGGGGGTTCTGGATCGTGTTCGGGAACGTCGCCTCGAACGCGGTCGACCCCGAGATGGCGGCGTTTCTCTCGTATCTGACCGCCGCCGTCGTCACCGGCGCCTACGTCCTCGTCTCGGACGCCTCGCTGGCGGTCACCGGCCGGGGGCTGGCCTTCTCGGCGGCGGCCGGCGTGGCAGCCGCTATCGGCGTGGTCTCGACGTTCATCGGCGTTACCGTCGGTCCCACCTCCGTCGTGGCGACTATCGGCGGTATGTACTTCATCACCGCGGCGGTCATCAGCGTCGTCGCGCTCGGGGAACCGGTCTCGGCCAACAGGCTCGCCGGGATCGGCTTCGCGGTCGTCGCCATCCTGCTCATCAACAGGTAACGCCGGAGCCGACACATCCTATCGGTGGTCTGTCTCGATGTGGCCGCGGCCGGGGTCGACTGGATTTAAGAGACCGCCCCGGGAACGTCGGTGTATGAAGCGCACCATCAGCACTGACGATGCGCCGGCCGCGGTCGGCGCGTACAGCCAGGCGACGACCGACGGCGACCTCCTCATCACGGCCGGGCAGTTGCCGCTGACGACCGACGGCGAACTCCTCGACGACGAACCCGTCGGCGAGCAGACCCGCCAGTGTCTCAGGAACGTCGAGGCGATACTCGGATCCGAGGGACTGGACCTCTCTGACGTGCTCAAGACCACCGTCTTCCTCGACGACATCGACGACTTCGACGCGTTCAACGAGGCCTACAGCGAGTTCTTCGACGAGGACCCGCCCGCCCGCAGCGCCGTGGGCGCCGGCGCCGTCCCGAAGGGCGCGGCCGTCGAGATCGAGGCCCTCGCCACGACCGACTGACGTCTCCACAGCCGGCCCTCGCCACGACCGACTGACGTCTCCACAGCCGGCCCTCGCCAGCGAGGGGGTCCGAAACCACTTCACGCCGGGGATCTATCTCTCGGCCGACCGGTTGCTTCACAGCGTTAACGCTGTTATTCGGAGGGAGCCCAGCGGTCACGCGGTCGTTTGGCATCGCTTTTAACCGTCGCCTCCCCCTCCGCCGGGTAGTGGATTCGCAAGTCCGACCGCGAGCAGTTCCGGGAAGCCGTCCGGCGCCACGACGGCGACCACTGAGTCACGGCCCCGGGCGGGGCTGGGCGGTCAGAACAGGCCGGTGATGTTGCCGTCCTCGTCGATGTCCATGTCGGCGGCGGCCGGCCGGCGCGGCAGGCCGGGCATCGTCAGGGCGTCGGCGGTCAGCGCGACGAGAAAGCCCGCACCTGCGGAGGGGTAGACCTCGCTTATCTCCAGTTCCCAGCCGGTGGGCGCGCCCTTCTTGGTGGCGTCGTCGCTCAGCGAGTGGAAGGTCTTGGACAGGATCACCGGGTAGTCGCCGAACCCGAGTTCCTCCATGCGGTCGATGTCGTCGAGCGCGCTGCCGGTGAACTTGACGCCGTCGGCGCCGTAGATCTCGGTCGCGACCGTCTCGATCTTGTCGGTGACCGAGTCCTCGTCCTCGTAGAGGTAGCGGAACTCGTCTTCGTCGCCCTCCCGGGTGGCGGCGATGACCTGCTCGCCGAGGTCCTCGCCGCCCTCGCTGCCCGTCTCGAAGACCTCGGAGACGGCGGCTCTGACCCCGAGGTCCTCGCGGCAGTGGTCGAGGACTGTCTCGACTTCCTCGTCGGCGTCGTCCGGGAAGCGGTTGACGGCGACGACGACGGGGACGCCGAACTTCTGGAGGTTCTCGACGTGCTTGTCGAGGTTCTCGAAGCCGCGCTCGATGGCGTCGACCCCGGCGGCGTCGATAGCGTCGAAGTCGGCGGGCCACATGTCCTCGCCGTGGTACTTGAGCGCGCGGACCGACGAGACGAGGACGACCGCGTTGGGGACCATCTCGCCCATCCGGCAGACGACGTTCATGAACTTCTCGGCGCCCAGGTCCGACCCGAACCCGGCCTCGGTGACGAGGTAATCGCCCATGCCGAACGCGGCCTTGTCGGCGATGAGCGAGTTCGTACCGTGTGCGATGTTGGCGAACGGGCCGCCGTGGACGAACGCCGGCGTTCCCTCGATGGTCTGGACGACGTTGGGCTTGATGGCGTCCCGCAGGAGCATCGTCGCCGGTCCGGTCGCCTCGATGTCGTCGACCGTGATCGGCTCGCCGTCGGTGTCGTAGGCGACAATGATCCGCGCGACGCGCTCCTTGAGGTCGCCCAGGTCCGTCGCCAGACAGAGGACGGCCATCAGCTCCGAGGCGGCGGTGAGGATGAACCCGTCCTCGCGGGGCGTGCCGCCGGATTTCCCGCCGAGGCCGACGACGGTCTCCCGCAGCGCGCGGTCGTTCATGTCCAGCGCCCGCGGCCAGGCCACGTCGTTGACGTCGATATCGAGGTCGTTGCCCTGCGAGAGGCGGGCGTCCAGCATCGCCGCGATGAGGTTGTGCGCCGAGGTCAGCGCGTGGAGGTCGCCCGTGAAGTGGAGGTTGATGTCCTCCATCGGGAGGACCTGCGAGCGGCCGCCGCCGGCCGCGCCGCCCTTGACGCCGAAGACCGGCCCCAGCGACGGCTCGCGGATCGCGATCATCGCGTCCTCGCCGAGGTGGTTGAGCGTCTGGCCCAGGCCCACCGTCGTGACCGTCTTGCCCTCGCCTTTCGGGGTGGGCGTCATCCCCGTGACCAGGACGAGGTTCCCCTCGCGCTCGTCGGCCTGGTCGCGGAGCCGGTCGACGGCGTGGTGTTTTACCTTCGCCGTGTACTCGCCGAAGTACTGGAGGTCGTCGAGCCCCAGCCCCCACGGCTCGACCAGTTCCCAGATCGGCTCCATTTCCGTCGACTGTGCCAGCTCGTAGTCCGTCGGGAACGGTTCCCGTTTTTCGTCGGATGATGTCATCTCGTACTGCCTTTCCCCTCTGTGGGACAAGAGTGTTGGCGAATCTGGCAGATATCAGAGAGGATGTGTTTGGTCCGGGCGGCGGGCCGGACCGCGGTTCGTCCGGGTACGGGAGTGACGTGACTCTCGGTCGTCAGGGGGTCTCCGGGCGGAGGTAGTCGGCGACGGTCTCGGGGTCGGCACTGATGCCCCCGCCCTGTGCGAGCGTGGGGCGGCCGCCGCCCCCGCCGCCGAACTCGTCGGTCACGTCCGCGACGACGCCGCCGGCGTCGGTGTCGCCGTCGGCGGCGACGACGACGAATGTCGAGCCGTCGACGCCCGCGAGCGCGACGACGTCGGCACCCTCGACGTCGCCGGCGCGGTCGGCCACCGCGTTCGCATCGACGCCTTCGACGGTGCCGACCAGCCACTCCTCGCCGTCCACGGGGACGGTGTTCTCCGCGAGCGTCGCCAGCCGCGCGTCCAGCAGTCGCTCCCCGAGTTCGTCGCGTTCCTCGCGGAGCGACGCCGCCTCTTCGAGGAGGCTCTCGGCACGCCCCGGGAGGTCCGTCACGCTCGTATCGAGGGCCGCCGCGGCCCGGCGTGCGCTGCGGCGCTCCTCGATATCGGCGTCGATGGCCGCCGGCCCGACCGCGTACTCGACGCGGACGAGCCCGGACCCGGGGTTCGAGACCGCCTGGACGCGAATCGGCCCGACCGCCGTCGTCGTCCGGACGTGGGTGCCGCCACAGGCCGAGATGTCCCAGCCCTCGACCTCGACAACCCGGACCGTCTCGGTCGCCGCGACGTCCTCGCCGAGATTGAAGACGAGGCCGTCGGTCTCGCGGGCCTCGTCGGCGTCCATCTCGTACCAGTCGACGGTCCTGCCGTCCCAGACCGCCTCGTTGGCGAGCCGCTGGAAGGAGAGGGGGTTCACCGAGTCGGCGTCGGCGTCCGTCTCGAAGTCGAGCCGGACGGCCGCCTCCCCGATGTCGAAGCCGCCGTAGCCGTCCTCGTCCAACAGCTTCCGCCCCGCGCCGTAGATGACGTGGCTGGCGGTGTGAGCGCGCATGGTGTAGGTCCGGAAGGCGTCGTCTATCTCGCCGGTGACCGTCTCGCCGGCCTCGAACGCCGGCGGGTCCGCGAGCGTGTGGACGGGGGCGCCGTCGCGCTTCTGGACGTCACTGACGGCGACGCCCCCGAGCGTCCCGCGGTCGGGAGGCTGGCCGCCCCCCTCCGGGTAGAAGTAGGTCCGGTCGAGGGTCACCTCCCGCCCGTCGACCGACCGGACTGTCGCCTCGAAGCGTCGCACGTACGGTTCCTCGGGGGCCAGCGAGCGTGGCGCGTCGTCGTTCACACCGGGAGGGAGGCGACCACAGCCCCTAAATGGCGCGGTGTCCGGTCGCTCTGGACCGTCGCCGGCGGCGATAGCTTAAACATCCGCCGGCCGCCGACCTGTAGTATGCAGTACCACGAGGCGGCCGACTACCTGGAGTCCCTACAGCGCCATCGGCCCAAACTCGGGGTCGAGACGACGGCGCGGATGCTCTCGCACCTGGGCGACCCCCAGGAGGGAGCCGATGTCGTCCAGGTGGCCGGCTCGAACGGGAAGGGTTCGACCGCCCGGATGGTAGAGAGTGTCCTCCGGGCCGAGGGGCTCGACGTCGGCCTCTTTACCTCGCCCGGCCTGGTCGACTTCCGGGACCAGATCACCGTCAACGGCGGGCGGATCCCCGAGGACCGCGTCTCTGCGTTCGTCGAGACGATGGACCCGTGTCTGGAGCGACTGGCGGCCGACGACGACACCCCCACCCACTTCGAGGTGGTCACGGCGCTCGCGCTCTATCACTTCGGCGCCGAGGACGTCGACGTGGCCGTCCTCGAGGTCGGCATCGGCGGGCGCTACGACGCGACCAGCGCGACCGATCCGGTGGCGAGCGCGGTCACGAGCGTCAGCCTCGAACACACGGACCTGCTCGGGGACACGGTCGAAGAGATCGCACGCGACAAGGCACAGGTCGCCCCCGAGGGCGCGCCGCTGGTCACCGGCGCGACCGGGCCGGCACTCGAGGCCATCCGCGGGGTGACCGACGTCGTGACCGTGGGCGGGGAGGGCGCGGACGTCCGCGCGGTCGAGACCGGCATGCGCTCGGACGTCGAGAGCCACGTCTCGATAACGGGTCCGGACTGGGCGCTGGAGACATCCCTCTCGCTTTTGGGCGCCCACCAGGCGACGAACGCCGGCGTGGCGGCGACGCTCGCCCGCCAGGTCGCGGACGTGGACACGGCGACGGTCGCCGACGGCCTGCGCGCGGCGACGTGGCCGGGCCGGTTCGAGACGGTGGCGACCGACCCGCGGGTGGTCCTCGACGGCTCGCACAACCCCGGCGCCGCCGCGACGCTGGGCGGCCTGCTCGACCGCTACGACTACGAGGACCTCCACGTCGTCTTCGGGGCGATGGCCGACAAGGACCACGACGGCATGGTCGCACAGCTCCCCCCGGTCGAGACGGTCCTGGCGACGCGCCCGGACCTCGACCGGGCGGCGGACCTGGACACCCTCGTCGACGCCTTCGCGGGGCGTTCGGCCCGCGTCGAGCGGGTCCCGTCTGTCGCGGCGGCCGTCGAGCGCGCGCTCGCGACCGCCGACCCGGCCGATTTCGTCCTCGTCACCGGCTCGCTGTACGTCGTCGCGGAGGCGCGCGACCGGTGGACCCGCCGGCTCGTCCCGAGAGACCGCCACCCCGCCGGGAGCCTGGCGGCCGTCCGGTCGGGGGCGGTGTTCCCCGAGACGACGGCCGAGGACCTCGACCACCGGCTGTTTACCACCTACCTCCGGGCGGGCCAGGCACGACAGGTCGCCCGCCGGCTCGACGCCGCGGGCGGGGAGTGTCACCGCTCGACGGCGGGGGCGCCGGGCAAGTACGTCGCGACCGTCCTGTCGGGGACGGTCACGCAACTCCGGGCACTGGCCGAGGCCCTCGACGATGACGGCCTCGGGCTGGCACACGTCGGCGACCAGGTCCGGGCGGCCCTCGACGGGGGAGCCGGCGCGCCCTTCGGTGGGGAAGGGGGGTCTGAGGGGGCGGCAAGCGCCGGTGACGGACCGAACGCGTCGCCCGGTGCCGGCGGGACCGCGCTCATGGGGATCCTGGACGTGGCGCCCGGCGAGCCTCGCGACGGACGGTCCGACGGCGGGCGCGGGGCGGACGTCGACGCCGCGGCGGCACGCGCCGACGAGATGGTCGCGGCGGGCGCGGACGTGGTAGACGTGAGCCTGGCGCGGTCAGGCGGCGACCCCCCGTCGGTCGAGGCCGCGCGGGCCCGCGTCGTCCCGGTCGTCGAGGCCATCGCGGACCTAGACGCCCGGGTTTCGGTCGACACCCACAGGGCGGCCGTCGCCGACGCGGCGCTGGCGGCGGGCGCGGACGTCGTCAGGGACGTGTCGGGGCTGGGCGACCCGGAGATGCGGTTCGTCGTGGCCGACCACGACGCCTCGATAGTGCTCGCCCACAGCCTGTCGGCGCCCGGCCAGTCGGGCCGGACCGTCATCTACGACGACGTCGTCGAGGACGTACTCAGGGACCTCTCCGAGCGGGTGATGCGGGCCGAGCGGGCCGGACTCGACCGCGAGCAGGTCCTGGTCGACCCGGGGCTGGGGCTGGGCAAGGACGCCGCGGAGTCGGTCGAGCTCGTCGACCGTCTCGGGGAGTTGCGTGCGCTGGGCTGTCCGGTGGTGGTCGGCCACTCGGGCGCGTCGATGTTCGAGCGGGCCGGCCGTGCCGGCGAGGGGCTGGCGTCGACGCTGGCGGTGACGGCCATGGCGGCCGAGCGCGGCGCGGACGTCGTGCGGGTCCAGAACGTCGCCGAGAACGCGGCGGTGCTGCGGACGACGGCGGCGACGGACGGCCGCTGACGGCTACTCCAGCCCCAGGTCCGACGAGACGCTCCCCAGTTCCTGGACCATCTTGAGCGTGTCCCACTGCGCACGGACGTCCGTGATGGCCCCGTCGTCAGTGACGAAGACGCTGATCCCCTCGACGACGAAGGACTCGCCGGTCGGCTCGACGCCGAAGACCGCGTTCTCGTGGGTGCCGACCGCGGACCACTGGACGACGAACTGCTCGCCCGCGCCCGCCACCGCGTCGACGGTGTACTCCAGGTCCGGGAACGCCGTCCGGTAGACCTCGACGAACTCTTTGACGTCGGACGGGCCGTCGACCGTCGCCGGGCTGAGCGTCCCCGGACCGCGGTAGTCGACGTCGTCGGCGAGGATCTCGTCCGCGACCGACAGGTCCCCCTCCGTGAAGAGGTCCTCGAACCACCTGTGGACCAGCCGGGCCGAACCGGTCGTCTCTCTGGGTGTCATGGTATCACATCACATATCAGCAGCCGGGAGTACATAGTTTTCCTGGCGCCCCGAACGCGACGTCGACCGCGGGGACCTCGAGGTCGGCGCGTCCACGTGACCTACGGGAGTTGATAGGATGTGGTCGGTGGGAGCGAGGGGCGACTGGCGGGTCCGGCGCGCGCGGCCAGGCAACACTGATGAGTGTGCGCGCCCGAGTGACGGTATGGCGGTCTCGCTCGCGCTCCAGGTGGGGTCGGGGCTCACAGAATCCGCGGCACAGGCCGCGACCGTCGCCGGGTCGATAGTGCTGGTACTCATGCTGGTCGCGCTGGGCGGGTTCGCGTACAAGAGCCTCAAGGGAGACGGGATCGAGTGGCCCGACGACGTCGACGAGGAGGACCACGACGACGACAGCCTCCGGAAGGGCGGCGACGACGACGACTGGAAGTACTACTGAGCGGCCGCGCCTGTCACCCGGTCCCAAACTTATATTTGACGGATGTGAGAACTCACGGACGAGGGTGACCTATGTACGAGCACATCCTGATCCCCTACGACGGGAGCGACGAGGCACGCAAAGGAGCGGAACACGCGGTCGAACTCGCGGCGGCGGTGGGTGCGACGGTCCACGCGCTGTACGTGATCGACCTGCCCGGGGCGCCACGGACCGTCTACGTCAGAGACGACGAGGAGGAACTCCGCCAGGAGTACAGCCAGTACGGTGAAGAGGTCACCGGCGAGCTCGCCGGGATGGCGAACGAACGCGGCCTCGAGGCCGTGACGGCGATCAAAAGCGGAGCGGTACACGAGGAGATCGTCGACTACGCCAGCGAGAACGAGATCGACCTGGTCGTGATGGGGACTGCCTACCGGGGGACGATCAGGGGCCTGATCGGCAGCACCACCGAGAAGGTCGTCCGTTCCTCGGAGGTGCCCGTGACGACGGTGCGCCAGCTGGTCGACGAACATGACTGACCGGAGCCTCCGCGCGACCCGTCGAGGGCCAGGGCGCGGGCCGGGGGAGCCTCGAACGGACGGAGCCGCCAGGCCACGGCGCATCCGCGCCGGACACGACCGATCGACCGACGACGGCCGAAATCACCGTTTACTCGACCGATTTTGCTGGAACGACCGTTTACCCGGTCGGCTGTGCCGGGACCCGCGGGACCACGGAGCGACTGCACCGGAAACCGCCGGATTGTAGACCGACTGCACCGGGAACGCGAGGTTGTCCAGTGCTAACAGTTAACAGGATGGGAGTCGACTCTCCGGACGCCGCTCCCGCCGAGAGTGAACGGTGACCCGGACCCCTCGACCGGAGCGTGCGAACCGAGGTGATACCATGTCAGAAGCAGATAACAAAGAGACCGTCCGCGGCTATCTGGCAGCGTTCAACGACCGAGACAGGGAGGCGCTCTCGGAGTACCTCGCCGACGACGTCGTCGAGCACGGGATCCACGAGGAGTTGCACGGAGTCGAGGAGATCCAGGCGTTCCTCGACCGTCACTTCGAGGTGTTCCCGGATTACTCCGGGTCGACCGGGGCCGTGGTCGCCGACGGTGACACGGTCGTCGTCAGGTACACCGTCAACGGGACCCACTCGGGCGAGTACCGCGACGTCGAGCCGACCGGCCAGACCGTCGAGTGGACCGGCATGGCGATGTACCGCGTCGAGGACGGCCAGATCGCGGAGGTCTGGCTCGAAGAGGACCGGCTCGGACTGCTCGAACAGCTCGAGGTCTTCGACCCGCCGGCACACCTCCGCATCTGAGCGCCACGGCGAACGGACGGGGGTTTGTGACCGCGGGTGGGGGCGGGAACCCACCGCCACTCCCGGACGCTTCCGGGCCCGGGGGTTCGACGAGTTCGACAGCCCCAGCAGAATGGACAGGCCCCGCGAGTGGGACGGGGCCGGCGGTCGAGCCGGATCCCGCGGGTGTGCCGGGGGGCGACCGGCGGCGGGGGAACGTTTACGCGGCCCGGCGGCGGGGGACGCTTACGCGGCCCGGCGGCGTTTCTCCGCGCATGGTTTCCATCGACCTCCCCTGGCGGGGGGACTCGGAGGGCGAGGACGGAGACGAGGGGCCACACCCCGACGCAATCGTTGCCTGCGAGTTCCAGGACGGGACGCTCGCTGTCTTCGAGGACGAGGTAGTGATAGAGCGCGTCCCGCGGTCGAAGTTCCTCGACAAGACCATCCCGCTGTCCGAGGTCACCGGCGTCGAGTACGAGGGAGGGATCACCGTGGGGTTCCTCCAGGTCACGCAACGCGGCGTCGAGACCGACTCCGAGGGGTTTCTCAGCGACCCGATAGACGAGAACACGCTCCACTTCAGCAGGGGCGGGCGGGCGTGTGCGAAGGAAGCCCGCGACGCGATTCTGGAGCGCGCGGGGGGGTGAGCGCGCGGTACCGTATAGTCCAGGGCCAGGCGCTCGGTACCGTACAATACGGGGTGCCGAGCGTTCCGTTCCGTACAGTCCGGGGGCCGAGCGCGCGGCCAGAGCGCCCCCGACCCTGGTGGCGGGGTCCGGGCGGCCTCAGTAGGAGTGTTTGAACTCCCAGTGGTACCGGCAGTCGTCGCAGGTGGCCCACTCCGGGAAGTTCACCTGCTCGGGGTGGCGCTGTCCGTGTTGCATCACGTTCTTGCAGACCGGACAGGTCATCGAGACCAGTTTCAGGTCGGAGAAATCCCCGCGGTCGAACGAGGCCACGCAGTTCGGACAGTCGATGTCGTCCCAGGCGTGGTGCTGGAGGATCTGGCTCTCGCACCGTGGACACTCCAGGACCACCGGCGGGCGCTTCTTCCAGCCCACGTCGCCGTCGTAGGTGGTCGTCGCCGTTTCGGCGCTGGACAGTCGGAACTGGTTGGGGCCGTCGCCGGTCCGCAGGGGCGCGATAATGCGTTTCCCTGCCCACTTCACCGCCGCGAGAACCGTCGACAGTGGGCCGGTCACTGGCAACACGTACGCGCGCAGCAACCATAAGCGCGCTGTTGTTGCCCGCGGCGCCCTCACAACTGCCGGGGAGCGGCCGACAGGCTTTCGAGGGGGCCGTCCCTCTGTCGGGTATGCACGTCGTGGCCGGGGAGCCTCTGGGCCCCGCACAGAGCGGTCCGGGACCGCTCGCCGACGGACCGCTGGACCCGTCGGTGGTCGCCGGAGTCCCGCCGCTGTACCGGGCCGCCGGGTCGTTCGTGCTCGTGGCGCTGTTCGGCGTCGCGGTACTGTCGTGGTCCCAGCGGTTCGTCGAGGGCTCCGTGGAGGCGTCGATGGCCCGGCCCCACGTCTCGGTCGTCTACGGGCTGGTCGCGTACGGGCTCGTGGGCTTCCTCGGGATGTTGTTCCTGGTACAGCTCTCGTTCGTCGGGCTGACGGGCTCGTCGCTCGCCTACGTCGTCGCCGGCCTCGTCGGCGTCGGGGTGCTCGTCCTGGCGGGGCTGGGCTACGCCGTCGTCGGGTCGGCGCTGGTCGAACTGGTGGCCGAGCGCCAGCCCTGGAACGGGCTGGTGCTGGGCGCCGTGCTCAGCGGCCTCGCCGTCCTGGTACTCCCGCCGCTGGCGGGACTCCTGGCGTGGGTGGTCCTCGCGGCCGTCGGGGTCGGCGGCCCCGTCAGGGAGTGGATGCACGCCGAGCGGACGGTCGCGACCGAGAGCGGGTCCTGACCGCCCGGACGACCACCTTTTTGCCCCGGTTCGACGAACGGCCCGGATATGGACTGGGACCGCCAGCGGGACCTGCTCCCCCACTACGCCGCCGTCTTCCTGCTTATCGGCGTCTACATGGCGGCCGTCCGCGCGGCGTTCGGCGATGTCGTCCCCGCCGTCGACATCCTCGGGGTCGTGGTCGTGGTGCTGGGCTACCCGACCGTGGCCAGGCTCGTCGGGTTCGCGCCGGGCGCCTGGGAGGAGGGGTAGCGGGCGAAAAAGTCCTAACGCCCGGGCGCCAACGTGTGGCATGGTCAGAGCGGGGGGCGGGCTCGCGCCGCTGGCGGTCGCCGCGGTCTTCGTGGTGGTCATCGGGACGATGTGGGCCGGCCTGGCCTACTCGCGGGGGGACCTCGCCGACACGGAACCGTCCACGGAACTGGAGCGGGACGTCCGTGCCGGAGTGTGGACACACGTCGACGCCGCGCGAGTCGAGCAGGGCCGCGAACCCGCGCGCAGGGAGGCGGCCGTCCGCGTCGGGGCGACCGAGACCGCCCGGCAGCTCTCCGAGACGGCCTTTTTCGGGGCCGAGAGGGCCGTGGTGGCAAACGAGAGCCTGCCCAACGGGCGGCCCCTCTGTGGCCAGGCCGCGGCGAAGGACACGGTCACCGACCCGCGCTGGAACGTCAGCGGCGGGGAGCCGGCGCCCGATGACGTGGTCGACGCCGTCGCCGAGGCGACGGCCGACCTGCTGGTGGGGGGCAGCGAGGTGGCCGCGGTCCCGAACGACCACATCCACGGACTGGGCGTGGTCGTCGCGGGCGAGAAGGTGTACGCGGTCTACCGGTACTGTAACCTGGGGTACTGACGCGGCCGAAAAAACCGCACGAGAACCGCAAAACCGAACGCGAAGGGCGGAACGGTCTCAGTCGCCGCCCGCGGGTTCGTCGCCCTCGATGTCCGTCACGACCTCGTCGCCGGCGGTCACGACGTCAACGTCCTCCTGTTCGGTGAGTTCCTCGATGGTCTCGGCGAACTCCTCGGATTCGAGGATCTCGTACTCGTTCTTGAGGCCCTGGTAGACGGTGTAACACATCAGGACCAGGATGACCGCGAACGGCAACCCGGTCGTGATAGCGGCCGTCTGCAGGGCACTCAGTCCGCCGCCGAGCAGGAGCGCGCCGGCGACGACGCCCTCGGTGGTCGCCCAGAAGACGCGCTGGGTCTTCGGGACGTCGTGCTTGCCGCCCGAGGTCAGGTGGTCGATGACCAGCGACCCCGAGTCAGACGACGTAACGAAGAACGTCACGACCAAAAGCGTCGCCAGGACGCCGGTGATGGCGCCCAGCGGGTACTGGTTGAACATCGCGAACATGGCGATGGTGCCGCCGTTCTCGCCGGCCATAGCGGTCGCGACCGGCCCCTCGCCGATGGCGCTGGCCGCGAACTCGAGCGAGAACGCCGCGCCGCCGAAGGTCGACAGCCAGAGGAACGAGAACAGTGCCGGCAGGAACAGCACGCCGAGCACGAACTCCCGGACCGTCCGGCCCTTCGAGATGCGCGCGATGAACATCCCGACGAACGGCGACCACGCGATCCACCAGCCCCAGTAGAACACGGTCGTCGCGACCGTGCCGCTGCCGACCACGCCGGCCTCACCGGTGCCGGTGGTGCCCGTGAAGAACGTCAGCGCGAGGAAGTTCTGCAGGTAGGTGCCCAGCCCTTCGAGCCAGGCGCCGAAGATGAACAGCGTCGGGCCGACGACCAGCAGGAACCCGAGCAGGCCGAGCATCAGGTAGAGGTTCAGCGTGCTCAGGCGCTTGACGCCGCCGTCCAGCCCCGCCGCGACCGACATCACAGCGATGCCGGTGATCGCCGCGATGAGGATGACCTGTGGGATCGTCCCGGTCGGGACCGTCCCGAGGTTGAGGACCTCGCCGCCGACGTACCACAAGCCGGTATTGACCTGGGCGACCCCGAGACCGAGCGAGGTACACAGGCCAAACAGCGTCGCGAACACCGTCACGAGGTCGATCACGTGGCCCGGCCAGCCGTAGATCCGCTCGCCCAGCAGGGGCCAGAAGATCGACCGGAAGGTCAGAGGCAGGCCGCGGTTGAACGAGAAGAAGGCCAGCCCGAGGCCCACGAGCCCGTAGATGGCCCACGGCGAGAAGCCCCAGTGGAAGAACGTCTGGGCCAGGGCGGCGCTCGCCGCGCCACCGGTGCCGGCCTCGACGCCGAAGAACGCCGGCGGGTCCGTCAGGTAGCCCATCGGTTCGGTGACGCTGAAGAACATGAGGCCGATCCCCATGCCGGCGCTGAACAGCATCGCCATCCACGAGAAGTCGCTGAACTCCTTCTCGGCTTCCACGCCACCTATCTTGATGTTCCCGTACCTGCTGAACGCGAAAAAGAGGATGGTGAGGATGAAGATGTTCACCGCCAGGATGTAGAACCATCCGAACGTCCCGTTGACGAAGCTGAACGCATCGCCGTACAGCGTCGACATCGAATCCTGGAAGAGGACCGTCGCGCCGACGAAGACCACGATGATAGCGAGACTGATCGGGAACACGACCGGGTGGACGTCGAACCCGAACCGCTCGATGTTCGTGTCGCCCGGCTCCCGGTCCGATTCGGGGTGGAACAGCTCTACCTGGAGCCCGTCGGACATCTCGCCCGTCGTGTCGTCGCTGTCACTCATACCCTCGGTCCCTCCTGTCGAGTCGCGTGTTGGATTCGTTCGGTTGCATCAGTCGTAGCCCCCTGCGCTGTGGGCGTTGAAATCGTCCCATTGTTGAGTCTGTGGTTCCGTGGATGTCTGTTCGACCCTGTCGACTCGTCTTGAACGCCGTCCGTCTGGGCGTGCGCATGCTCGTGTGGCATGCTACACTACCTCATTCCTCCAGATCCAGCGGATTACTATAAAACTTCTCCATATTTCCGGCCAGATCGGGATTCCGTCCCGGAGTCTCGCTCCGTCACCGGCGAGAAACCGCGGGACTGCGGCGGACATATCATTCTCTCTATATTCTACTGTCGGGCGGCAAGAAATGACACATATATGATTATTCGAGTTTCTCTCCCGCCGGCGGCGTTCACGGTCCGTAACCGACGTCACGGGCCGACGGGCCGAAATCCGTACGCGCACGGTTTGACTCCTCGACCGTCGCGGGCGAGTACGGCCGAATTGGCCGACTTCGTTGCGAAGGGGTTTATTCCACGCTCTCCGAGAGAGGCCGTATGAAGAACCTGCCTGCGACGGCCGCGGCCGGGGTGGCCGTCGTCCTGATCGGTGTCGCGATCCTCGCGATGACCGCCGAGTCGCTCGGGGTCGCCGGGGTCTGTTTCCTGTCTGCGAGTCTCGTCATCTACTTCAGGGAGACCCGCCTCGTCGGGTCCTGACTCCGGCGGCCGCCCGGGCCGCCGGCGAGTGTGGCTGACCCTGGAGGCTCCCGGCGGCGAGCGATACCGGCGGCTGACCCGGTAGCTCGCACCGACGGCTGGCCCGGTGGCTCGCACCGACGGCTGATTCGAACGGCTGACCAGGGTGGCTCCCGCTGGCCGCCGATGTTGACGGTCGGGTAGTCAGATGGTCTTGGCGATGTTCTCGACGGGGTAGCCGGCCTCGCGGATCTCGCGGACGATGGAACTGGCGTGTTCGGCGCCGCTGGTCTCGACGGTGATGACGAGGTAGGCCTCGCCGACGTCGAGGTCGTCAACCGAGCGGTCGTGGCGCACGTCGTGGATATTGGCGTCCAGGTCGGCGATGATGCCGGATATCTCGGCCATCACGCCGGGCTGGTCGTCGATGCGGATCCGCAGGCGCAGGATCTGCTGGCGGTCGGTCATCGCGTGGATGAGCACCGTCCGGAGCTGGGTCATGTCGAGGTTCCCGCCACACAGAAGCGGCATCACCGTCTCGCCGGTGACCTCGAGGTCGTCGCTCAGGACCGCGGCCACGGAGGCGGCGGCCGCCCCCTCGACGACCTGCTTGGCCCGCTCCATCAACAGCAGGATTGCGCGGGCGATCTCGGTGTCCGAGACCGTCACCACGTCGTCGACGTTGCGCTCCATGATCCGTAGCGTCGTCTCGGAGATGCCGCCGGTGGCGATACCGTCGGCGATGGTGTCGACCTCGTCGAGCGTGACGGGCATCCCCTTGTCGAGGCTCTCGTGGACGGTCTCGGCGCCCGTGGCCTGGACGCCGACGACGCGGGTTTCCGGCGAGAGGTGTTTGATCGCCGTCGAGACGCCGCTCATCAGGCCGCCCCCGCCGATGGGGACGACGACCGTGTCGACGTCCGGACAGTCGTGGTACATCTCCGTGCCCAGCGTCCCCTGGCCGGCGATGATGTCGGTGTCGTCGTACGCGTGGACGAACTCGGCGTCGGTGTCCTCGACGGCGGCCTGGGCGTGGGCCATCGTCTCCTGGAAGTCCCGGCCGACGAGTTCGACCGTCGCGCCGTAGCCCCGCGTGGCGTCGACTTTCGTCTGCGGGGCGGTCTCGGGCATGTAGACCGTCGACTCGGCGCCGCATTTCGTCGCCGCGAGCGCGACCCCCTGTGCGTGGTTGCCGGCGCTGGCCGCGACGAACTCGTCGACGCCCGCCGCGACGTCCTGTGAGATCTTGTTGTACGCGCCGCGAGTCTTGAACGACCCCGTCCACTGGAGGTGCTCCATCTTCAGGTGGACCTCGCCGCCGACGAGTTCGTCCAGCGAGGAACTCCGGTCGACCGGCGTCTCCTTGACGACGGTGTCGTCGTCGAGTCGCTCGCGAGCGCGCTCGATGTCCGCGTACGTGACTGGCAGTTCTTCTGGTTGGGCTGTCATTGGTTTTCCTGTGGGTGCCCGCCGCCCGGTCAGCGGATGATCTTGTCTCGCCCGGGGTCGAACAGCGGTTCGTCGCGGACCGTCGCGTCGTAGGTCTCGCCCTCGCAGGCGACCTGGACCGACGTGCCGGCCTCGGCGTACTCGCTGGGGACGTACGTGTAGGCGACCGACTCGCCGATGGTGTAGCCGTAGTTGCCCGCCTGGACGTAGCCGATAGCGTCGCCGTCCCTGAGGACGGGCCGGCCGCTCAGCATGATATCCGTCGAGTCGTCAAGCGTCAGCGGCGTGATGCGGTTGTCGATGCCCTCCGCGCGGGCCGCCTCCAGGGCCTCCTTCCCGATGAAGTCGGTGTCCATGTCGACGGCGAAGGGCAGTCCCGCCTCGAAGGGGTTGGCGTCCGTGTCGATGTCGGTGCCCCACAGCCGGTACCCCTTCTCCAAGCGCATCGAACTCAGCGCGCCCCCGCCCATCGGGCGCACGTCGAGGTCCTGGCCGGCCTCCCACAGCGTCTCCCAGAGGCGCTGGCCGTACTCGACGGGCGCCCACAGCTCCCAGCCGAGTTCGCCCACGTACGAGACGCGCAGCGCCACGACCGGCACCTCGCCGACGTACATCTGCTCGGCCCGGAAGTACGGGAAGCCGCTGTTCGTGACGTCGGTGTCCGTACACCGCTGGAGCAGGAGGCGGGCGTTGGGCCCCCAGAGGCCGATAGTCGACCGCGCGCTCTCCTCGATGTGGACGCCGACCGTCTCGGGGGCGTGGTCTTTCAGCCAGCCGCCGTGGATGCCCGGCGAGTTCCCGCCGCCGGTCGTCACCAGGTACTCCTCGTCGTCGAGTCTGACGACGGTGACGTCCGCGAGGATGCCCCCGGCCTCGTTGAGCAGCAGCGAGTAGCGGACCTGCCCGACGTCGATGTCGATGTCGTTGCTACAGACCCGCTGGAGGAACGCGCCACTGCCCTCGCCCTCGACGACGATAGAGGAGAAGGTCGTCATGTCGAACATCGACACCTTCTCGCGGGTGTGGAGGTGTTCGGCTGCCTCGATGGGCGAGCGGTTGACCGCCTGCCAGCCGTCCTGCTCGGGGATCCGGTCGTCGTATTTCTCGACCAGGTCGGCGTTGTGCTCGTAGTACTGCGGGGACTCCCAGCCGCCGCTCTGGTAGAACTCCGCGCCGAGTTCCTGCTGGTGGCGATAGAAGGGGCTGGTCCGGAGGCCGCGGTGGTCGTCGGGCTGCCAGCGCGGGTCCACAACCATGTACACCTGCTCGTAGCGCGTCGCGCCGCGGTCGACGACGTAGTCTTTCTCGCCGGCGTGGGGGGCGAACCGCCGGACGTGGATGCCGCCGGAGTCGACCGGCCCCGAGGGGAGCCGCGGCGCGCCGTTCTCCATCCACTCGGCGACGATCTTCCCGTAGCCGCCCGAGTGGGTCCACCAGATAGCCAGCGCCGACCAGAGACCGTCGACCTCCGCGGTCGGGCCGACCGCCGGCATCCCGTCGGGCGTGAACACGAAGATGCCGTTCTCCGTGACGGCGTAGTCGGCGTCCGCGGTGGCCGGCAGCAGTTCGTCGAAGGCCTGCTTTGCGGACTTGTCCCGGTGGCGGTGGGTCGGCGTCGTCCAGTGTTCCTCCGTGAACCCGCGGACCGACGCCTGGCGCTCCTCGCTGTTTTTGCCCATCGCCTCGGGGTCGACCGAGAGCGTCTCGTGGTTGTACGACCCCATCCCGAGGGCGTCGCCGTGGGTCCGGAAGTACAGGGAGTGGTCCTGGTCGCGGCCGACTGGCCGGTGTGGTCCCTCGCTCATGTACTCCGCGATGGAGCGGTCGCCGGGCACGTCCAGCCCCGTGGTGTTGTCGCCCACGCCCGTGGAGGCGTCCGCGAGTTCGTCCAGCGGTTCGGTGACGACGTACTGGTGCTCGACCGGCGCGATGGGCAGGTCGATCCCCGCCATCTGGCCGGTCTGGTACCCCCAGTTGTTCGTCGCGATGACGCACCGGTCACACTCGATGCGCCCCCTGTCGGTGACGACGGCCGATATCTCGCCGCCCGCGACTTCGAGGTCGGTCACTTCGGTGTCGCCGAAAAAGTCCGCCGAGGACTGCTCAATGTACCACTGCAGCGCCGCGATACCGTCGACGCGGCCGTCCGTGGGGGAGTAGTACCCGCCGAGGATCTCCTCGTCGTTGACGAGCGGGAGGTGCTCTGTCACCTCGGCCGGCGAGAGCAGTTGCGGGTCGGGCAGGCCGTAGGAGGTCGCCCACTCCTCGCGGCGGCGCAGGAAGTCCATCCGGCGTTCGCTCCGTGCGACCTCGATGCCGCCGACCTCGTCGTAGACGCCCGCCTCCGAGAGCAGTCTGCTCGTGTAGTAGGCCGTCTTCGCTTGGATCTTCGAGGGGGACGTCTGGAACATGATCCCCGGGGCGTGGACCGAGGAGCCGCCGGTGACCGGGAGCGGTCCCTGGTCGATGACGGTCACGTCCTCGGCGCCGAGTTCCGTCAGGTGGTACGCGACGCTGCAACCGACCGCACCGGCGCCGATGACGACAGTCTCCGCCTCTGCTGGGGGGTCCGTAGCGCTCATCTCTCATGCCGGATTGCCCCTGTCATGATGTTAAAAACATCGGTGGTGGTGGCCGGACGCGGCGTCGTAATCGACTGTTAGAGAGGCCTTAATCGGGTGTTTCCGCCATCGAGTGGGTCCGCGACCGGCCGAGAGAGCTCCGGCCTGCCCCGCCCGTACGGCCGCGAACCTCAGAGTGACAGACAGCCGATACGCTCGGCGAGGGTCGCGAAAAGAGGGCGAGACGGACCCTCGCGGCGAAGGGGGCTCTCAGACGCTCACTCCACGAGCGGTTCCTCGCGGACGGTTGCGGCGTAGCGGTCGCCCTCGAAGAGGACCTCGACCTCGGAGCCGGGGTCGGCGTACTCGGGCGGGAGGTACGTGTAGGCGACGCAGGCGCCGGCGGTGTAGCCGTACTCGGCGCTGTGGACGTACCCGAGGGTGTCCTCGCCGCCGGGGGCGAACACCGGCCGGTCGTCGAGGACGGTCGCGCTCTCGTCGTCAAGCGTCAGGCAGGCGACTTTGTGGGAGATGTTGTCGCCGTCGGCGGCGGCCGCGACGGCCTCCTTGCCGACGAAGTCGGTGTCGAGGTCGACCGCAAAGCCCAGGCCGGCCTCGTAGGGGTTGTGCTCGGTGTGGAGGTCCTCGCCCCACAGCCGGAACCCCTTCTCGATGCGCAGCGAGTCCAGCGCGCCGTTGCCGTACGGGCGGATGTCGTACTCCTCGCCGGCCTCGAGGACGTGCTCCCAGAGGCGCTCGCCGTACTCGGAGGGGGTGTACAGCTCCCAGCCGAGTTCGCCGGCATACGAGAGCCGCATCGCCCGCACGGGGACGTTCTTCGCGAACGTCTCCCGCGTCGAATAGAAGGGGAACGCCTCGTCCGACAGGTCCGCGTCCAGGACCTTCGAGAGGACTTTCCGGGAGTCGGGGCCGGTACAGACCATCGCCGCCATGCTGGAGGTGACGTCGGTGACGACCACGCCCTCGGGAGCCCGGTCTGTGACCCACGCGACGTGGTTGTTCCCGACCTCCCGGCCCGTTGTCAACAGGAGATACCGGTCGGGCCCGGTCCGCGTGACGGTGATGTCCGCGCGGACGCCGCCGCCCTCGTTGCACATGAGCGTGTACGTGATACCGCCGACCGCAAGGTCGATGTCGTTGGTACAGAGGTGCTGGAGGAACTCGCCGGCGCCCTCGCCGACGACCTCGATCTTGTTGAACGAGGTCATGTCGTGGAGGCCGACGGCGTCGCGGACGTGCAGCGCCTCGGCGCCCTCGATGGGCGACCAGTACTCGCCCTCCCAGCCGTCACGGTCCGGGATCCGGTCGGCGTACCGCTCGACGAGGTCGGCGTTGGACTCGAACCACTGGGGTTCCTCCCAGCCGGCCTCGGCCCAGAGTTCGGCGCCCATCTCCTCGTGGGTGTGGTACATGGGCGTCCGGCGGATGTCCCGCTGGTGCTCGGTCCAGACCCACTTGGGGTGCATGATGTTGTAGACGATGCGGTACTCCTCGGCGCCGATGTCGCGGGCGAAGTCCCAGCTCCCCTCGTGGTCGTCGAAGCGGTTGACGTCGCAGTGAGCCAGGTCGATAGGCCCGTCGTCCAGGCGGGGGACGCCCGTCTCCATCCACTCGGCCAGCGCCTTGCCGGCCCCGCCGGCGTGGGTGACCCAGATGGCGGCGGCCGTCCAGAGCCCCTCGACTTCCTGGACCGGCCCCATCACGGGCAGGCCGTTGGGCGACTCGGCGAACATGCCGTTGTACTTGAACTCCAGGTCCGCGCCGGCCGTCGCCGGGATGAGTTCGTCGCTGGCCTGCCGGGGGGCCTTGTGCGGCCGGTCCGGGTGGGTCGCGTTGTTCAGGTGGTAGTCGGTGAACTCGTGGACCGACCCCTGCTCGCCCTCCGGGTCGTTGCCGCCCAGTTCCATCGGGTCCGGCACGATCGGTTCGTGGTTGTACGAGCCGATGCCGTAGGAATCCCCGTGGGTCCGGTAGTACATCGCGTTGTCCTGGTCGCGCAGGATGGGGCGGTCCGGCCCGACGAGCAGGCGCTTTGCCTTCTCCCCGGAGACGTTCTCGTAGTTCTCGAACAGCGGGTGGTCGGTGACGTCGACGGCGTTGTCGGCCATCTCCGGCAACGACTCGGTCATCGTGTACTGGTGTTCGACCGGCGTCACCGGCAGGTGGACGTCGAGTTTCTCGCCCAGCTGGCGGGCCCAGATGTTCGTCGCGACGACCACCTCGTCGCACTCGATGGTGCCGTTCTCGGTGACGACCGCCTGCACGGAGCCGTCCGAGACGGTCACGTCCTCGGTGCGGGTGTGCGGGACGAACTGCGCGCCCCGGGACATGGCCTCGCGGGCCAGCGCGTCGCAGGCGACCACGCCCGATACCTGACCGTCGGTCGGCGAGTAGTAACCGCCGAGGATCTGGCTCTCGTCGACCAGCGGGAGGTGGTCGGTCGCCTCCGACGGCGAGAGGATCTGCGGGTCCTCGATGCCCCAGGCCTTCGCGTGCTCGACGCGGCGCTGGAGAAAGGCCATCCGGTCCTCGCTGCGGGCCACCTCGATGCCCCCGGTCTCGTTGTAGGCCTGGTGGCCGTCGGCGCCCTCCAGCTCGGAGTAGAGCCGCCGGCTGTAGTCGGCGAACTGGCTGAGGACCTTCGGCTCCGCCGTCTGGAACATGATCCCCGGCGCGTGCGTCGAGGACCCCCCGGTCGTCGGCATCGGCCCCTGGTCGACGACCACGACGTCCTCGCGGCCGAGCTGTGTCAGCTGGTAGGCGACGTTGCACCCAACGATGCCGGCCCCGACGACCACCGTGTCCGCCTGGGTCGGCAAGCTATCTGTCGGTTCCATACTGGCAGGTGACCGTGGCGCGCAAATATAGCTATCGACCGCCCCGACCACTTTTCAAATCGTCCGGGACGTGATAGGTAGAGTGTCCGAGCGCGATGCTCGTCGACCGGGCCGCCCGGATCCGCTACTACGACGCGGACGGTGAGGTCGCGTTCGAGTCGTCGGAACGGGCCGACGGCGAGACGCCAAACAGGGACCCGCCAGAGTGTGAGTGGATGGAGCCGGAGGGACGCCACGCCGTCGAGAACATCGATTCGGTGGCCTACCACGCGGTCCGGGTCGAGTGCAAAGGCTAGTCTCGCGGCGTTTTTCCCCCCGGCGCCCGAGTCTCGGGTATGGAATACGAGTCCGTCACGCACACGGTGACCGACCGACGGCTCGGGCGGCTCCCGTCGGGGTCGGAGATAACCGTCCCGGTCCACCGGTACGTCGGCGGCGCCGGTCCGACGGTCTACGTCCAGGCCGCACAGCACGGGATCGAACTCAACGGGCCGGCGGCGCTGCGCCGGCTCCACGAGCGCCTCGTCGAGGCCGAACTCGCGGGAACGGTCGCCACCGTCCCCGTGGCGAACCCGCGGGCGTTCGACAACCGCTCGTACCTGACGCCCGCGGAGTTCGACGCCAGAAACCCCAACCTGAACCGCGTCTGGCCCGGCGACGAGGACGGGACACTCCAGGAACGGCTGGCCGCCCGCCTGTGGCCCCTCGCCGCCGGGGCCGACGCGGCCGTCGACCTCCACACGGGGACCGCGGACATGCTCGAACACGTCCGCTTCCGGGAGGGCGAGACGGGCGCACGACGGCTCGCCACCGCGTTCGACACCGGGTACCTGCTGGCCGACGGGGACCTGGACAGTGACGACAGTGACGAGGACGGACCGGCAGGCACCGCGGCCGACGGGGACGACGAGGAGACCTTCCGGGGGACCTTCAGGGCGGCGGCCAGCAGGGAGGGGATCCCGGCCGTCACGGCGGAACTGTCCAACAGCCGGACGGTCGACCGGGCGGCCGTCGGGACCGGCCTCGAGGGCGTCTTGAACGTCCTCCGCGAGCGGGACCTCCTCAGGGGCGAGCCGACCGCCACGGCCGAGCCGACAGTACTCCGCAAGGGCGACGGTTCCGTGGAGGCGACGGAATCCGGGCTGTTCGAACTCAGGTCCGGTCTCGCGGTCGGCGACACTGTCGAGGCCGGCGAGCGCCTCGGGACGGTCTACGACCCCGCGACCTTCGAGCGACGCGAGACGGTCAGCGCCGCCGAGAGCGGCGTCGTCTACTCGCTGGCGCGCGAGGCCGTCGTCGTCGCCGGCGAGCGCGTCGCCGCGACCGCGGAACCGGTCTGAGCCCTGCCGGCACCGGAACTGCCGCAATCTGAGCACCCCCGGCACCGGAACTGCCGCAATCTGAGCACCCCCGGCACCGGAACTGTCGCTTCCCTCCGAGGCCCCCGGGTACTCGAACGGCCGATCCCCGCCGAGCAGTGCCACGGGAATAACCCTGCCGGGCCGGTCGGGTCGGCGGTGCCGGCCCGGGAGTCTATCACTATAGTTGTCTACATTTGAATGGGTTGAGTATTCCCCACACATCGTTATGCGCAGTACTGTGGTAGTAGATAGCATACGATGGGTCTGCAAGCCTCCTTCGGCGTTATCTCGCGGATAGTCGAACAGTACGAGTCGGGTGGGCGGTCGGTCAAACAGCTGGAGGCGACGGTGGACGACGGGGGTGACCTCTTCCACGTCGTGATGGACGTGCCGGTCTCGCTGTGTGCGGCGTCGGGCGACGGGGCGGCGCCCTCGCTGACTCCCGAGACGGCAACGCTGACCGACGGCGGCGGGCTGGCGGTAGAGTTCGCGGGGTCGGACCTCGCGGCGCTGCCCGACGCCGTCAGGGAGGCTGTCTCCGCCAGCGAACAGGCCGTCCGCGTCGAGGACGGCAGCGTCGTGCTGACCGTCGAACTCACGATCGACCCGGCGGGAGCCGAGACGGCAAGAACCGAGACGGCAGGAGCGGAGACGGCAGGAGCGGACACGGCGGAAACCGAGACGGCCACCTCCGCGCCCGGCGGGGCGGCCGGCGACCGGTCCGGGCGTGCCGGAAACCGGGAAGCAGGAACCGCGACCGGGCGGACCGAGAGCGACACGGACGACATGACCGAGAGCGACGCGGACGACGTGGCCGGGAGCGACCCCCGCGACGGGGCCGGAAGCGAAACGGACGACGGGGTCGAGAGCCTCACGGACGGGGGGGGAGACGCACCCGCGGCGGTGCGCGACGAGTCGGTCCCGCCGTACGACGACGTCCCCTATCTCCGGCGGCTCTACGAGACCCACGACACGTTCACGGCGATGAGCGAGGCGATCGAGATGGACGTCTCCTCGGAGACGGTCCGGCGGTACATGATCGAGGCCGGCGTCCACGACCCCTCGTCGTACGACATCGTCGACGACGGCGACGAGGAGGACGGGAGCGGCGTCGACTCGGCCCCACAGCCGCCGGAGACGGCCGACGACCCGATGGAGGACGTCCCCGACGAGCAACTGGTCACCGACGGTATCGGACTGCCCGAGGGCGTCCGGATCGAGGACGTCGCCGACGCCGTCGTCGACTCGATGACCGTCTACGAGGTGTCGCGGAAACTCGGCCTCGAACGCCACCGGGCCAAGGAACTGCTGAAGCAACTGAACCTCATCGACCTGGCGATGCGTCGGGTCGACGCCGACCCCGAACGCGCGGTCTCCTACGAGGAGGTCGCCGACCGGATCCGCCAGTGTGCCCCGACGGGAGCGGCGAGGGCCGACCCGCGCAGCAGTGCGTAGACAGCCCAGAGACGGGACGGCCGAGCGCCTCTCGCTGGAGCGGCCGGACCGCCCGTCCGTCCTCGCGGGGTGTCTTAAACGGGTTCGGTGGGCCACCCCCAAACAGAAGTACGCCCGGGCCCTCCGTTCAGATATGTCACTGAGAACGCGTAGCGCCACCGACAGGGAGGGCCTGGAGCACCTCCTGACCGGCGCGCGGTTCGAGCTGATGCCCTTCGAGAGTTTCGAGGAGGAGATCACCCACCTCCCCGAGGACGCGACCATCGCCATCACCACCTCGCCCCAGCTGGGTATCGGGGCGACGGTCGAGCGGACGGAGGAGGCCAGAGAGCAGGGATTCGACGTCGTGCCACACATCGCGGCCCGCTACGTCGAGGACCGCGACCACCTCACCGAGATCGCGGACCGGCTCACCGCGGCGGGCGTCACCGACATCTTCGTGCCAGGCGGCGACCGCGAGGAGCCCGCCGGCGAGTTCGAGTCGGCGTACGACCTGCTGGTGGCGCTGAACGAGCTGGGTTACGAGTTCGAGGAGGTCGGCATCACCGGCTACCCGGAGGGCCACGACTTCCTCTCCGAGGAGACGCTGGCCGAGTCGATGGCCAGCAAGGAGCCATACGCCACCTACATCGTCACACAGCTGTGTTACGACCCCGACGCGGTCATCGAGTGGGTCGAGGACGTTCGCGCGCGCGGCATCGACCTCCCGGTCGAGGTCGGCATCCCCGGCGTGATGAACTACCAGCGCCTGCTGGAGATCTCCCAGAAGGTCGGCGTCGGCGACTCGATCAAGTTCCTCCGGAAGACGACGGGCGTGTTCGGCTTCGTCCGCCAGCTCATCGGCTCGCGGGGCGTCTACAAGCCCGACGACCTCGTCGACGGCCTCGCGCCCTACGTCGGCGACGAGGAGTACAACATCCGAGGTATCCACATCTACACCTTCAACCAGACGCCCGACACCGAGGACTGGCGGCTGGGCCGGCTCGACGAGTGAGCCGCCGCCACGCGCCCACACAACCGGTCAGCTAACTGTCCGTTTCTGTCGAGACCCACATTATTGACGCCCGGAGCCGTCGGTCCGGTATGAGCTACGAAACGGTTCGTGCGACCGACCCCGCGGCCGCGGACGCGCTCGCGGGCGAGCGCGACAGGCAGAACGACACCCTGGCGATGATCGCCAGCGAGAACCACGTCTCCGAGGCCGTGATGGAGGCACAGAGTTCGGAACTGACTAACAACTACGCCGAGGGGTATCCCGGCGAGCGCTACTACGGCGGCTGCGAGCACGCCGACGACATTGAACAGCTGGCTATCGACCGCGCCACGGAGCTGTGGGGCGCCGAACACGTCAACGTCCAGCCCCACTCGGGCTCGCAGGCCAACATGGCGGTCTACCTGGGAGTTCTGGAGCCCGGCGACAGGATCCTGTCGCTGGACCTGGCCCACGGCGGCCACCTCAGCCACGGCCACCCGGCGAATTTCGCCGGCCAGGTCTACGACGTCGAGACCTACGAGGTCGACGAGGAGACGGGCTACATCGACTACAAGGGGCTGCGGGCGACCGCCGAGTCCGTCGACCCCGACATGATCGTCTCGGGCTTCTCGGCGTACCCCCGCGAGGTCGACTTCGAGTCGTTCCAGGAGATAGCCGACGCGGTCGACGCCTCCCACCTCGCGGACATCGCACACGTCACGGGCCTGGTCGCGGCGGGCGTCCACGAGTCGCCGGTCGGTGTCGCCGACTTCGTCCAGGGCGGGCCGGCCATGCACAATGTCGCGGGGAAGGCCGTCGGCTTCGGCGAGGCGCTCGAACCAGAGTTCGAGGAGTACGCCGAACAGACCGTCGCGAACGCGACGGCGCTGGGCGACCGCCTCCGCGAGCACGGCTTCGACCTGGTCTCGGGTGGCACCGACAACCACCTCGTCCTCGTGGACCTCCGGGGCTCTCACCCCGATACGACCGGCAAGACCGTCGAGAGCGCGCTCGAACGGGCCGGGATCGTCCTGAACGCCAACACCGTCCCGGGCGAGACGCGGTCGGCGTTCAACCCCTCGGGGATCCGCGCGGGCACGCCGGCGCTGACCACGCGGGGCTTCGACGAGGACGCCTGCCGGGAGGTGGCCGACCTCATCAGCGCGGTCGTCGACGCGCCCGACGACGAGGACGTCGTCGCGGACGTGAGCGACCGCGTGGACGAACTCACCGACGAGTACCCGCTGTACGACTGACGGGCGAGTACCCGCCCTCCGACTGACGCCCCGGGGCCCAGAGAACGGCCGGCCCGACCGGGAAAGCGAGGTGGCCACGGCTACCCGTCGAGTGGCGGAAAAACGCATGGTCGACAGCCGGGGGGACGCGGCCGTCAGTCGTCGTTGTTGGCTTCCGCTTCCTGGCGGGCGCCGAGTTTGGCCTGCTCGCGGGCGCTCGGGTTGACCGATTCCTTGAACGGCACCTTCGCGAAGGTAGCGAAGACCGGTTCACCCGGCTCGTGGGCGTACTCGTCGGGGAGGTGTACATCGAACTCCAGGTCCAGGTCCTCCTTGTAGATGCGGTCGTCGAGCGGCGTGTCGGTGACCGCCTCGACCTTCTCGGCGGGGACGAAGCCCATGCCGATGTTGGTCTCCAGGTCCGGGTTCCACCACGGCGAGGTGAGGTAGCCACACTCCTCGCCCGTCTCGGGGTCGGAGATGAGCCAGAAGTCCGGCGCGTAGTCGCGGATCGGCTCGCCGCCCATCTTCAGGCCGATGAGCTTGTGCGCGAACGGGTAGTTGCCGCTGTCGATCTGGCGCTGTTGTTCCTCGAGGGCGTCCTTGCCGATGTAGTCGGCGTCCTTGTCGTCGGGCACCTGGTAGCCGAGGTTGACCTGGAACGGCGAGGTCTCGTGGTCCAGGTCCTGGCCCCAGGACATGATCCCGGCGGCGATGCGGCGGTGGTGGCCCGGCGCGATCTGGCGGCCGCCGTGGTCTTTGACGGTCGCCATGACCGGGTCCCACACGCGCTCGGCGTACTTCGAGGCCTCCTCGACGTAGATCTCGAAGCCCTTCTCCCCGGAGAAGCCCGTCTGGCTGATGAGCACGTCGACGCCGTTTATCTCGGCGTCCATCAGGCCGTAGTAGGGGATCTCGCTGACCTCGTCGCCGACGACGTCGACCATGACGTCCTCGGAGAGCGGGCCCTGGATCTGCATGGGAGCGACGTCGATCTCGTCGATCTCGACGTCGAAGTCCTTGCCGACGTTGACCCCCTGGAGCCACTGCATGAGCGTCGAGTCCGAGATGGAGAACCAGAACTCGTCTTCCTCGGGTCGCAGGAGAACCGGGTCGTTGAGGACGCCACCCTTCTCGTTACAGAGGATGACGTACTTGCCGTCCATCGCGTCCATCGTGGAGACGTCGCGGGTGACGACGTAGTTGGTCAGCGCTTCCGCGTCGGGGCCCTTGACGCGGATCTGGCGCTCGACGGCGACGTCCCACAGCGTCACCGAGTTCGTCAGGGCCTTGTACTCCTCCATGACGCCCCCGTCCTCTGGCTTTATGAGTCCCCGTGGATGGTAGAGCCGGTTGTAGACGGTACACCGCCACGCACCCTCCTCGCCGAACGACTTGTGGAAAAACGGTGACTTCCTGACGCGGGTGGACACGAGCATCTCGATGCCCGGGTCGCCGGTCTGCCGGAGGTTCCGCGGTACTGTCCGGTCTGACTGGTCGACGCTTGGATAGTTAGGATGGTCGTCGTTCTCAGACATCCTGTGGACGAACGCCGCATACAGGGATAAAAGATGATGTTAATTGGTGCTGGCCTTTATTCCCCGGTTCCTCTTTCCGCACGCGTCCGTCCACGGCGCTCCCGCGAAGCCTACGGTCGAATTCGCCGTCGATCCGTCGATTCTGGACGCGCAAATCGTCATCAACTCATTTATGTCTCTCTTTCTCTCTTATATAGATTAATTTTGTTCTAAGAGTCTACTTTTTTGCCGTAAGTGCGCTAAGTAAGGGCTATATTTTTATTTTGACTCGTTCGGGAAGGTTCCGGTTTCGAATATTGGTATTTCAGTCAATATGCACTCATATTTTTTTCATTGCGATATCTAGTAGTAGACTGGTCGAATTATCGTGATTTCGTGATTTCATCGGTCGAAATAGTCAGACCCGAAACGGAGTGGGATCGGACTCGCGGCGGTCGGCCGGCGGGGTCGCGGGCGTGTCCACCCGTGGTCTGGCGCGTGTGACTTATGCGGGTTCAGCCCGTGGTAATCGTATGACCGCAGTTCGGAGTTCCCCCGGTCCGGCGGCCGCCTACGCGTTCCGTCTCGGCGTGATCGCGGGGGCTATCGCCGGCCTGGCCGTCGTGGGCGTCCTCTACTGGCAGGGCGTGTTGTCGCTGGCCATCGCCGGGTACGTGCTGGCGACGCTGTTTCCCGTCTATCTCGTCCTCGTGGCGACCGTTCTCAGCGTGTGGCTCGGCTACGACAAGGACGCGACCGCGTTGCGGCCCGTCTACCGCCCGAAAAACTCGGAGTGAGGGTAGGTCCGGCGACTCACTCGTCGTCGTGGTCGATGAGCGTCGCCGCCACGAGGTTTCGCATCCCGCGGCGGAGCCGACCGCTCGTCGCCGTCGACGAGAGGTCGAGTTCGTCGGCCACTTCGCTCAGCGAGGTGACCCGTGGCTCGCCGAAGTACCCCTCCCGGTAGGCGAGTTCCAGCGCCGTACGCTGTTCCTCGGTCAGGCCGTAGGATATCTCCCCGCCCGTCTCGTTGTTGCCGTAGATCTCGATGATCTCGAAGCTGATGTCGTGTTCGGCGGCGTACTCCCAGATCGTGTTGAGCGCCTCCCGGTCGGGCAACAGAAGTCGCGCCAGCCACCCTTCGCCCTCGGCTGTCGTCTGGATGAGAAAGCCGTTGACGTCCGTGACGACGGTACTGATGAACTCCGTCTCGGGCGTGTGCTCGATGTAGTAAATACCGGTCTGTTCGGTCCAGTCGACCAGTTCGTAGCTCTCGACCGTCGGGTCGTCGTCGAACATCTCCTCGACCGCCTCGCGGTCGTCGTACTCGACGAGGAAGGGGAACCCGGTCACACCCGGCGCCGTGTTCCCCTGCGAGACTACCCTGATTTCGACCCCGTCCAGACCCCGCAACGTCGGTACGAGGGCGAGTCGTTCGTGCTCGATGTGTATTTTGGCGATGATCGACATACGTATGGTCCCGACCGCGCCGCCAGTCTCGCCGTCTCCCCCGACTGGCGTTCGCGCGTGGCGCGGTCGCGGCTTGACTGGTGAGTCTATGAGGCACCCATACAATAATGTTCACATATACAGGTGTGACCAGCGGTCGGGAGTTCGGACGATATCTACAGGTGTGGCCGGCGGTCGGGAGTCCGGCCGGCTCCCGAAACCCCGGCGACCCCGACCGACGACAACCCCTAAAGGGACACGCGGCATACCCCGGACCGATGGCAGGGGAGTCGGGACCGGGCTGCAAGGTCGACCGGGTCTCCGAAAAGTACGGGTTGACAGCGGTCGACGACCGGTTGCGCGAGCGACGCGAGCGCGGGGACAGCCTCCGGGACCTCGAACGGGTCTACAACGAGCGCGTCCTCGCGGCGGCCATGGAGTCGGCGGGGGTCGACCTCCCCGGCAGGGAGGCCGCGACGCTCTACCGCCTGCTCACCGGCGACGAGGTCGGACCGGGTGAACGCGTCAACGCCCGGTCGCGGCTCAGACGGGCGGGCGTCGACCCGGCGACGCTCGAGAGCGACTTCGTGAGCTACCAGACGGTCCGGACCCACCTCAACGACTGTCTGGGCCTGTCGACCGACCGCGAGACGGCGTTCGGCGTCGACGTGGCCCGGGACACCGCCCTCAAACTCGTCTCCCGGACCGAGTCGGTCACGCGACAGCTCATCGACCGCCTGCGCGGCCGGGGGGCGGTGACGGTGGCCGCTCCCTCCGTGACCGTGAGCGTCCGCGTCGCCTGCTCTGAGTGTGGTGACGAGTACTCCTTCTCGCGGCTGCTCGACCGGGGAGGCTGTTCCTGCCAGTCCGGGAGGGAGTGAGGGCGCTCCCGGGCGAGCGCCCGTCAGTCGAGCGCGTCGGTCGAGACAGTCTCGTACCGGTCGGCCAGTTCCGCGGCGTCCTCGGGGAGGACGGTCGCGACCGATACCGGAAGAACAGTCGAGCCTCCGTCGCGTGTGAGACCCTATCTCACACTGATAGTTCCGATGTCGTATTGGAATTACAATAATAAAAATAATGAAAAATGGGGTGCTTAAACCCACGTAACTGTCCGTGCGAGCATATATTAGGTACCAGCACGTACCTCGATATAAAATGAGTGAAACACAAAAGCTCAGTGAGAACAGCAGTCAGACAGTCGCCGGCGATTACTACCTGCCGGCGGTTTCGGTGCCGCCGGGACTCGGTCGCCTGGAGTCGTTCGTGAGCGACCTCACGGACCTCCACGGCGTCGTCCTGATCCCCGACACCTACAACAACTAACCGCGCCCTTGCGGTTCGCGGTACTGCAGTGCAGTTTCTGCGCACGTCTCGACCCTCGCCAGAGGGTCGTCGGAGTCCAGCCCGCTGGGTATCGCCGGGGCCACAGGAGTCCAGCGCGCCGATGATCGCCGAAAGCGACGGGTTCGGGGCGCGCCGGGAGGGTGTCGCCCCGGAGAGACCGGTGACCCGCCAGGCTTTAATACCGTGACCTACTCTGGTCGAGTGCAATGGCGACCGGTACGGTTGACTTCTTCAACGACACTGGCGGTTACGGTTTCATCGAAACTGACGATTCCGAGGAAGACGTGTTCTTCCACATGGAGGACGTCGGCGGTCCTGACCTCGAAGAGGGGCAGGAAGTCGAGTTCGACATCGTTCAGGCAGACAAGGGTCCGCGGGCCGAAAACCTGGAGCGGTTGTAACCATGGCGAAAGGCAAAGTGGACTTCTTCAACGACACGGGCGGCTACGGCTTCATCGACACCGATGACGCCGACGAAGACGTGTTCTTCCACATGGAAGACGTCGGCGGCCCCGACCTCGAAGAGGGGCAGGAAGTCGAGTTCGACATCGAGGAGGCCGAGAAAGGCCCCCGCGCGAAGAACCTGAAGCGCCTGTAACCGGGCGATTCCTGCCGCTTCCGACCCCGAATCCGACCCTGAGCGGCCGCGCCGTTCTGCGGGCGCCTTCGCGTCTCCGACTCCGGCCCGCCACCGGCAGAGACCGTGAGACGTATGTGCCGAGCGCGGGGACGTTCGGGTATGAGCGACGCGACGGACGCCGTCGACCACGACCTCTCCCAGCGCGCACAGGCATTACTCGAACCCGGCGACATCGAACTCGTCGGCGTCGTCGTACCCATGGACCTCCCGGAGGACGACGAGCCACAGCTCCACCAGAACACCATCGAGGTCGGCGACGTCATCGCCGAGCACGCCGGGTTCGACCCCGCCGACACGTACGTCTACTCGGGCAACGACGACCCCGAGTTCGGCGTCAACCAACACCAGGGACTCACCGTCTCCGGGGACGAGTTCGTCTGGGAGTGCCAGCAACTCTACCGCGACGGCCGCTACGTCGTCGTCTTCTACTACGAGGCCTCGGCCGACCAGGAGGGGATCCTGGCAGCCCTCCGCGACGCGGGCTACGACGCCGTCGGCGTCGAGCCCTGAGTCGGGTCAGTTCACGCGCGGGCCCGTCGACGATGGGACCTCCCGGGACCGCCGCCCGCTCGGACCGACTGCGCGCGCGTATCCCTGACCGAACAGGTGGAAGGTGACCAGCCCGCCGAAAAACAGTACCGGCAGGCCGACAAGCAGCAGGGACAGCAGTGACCCGACCGTCGAGATGGCGAACCCGACGGTCCAGGCCAGGCCGACGGCCACCAGGTAGTCCCGGTCGGCGACGACCCCGAACAGCGTCCGGACGTGGAAGGCCGCCCCGAGTTCGTCGTGGTCGCGCATGCGTGCGAGCGCCGCCGGCACGAGGAGCATCCCCGCCAGCCAGACGAGCCCGGAGACCAGCGCCACCGCGCCGCCGACGAGCAGCGCCACGAGCACGACGCCCCCGGACTCGCTGGCGACGCCGAGACCGAGACCGACGAAGACCGCGGTCATCGCGCCGAAGAAGACCACCGCCGGGATCACCGCGTAGACAAAGTTGACGACGAACATCTTCAGACCGTCGACGATCAGCCCCTCCCAGTCGTCGAACGCCGGGAGCCGCCGCGAGCCCGTCCGCCCCGCGTCCAGCACGCGCATGTAGTAGCCGTACAGCGGAATGATCGTCAGCCCGATAAAAAACGACGCCAGCAGCAGGCCGCTCCCGACCAGAAACGGCCGGGTCCACTCCTCGCTCTCGGTCGGATAGGACAGCGCCTCGCTCAGCATACCCCGTACATTTCCACGATGCGACAAAACACTTCCGCCGGGACGGCCACTCAGAGCACGGTCGCCCGACCCCACCGGGAGCGGCCGACCGGCCCAGCCTCGTATGAGCCCCTACACGGCCGGTCGAGACCGGCTGTCGAACCCGAGGGGTGCGGGCCGTCAATCCCCGACAGTCCGTGGGTCGTCAGTCTCCGGGAATCCGTGGACTATCAGTTCCCGACAGTTCGTCAGCCGCCACTCCCCGATAGTCCGTCAGCCGTCAGTCCTCGACGGTCCGACTCCCGCCGGGCGGGAGGAACTCCTGGATCAGGTCGGGGCTGGCGACCTTCCGGACGAACGTCTCGTCGCGGAACCGTTCCTTGAACTCGCGGTAGAGCCGCTTGGCGATGTCGTTTTGTGCGTACCGGCCGGGTTCGACCTCGATGGTGGTCTCTGCCTGCTTGGCGACGGGGGCGGGCGGGCCGCCCAGGACGCGGGTCTCGGGTTCGCAGGCGATGCCGACGGCCACCCCCACCTCAGTGTTGCGGTGGTAGGTGCGGTCGCCCCGGACCGCGAACCCACCCTTTTCGAGGTACTCGCCGCTCTCGGGGGTCTTGGTCACCTGGTCGGGCGCTACCTCGTAGACGTCGGCGGCGTACCGGCCGTCCTTCCAGACCGACGAGTACGAGACCGCGAACTGCGCGGCCTCCTCGACGCTCCGCTCGGGGATCTCGATGGACTCGTCGTAGGATTCGCTGGGGCCGGTCGCCTTGAGAACCGTCGCGGGGCCGCCGTGGGCCTGCGTGTGGAAAAAGCGGTCCCCGCGGTCCATGTACTTCTCGACGATGGCCTCGTTCCCGTCGGCGTCCCGCCCGCCGATGACGAGGAAGCCGTCGCTCGTGTGGAACCAGCGGAACTGCTCGTACCACTCCTCCGAGGAGCGGACCGGGACCGACTCGCGGGTCAGCCAGTCGACTTCCGCCTCCTCTTCTTGCTCGTCTTCCTCGTCGGGGCCGCCGGCCTCCCACTGTTCGCGGCGGCGCTGGACGGCCGCCAGTTCAGCGCGGGTCTCCTCGATGGCCTCCTGTGCGCCCGCCTTCTTCTCCTCGATGCGCTTGGCCTCCCGGTAGAGCCGGTCGGCGTTCTTCTCGACGCCGTCCTCGACGGCGACGGTCACGTCGTGGTCGTCGAGCGCGACCGTCACCGTCCCCTCGCTGCCGTCGACGCCGACGATGGCCTCTGCGGCGTCGATGCCCCGCTCTTTGCCCGTCTCGAAGCGGTCCGCGATGTCGTCCCACCCGTGGCCGGCCCCACGGGCCTCCCGGACGGTCGAGATGACCTCGTCGACCAGGTCGTAGTTGGCGTACAGCGCCTCGGCCTTCTCGCGCTCGGCCGCGGCCTGCTGTTCGAACTCCTCGATGGCGCCCTCCTGCTGGGCGATGATCCGCTCTTTGGTCTCGATCTGGGACTCGAAATCCGGCCGCTCTCTGACGTCTGACCCTTCCCCATCGTCGGCCTCGTCGCTGGCGAACGTGAAGTAGTCGTCGAGCGCCGCGGGGAACGAGTCGAACGGCTCGCTGTGGCGGTGGTCGTACTCCGCCAGCGCGACCGGCGTCACGTCGACGCGACGCCCAGGGGGACCGTCCCCGTCCTCGGACAGGTCGCGCGCCGCCTCATCCGGGTCGCCGTCCTCGTAGTAGACGCGTGGGTCGAGGTCGCCCGCCGAGAGCCGGTCGGCCAGTCGCTCGACGGCGCCGTACAGCGCTGCGAGCTGGTCGTCTGTCACCGCCTCGATGGCGACGTTGTAGTCGACGCCCGCCCGGGTACAGAGTTCCTCGCCGTACAGGCCCCCGAAGTTGAGTTGCGTGGCCAGCGTCCGCACGACGTCGGCGTCGGACTGGCGCATCCGGGCCTCGAACCCCGCGAAGTCGACCGTGAGAGGGTTGAACCGCGCCGAGGGGAACTCGTATGGCGTGCCCGGCGCGACCGTCCGGGACTTGAGCCGGACGGTTTCGAGACAGTCGACGACCTCGCCGGTCGCGTCCAGCACCGCGACGTTGCCGTCGCCGAACAGTTCCGCGACCACGGTCGTTCGCTCCTCGTCGCGTTCGAAGGTGAGTTCGAGGATGCGGTCGAACTCGAACTGCTCCACCGAGCGGAGTTCGGCCCCGCGCAGCCGGTTTCTGAGCATCATCGCGAAGTTGGGCGGCCGCTCGGGCGCCTCCGGGAGGTGGTCGGGGTCGACCACCGAGAGCCACTTCTCGGCGCCGACCTCGACGAGCAACTCCACGCGCCCGTGGTCGTAGTGGCGCATCCGGAACCGCAACAGGTCCCGCTCGGGATAGAGGTAGACCTTGTCGACGGCCGCGCCCTCGTAGGCGGCGAGTTCCCCCTCCAGGGCGGCCAGGTCGACGCTCGTGAGTTCCCGCTTCCTGTCCATACCTCACTGTCCGCGCTCGGGTGGAAATGCCTATCGAACCGTCTTTTCCGGGGGTCCCTCGACCACTTCGGCACGGCCAGGAACGGTATGGTACTACACCACAACCCGGGAGAACTGATATATAGACCACCCGTCAACAGTTCGGCGTCCGCTCGGTCCCAGAGCCCCGCTCGTGGGACCGACACGCGACGCGCCACACTGGCTACTGGCGGCCCGGATCGTCCGCTGGCTGGCCTGGACGGCTACCCGATCACCACCCGTCGCCCGCTGACTGCCCTGAAACGACAGACGACCGACACACAGCACCCGACGCATGTCACAGCGAACCCAGCATCCGATTGCTCAGATCGTAGGCACATATGCACGCCCCTATGCCAGTCGATTTAGTGCCGGCATCTTCCTGCAACTACTGGCGCGGATCCCCCAGCGCGTCCCTGCCCTGGTCATCGGCGTCGCGGTCGACGCGTTGCTGATCGGGTCGGCGGCGTACACGCTGCCGCTGGTCCCCGACGCCTGGATCCCGACCGGACAGACCGCCCAGTTCTGGTTCACCGTCGGCCTCCTCGCGCTGGCCGTGTCGCTCCGGGGCGGCCTCGACTGGCTCTCCGCGCTGCTTACCTTCGGGGCGACTGTCGACACCATACACGACGTTCGCATCGCGACCTACGACGCCGTGCTGGGCCTGGAGATGGGCTACTTCGACGACACCGGCTCCGGGAGCGTGATGAGCGTCCTCAACAACGACGTCAACAACCTCAGGAACCTCTCGGGTGCGCTCACACGGGCGATCATGTTCGGCGGCCAGGTCGTCGTCGCGTACGCGTTCATGCTGCTGTTGAACTGGCAGCTCGCGCTGGCGGTCGGTCTCTTTCCTGTCGTGCTGGCGGGCGGTGGCCGGATCTACTCGCGGTTGCTCGAACAGCGGTACACGAGGGTCCGCGAGCAGGTCGGCTCCGTCAACGACCGCCTCGGCGACGCGATCGACGGCATCAGCACGGTCAAGGCCTTCACCAAGGAAGCACACGAATCCCGGCGGCTCGCCGCCCACTCCCGTGAGTACCTGAAAGCCAACTGGTCGACGGTCCGACTCCGGGTCGGGTTCGACGGGTTCAGCTGGTCGCTGTCGAACCTCACCCACGCCGGGTTGCTCCTGTTCGGTGGCTTCTGGGTCCTCAACGGCCCGCCACTGTTTTTCACCCGGGAGCTGACCGCCGGGACGCTGTTCACGTTCCTGATGTACACGAAGTCGTTTCTCGCGCCGGTCCGGGCCATGTCGACCGATGTGATCGACGCCTACGAGAACGGCCACGCCTCGGCGAAGCGAGTGTACGACACCCTGACCGAGACGCGGACGGTCGACGCCGACGACGGGCCGGACATCGCGGTCACGGACGGCCACGTCGCCTACGAGGACGTCACCTTCAGCTACACCGGCGACGGCGAGACCATCTCGGGCGTCTCCTTCGACGCCCGGCCGGGCGAACTCGTCGGCGTCGTCGGGTCGACGGGGGCCGGCAAGTCGACGCTGCTGAAACTGCTCTTCCGGTTTTACGACCCGGATTCAGGGACGATCCGCATCGACGGCCGGGCGATCCAGTCCCACAGCATCCGGAGCGTCCGCGATGCGATCGGCTTCGTCAGCCAGGACCCCTTTCTCTTCGACGGGACGGTCCGGGAGAACGTCGCCTACGCCGAACCCGGCGCCGACCACGAGCGGATCGTCCGCGCCGCCAAGCTCGCGGGCGCCCACGAGTTCATCACCGACCTGGATGCCGGGTACGACACCGAAGTCGGTGAACGCGGTGTGTTGCTCTCGGGCGGCCAGCGCCAGCGGATCGCCATCGCGCGGGCGATCCTCCACGACCCCGACATTCTCGTCTTCGACGAGGCGACCAGCCACGTCGACAACGAGACCGAGATCCGGATCAAGGAGAGTTTCGACTCGCTTGCGGCCGACCACACGACCTTCGTCATCGCACACCGCCTCTCGACCGTCCGGGACGCCGACCGGATTCTCGTCCTCGACGACGGCGAACTCGTCGAGGAAGGGACCCACGAAGGGCTCCTCGACCGGGACGGTATCTACGCGGACCTCTGGCGGGTCCAGGTCGGCGAGTTCGACGCCGTCTCGGAGTCGTTCGTCGCCGACGGTGGCGCTCGCGAGTCCGGTCGGGAGGTGGGCCGATGAGCGACGCGACGACCATCGCCGACCAGGCCGACGCGGAGTATCCACTGGTGCACCTGCTGCGGGGAGTCGGCCGTGACTCGGCGCCGTACGCCGCGCTCGGCATCCTCGGCCACACGCTCGCCAACAGTATCGGGCAGATGAACGCGTTACTCGTCGGGCTGGCCTTCGACTCGGTCTTCGGGTCCAAGCGGTTCTCGCTGCCGGGCCTGCCCCAGTCGCTGGTCCCCGCCGGCACCGAGGGGCTGCTGTGGTTCGTCTTCGGCCTGCTGGTCGCAGTCAAGGCGGTCGACGTCGCCAGTGCGCTGGTCGCGCAGTGGTCGCTCGGTGTTGCTGCCCAGCGCATCCAGCACGACATCCGAGTCGCCGGGTTCGACGCCGCACAGCGGCTCGAACTCGGCTTCTTCGACAGCGAGGCGACCGGCGACATCATGAGCGTCCTCAACAACGACGTCAACACCCTGGAGACCTTCTTCGAGAACGACCTCGAACAGGCGGTGTACTCGGTCGTAAATCTCGTCAGCGTAGTCGCGTTCATGGCCTACGTGAACTGGCAGTTGACGCTGGTCTTGCTCGGGTTCGTCCCGGTCGTGGTCGGTGCCAATGGCTGGCTGGCCAAACTGTTCGAGACGGCACACGGCCGCGCCCGGCAGGCGGAGGGGGCGCTCAACGCCAGACTGGAGACGAGTCTCAGCGGGATCAGCGTGGTCAAGGCGTTCACCGGCGAGGCCCACGAGTCCGAGCGGACGGCCGCGGCCTCCCGCGAGCACCGCGATGCGAGCTACGACGTCATGCGGATCGCCGCCCGCCGCTGGCCGGTGAACTCCCTGATCGCCGGCGGCTGGATGGTCGCGTCGTTCGTCGGCGGGTACTGGGTACTCAACGGGCCGCCGCTGTTCTTCACCGTTCCGCTGTCGGGCGGTGCCCTGCTGACCTTCCTGCTGTACACCCGGGGCCTCAACGGCCCGCTGGGTGCCATCACCGGCGTCGTCGGTTACTACAAGGGCGCGGAGGCCGCTGCCGAGCGCGTCGTCGGCCTCCAGCAAAGCGAGTGGCGGGTCGACGACGACCCCGACGACGCGGTCGAACTCGACGCCATCGAGGGCCGCGTCGAGTACGACGACGTGTCCTTCGCGTACCCCGGGACCGACGAGCCAGTCGTCGACAGCGTCTCCCTCACCGTCGAAGCCGGCGAGACGGTCGGCTTCGTCGGCCAGACCGGTGCGGGCAAGTCGACGCTCGTGAAGCTGTTGATGCGGTTCTACCGCCCTGACTCTGGAACGATCAGCGTCGACGGCCACGACATCGCCACGATCACCCGCAAGAGCCTCCGGTCACAGATCGGCTACGTCGACCAAGACCCGTTCCTCTTCGACGGCACCGGCCGGGAGAACATCGCCTACGGTGGCGAGGACCCCCCTGACGAGGATATCGTGAACGCGGCGCGGGAAGCGAGCGCACACGAGTTCATCACCGGGCTCGAAGACGGATACGACACCGAGGTCGGCGAACGGGGCGTCAGACTCTCGGGCGGGCAGCGCCAGCGGATCGCCATCGCACGCGCCATCGTCGACGACCCGCCGGTCTTGGTCTTCGACGAGGCGACCAGCCACGTCGACAACGAGACCGAGGTCCTGATCCAGCGGGCACTGGACCGGCTGACCGAAGACCGGACGACGTTCGTCATCGCACACCGCCTCTCGACCGTCCGGGACGCCGACCGGATTCTCGTCCTCGACGACGGCCGGGTCGTCGAGCAGGGCGACCACGAGACGCTGGTCGACCGTGGAGGGACCTACGCCGACCTCTGGAACGTCCAGGTCGGCGAGGTGGGCGCCGATGAATCGCTGTAGCGCGTCGACTCCAACCCCCGCAACGAGGGCCCAAACGGGAAATCGACGAGGTTCGGTCTGCCCCGGTATTCCCTGACCGGGACGAGACACGGTCTTCGCGTGCGCCGAGGACGGAATGAGCGGGACCACGGCGTCGAGGAGTTGACGGTCACAGGGACGGGTGAGCCGACAGCGTCCGGGACGGGGAAGTCGACGGTGTCCGGGACACAGGAGTCGACGGTGTCCGGAGCCCAGGACCCTCGACGACGTGCACATCGACGCCGACCACCGTGAAGTCCCGTCACCGGTTGGGGGACGCGAGGCGGTAGTAGCGTCGCTCGTCGCGGGGGTTACAGCCGCGCCGAACAGTCCAGGAGCGCCCGGCGACCGTCGGTCGTGATCGGGTCGCCGTGGGCCATCGCCGCCACCTCGAACGGCGGCACGCGCCGGGCGAGGTCGCGGATGCTCTCGTGGACGCCCCGCATGTCGTAGGAGTCGAGCCAGAACGGCGGCGTCAGCCGGCCGCCGTTCTCCCAGACGAGGTCACCGAGGAAGGCGGCGCCCGACTCGTGGAGGTAGACCATGTGTCCGGGGTTGTGCCCCGGGGTGTGGTAGGCCGTGAACGCGCCGATCTCGTCGCCGTCTTCGACGTCGGTGAGCGTGGTCCCCTCGGGGACCGGGAAGAGCCGTCGCACGAACATGTGGAACAGGCCCTTGTGGTGGCGGCGCTTCGGGTCGGTGTCCCCGCGGGCGATAGCGGCGTCGGTGGTGCCCATGTAGACCGGCCCGCGCCAGTCGGCCGGGAGGCCCCGAAGTCCGCCCGAGTGGTCCAGATCGAAGTGCGTGACGAGCACGCGGTCCAGGTCGCCGACGGCGTAGCCGGCGTCGGCCATCTCCGAGCGGAGGGACGGCCGGTTCCAGGGCAGTCCCGGGTCGACGAGCGTCAACTCGCCGTCGTCTGTCAGGTAGCCGTTCGTCGCGAACGGCGGGACCAGCCCGAGGTCCAGCAGCCAGACGCCGTCGGTCAGTCGTCGCGCCACGCTCCGAGATTGGTGCTGAGTCCCCAAAACGCTACTGTCCGTCGATCAGCCCGACCCTCGTCGGGCGAGTCGGTCACTCAATCGGTTCTTTGACACTCCCCAAGACACTCACCGGGGAGGGGTGTAGAGACGGCCATGAACAACCGTCTCGCACTCGCAATCGTCTCGGTCGCGCTCCTGGGCGCGCTGGCCGGCTGTTCGGCCGCCGGGTTGCTCTCGATGGAGCCGGTCGACGACGAGCAACTGGCCGACAGCGCCAGCCGCTCGGTCGAGAACGCGTCCGTCAACCCGGTCGCACAGGGGGGGGAGGTGGCCCGCCGGGCGATCGAGAACGGCTCCACCACGGTCGTCGCGGACAGTCCGCCGGTCCGGACCGGCCTGCCGTACCGCCACGACGGCCGGTTATACAACCTCTCGCGGTCGGTCCTCGGAACCGAACCCGGGTACCGGACCGCCGTCGAGATCGACTACAACGCCTCGACGGTCGAGGGGACCGTCGTCGACTACGACGACTTGCCGGCCGTCGACAGGCGGGCACTCGCGCCGCTCCTGGACCGCCAGCGGCGCACCCTCGAACCGGGATACGACTTCGGACTCCCGGCCACCTACACCGAGAGTGAGGCCGAGGCGTCCGTTCTCGTCACCGACCAGGAGGTCGACGCGGTCAGATACGAGGGCGAGGTCTACCCGGTCAACGCCGACGGCCCCGAGTCGGTCACCCTCGAGGTCTACCGCTACGAGGCGACGCCCGTCGCCGACAGTCCGGAAGCGTACGCCGAGGACCTGAAGGCGACATACGCGTTCACGCTCTCGGGGCTGTCAGACGCCGAGAGTGACGTCGTCGCGGAGGCCATCAGCGACACCTACTACGCCGAGGACGACGACGACGAGGCGTTCGCGTCGCTCGTCGAGCGGTTCCGCGCACACGACCCGGTCGTCTCCCGGGAGCGCACCGGCAAGTGGGTCGTCCGCTACGACGGGCAACTCTACTGGGCCGAGATGGACTACTGGGGGTTCGTCTCCGAGACGCCGGACGCGTCGGTCACCGAGCCAGAGGCGACGCCCCCGCCGGAGTGAACTCCCGACCGCTGACCGCTTACAGCGGTAGCAACACGGAAGCCGACGTCGTCGGCCGGCAGGTGCTCACAGCCGCTTGCTGACGTAGGGGCCGTCCTGGCGGTAGCCGAGTTTGTCGCGGTAGTACCGGCGGACGCCGATGCCCGAGAGGATAGCCAGCCTCTCGTAGCCGGCGTCGGCCGCGAGTTCCTCCGCGCGCCGGACCAGCCGCCGGCCGTATCCCCGGTGCTGGTGCTGGTCGACGCCGCCGGCCTCGCCGTTCCCCTCGTCGGCCGCGCGGCCGACGCCGACCTCGCTGCCGTAGACGTGCAGTTCCCGGACGACGGCGGCGTCGACCAGTTCGCGGCGCACGGGGTCGTTGGGGAACCGCAGCCGGCAGAAGCCCACCAGCAGGTCCCGGTCGCGGTCCTCGAAACTGACGAAGTGTTCGGTGCCCCCGGCGACCTCGTAGGTCGTCGTACCGAGGGTCACCTCGCGGGGCTGGTCGTCGTTGTGCCCGACCTCCCGACAGCGGATGCAGTCGCAGGTCCAGCCGTATTCGTCCATGCGCTGGCGGGCGAGTTGCCGGAGGTTGGATTTCCAGACGCCGCCCTCGATGAAGTCGGCGGGGATGTCACGCTGGACGCGCTGGAGGCGCGTGTACTCCGGGATCAGCGACTTGACTTCGGCGACGAGTTCGGCCGCCTCGTCGTTGTCGAGCGGGTCGAACTCGCCGCGGTGCCACCAGTCGTAGGTCGCGGTCCCCTCGACGACGAGCGTCGGGTAGACCTTCAGGTAGTCCGGCCGCCACTCCGCGCGCTCGAATACCCGCCGGAAGTCCTCCAGACACATCTCCGTCGACATCCCGGGCTGGCCGGGCATCATGTGAAAACCCACCTTGAAGCCCGCGTCCCGGAGCCTGCGGTTGGCCGCGACGGACGCGTCGACGCCGTGTCCGCGGTGCATCTCGCGGTTGATCCGCTCGAACGTGGTCTGGACGCCCACCTCCACCTTGGTCCCGCCCAGGCGGAGCATCCGGTCTATCTGCTCGGGGTCACACCAGTCGGGCTTGGTCTCGAACGTGGTGGCGACGTTGCGCACGTCGGCGGTCTCGTTGTCGGCGATCACGTCCTCGACGTACCGCCACTCGTACTCGTCGGGGTCCTGTGCGAAGCTCTCGCCCTCGGCGGGGTCGGGCTCGCCGGTCGGGTCGTACTCGTTCATCGCCTGGAGCGCGCGCTTGACGAACCACTCCTGGTAGTCGTGGCTCCGGGCGGTCATCGTCCCGCCCATCAGGATGAGTTCGACCTTGTCGACGGGGTGGCCGATCTGGCGGAGCTGTTCGAGCCGCAGGCGCACCTGCCCGTAGGGGTCGTAGTCGTTCTGGACGCCGCGGGCCGCGGCGGGCTCGTGTCCCGTGTAGGACTGGGCGCTGGAAAATTCCGAGTCCGGGCCGCCCGGACAGTAGAGACACTTGCCGTGGGGACACCGGTGGGGCGAGGTCATGACCGCCACCGGCGTGACGCCCGACGCGGTGCGGACGGGCTTGCGCCGGAGGACGTCTTCGAGTTCCTCGCGCCGGTCTTCGGGCCCGAAGTCGATGAGGTCGGAGTTGCGCGGCACCTTCGGCGAGGAGTACTTCCCGCAGACCTCCTTCTTGGCGCGCTCGACGTCCTCGCGGTCGAGTTCGCCGGCGAGGATGCGGTCGACGAGTTCCTCACAGGCCCGCAGGAAAGCCTCGGGCTCGTCGGCGTCGTGTTCGCCCTCGGCGTCGGTCTCGGTGCTCATCGCAGTTGTCAGTTCTCGTGCGCTCGGGCGAATAAGCGTGTCGCTACCGCGAGAGCGGTCGCCTTCTCCGCCGGGCCTTCCGCTCACCCGGTCCAGTAGTCGACCTCGGCGTCGGAATCGAGATACCGGGAGATGGTCCGGGCGTCGGAGTCCCCGCCAGGTGCCGAGCCGGCGTAGAGGCCGACCCTCCCGTCCTTGGGGTAGACCGTGATGTCCGGCTCGGTCATCGTCGAGACCATCAGGTACCGCAACGTCGACTCGCCCGCATGGACGTCGTGAAAGCCCGCCTCGCCGGCGGGCAGCGCCACGTAGTCGCCCGCCGAGAGGGCGTGGTCCTCGCGGTCCGGGCCGAGCGTGACCGTCCCCTCGCCGTCGAGGACGTACATCGCCTCCTCGTTGCCGGCGTGGTAGTGGGGGAGCCACGCCCGCTTGCCCGGGGGCAGTTCGTAGCGGCTCGCGCCGAGGTCCCGCCCGCCCGCGGGGGCGCCGAGTTGCGTCCGGCGAAAGCGGTGCCCCTCGCGGGGCGGGTCGTACTCCGTCCACTCCAGGTCCGACCCCGAGACGACCGGCGCGGCCGTCCCGCCGCCGTCCGCGGGGTCGCCGCTGCTGTCGGCCCCTGCGTGGTCGCTGCCGTCGCCTCGGGTGCCGTCGTCGCTGGCACGCCTGGTGTCGTCGGCGTCCACCCCCGACGCATCCGTCGTGCCGGTATCGTCGGCGTCCACCCCCGACGCATCCGTTGTGCCGGTATCGTCGGCGTCCACCCCCGACGCCTCCGCCTCGGTGGTGTCGTCCCAGTAGTCGACCTCGGCGTCCAGGTCGAGCGTCCGCGAGAGGGACCGGCCCTCGTACTCGCCGGGCGGATCGCCGGCGAACAGCGACACCTTCCGGCCGTCGGGCAGGACCGCGATGTCGGGGTCGGTCATCGTCGAGACGACGAGAAAGCGGGCCGTCCCCTCGCCCGCCGCTTCGAGTTCGTGGGCGTGGGCGGGCCCGGTCGGGAGCGCGACGTAGTCGCCGGCCGAGAGGCGGTGTTCCGTCCGGTCGGTTTCGCCGTGGAACAGGCGCAGTTCGCCCGCGAGGACGTAGACCGCCTCCTCGTTGCCGGCGTGGTAGTGGGCCGGCCACGTCCGCTTGCCGGGGGCGAGTTCGTAGCGGCTCGCGCCCAGGTCCCGGCCGCCCGCGGCGTGACCGAGGCGGCGCTGGAGGAAGGTCCGCTGGCCGTGCTCGTGGGTCTCGGGGTCGACGGCGTCGGCCGAGACCACCTGCTGGTGGGGGTCGCTCATGTGTCGGCCGACGGCCGGCCGGGAGAAAAGTCCTGTCCGCTCAGGCCACTTCGTCGGCGACGATGTCGACGACGGTGTCGAGCACCGCCGAGCGTTCGCCGGCGACGTATTCGAGTTTACCGTCGCGGGCGCTGCGGGCGGTGACGCCGGCGTTGGGCACCCAGTCGCGGGCGCGGTCTGCCACGTCGCGGACGTCGACGGGTGTGTCGCTGCGGATGTGGAGTTCGTCGTCGGCGACGCCGATGACGGCGTCGACCGAGTCGCGGTGGCGGCGGTGGAGTTCGTCCAGCAGGAGCGCGGTCGGCGGGAACTCGTAGCGGTGGGTGAACGCGTCGGTATCGAGCACCGCGATGGTCGTGTCGTCGAGCGTCTGGTGGTCGAGGTTGGCCTCGGCGGTCTCGACCTCGGCGGCGAGTTTCGTCCGGAACTGCTCGCTGACGTGGCCGGCGAGGCCGCCGGGACCGTCGCCGTCTCCGAACAGCAGGTCCGTGATGAGTTCGCGCTTGTCCTCGTAGGACTGGTAGAAGGCTTCGAGCGCGACGGCTTCACGGACCTCGCGCGTCACGTCGGCGTCGTAGCCGGCCGCGGCGGCCGCCTCGACGTAGCCCTCGGGGGCGTCCTCCCAGAAACTGACCGCCGGGAGGTGGCTCAGGTCCGCGCGGACGTCCCCGCTGACGCCGGCGGCGACGGCCGCCGACAGCGAGGTCGCCGTCGTCTCGCTGGCGGCCGGGCCGTCGGGCGCGACCACCGCGTCGACGGCCGTGGCCACCTCGGGGTCGACCTCGACGTCGTCGACGAGGACGCGCCCGGCGCCGTAGAGGTCGAGCAACTCGAAGCCGTCGAGCGACTCGCGGGTCCCGCCGACGGCGACGAACACGAACAGGGGGAACTTCTCCCCGTGGCGCTCGCGGGCGTCGAGCATCTCCGTTACGTCCTTGGTCGCGTCGTCCATGTCGTAGACGCTCTCTTCGAGGGGCCGGCGGTCGAAGTAGTGGTAGACCGCGTCGCGCTGGTCGTGTTGGTCACGGACCAGCGGGAGCGTCGCGCGCTCGAGCGCGACCCCGGCCGTGTAGCCGTCGGCCGTGGCCGCGTGCCGGACGACGACCGGACGCTCCTCGAGGACCGCCCGGCGGACGGCCGTCGCCGCCGCCCTGACCGCCTCGGAGAGGTCCGCGACGACGGTGTCCTCGACGAGCGGGTCGACGGCCCCGGGGTCGGCCTCGGCTTCGAGCGCGTCGGCCAGTCGCCGCTGGACCGCCTCGCGCTCCTCGCCCGCCAGGAGGACGAGCGCCTCGGTCTCGACCTGGAGGTCGCCGCGTCGCTCGCGCACCTCACCGTCGAGTCGCACCACGTCGTCGGCCCCGGTCTCGGGGTAAGCCCTGACCCCGGCCTCCTCGAAGGCCGCGCAGTCGACGGCGCCCGTCTCGTCGCGGACCTCGAACACCGTCGGCCCGCTTGTCTGGTGGGCGCTCTCGACGACGCCCTCGATGCGGACCGTCTCGCCGACGCGGTCGCCCAGCGTCTCGATGTCGACCAGCGTCGGCTCCTCGACCTCGACGACGCCGCCGCTCGTCCCCGAGGCCGCGGCGGCCGACCCGCTGTCGGCGCCCGCGACGGCCTCGGCGGCCGGCGGGTCCTCGGCTCCGCCGCCAGCCTCCGCGCCCGGGTCCGCCTCAGTCGCGTGCCCGTTTCCCTCGTCGTGGCCCCCGTCGTCGGTGTCCTCGTCGGCGACGAACGGTGCGCCCTCCGAGGGGTCGTCGACGAGCGTGCCCCGGAACTCGCCTTCGGACTGGCGGATCGACCACGCGAGGTCGACGTTGCCGTTGTCCCGGACCTGCTGGACCTGGACGAAGACGGTGTCGCCGGGGTCCCAGTCGAGGCTCTCGAGGCGCTGGTCTAGTTCGCTCCGGTGGAGGAGGCCGGTGACGCTGTCGCCGATGTCGACGAACACGCCGAACTCGGCGTAGCCGTCGACCGTCCCGCGGTAGTACCGGTCGACCGTCAACTGGTTGGGATGGTTGCCGCGGAATTCGAAGACGACGTCCTCCTCGTGGAGGTCACAGATGCGACCGTCAACAGACGTGCCGCAGATGATGCACGAACCCATTGAGGGGAGAAAACGGCCCGTCCCTAAAACGGTTGTCGAATCGGTCGCGCCGCGAGCGGTGCGGTCCAGCCACCACGGCCGCCGGCGGGGACGTCCCGCGTGGCCTACTCGAAGATACCGCTCTCGCCTTCGAGGGTCTCGATACCGCGGGCGACCTCGCGGGCGTGCTCCGGGAACAGCGCCACCTCCACCTCGTTGCCGTCCTCGTCCTCGAAGGCGAGTTTGACGCGCTTGTCGCCGAACTCGCGGACCTCGACGCCCTCGACGTCATAGAGTTTCGCCGTCGCCGTCTTGTTCGACGGTCCGACGTGTTTCAGCGCGCCCTCCGTGAGTTCGAACATGAACCGCTCGAAGTCGAGCGTGAGCATACCGGGGCTGTGTCGCGTCGGCACTTCAACGCGACGCTACGCGAGGGCCGCGAGGTCCGCCCACGTCACGCCGGTTACGGTCGACACCGCGGCGAACCCGCGGAAACCGTAGCCGAAGACGAGCGCCGCCGGCACCGCACCGAGGGCCGCCGCTCTCGGGAGCGAGACGCCGTGGACTTCGCTGAGCCCGACCACCAGCAGAACGGCCCCGTAGGCGGTCGCGAGGGCGGTGAGTTTCGGGGACGGCAGACCGACGAAGACACACGGCGCGCTCGCGTAGGCCAGCACCTGGACCGTCTCGCTGACGCCCGCTCGCTGGGGGGCAAACGGTATCAGGATGAGCGTCTGGAGCGCGGCCGTCAGGTGCAGCGCCGCCGGCGCGACGAGGACGGTGGCGACGGCGAGCCAGAAGCCCACCGACAGCGTGGGCTGGCCGCCCAGCACCGGGTAGGCCGCCGTCCCAGCGAGCACTCTGGAGAGTTCCTCGAGGAAGACGACCACGCCCGCGAAGACCAGCCCCGGCGCCTGGTCGGCCGGCGCGACCGCCGACCGGAAGAGCCGCCGCGGGCGGACCAGCACCTCCGCCCACGCGCGAGCCAGCGCCGCCGGTCCCCGGTCCCGTCCGCCGGTCGGGTTCTCGACCCACTGTGTCACGGCCGACCGTTGGGACGACGCCGACAAGGCCGTTGCGGGTTCCTCTCGACATCGTTCGGCCGCGAACGGGACGCACCCCGCGCGAGCGACCGCGCCGGCCCTCAGGCGTCCGGCCCCTCGTCGCCCGACAGGGTTGCCGACTCGTCGCCCTCGGCGGCCTGGTAGTTCACCGTGACCTCGTAGTCCGACTCGACGCCCACGTAGACGAAGTCACCGGCGGTGACCGCGCTCCCCTCGCTGGAGGCGGCCGCCGCGGGCCAGCTCCCCGACGAGTGGGCGTACCGCGCTCCCCCGGGGTTGAAATCCCCCGATTCCCACTCGCTGGGGCCGGTGCCGTAGTCGGACTCGGCAACGAACCCTTCGCCGCGGACGTACAGTTGCTCGTGGTCGATGACGTCGCCGCCGTCGTGAGTCACCTTCAGGAACCCAGCCGGGTCCGACGTCGCTCCGGAATCGTCGGTCCGCTCGAAGTCGAAGGTGAAATTCGCGCTCGGCGTGTCATCGACTCGCTGTTCGACTCCGGGGACGAACGTACCGACGACGGCCACCAGGATCACCGTGATCGAGACGAGCAGGATGATCCCGACGACCGGCGATACCGCGTCGTCGTCCGTAACGAGACGTGTGACCTGCATATGTACCCTTACACCCCCCCGGAGACGCCACCGCAGTCCCACCACAGGGTCGCATGCATCCGGGGATGCACCGAATAGCCGCCCCGTCTCTACTTAACGCTGACCATTGTTTGCCACGGTCCTCTGGTTCAAATCGGACTTGAACGCCCTCAATCGGCACTTGCACGGAGGAAAGCCCAGTGTCCCGAAGTTGTCATTTTCTCGACACAGAACCGTACGGCGCCGGAGACACGCCAGTATCGGGTCGTGTCGATAAGTCCCCGGTCAGGGGAGAGGGGAAAATCAGGGAACGGATGCCCGCTTAGGCGTCCGGACCTTCGTCGTCCGACAGGGTGGCCGAGGACTGGCCCTCCTGAGCCTCGTAGTTGATCGTGATCTCGTAGTCGCTCTTCACGCCGACGTAGACGTAGTCACCGGAGACGACCTGGCTATCTTGACCGCTTGCCTGAGCGGACGGCCAGCTACCCGCACTCCCGATCGACTTGTCGCTCGAACCCGGGTTGGGATAGTCGCCACGGTCCGGATCCGGGGATCCAGCTGTTGTGTCCCAACTACTCTGGAACCCGCTACCACGGACGTACAGCTCCTCAGTGGCAATCGAGTCACCACCGTCATGCGTAACCTTCACGAACCCGTAGGCGGTTCCACTGTATTCGTCAGTCTGCTCGAAGTCGAACGTGAAGCTTGTGGTCGGCGTCTGTTCTGTCGCGCTGTTCCCCAGTCCGAGGACGAACGACGCGATGACCGCCGCCAGGATGACCGTGATCGCGACCATCAGGATGACCCCGATGACCGGCGACACCGCGTCGTCGTCCGTGAACAGTTCTTTGAGGTCCATGTATGTCTCACCTGCACCCCGACGCCTGCCCACTACGCCAGCGCGCGGGCCCGGGGATGCTACCCAGAGTTCTATCCGGTTTCCTACTTAAGAGTGCCCACAGTTTGCCGGTTGGTCCCCCGTTCAAAGCCGCCTTGAACCGTCTCAAGACGCCCCTGCGGAACGGAGAATTTCACGCAAGTCGGCGAGGATTCAACGGAAACTACTACGCACGTACGTTCTAGACGGACTACCCGTTTCTCGTGACTATCGCTCTGTTCGTCGTGACTATCGGCCAGTGAACTGGCCTCCGTGAGGAGAAAGACTGCGCGCTTCCGCGGTCGATAACTCAGATATCACCGGCGATAACGGGTGGTCGGGACGGTCACCGCTGGAACTGGTCGGGGTGGAACTCCTCGTCGTCGAGTTCCATATCCGCACCGCTGTAGGTGTGGTGGGCGGCCGAGAGCGTGAACACGACCGCGAAGACGGTCGCCCACTCCAGGGGCGACAGGACCGTCAGAGGGTAGAGGTTCGTCCACAGCGCCGCGACGACCGCACAGCTGAACGCACCGAGCGAGAGGTAAAACTCCCGCCAGGGGAACTCCGACCCGGGGACGATCTCCAGGTAGACGGACAGGTCATCGGTGTGAGTGGTCGGCCTGATGAGGTTCTCGTCGGGGTCGTATTCGACGATGCCCGCCTCCTGCATCTTCTGGAGGTGGGTCTGCTGGAGGGTGGTGTAGACCCGCTTTTTCTGGTCGGTCGAGACCTCCTCGACGGGCGTGCGGTACTCCCAGGCCGCGACCTGCGTCGCGAGGTCGCTGAGCGACACCGGCCCGTCGAACCGCTTGAGATACTGGAGGACGTACCGCCGGCGCTGGTTCTGGAGGACGTCGAAGATCTCGCCCTTCGAGAGTGATTGCTCGCCCGCGGCCGTGATTCGTGACGACTGGTTGCTCATCCGTGGAACCCCTCTCGCGTCGGACCGTCCGATCCGTCCACGCCTGGATACTGTTGAGTTGGACCGTCCCTCGTCATCAGCGTTTCGACCGCGTCAGACGGGTCGTACGCGCGCGTCAGATATGGGACGCCGGCCGCTCAGGCTTCCGGTCCCTCCCAGCTGCTCAGCGTCGCCGAGTTGTCGCCGGTGCTGCGCTCCCAGACGATGTCGATCTCGCCGTCCGACCCGATCTGGTGGACCTTGATCTCGTTCCCGGCCGTGACGTCGTCGCTCGCGCTGATGGTGCTGAACGACGCGCCGGACTCCGTGTCGTAGTTGTCCCAGCTCTCGCCGAGCTCCGTGTATATCACGCCTGACGAACTCCTGGAGGAGTCGGTCCCGGCGTCACCACGCACGTAGAGGTTCTTGGCCTTGATAGTGTCACCGCCGTCGTGGGTGACGTTCAGCGTGTCCTCGGTTCCTCCCTCGCCGTCCCAGTCGAAGCTAAAGGACGCCTGCGGTGCCGTGTTCGACACCTGGTCGCCCAGGCCGAGCACGAACGTGGCGATGACTGCCGCCAGGATGACCGTGATCGCGACCATCAGGATGACCCCGATGACCGGTGATACTGCGTCGTCGTCGGTCAGTAGTTCTTTGAGTTTCATGGTTGGTCTCTGCACACGCACGGCCCGCGGCCGGGAGGTCACGCCTCCCCGACCGCGCGACGCCATCGTGCGTGGTTGTTACACCAAAACTGGTACCCGTATTTAATACTCACTACCGTATTATCAAATACGTAAATTCAAGCAGCTGTTGAACGGTATCAGGAATGATACTGGTGCGCGCTCGCGGTGGCGGACCCCGCCGAGCGGAGCCGTTCGCCGGACTTGGGAACCATTAAGACGCGTCTCGGCCCAGGGGCGAATGTGCAACCGAGTCGGACCGCGCTCCTGGCCCTGCTGGTCGTCCCCTTCCTGGGTGCGGGGCTGACCCCCCTCGTCTACCGGGTGCTCGGCGAGCGGACTGCCTACTACGCGGCCGCCGTCGCGGCCGTCTGTCTGGGGCTGGTCGGCTCCCTCTACGGGACGACCGGGACGGTCGTCGTCCCTTGGATCCCGAGCTACGGCGTCTCGCTGGCGCTGTACGTCGACGGGCTCGCGCTGCTCGTCGGGACCCTGGCCAGCGGCGTCGGCGTGCTCGTTTTCGCCTACTCCGGGGGGTACATGCACGGCGAGCCCGGCCAGGCGAAGTACTACGCGACGCTGCTTGCGTTCATGGGATCGATGCTCGGCGTCGCGTTCGCGGCCGACCTCATCGCGCTCTTTGTCTTCTGGGAGCTGACCAGCGTCTCCTCGTTCCTGCTCATCGGCCACTACCAGGACGCCGACGCCTCGCTGTACGCCGCCCGCAAGTCGATGCTGGTCACCGTCTCGGGCGGCCTGTTCATGCTCGTGGGCTTCCTGGTGCTCCACGACGCCGCGGGCGCGGCGCTGGGCGAGGCCACCTTCCGGCTGGCCGGCGAGGGGTCGATGCTCGCGAACGCCGACGCGATGGTCGCGGAACTGCGGACCCGCGGACTGCTCGTGCCCGTCCTCGCGCTCGTGGGGCTGGGCGCGGCCACCAAGTCCGCGCAGGTCCCCTTTCACATCTGGCTGCCCAACGCGATGGAGGCGCCCACGCCCGTCTCGGCGTTTCTCCACTCCGCGACGATGGTCAAGGCCGGCGTCTACCTCGTCGGCCGGTTCCGCCCGCTGCTTTTCACCGACGAGTGGCTGGTCCTGTTCGCGGCTCTGGGCCTCGCGACGATGACCGTCACCGCTATCCTGGCCGTCGCCGCCTCTGACATCAAGGAACTGCTCGCGTACTCGACGGCCTCCCACCTCGGGCTCATCGTGGCGGGCTTTGGCCTCTCTGGCGTGCTCGGCGCCGAGACCGGCGCCTTCCACATCCTCAACCACGCGCTGTTCAAGGCCGCGCTCTTCCTGGTCGCGGGCATCGTCGCCCACGAGGCGGGCACCCGCGCCATCGACGACCTCGGCGGCCTCTACCGGGACCTGCCGGTCACCGCCGCCGTCACGGTCGTCGCCGCCCTCGGGATGGCCGGCCTCCCGCCGTTCAACGGCTTCTACTCGAAGGAGCTGCTCTTTCACGCCGCCTGGGAGGTCGCCACGGAGGCCGTCGCCGGCGGCGGGTCGCCGCTGTGGTGGCTGATACCCGCCGTCGCCGTCTTCGGGAGCGTCTTCACGTTCCTCTACTCGATCCGGTTTCTCATGCTGTTTTTCGGCGAGAAGCCCGAGGCGCTGGGCGAGGTCCACAGCCCGCCGGTGGCGATGACCGCGCCGGCCGCCCTGCTGGGCGCGCTCGCGCTGGCGGTCGGCCTCGGCGGGGTCACGGCGACGGCCGGCGTCCACCTCGCCCCCGTCGAGGCGTTCGTCGGGAGCGTCGTCGACGGCACGGTCGTCGCCGCCGGCGACCACGGCGGCCACGGGAACTTCTCGTATCACCTGCCGACGAAGGTCACGCCGTACCTGCTGATGAGCGCGCTGACCGTTGGGGTCGGCGCCGCCGCCTACCCCTCCTTCGACCGGATCCGCGACGGCGTCAGGGCCGTCAGGGCTGTCGACCCGCTACGGCCGAACTGGTACTACGACGGCACCGTCCACGGGCTCGACCGCTCGGCGGCCATCGACATCGTCCAGACGGGGCAGTTGCGGACCTACGTGGTCGCGCTCTCGCTGGTGACGGCCGCGCTCACGCTGGGCGCGTACGCGGCGGCAGGGACCGGCCTCCCGGCGCTGGTCGCGGCCGGTCTTGAGCCGGCGCTGGTGGTCGTCCTGCTGGTGGCGGTCGTCGGCGCGGTCGCCGTCGGCGCCGCCCCCTCGCACATCGCGGGCGTGCTGACGCTGTCTATCGTCGGGTTCATGGTCGCCATCTTCTACATCCTCGCGAGCGCGCCCGACCTCGCGCTCACGCAACTGGTCGTCGAGACGCTCGTGCTCGTCATCTTCCTGCTCGTCCTCGACAAGCTCCCGGCCTTCTACGGGTCGATACCGCGGCTCCGGGCGCTCCGGGACGGCCTCGTCGCCCTGGCGGTCGGCGCCACGGTCACGGTCACCGTCCTGCTGTCGACGGCCGCCACGCCCGAGGACGTCATCGCGGCCTACTTCGTCGAGAACGCGCCCGTGCCCGCCGAACACGGGCCGGTCTTCGTCGACGCCGGCGGCGGCGGCAACATCGTCAACGTCATCCTCGTCGACTTCCGGGCGTTCGACACGCTGGGCGAGATCTCCGTCGTCGCGATGGCCGCCCTCTCGGTGGTCACGCTCGTCGCGATGCGCGAACGGGGGGAGGTCAGATGAGCGGCGGCTCGCTCGACAGGGAGCCGACGGTCATCGCCAGGACGGTCACGCGGCTGGTCGTCCCGGTCATCCTCGTGACCGCGGTGGCGCTGCTCCTGCAGGGGCACAACCTCCCCGGCGGCGGCTTCATCGCCGGCGTGCTGACGACCACCGCGTTCGCGCTCATCTACATCATCTACGGCCTCGACTACCTTGAGACTGAACTCCTCCACCGGCGGCCGACCGTCCCCTTCGGCACCGGGACGGGCATCGTCCGCGAGTACGGCAACGTCTTCGCCGCCGGGCTGGCCGTCGCCGGCGGCGGCGGGCTCGCCGCCGTCGCCCTGGGTTTCCCGTTTCTCACCCAGGGCGTCGCCTTCTTCGAGGGCGTCCCCGTCTACCACGAGTTCGAGATCGCGTCAGCGGTCGTCTTCGACCTGGGGGTCTACGCCGTCGTCGTCGGGGCACTGCTGACGATTCTCGCGGTGGTGGGTGCCGAATGACCCAGGTCCTCCTCGCGGTCGTCCTGGGCCTGCTGTTCGCGCTGGGGACGTTCCTCGTCCTCCGGACGGACGTGGTCCGCGTCGTCTGGGGCGTGACGCTGATGAGCCAGGCCGCGAACGTCTACCTCGTGACCATGGGCGGGCTCACCGGGGGCGCGCCCGTCCTGGAGGGGGGCCACGGCGGCGAGACCGGCGCGGTGACCGACCCGCTGGTCCAGGCGCTCGTGCTGACGGCCATCGTCATCGGCTTCGGGACGACCGCCTTCGCGCTCGTGCTCACCTACCGCGTCCACGAGGAACACGGCACAATCGACCTCGGGGAGGTGCGCGCCGAATGAGCACGGCGACCGCCTTCACCGACACCCACGTCGTCATCGCGCCGATGCTCGTGGCGCTGGTCACGGCGATCCTGACCCTGGTGACCCGCCGGTCGGGCCGGACACAGCGGGCGCTCAGCCTCCTCGGCGGCGTCGCCTACCTCGTCGCCGTCGCCCGCCTCGGGCTCGCCGTCCTGCCCGACGGCGTCCTCGTCTACCAGCTGTCGGGGTGGCCCGCCCCCTTCGGCATCACGCTCGTCGCCGACGCGCTGGCCGCCTTCATGCTCGGACTGGCGGCGGTCGTCTCGCTGGCTATCCTCGTGTTCTCGCTGTCCTACGTCGACGACCAGGGCCAGCGGGTCTCCTATCACCCGCTGTATCACTTCATGCTCACCGGCGTCTCCGGGGCCTTCCTCACCGGCGACGTCTTCAACCTCTTCGTGTGGTTCGAGGTGATGTTGATGCCGAGCTACGTCTTCGTGGTCTTCTACAGCGGCCGCCGCCACACCGCCGCGGCGCTCCAGTACACCGTCCTGAACCTCGTCGGGAGCGCGCTCATGCTCGTGGCCATCGGCGGCCTCTACGCGACGACCGGCACGCTCAACATGGCCGACATCGCCCGGCGACTCGCCGCGCCCGCCGAGTTCGGCATCGACTCCGGCCCCGTCCTCGGGCTGGCCGCGGTCCTGTTCGTCGTCTTCGCGCTCAAGGCCGGCATCGTCCCCTTCCAGTTCTGGGTCCCTCCCGCCTACCGGGCCGCCCCGGCGCCCGTCTCGGCGTTTCTGGCCGGCGTCACCAAGAAGGTCGGCGTCTACGCCATCGTCAGGCTGTACTTCACCGTCTTCGCGGCCGGCACGCTCGAGGCGGGGCTGGGCCTACCGGGCCTGTCGGGGCGGTCGTTCCTGGCCTTTTTCGGGCCGGTGCTGTTCGTGATGGCGCTGGCGAGCATGGTCGTCGGCGGCGTCGGCGCCGTCAGCCGCGACGACCTCGACGACGTGTTCGCCTACTCCTCTATCGGCCAGGTCGGGTTCATCGTCCTCCCGCTGGCGGTCGTCGCGACCGTCGCCGACCCGGCCATCCGGGTGCTCGGGCTCGTCGCCGCGCTCGTCTACTCGCTCAACCACGCCGTCGCCAAGTCGCTGCTCTTTCTCGTCAGCGGCGCCGTCTTCGAGGCCGTCGGCACGCTCAAGATCCCGCAACTGGGCGGGCTGACGAGCCGGCGACCCGTCCTCTCGGGGTCGTTTTTCGTCGGCGCGCTCGCGCTTGTGGGTATCCCGCCGCTGTCGGGCTTTTTCGGCAAGCTCCTGGTCTTCGACACCGGCGCGCGGGCCCACGCCGCGGGGGCCTCGCTGGCCTGGCTCGCGCTGGCCGGCGCGCTGGTCGGCGCGGTTTTCACCATCGCGTACCTCTCGCGGGCCTGGTCGCGGGCCTTCTGGGGCGAGGTGTCGCCGGCCGTCGACCGCGCCGGCCGGCCGGTCGTCCTGGTCGCCGTCGTCGCGGCCCTGGCGGCGCTGGTCGTCGCCATCGGGGTGGGCTTCGACCCCGTCTACGGCGCCGCCGAGGCCGCCGCCGAGGCGGCACTGGACCGCGAGGGCTACGTCGAGGCCGTCGACCCGGCACGGTTCGAGCCGACCGACGAGTCCAGCGCCCACGCGCTCGGGCGGCTCCCGGGGGTGGCGCCGTGAGACGCTGGCCGGTCTTCGGGGTCGCGCTCGCGGTCCTGTGGCTGTTCGTCCGCGGGGTCGCGCTCGACCCGGACGCGGTCGTCGGCGAGTTCCTCGTCGGGCTGGCCGTCGGCCTCCCGGTCGCGTTCACGTTCCGGCGGTTCTACCTGCCGACGGTCGACCTCGGCGCGCGGTTCCGGGCGTTCCCTTACGCCGTGGTCTACGTCGCGGTCTTCCTGTGGGAACTGGTGACGGCCAACTTCGACGTGGCCTACCGGGTGCTCGCGCCGTCGATGCCCATCGACCCCGACGTCGTCGAGATCCCATTGCGCGTCGAGACCGACGTGGCCATCACCACCATCGCCAACAGCATCACGCTCACGCCGGGGACGCTGACCATGGACTACGACGACGAGCGCAACGCGCTGTACGTCCACGCCATCACCGGGCAGGACCGCGCGGCCGTCGTCGACCCGATCCGGACCTGGGAGGACTACGCGCTGCGGATCTTCGACGAGGAGCGCGACCCTTCGGACCCGGTCCCGGTCGTGCCCGAGCGCGCGGGGTCGGCCATCAGGCCCGGCGAGGACGCCGACGGGGGTGAGTCCGGTGGCGAGTGAACTGCCCGCGTTCCTGGACGCCGCGGTGCTGGGCGGCCTGCTCCTGGCCAGCGCCGTGACGTTGCTCGCGGGCTACCGGGTGATAAACGGCCCGACCGTCCCGGACCGCGTCGTCGGCCTCGACACCATCGGCACCAACGTCGTCGCCATCGCCGCCCTTTTCGCCATCCAGACCGGGCGAGGGCTGTTCGTCACCGTCAGCCTCGTCCTCGCCATCATCGGCTTCATCAGCACCATCGCCGTCGCGCGCTTCGTCAGGGAGGGGGACATCATCGAATGACCTCGACACCCCAGGCCGCGGTGGTCGCGGCGCTTGTCGTCGTCGGCAGTTTCTTCCTGCTGGTCGGCACCGTCGGACTGCTCCGCCTGCCAAACGTCTACAACCGGATGCACGCCACCAGCAAGGCCACCACCCTCGGGACCTCCTCGATCCTGCTGGCGGCCACCGTCTACTTCGGCCCGCAGGGCGCCGGCCTGACCTCCGTGGTCGGCATCATCTTTCTGTTCCTGACCGCGCCGACCGGCGCCCACGTCATCTCCCGGGCCGCCCAGAAGATGGGCGTCCCCTTCGAGGAGGGCGTCGCCTGGCCCGGCCACGCTCCCGACGACGAGACCACCGACGGCGACGCACCCGCCGACGGCGACTGACGTCCCTGCCGGCCCGGACGACAGCACGGGAAACGAGGAGGGCGACCGACCCGCCGACGGCGACTGCCACGCCGGGCAGTGGACACGCCGACCGGCCCCCGAGTCGGCGTTTGCGGGTGCCGGTCGGGTGGCTCAAAGGCGTCTTTGACGGGACCGAAAGTATTCATACGGATCGCGCGATAGCTCCGGCCATGTCGACGATTGCGGCCCTGTGGGCGCGGCGGCGCGACCGGCCGGTGCTGGTCGCGCTGGCGGCGCTCGCGCTCGCGGTCCTGCTGGCGTACCCGTTCGCGGACTGGTGGTTCCGGGCCCAGGAGTTCGGGTCGGCGTTCCGGTTCGGCGACTTCGGGGCGTACAACGCGGCCGTCGAACGCTGGAAGGGCGGCGAGGGGCTGTACCGCCGCACCGACGACGGCGGTTTCTGGGGGTCGTACCTCTACCCGCCGGTCGTCGTTCTCCTCTTTCTCCCGTTCACGGAGCCGTTACCCTTCCGGCAGTCGGCGATGGCCTGGGTCGCGGTGACCGGACTGTTGCTGTGGCTGGGCCTGCAGGCGCTGGTCGGGGCGCTCGGCTACGACCTCCGGTGGTTCGAGCGCCTGGGGCTGGCGTGGCTGCTGGCGGGCTTTCACCCCGTGTTGCTGACCGCGAAGATGGGCCAGACATCGCTGTTGCTGGGCGCGGTGCTCGCGTTCGCGGGGGCCACGCTCGTCCGTGACGGCACCGATGGCGCGGACGGGGGCGTGTGGGCGCCGGTCAGCGGTGCCTGCACCGCCGTCGTCGGGATCGTCAAGATGGCCTACGCGCCGGTCGGTGCCCACCTGCTGCACGACCCCCGGCGGCTGAAAGGCGCGTTGCTCACCGTGCCGCCGGTGGCGTGGCTCTCGGTCCGGTTTTTCGGTCTCGACGCCCACCGGACCTACGTCGAGGTCCTCCAGTGGGGAATCGCGAAAGGGGGCGACAGCCCGCGCTCGCCGACGCTGTGGCTGCCGCCGTACTTCAAGCCGCTGGACTGGCTGCCGGCGCCCCAGGCGGTCAGGGTCCTCGTCTGTCTGGGGATCGTCGGGCTGGCGGTGCTGGCCCCACCCCGGGCCCGCCGGACCGTCTTCGCGCTCGGCGTGGCGGCGTTCCCGCTGGTGACGCCACAGACCTACACCTACTACCTCGTCGCCCTCCTCCCGGCGGCGGTCGTCCTGCTCGCGGTCGAAGTCGAACGCGACGGCTACCCCGAACTCGTGGTGGCGAGCCTGCTTGCCGCGCACTTCCACGCCTACGGGCTGAACTTCTTCGTCAACGTGGTGCCCGGCGCGGTGCCCGCCTTCGCGGCGCTCGAACCCGCGTACCTCCTCTTCCAGCCGGGGCTGTGGGCGAGCGCCACCCTCGTCGGCCTGGCGGCCGTCCGCGTCGCCGGGACCGTCGACCTCGACGGGACCGTGGCGCTGGCCCGCCGGCGCGTCCGCAGCGACGGCGGCCTCGACGACTAGAGGTGCGCCGCCAGCTTCTCCGCGACGCGCGCGCCCAGTCCCGCCTTCGGCCCCTCGTACTCCTCGACGCCGTCGGCCTCGACCAGTAGCGCGCGGGTCCCGCCGGCGGCCATCACGCTCGCGTCGTTGGCGACGACGAATGCCATCCCGACCCGCTCTCTGAGGGCGCGGGCGGCCGCCACGAGGTCGTCGTCGTCGCCGCCGGTCTCGGCCTTGAAGCCGACGACCGGCAGGTCGGGGTGGGCCTCCCGGACCGCGTCAACGACCTTCGGCGTCGGCTCCAGCTCCAGCGTCAGCGATCCCTGGCCCGACCGGATCTTCCGGTCGGCCCGGTCGACGGTGTAATCCGAGATGGCCGCCGCCGAGACCAGCGCGTCGGCCCCGTCGACGGCCGCCAGCGTCGCCGTCTGCATCTCGGCGCCGGATTCGACAGACTCGACGGCCGCGTACGGTTTCTCGTCGCCGTCGTGGACGAGCGTCACGTCCGCGCCCCGGACGTAGCAGGCGCGGGCGACCGCGCGGCCGGTCTCGCCCGAGGCGCGGTTCGAGAGCGTCCGGACCGGGTCGATAGACTCGGTCGTCGCGCCGCTCGTGACGACGACGTGACGGCCGGCCAGCGGGTCGGTCGTGGCCGCCCGCGCCGTCGCCAGGGCGATGGCGTCCTCGGTGGCGACCTTCGCTTTCCCCTCCTCGACCCGCGGGTCGACGAAGTCGACGCCCCAGGACTCGACGCGCTCGATGGCGTCCAGGACGCCCGGGTGGTCGTACATCGGCTCGTGCATCGCGGGCGCGACGACGACGGGCACGCCCGCCCCCAGTGCGGTCGTCGCACACGTCGTCACCGGCGTGTCGTCGACCGCCGCGGCCATCTTGCCGACCGTGTTGGCCGTCGCCGGCGCGACCAGCAGGACGTCGGCCCACCCCTCCCGCCCGCAGAGTTCGACGTGTTCGACCGCACCCGTGGTCTCGGTGACGACCGGGGCGTCCGTGGCGAACTCAAGCGCCCAGGGGTGGACGATACCCCGGGCCGCGTCGGTCATCACGGCCCGCACCGCGGCGCCGCGCCGGCGGAGTTCGTGGGCCAGTTCGACCGTCTTCACCGCGGCGATCGAGCCTGTAACGCCGAGTGCGACGTTGACGCCGTCGAGCATCGCCACCACGTTCGACGTGCACCGATTTAAAAGACAGGACCGGCGGCCCGCGGGGCGGTTCCCACCCGCCCCCCGGCAGGACAGGGGATGCCTCTGACACCCATCGGGACAGTTCAGTTGCCTGTCTAATGGTCGTTTCGGTGGCGGGCCGGCGCTGTCTGAGGGGAGGCCGACTGCCCCGGAACCCGCGGGGCGCCCACCGGTCGCTCTTGCAGTGTCGCGCCGGGAGTGGTCTGCGGGCTGGTCGTCTTCCTCGGGGTCATGGTCGTCGGAGTGGCACTGACGGCGCCGGTCGCCGCCCCCGAGACCGACGCCGACCGCGGGCCCGCCCGGTAGACGACGAGGACGACCGCGACGGTCGCCCGCCCTTCCGGGACCGCCAGCGAGAGCGGCCCGGTCGCGTAGCCGACGCCGAGCGCGGCGGTCGCGCCGACCGCGAAGCCGCGGCCGGCCAGGGCGAAGACCCCGAAGGCCGACGGCACCGCGACCACCACCCCCACGCCGCCCGCGAGTACGACGAAGGCACCGACCATGAGGGCGAACGCGGTCGCCGTGCCGGACCCCTCGGTGGCGCGTGCCACGACCGCGGGGGCGGCGCCGGCGTCGAGTGCTAGCCCGACCGCGGTGCCCGGCAGCGCCTGGGTGACTCCCGAGAGCAACAGCGCGTCGACGGCTGTTCGTGCCGACGACCGCCGGGAGGCATATGTACCAGCGGTCCTCAGAGGGCGTGTGGACAGCGTCGAGGTCAGCACCGTCGTCTACCTGCCGCCCGCGGACATCTACGAGTTTCTCCTGGACTTCCCGGGGTACGCCAACTACTCGAAATACCTCCAGCGGGTCCACAGCGACGGCGACGGCTCGCCGGGGACCCGGTACGCGCTCCGCTTTGCCTGGTGGAAGATCACGTACACAGCACACACGCGCGTGACCGAAGTCGACCCGCCCAACCGCATCGACTGGGAGGTCATCAAGGATATCGACGCCGAGGGCTACTGGGAGCTAGCGGCGGTGCCCGACCGCGCGCCGCCCGAAGCCGAGACCGCCACGCGGGTTACGCTACGCATCGAGTTCGACGCGTCGTCGGTCGGCGACGTGGACCTCCCCTCGTTCGTCTCTACCGCCTGGGTCGTCGAGAAGGTCAAACCGCTCATCCAGGACGAGGCCGAGCGCATCGTCGAACGGATCGTCGCCGACCTCGAAGGGGAGAAACGACCCGTGGAACTGACTATCCACACGACACCCGACACGGTGTGACTCCGCCGGTCGACGGGCGGTCGCCGCGGCCGGACCGAGCACGCTTTTGGGCCCGGGCCGCTTGTCTCCGGGTATGCGAGCCGTACGCCTGCACGACCACGGCGGACGAGACGTCCTCCAGGTGGACGAGGTCGACCGGCCGACGCCCGGCGAGGGCGAGGTCGCAGTCGAGGTTGCCGCGGCCGGGGTGAACCCGGTGGACACGTACTTCCGCGACGGGTCGTACACGCCTGTCGAACTGCCCTTCACGCCGGGCGTCGACGTCGCCGGGACCGTCGCCGAACGCGGCGACGGCGTCGACTCGTTCGCCGTCGGCGACCGCGTCTTCGGGACCGGCATCGGCAACGCCTCCTACCAGGGTAGCTACGCCGAGTACGCGACCGTGCCCGTCGACCGCCTCGTCGCGTTGCCCGACGGCGCCGACCTGACGGAGGCGGGGGCCGCGGGCGTCGCCGGCGTCACCGCCTGGCGGTCGCTGGTCGACCACGCGGCGCTGGACCCTGCCGAGTACTGCCTCGTCCACGGCGGCGCGGGCGGCGTCGGTCACGCCGCCGTCCAGGTCGGCGACGCGGTCAGCGCCCGCGTGCTCGCGACCGCGGCACCGGACTACCACGACCGCGTGAGCGAACTCGGCGCCGAGACGGTGCTCGACTACGGCCGCGACGGCCTCGCCGACGCCGTCCGCGACGCGTCCGAGGGGGGCGTTGACGTGGTGCTCGACCACCGCCTGGACGACTACCTCCAGTTCGACGCCGACGTCGCCGCGACCGGCGCACGCGTCGTCGGGATCGGCGAGAACTCCCCCGACCCCGGCTTCACGGACGACGGCGCCGCACGGTCGAAAGACGTCAGCTACCAGTTCATGAGCATGTTCAACACGCCCGACCTGCGGGTCCCCCTCCGGGGTATCGCTCACCTCATGGACACGGACGCGCTCTCGGTCGAACTCGCGCGGACGTACGACCTCGACGAGGCCGCCGAGGCACAGCGCGCGGTCATGACGGATAGCTTCCTCGGAAAACTGGCGGTCGTCCCCTGACGCCCACCCCGGCGTCACCAGTACTCGACTTGCGCTCCTGACATCCACTCTGGTCTCGCCCGGCACTCGATTTGCGCTCCCGACGACGCTCCCAGTCTGGGCAAGCGGGGGTCTACCCTTCCGTCGTACTGCTTTCGCCGTAGTTGCCGCCGTACTTGATGAAGAAGTACGCCAGTCCGAGCGTCGCGGCCATGGCGAAGCCCGCCGCGACGCCGAGGGACTTGGCCGCGTCGGGGACGTCCGGCCCGCCGCCACCGCCGCCGCCGACCTGTTCGGTCTCGACGTCGGGGCCGACGGCGATGGCACCTTTCATCCCCAGGTCCTCGTGGGGCTGGCAGAAGTAGGTGTACATG
>PXRP01000038.1 GCA_003021655.1 Halobacteriales archaeon QS_4_69_31
GTGGTGCGCTCCTCGGTCAGCGCATCGAGGACCGCCTCCCGGAGGACGAGCCGGAGGTCGCTGCCCGTCAGCCCCTCGGTCTCGCGGGCGATCGCCATCGGGTCGAAGTCCTCGATGTCCATCCGGCGCGTGACGACGGTGAGGATGTCGGCGCGCATCCGGTCGTCGGGCTTGGGGAAGTTGACGATCTCGTCGAAGCGGCGCCACGCCGCGGCGTCGAGCTGGTCGGGGTGGTTGGTCGCGCCGATCAGCAGGACCTCGTGTTCGATGAGGCTCACCTCGTCGATGCTCTTGAGCAGGGTGTTCACGGCGCGCTTGATGGCGGCGTGTTCGTCGCTGGCGCGGGTCTTGGCGACGAAGTCGAACTCGTCCATGAACAGGATGCAGGGCGAGAGGCGGGTCGCCACCTCGAAGACCTTCTCGACGTTCTTGGCGGTCTCGCCGAGGTACTGGGAGGTGATCATGGACAGTTTCACCTCGACGAACGGGAGGTCGAGTTCGGAGGCCAGCGCCCGCGCGACGGAGGTCTTGCCGGTGCCGGGCGGGCCGACGAACAGCAGCTTCCCGATCTCGCGGAGGCCGATGTCGGCGAGGTAGTCGCGGTGCTCGATGGCCTTGACGATCTTCAGGATCTCCTCCTCCTGGTCGGGCGTGAGGACGAGCTGGTCCATCGTCATTTCGACCTCCTCGGGGGCGCGGACGTCCACCAGGTCGAGCATCTCCTCGTCGTCCTCGCCGTCGAAGTACTCCTCGAGGAGGTTGTCGATCCACACGCGGTCGGCCCGGACCGGGCGGTTGTCGGCGCGGGCCGCCTCGTAGTCGACGCCGTCGACCTCGCCCTCGAAGTGGGCGGCGAGGACGGGGTTGTCCTGGAGGCGGTCGACGCCGACGCGGTCGAGCAGCCACTCCTCGGCCATCTCGCGGTCGGTGACCGATATCGTCCCCGAGAAGTCGTCGCGCTCGGTGAACAACAGCCCCGAAACCGCCTCCCAGGGCTGGTCGACGCCGGTCGCCTGGCGGGCGGTCGTCGCCGTCGCCGACAGCGGCCGCTCTATCTCCCCGTCGCTCCAGAACACCGCACGGTAGGCCGGCGGCAGGTCGTCGGCCTCGAGGTCCCGGTTCTCGCTGTAGACCGCCGCTGTCAGGACGAACTCCACGACGGTCAGGTCCGGTTCGCTCATTCCCCGAAAGGTTCGGGAGGGATTCGTATAAGTCTCGCGAAACACGCCGCCGCCGTCCTGTGACCGACGCCGCCTGCTCGGGGCGGCCGTCCGGCAGTGACCAGTTTGCCTACAATTTATCTTTAACAGGCGCAATACCCCTTCCTCAACGAAGTGAGCGAAACGAGCGGAGTAGGGAGGGGATACGCGCCGTAAGCTCAATCCGGATTAGGGTGTAGACGAATTGGGGCATCCAAGCGGAACTGTTAAGCCATTTGGGTGCGTTGTATATCGTGCAGTCAAGCCAATGGTGTACGACTTAGACAAAAGCTCGCACTCCGTGTACTCCCTACACTACCATCTCGTTTTGGTAGTCAAATACCGCCGAGACGTGTTCACGGAGGACATGAAGAACTTCATGCGCGGGGCCATCGAAGGCTTCGCGGATAACTACGGCGTCGAAATCGAACGTCTCGAAGCCGACGGCGACCACGTACATATCCTGTTCAAGGCCAAGCCGAGTACCGACCTAACCAAGTTCATCAACACGCTCAAAGGTAGCACTGCGCGGCGTATTCGCAACGAGTTTCGCGACGAAATCAAGCACAAGCTCTGGGGGGATTCGTTTTGGACGGATTCGTACTGTCTCATCTCCACCGGGCAAGTGTCGCTTGATACGCTCATCGAGTATGTCGATAGCCAACGCGAGGAACCCCCGGACGACCGATGAACTACAACTACAGGTATCGGCTCTACCCGACCGACGACCAACGCGAAGCGTTAGCGCGGACGCTCGATACCTGTAGACAAGTCTACAACCACTTTCTGAACCGACTGAACGAAGCCGACGACGTGCCCTCGGAATATTCCCAAAAGAACACGCTCCCCGACCTGAAACGTGAGTGGCCCGAACTGAAACAGGTCCACTCGAAGGTTCTTCAGGTCGTCGTAGAGCGTCTGTATTCCAACCTTCGGACGCTTTCTGCACAGAAGGAGAATGGGTACAAAGTCGGCGCTCTCCGATGGAAAGGCGCAGGCTGGTACAAGTCGTTCACCTACAGTCAATCCGGCTTCAAGCTCATCGAAACCGACACGCGACGGGACCGACTTCAACTGAGCAAAATCGGAGAGATACCAATAGTGTACCACCGTGAAGTTCCTGAGAACGCGACCATCAAACAGGTCTGCATTAAGCGGGACGCCACGGGCAACTGGTACGCTACTCTCGGTATCGAAACCGACGAACAACCGGAGAAGCCCGCTCCCGAGACAATCGACCCCGAGGATACCGTCGGTATCGACGTGGGTATCCTGAAATACGCCCATGACACTGACGGAACTGCTGTCGAATCGTTGGACCTCTCGGACGAACGCGAGCGGCTACGGCGCGAACAACGGACCCTCTCGCGCAAAGAGAAGGGGTCGAACAACTACGAGGAGCAACGGGTGGTCGTCGCCCGTTGTCACGACCGTATCAAGCGAAAGCGCCGCGACTTTCTCCACAAGCTCGCTCGCTACTACGTCTCGAACTACGACGTGGTAGCGGTTGAGAACTTGGACGTTCGCGGCATGATGCAACAGGACCGGAACAGTCGAAACATGGCACATTCCGCGTGGCGAACCTTCATCGAGACACTGCGATACAAGGCTGAGAGCGCCGGTACGCACCTCGTAGAAGTTAACCCATGTGGCACTACCAAGGAGTGTAGCAACTGCGGCGTCGAAACCGACAAACCCCTTTGGGTGCGCGAACACTCGTGCCCGTCGTGTGGGTACGAGGACGATAGGGACGCGAACGCCGCGAAGAACATCCTTCAACGCGCTTTTTCTGAATTAGGCATGGGACAGGCCGAATCCACGCCCCCGGAGACTGCGACCGCTACGGATACCCGTGTGGTATCTGCAAGTCGCGTCATAGAACGGGGAAGCCCCACCCTCAACGCGCGAAGCGCGTAGGGTGGGGTAGTTCACTATACTTGCCGGAGATACCTAGGGGAATTTGGACCAGAACATGGATCCGTTTCCGAGCGGTTCGCGGCTGTCGGGACTCGGGAAGCAGTATCTCACGCCGTTCAGGATCGCGCTCCTGTACGCGGCGTTCGGTCTCGGGCTGGTGGTGCTCTCCGAGGTCGTCTTTCCCCGCCTGATCGCGGACGCTGGGCTCCTGTGGGCCATCCAGGCGAGCGAGGGCGCAGTCGAGGTCCTCGCCAGCGCGGCGTTGATCTATGCGCTCGTCGCGTCGGCACAGAACGAACTCCGCCTGAAAGAGCGGGCGATGGACGAGGCGCCGGTCGGCATCTCCATCGCCGACGCGACCCGCTCGTCTACGTGAACGGCGGGTTCGAACGGCTCACCGGCCCCACTGCCCGCCCGGTCCCGCCCACGGTTCGACCGGGACGGCCCCTTCTCTGCGTGCCCGTGGATCAACGGCGAGCGGCCGTGCCCGGAGTTTATCAGGGTTTAACACGTCCGGGGTCGTCTACCGAGACATGACAGCCAACACACCGGTCGTCGTGCAGGCACGGAGAACGCCCCAGGGCAGAGAGGACGGCGTCTACGCTGAGACGCGCAGCGAGGACCTTTCTGTCCCGCTGATAGACGAGATGCTGGCCGAGACCGGGCTCGACGGCGGCCACGTCGACGACCTGCTGTGGGGGTGTGCCCAGCAGCGCGGCGAGCAGGGCAACAACGTCGCCCGCGTGGTCGCGCTCCTGTCGGAGCTGGGCGAGGAGGTCCCGGCGACGACGATCAACCGCTGGTGTGCCTCCTCGGCGGAGGCGATAATGCGGGGCGCCGACGCCATCCGCGCCGGCCAGCGCGACTGCGTCATCGCGGGCGGCATGGAGTCGATGAGCCGCGTCAAGATGGGCGAGAACACCCACAACGTCCACCCGGGGATCGCCGACCGCTACAACATCGGCGAACTCCAGATGGGGATGACCGCCGAGAAGGTCGCCGACGAGTACGACGTCGGCAGGGAGGCCCAGGACGAGTACGCCCTCCGGAGCCACGAGCGGGCCGCCGACGCGACCGACGCGGGCCGCTTCGACGACGAACTCGTCCCCGTCGAGACCGACGACGGGGCCGTCACCGAGGACGAGGGCATCCGCCGGGACACCTCCCTGGAGAAACTCGCGAGCCTCCCGCCCGTCTTCAAAAGCGACGGGACGATCACCCCGGGCAACGCCTCGCAGGTCTCGGACGGCGCGGCGGGGACGATGCTCGCCAGCCGCGAGTTCGCCGACGAGTACGGGCTGGACGTCCTCGCGGCGGTCGGCGACCACAACGTCGCCGGCGTCGACCCGACGGTCATGGGGATCGGCCCGGTCCCCGCCGTCCGGGGACTGGCCGAGCGCACGGGCCGGGACGTCGACGACTACGACCTGGTCGAACTCAACGAGGCGTTCGCCAGCCAGTGTCTGTACTGCCAGCACGAACTCGGCTTCGACGACGAGGTCTTCAACGTCAACGGCGGCGCCATCGCCATCGGTCACCCGCTCGGGGCCTCGGGCGCGCGCCTGCCCGTCACGCTCGTCCACGGGATGAACCGCCGCGGCGCCGACCTCGGACTCGCGACCGAGTGTGTCGGCTTCGGGCAGGGCGCGGCCATCGAGTTCCACCTGCCCTGACCCGCGCCGGGAGAGCCGGTCGCGTCAGGACGAACCCGCGGGCCAGCGCCGGTTCCGTGGCGGATCGACCCTGGGTGGACGTCGTGGGTGTTCTGGGACACTCACGGGGACGACGCCGGATCCACGCGGTCGCGGGCGGAGAGCGCCGCTCACACTGGAATGGAACCGTTCATACGTTCTCCGTCTCCCTGAACGCCGCGACCGGGGCCGGTTGCGCGCGCAGGTGCGTCTCGCGAAAGCCCATCGGATACTGCAGGCCGTAGCCGAGCAGGCGGTCGGCGCCGATGTCAGCTACCCACGAGTAAACTCGTGGGCTTGTCGGTGGACTCCCGCACTTCGCGCTCCCACACGAAAGCCCCACGCTCCTTCCTTTCTAAGAAAGGGCTTTCTCGGGTGGCTTTCAGCACGGGAGTCGGAGCGGCGCGTTCCACGTCCCCGACTTCGGGGCTGGCTGACGGACAGCCCGTCCATCCGAGGACTTCTGCCCCTGATGGACGTGTGTTGTGACCGACCCAGACGGCGGGCGGGTCGGTCAGTCGGGGTCGATGAACGCCATCCCCTTGCGGACGGATTCGCGGCGGCCCAGCAGCGTGATGTGGTCGTCAGGTTCGATGACGTAGTCGGCCGTCGGGACCTCGGCGGAGTCGTGGTCGCCCTTGCTGACCAGCGCGATCAGGCAGGCGTCGGGGAGCATCGGCCCGACCTCGCGGACCGGTTTGCCGATGATCTCCTCGTTCGAGACGACGACCTCCTGGATGTCGCCGGTGCGTCCGATGTCGGTCATCCAGTGGGCGATCGCGGGCCGTTCGATCTGGTTGTCGATGGCCCAGGCGGTCGCCATCGACGCCGATATCGTGCGGACGCCGAGGTCCTCGAAGGCCTCGACGTTGTCGGGGTTGTTCGCCCGCGCGATGACGTTCTCGACGTCGAACTTCGAACTCGTGAGCTGACAGACGAGCAAGTTGGCGTCGTCGTCACCGGTCGCGGCGACGACGGTCTTGGCGTTCTCGGCGCCGGCCTCTCTGAGGACTTCGGTGTCGGTGCCGTTACCGATGATGGCGGTGAAACCGGCGTTTCGGACGATTTCGACCTGTTCCTCCCGTTCTTCGATGATGACCACGTTCTCGCCGCGGTCTTCGAGGCGTTCGGCGAGCGAGCGGCCCACCTTCCCGCCTCCGACGATGATGACTCTCATTGGTATGACGTCCAGGTATTGTGCGATGTGTCGTGCCAGTCCGCCCTCGACGAGCGCCGTCGCGAAGATGGCCAGGAAGACCACCCCGAGCAGGATCTCCGACTGGACCGCGAGCGTCGCGGCCTCGGAACACAGCTGTGCGACCTCGCTGGCCAGGTCGCTCCGGCCACAGACCGTCTCCGGCCCGACGCCGTCGATGCCCGAGAGTTCGGCCGCCTCGGCCCGGCGCTCGGCGGCGATGTCCCGCAGTTCGACGGCGAACAGCGTCGCGACCGACGCCGGGATGATCCCCCGCGGGCCGACGGCGCTGATGAACAGTCGCTCGTTGAGCGTAAAGCGGTCCCCGTAGGTCGAGACCAGCACCAAAAACGGCCTGACCAGAAGCGCCACGGCGGCGACGACCGCCAGCCCCGGGACGCCGACCTCGACGAGCGTCTGGGGGTTGAGCTGTGCCGCCAGCGCGATGAACACGAACGAGAGGACCAGCAGCGTGATGTCGCCCTTGAAGCTCGTGATGTCTTCCTCGTAGGGGATGTCGGCGTTCCCGAGGGCCATCCCGGCGGTCGCGACGGCGGCGACGCCGGCCTCGCTGGCGAGCGTGTTCGCGCCCGCGAACGCCACGAGCGCGCCGGCCAGCACCAGCAGGCGTGCGTTGCGCGGCGCGTCCCCCGGCGAGAGGTCGATGTACCGCAGGAGGTAGTAGACGGCGGCGGCGACGACGAGCCCGACCGCGACCCCGATGCCGATCCGGATGGCGAACCCCTCGACGAACTCGGTGTTCGACCCGGCCGGGTTCAGCGTCTCGAAGACGACGACCGCGATCACCGCCGCGGTGACGTCGTTGACGATCCCCTCGGTCTCGAGGACGGCCGCCACGCGGTCCCGGACGGGGACGACCTGGAGGATCGGCGTGATGACGGTCGGCCCGGTCGCCACCAGTAGGGCCCCGATGAGAAACGCCAACTCCCAGCTCGCCGTCTCGAAGGCGAACCGGACCGCGACGGCGGTCCCGACCAGCGCGATGATCGCGCCGATTGTCACCATCCGGAACGCCTCGGCGGGCGCCTCCCTGATCCGGTCGATGTGGAGGTGGAACGCCCCCTCGAAGACGATGATCGCGACCGCCAGCCCGACGATGGCCGGCAGCGCCGGACCGAACGTCTCGCTGTTGACCCAGTTCAGCCCGGGCTGCCCGATGACAGCCCCGACCCCCAGATAGAAGATGATACTCGGGACCTGGAGCCGGGCGGCGAGCACCTGTGCCAGCACGCCCAAGCCGATGATACCGGCGACCAGCGGGATCAGCAGTTCGCCGCCACCTGCCACGCGTGTCCCTCCATCTGGCCGGTGAGACGAAAGCCCGAACCATAAACGCACTCACTCGCGGCCGGGGACCCCGGGGCGGTCTCCGGTCCGAGTGGGGTCGTCCGGTCGAACGGTCACGGGCGACCGGCCTGGCGGGACCACCCGACTGGGGTCGCCCCCGCCGGAGGCCGCTCCTCACTCATCGTCGAGCGCGTGTAACACGCCCCGGACGTTCATCGCGACTTCGGCCTCGCTCTTCTCGGCGCCCCACAGCTCCCGTTCCGCGTCGGCGCGCTCGACGAAGTGCTCGACGACCGCCTCGTCGTCTCCGAGTTCCGCCCGTTTCTCGGCGATGGCCCCGACCCACTCCTCGAGCACCTCGGCGTAGCGGGCGAGGCGGTCGCCGGTCTCGGCGGCCCCGAAGTGGGTGTAACAGAGCACGTCGGGTTCGATCTCCTCGAGGAGGCCGATGTCCGACTGGCACCCCTCTGGGTCGAAGTTGGGCGGCGGGCTCGTCGGGAACAGTTCGTCGCGGGCCGGCGAGTAGATGCCGGCGGCGTCGGCGGTGAAGACGGCGCCGTTCTCGGGGTCGTAGAAGACGACCTGGTGGGGGGCGTGGCCGGGCGCGTGGTGGACCGCCAGCGAGTGGTCGCCCAGGTCGACCGTCTGGCCGTTGCGCACCTCGACGACCCGCTCCTCGGGGACCGGTTCGGGCTCGGTGTAGAACTTGATCTGGTCGCCGACGGCCCGTTTGGTCCCCTCCCAGAGCCGACCCGGGTCGACGAGGTGGGGCGCGCCGCGCTCGTGGACGTACACGTCGGCGTCGGGGCAGGCCTCGGCCAGGAAGCCCGCCCCGCCGGCGTGGTCGAGGTGGACGTGCGTGACCGCCAGGACCTCGATCTCCTCGGGGGTCAGCCCGACCGCCCGGACGGCCTCGAGGACCCGCTCGTAGTTGGTGCCGATGCCGGTCTCGACCAGCGCCGGGCGCTCCGCGTCGAGCACGTAGACGACGCCGTACCCCGAGACGTCGTACATCCCCGTGTCGACGTAGTGCAGGTCGGTAGAGTCGCCCGCGGTCACCGTTGTGACGTCGCCGATGGCCATACCGGATCGGCGGGTGCCACCCGCAAAAGCGTTCGCGGTTCCTCTCCCGGTCGCGGTCCGGGACCGGCCGGGACCGGCCTTTGCGGGAGCGACCGCCCTCCGAGACGGTGTGACCGGCCACGGAGACGGCGTGACCGGCCGCCAGGCGACTGGCGCGGCGCCCGGCCGCCCGACAGAATACGGGACCGGGACCGGCGTCTCAGGCGTCGTCGGCCGTCGGGTAGTCGGCGTCGAAGACGTCCGCGACGACCGGGTCGTCTCCTCCGTCGGCCGACTGCGTGGTGCCGTCGGTCGGGTCGGTGCCGCCCGTCCCCGCCGCGTCGCCGGTCGGGTCTGTGGTCTCGCCCTCGGGGCTGACGCTGCCGGTGCGGTAGCCGGCCAGGTCCAGCGTCACGTGGTCGAAGCCGAGGGCGCCGATGTGTTCGCGGGCGGCGGCGGCGAAGTCGGGGTCCAGGGCCGCCTCCAGTTCGTCGGCGCCGACCTCGATGCGGGCGATGCCGTCGTGGTCGCGCACGCGGAACTGGTCGAACCCCCAGGTCCGCAGGACGCGTTCTGCCTTCTCGATGCGGGTGAGGCGCTGTTCAGTCACCTCCAGGCCCGTCGGGATCCGCGAGGAGAGACAGGCCATCGAGGGCTTGTCCGCGACCGAGAGGTCGTAGCGCTCGGCTATCTCCCGGACCTCGGACTTGTCGATGCCGTGTTCCAGCAGCGGGGAGTAGGCGTCCAGTTCCTCGACGGCCCGGAGGCCGGGGCGGTGGCCCCCGCCGGTGTCGGAAGCGTTGGTGCCGTCACAGACGACGTCGATGCCGAGTTCCCGCGCGCGGTCGAACATCGCGCCCAGGCGCATCGTCCGGCAGTGGTAACAGCGGTCGTCGTCGTTCTCGACGAATGCCTGGCTGTCCAGTTCCGAGAACTCGACGACCTCGTGGCGGATGCCGATCTCGTCGACGACGCGGCGGGCGTCGGCCAGCTCGGCGGCAGGCAGCGTCTCGCTTTTCGCGGTGCAGGCGACGGCGTCGTCCCCGAGCGCGTCCTGTGCGATGGCGGCGACGACGCTGGAGTCGACGCCGCCCGAGAAGGCGACGACGACGCCGTCGTGGTCGGCCAGGTCGGCGCGCGCGGCGGCGAGTTTGTCTGCGACCGGAGCGGTCATCGCCGGTGGTTCGACGCCGCCGGGCAAAAGCCCGTTGCTCGGCGGAACGGATGACAGCCGACTGACCCTCTCGTATGTTCGCCGTCGCAGGGGGGAACGGTGGCGTGGGTAAGACCACGACGTTCTCGCGGGCGAGGCCGTCGTTGACGAGGCGCTCGTCGACGGGCCCGGCGAGTCAGACGACCCGCAACCGGACGCCCCAGAACGACCGCCGGGCGTCGGCCAGCGCCGCCTCCGGGTCGCCCGTCGCGTCGACCGTGCCCGTCACGTCCGCGATACCCTCGAAGGAATCGAGCACGGTGCGTTCGCCGACGACGTACAGCCGGTCGGCGTCGTGGTCTTCGAGGACCGCCCGGCAACGGTCGAGGTGGTCGTCGACCTGCTGGTCGCGCAGTCGCTCGAAGCGTGCCTGGGAGAACCCGCCCTTGGAGTGGCGCTGCTGGAGGTCCGAATCGAACCCCTGGAACGCGACGCGGTCGCGCCCCTCGTAGACGCCCATCGCGAAGAGGTCCGAGCGCACCAGCGCGAGCGTGTGCCGGCCGGTCGGTTCGAACCACTCGCGGTCGAGGACGAAGCCGTCGGCCCAGTCGGTGAAGGGGACCGGCGGGTCGGGAACCGACAGCGTCGCGCCGACCAGTCCGGCGTCGTCGGTGACGGCGAGACACGGTGCACCGCGCCCGACCAGGCCGGCGCGGTCGGCGAACGCCTCCCCGACCGCGTCGGGCAGGTCGTGGCCGTCGGCGACGTAGGCGGTGAACGCCCCTTCGGGGCCGGTCTCGACCGACGCGAGGCGGTCGAGGACCTCCCCGCGGCGCTCGCCGTGGAGCCGCTCGACGCGGGCGAACGACCGCTCGCCGTCGGCCGTCTCGAGGCGCTCGACGGTCCCCTCCAGGTCGGCAATGCGGTCCTCGAGGCGGTTGGCCCGCTCCTCGGCGGCCTGTCTGTCGCTGACGGCGTCGGCGCGGCGCTCGCGCTCGGCGTCGCGTTCGCGTTCGGTGTGGCGGAGTTCCTCTTCCAGCTCCTCGATGCGCGCTTTCAGGTCGGCGCGCCCGAGCAACTCGTCGAGCATGCCACAAGCCGGGAGGGCGACGTTCTTAAATCCCCGCCGGACCGTCCGGGCGACCGGAGTCGTCGGCGGGCAGGCCGGCGGCGTCGCTGCCGGCGGCGGGGAGCCCCTCCGCGACCGAGAGGAGCTGTCTCGCGCGCCCGGCCTTCGCGAGGAAGACCTCGCTGAGCGTCGGGGGGTTCCGGATGTCCGTCTCCGCGACCAGCGACTCGGGAACCGCGAGCGTCTCCGACGGGACGGACTCGTCGCCCGCGACGGTGAAGTGTGTGGTCCCCAGTTTCATCACCACCGGGAGGTCGGTCCGTTCGACGCCGTCGCCGGTGTAGAGCTGTTCGTTGACCTGCTCGTGCGTGGCGCGGGCGATGGCCGCCCGGTCGCCGTCGCGTGGCTCGACGTAGAGCCGTCCCAGGTAGTACCCACTTGAGAACCGCTCGAACATGCTGTGCGTGTCAAACTCTCCCACGGACACTGATAAGCTTTCCCCGGTATCCTTATCCCGTCGCGCATTTTGACCGGTGCCGGCGGCCGAGTCGTCCCGCCGACAGGGGCGGTCCGCCGGCGCAGTTCGAGCGGAGCCGGGTCATTCATTACCGTCGAGAGCGGACGGGTCCGCATGGAACCGGCGGTGTTGCGCGACGACATGGTCGACAGCCTGGAGCACGAGAGCAAGGGCTGTCTCCGGACGACGCGGGTGTCAGCGGCGATGCGGACGGTTCCCCGCCACGCGTTCGTCGCGGACGACCGCGGCGCCTACGCCGACCGGCCGTTCGAGCGCTTCGGGACGCGCGTACTCGCGCCCAGCACCGTCGCCCGCCTGGTCGAGGCGCTCGCCCCCGAGGACGGCGACTCGGTGCTCGTCGTCGGCGCGGGCGTCGGCTACACCGCCGCCGTGCTCGCCGAACTGGTCGGCGAGCGCAACGTCCACGCCATCGATATCACGCGCAGGCTGGTCGTCGAGGCGCGGCGCAACCTCGCCGAGGCGGGCTACGAGGGGGTGCTCGTCGACCGCCGCGACGGCGCCGACGGCCTCCCCGAGTACGCACCCTACGACCGGGTGCTGCTCGAGGCCGCGGCCGTGCGCCCGCCGGCCGCGCTCGTCGACCAGACGGCCGAGGAGGGCCGGCTGGTCATGCCACACGGCGCGGGCGAGCAGACGCTCGTCGTCGTCGAGGACGGCGAGGTGACCGAGCGCCTCGGCGGCGTGGCCTTCCAGCCGATGCTCGTCGAGGGCGAACAGGCCGACACCGTCGAGCGCAACCGCACCCGCCGCGAGGACCGCGAGTTCGCCCGCCGGAACGCCCAGTCCCGGACCGGCTGGGAACAGGACTGGATCGACTGGGACATCTGACCGGACGGCCCCCAGCCGGTTTCGCCGTGGCCCCCGTCGCGCGGGGCTAGGCCCCTCCGCCTCTCACCACCAGTATCTCGGTGTTCTCGCGTTTGTCCGCGTACTGGCTGCCCGCCGGCGGCTTCACGCTCAGTTTGACAATCCCCTCCTCCTGGTTGTTCCCGAGTTCCGGTTCTATCGACAGCGTCGCCATCCCGGTGGCGTTCGTCTTCGCGGTCGCGACCGGGTCGAGGCGGGCGGTCCCGCTCTTGGCGACGACCGTCGCGTTCGATATCTGGTCGCCCTCCGGCCCGACGACGGTCACCGTGACGTCCGTCGACCCCGGAGCGATGACCTCCGGTTCCGGCTGGACGTCGAGTTCGGTCACGCCCAGCGCCTGGATGCCCCCGAGCGTGTTCATCATCACGCCCAGGCTGGCCACGCCGACGATCAGCGCGATGACGAGCCTGATCGGCAGTCCCTCTATCGCCCGTTCGTCCGTGTGTAACGCGTCTGGCTGCATGGGCCGACCTGGTCCCGGTCTCGTAGATAAAATCTCGGAACGAACAGGGGAAACGCGTTTCATCCAGCAGGCCGACGTGGTGGGTATGTCCGACCTCGGGGATTTCACCGACTTCGACCCTGACGACGAGGGCGACCCGCCGACAGACGGAGGCCAGGAGACGACCACCGGCACGAGCGACGGGGCGAGCGACGGAGCCGTCGACGACTCGACCGACGCCGGACAGGACACGGAGGCGCCGACCGATACCGCGGCGGACCCGGAGACGACGGCGACGACCGCGGCGTCCGGGCCACAGGAGGGGTCCGACGGGTTCGAGGCAGTCGAGGTCTCACCGGCGGGAGTCGACAGCGGCCTGGGGGTCGTCTCGGCCACTGAGGGACTGCGCATCAGCGAGGACAGCCAGGAGACCGAACTCCGGGCCTACGTCACCGTCGAGAACCGCTCGGCCGTCCGCATCGGCAAGTACCTGCTCGTCCCCTATCCGGACGGCGAGCGACTGTTCTGTCGGATCACGGCCCTGGAGTACGCCCAGGAGTTCCGCGCCGACGACGCCACCGAGATCCACGCCCGACGCGCGATGCGCCAGGACGGCATCGACGAACAGGACTTCAAGTTCGTCGCGACGCTGGAGCCCGTCGCGGTCCTCTATTCGGAGGGCGGCGAACTGAAACGGCGGATGACCGACCGCGTCCCCAAACCCGAGACGGCCGTCCGCGAGGCGACCGACACCGGCGAGATCAAGACCGGTCTCAAGATCCCCGCCGAGGGGGTCTTCCTCGGCCACCTCGCGGTCGGTGGCGAGACGGTCCGGACCGCCGCCGAACCGCCGACCATCGACTACCGGCTGAAAGACGACTACGCCGACGGCGACCCGCTGGTCTTCCGGCACACCCTCGTCGCCGGCGGCACGGGGTCGGGCAAGACCCACACCGCCAAGAACGTCCTCCGGCAGTACCTCGCCGACGGTCGCACCTACCCGGTCGCCGACGAGAACCGCGAGGCATCGCCCTGTCTGGTGATGTTCGACCCACAGGACGAGTACGCGCAACTCCACGACGACAACCCCGACATCGACGACGCGTTCGCGCGCCGCCTCGAACGCGAGGGGGTCGCCTACGGCGGGGTCGAGGACACCGTCGCCTTCGTCCCGGAGGTCGCGGGCGCCTCGTACGCCGCCAGCGACCACCGCGCCGAGCAGGTCGCGTTCACGGTCCCGTTCTCGATGGTCCACGACAACCCGTGGCTCATCGCGGGATCCAGCCTCAACGGCAACCAGTACAACGCCCTGAAACACCTGCTCGGCCGCTTTCGCCGCCAGCACGGCGGCGACGCCACCTACCGGCAGTTCACGTCCTTCCTCGACGACCCCGCCCTCCGGGAGGAACTCGACGAGACCGGCCGGGTTCACGAGGCGACGTTCAACGCGGTCAAGCGCCGGGCGCTGGGCTTCGACGGTATCTTCGACCAGGACGCCCGCCCGATCACCGACCTCGTCCACGAGTTCGTCCGCGCCGGCGGCGTGAGCGTCGTGCCGACCTACCACATCAACAACTCCCGGTCGACGGCGACGGTGGTGCTCGCGCTGGCGGCGCTGCTGGTCGACCAGAAGCTCTCGAACGACCCCGACTACCCGCGCATCGAGGAGACGCCGCTGGTCCTGGGGCTGGACGAGGCCCACAACTTCCTCGCGGAGGCAGACAGCGTCCAGGGCGAGCGGATCATCGGGAAGTTCACCGAGGCCGCCAAACAGGGCCGCAAGGAACGACTCGGCCTGTTCCTGGTCACCCAGGACCCCCAGGACATCGCCGAACCCGTCTTCAAGCAGGTCAACACGACCGTCGTCCTCAATCTCGGCGACGAAGACGCCATCTCCGCCGTGAACATCCCGCCCAGCCTCGAACAGAAGGTCCCCTACATGGAGAAAGGCCAGATGGTCGTCTACTCGCCGGACAACTCCGAACCGGTCGAACTGGTCGGGCTCCCGGAGTGTCTGACCGACCACGAGTGACCCGCCGGCCGCCGGGTCACTCGCCGGTGTCGGAAGCGCTCGCCTCCAGCGCGTCCAGTCGCGCCTCCAGGTTCGAACACCGCTCCCGGAGGCGCTCGTTTTTCGCGCGGAGGTCGCGGGTCTCCTCGTCGAGTCGCTCGGCGAGGCCCTGTACCGCGGCGAGCGCGACGCCGTCGGCGTCGACGGTCGCGATCCGCTCGCGGTCGGCTCCCAGCCCGAACTCCTGGTGGAACGCCTCGGCCATCGGCCCCATGTGGACTGCGTCTTCCTCGCTGTCGTACTCCCAGGTGGAGACCTCCAGCGATTCGACGCCGGAGAGGACCGCCTGCGGGTCGACGGGCGAGACCGCCGTCTTGGCGGCGCGAGCGCTCACGGAACTCCAGGAACCCCCGCCGGCGGGGAGGTCGACGCCGGTCGAGAGGTCGCTGCTGCTGTAGAGCGTGGCGCCGCCGCCGGCCTGGACGACGAACTGGTCCGGTCTATCGGGCGTGACCTCGTTCCAGGTGGAATCGCCGAAGATGATCGTTCCGTCCTTGCCGTTGTCGACGGCTTCCCGGCCGGCGGCGAACGAGTAGTCGCCGTCCGCGTAGTTGCCAGCGCCGCCCGGGATCGTCGCACGCCGACCGTTGGCGTCGTTGTCCTTGCCGCCGCCGACCGTCGCGATGGCGCCGTCGGCGACGTTGTTCTTGCCACCACCGACGACCGAATGCTTCTCGGCGGTATTACTACTCCCGCCGCCGACGACCCCGCCGTTCTCGGCGGTGTTGGCCGTCCCGCCGCCGACGGCCGAGTCGCCCCTGGCCGTGTTCGCCTCGCCGCCCGCCACCGTCCCGGTGACCCCCGCCGAGTTACCGGATCCGCCCGCGACCGTCCCGTCGAGGTCTGCCGAGTTGCCGGACCCGCCCGCGACCGTGGCGTTGTGCCCGGTCGCCTCATTGTTCTTGCCGCCGCCGACGGTGGCGTGGTTCTGCGTGTCCGAGACCCCATCGGCCACTCCGGCGACGTTACCGCTCCCGCCGCCGACCACCGAGTAATCGTCGTGGACGGCGTTTTCCTTGCCGCCCCCGATGGTCGCGCCCTCGACGAACGACTCGATCTCGTTGCTCTCGTGCCCGACGACGACGCTTGCCTCCGGGCTCACGTCGTCTTCGCTCGCCGATCCGGAGCCGCCGGACTCCTCGATGAACGCCCGCAAAAACCGCTCGTCGTCGACGATACCCTCGACAGACTTGGTGTCTCTGGTCCCGACCGTCTCTGCGTGCACGGTATCGACGTCTATCCCGTCGTAGTCGGGCGCTTCGAGGAGTCCGTCGCCGTCGCTGTCGGTCCAGTGCTCGGTGGCCACGCTCGCCGGGGGCCCGGTCGCCCCACGGACCGGTCGACTCCCGAACAATCCGATACCGCCCGCAGCCAGCAGCGCGGACACCACCTCGCGTCGATGGCGCCCGGACGTGGTGTGGCCCTCCGCGGGTTCGTCCCCGGTGTCACCTTCCGCGGGGTCGTTCGTCCGGTCCCGTGCCGTGTTCTCGCGTCTGTCTGAGTCTCGCATTGTCTGTCCTCCGGTCGTCAGCGGCGGCCACCGGCTGGCGGCCGGCGCCCTCGCGACCACCCCTGACCCGAGTACGGCGATACCCGCGCCCGGTCCGCATAAGTATAGAGGGGCTACCGGCTCCATCGGTCACCTTACCGGATACACCTGTCGCGCTCTCACAGGCGCAGTTCCTCCGCCGCGTCCCACCGGGGCTGGAACTCGGCGCGGACGTCGGCGGCGAACTCGGGGTCTTTCAGGTCGATGACGGCGAAGGTCTCGTCCTCGGTGAGCGGGTGGGGGACCTCGATGCAGACCTCGGTGTCGTCGATGATCTCGAAGGTGCCCGACACCTCGGGGCTGGTGCGGGTCTCGAAGCGGTCGTGGGACTGGTAGGTGGTGCGGTAGCGGTCGCCGACGCTCTCGGGGAGGGTGTCGACCAGGTCCGGCGTGAGCAACACCGACACCGACACCCCGCGGTCGAGGGCGTCCTCCAGCGCCGCGGTGAAGCGGGCCGCCAGGTCGTCGACGTCGAACTGCTGGACGAGCGAGGAGGCGACGATGACGATGCGCTCGTCGGCGGCCGCCAGCCGCTCGACCTGCAGGTCGACGGCCTCCTCGGTCCCGACCGCGGCCGTCCAGAACGGCTCGTCGACCGGCTCGGCGCCCTCGAGTTCGTCGACCAGTTCGTCGACGATCTCCTCGTACTGGTGGGCCTGCTGTTCGAGGTCGCGTTTCCTGTCCGCGAGGAGCCTGTCGAGGGCCGTCTCTACCTCGACGGCGACGTACTTCTTTGGCCGGCTCGCGGTCTGGCTGCGGGCCAGGTTCTGTGTCTCCAGGCTGTTGAGCACGTCGTAGATCCGCCCCATCGGGACATCGCTCGCCCGCGACAACTCCTTTGCCGTTGTCGGTCCCGCCTCCAGCAACGACCGGTAGGCCCGTTCCTCGTACTTTGAAAGGCCCAGATCGCGCAGACTTGCCATCACCACCTCGTTCCAGTGCTCCCCTCAAAAACATATCGGGAGTTTACACAGACTGTTCGTTGATAAACGTCTGTGAACGGCGACGCCGGGGTCGCGTGCCGGTCAGTCGGTCAGGAGTCGCTCCAGCGAGGGCGGGTCGTCGGCCCCGCCCGCCTGGTCGCCGTCCGCGATGAGGAGCGCCTCGCCGTCCGGGGGGCGGTCGTCGCGGGGGACGACGGCGGTCTCGTGGTCGGCCAGCCGGAGCGCGGCGCGGTGGAGGTCGCTGCCGGCGGGCGCGGCCACGGCGACGACCCGCGGGTCACGCAGGCGCGCGACCGCCGCGGCGTAGTGAGCCACCTCGACGCCCATCCGGTCGGTCGCGTCCGCGAACGCCGCCGTCCAGCGGGTACAGCGGCCGGTCACACAGCCCCGGCCCGTCGGTCGGCCCGTCACGGAACGCACCCGACTCCGCCCGGAGGGTGTCGAGCGTGTAGTCGGCCACCGCGCGGGCGGGACCGGCGTCGCCGAGCACCTGGCCGGCCGTCGTCAGCGCGACCAGCGCCCGCGCCTGTGCGACCAGCAGGCCCGCGGTCCCCGTCTCGTCGCCGTCGCGGTAGTGGACGACGGCGCCGTCCTCGCGGACGAGGCCACGGAGCGCGTCCAGGGCGCGCTCTGCGTACCTGCGGGCGCGTTCGTCGTCGGTGTAGGCGGCGACGGTCAGGAGCGCGTCGGCCGCCAGCGCGTTGTGGCCGGCGACGACGGTGTCGTCGACCGACGGCGGGTCGGCGTCGGCGCGTTCGGTCGCCGCCAGTCGGTAGTAGGCGTCGGCCCCGCCCTGGCTGGCCGCGAAGGCCTCGCCGGTCCAGAGGTCGGTCGTCAGGTAGTCGACGCCCCTGGCCGCGGTGTCGAGGTAGGCCTCCTCGCCGGTGTAGCGGTAGCCGTGGGCGAACGCGCGCACGAGAGCGGCGTTCTCGTCGGTGAGTTTCTCGCGGCTGGGGTCGCTCCAGTCGCGGTTGCGGGCGAACCGGTAGAAGCCGCCGTCGTGGGTGTCGGTCAGGCGCGTGCGCACCGCTTCGAGAGTGCGCGTCGCCTGGTCGCGCGCCCGGACGAGAGCGAACTCGACCGTCCGGGGGAGCGGGAACTTCACGTCGGTTCCCCAGCCGCCGAACTCGTCGTCGTAGGCGGCGAGCAACTGTTCGACCATGTGTCCCTCGACCCGGGCAGAGAGCGCCCCGCCCGGCGGGTCGGCGTCGGCCAGCGCCCGCGGGACCGACCCAGCCTCGAGACCCGAACCGTCCCAGGTGCGCCGGACGGCGTCGAGTATCTCGCGGAAGCCGTCGACCCCGAGGAACGTCGCGCCGGTAATGACGGTCCCCTCGGGCGTCAGAAAGACCGTCGAGGGGAACCCGCCCATGTTGTAGCGGTCGCGGACCCGGGGGTGGCGGTCGACGTCGACGCGGACGGGGACGAACCCGTCGTTGACGTTCGCGGCGATGCGCGGTTCGGCGTAAGTCGTCCGGTCCATCTCGTGGCACTCCTCGCACCACGACGCCCGGAGCGCCAGCAGGACCGGCTTGCCGGCGCGCCCGGCCGTCGCGAACGCCTCCGGCCCCCACTCGCGCCACTCGACTTTCGTCTCGGCCGCGAACTCGTCCATACACTGGCTACGTCCGCGACCTCCTAAGGCCACTGGTGTCCGGGAGACGACCGGGGTGAACAGGTCCGGAGCACGCAGGGCTGACGCTCTCTCCGACGAGTTCACAGGCCGGCGACGTCCTCGATAGCGTCGGTCAGCGCACGGATGCTCTCGACGGTGTGCTCGCCCATGTGGCCGATGCGAAACGACTCCTCGCCGATGTCGCCGTACCCGCTGGAGAAGACCATATCGTACTCCTCGGACACCGCCTCGACGGTCTCGGCGACGTCGATGCGGCGGGTGTTCTCGATACAGGTCACGGTCTGGGACTCGTATCCCGCCTCGGGGTAGAGCGCGAAGTGTTTGCGGGCCCACTCCCGGGTGTACTCGGCCATCTCGCGGTGGCGCCGGTCCCGTTCCCGGTGGCCCTCGTCGAGCATGTGTTTCATCTGCTTGCGGTAGGCGAGCATGACGGGGATGGCAGGCGTCGAGTGGGTCTGGCCCTTCCGGTCGTAGTAGTCCAGACACCGCTGGAAGCCGCCGTACCACGACGCCGACTCCGTCTCCAGTTCGCGCTCGTAGGCGTCGTCGCTGACCGTACAGACCGCCAGCCCCGGCGGCATCGCGAAGGCCTTCTGTGTCGAGGTGAAGATGCAGTCGATGTTGTGGGCCTCGATATCGATGTAGTCGCCGCCCAGACAGGAGATGGCGTCGACGACGAAGTAGGTGTCCGGGTACTCCCCGAGCAGGTCGCCGATCTCCTCGACGGGGTTGCGGACGCCCGTGGAGGTCTCGTTCATCACGACGCCGACGGCGTCGTAGCCCTCGTCGCTGCCCGCCAGGGCCGCGCGGACGTCCGCCGGCTTGACGGCCTCGCCCCACTCGTACTCGATGCGGTCGACGGTCTTGCCCAGGCGCTCGGCGACGTTGGCCTGGCGCTCGCTGAACGCCCCCGAGGTCGGCACGAGCATCCGCTCGTCGACGAGGTTCAGCGTCGTCGCCTCCCAGAACTCCGTCCCCGAGGCCGTGAGGACGATGACGTTCTCGTCGGTGTCGAGAAACTCCCTGGTGTCCTCGACGATGGTCGTATAGAGGTCGGTCATCCGGTCCATGCGGTGGCCGAACATCGGCTGGGCCATCGCCTCGATGACGTCCTCGCGGACCTCGGTCGGACCGGGCAGATAGAGCGTCTTGTCCGGATAGTCGCCGGTGTACTCTCGTTTCTCGGTCACGGAAACCACTTCGAGTGGCCTACACTCGGAAGCGGGGTGGCATGGGTGTTTTGATACCGGCGTCGGACGCTCGGAACGCGGGGCGTCAGAGCCCCTCGCGGATCCGGCGGCCGCTGACGACGAGGACGACGCCGAGGACGACCCAGATGCTGGCCCCCACGAGCGCCCCGACCGCCGGGAGGACCCCCGCCGTGGCGGCACGCGCTACCTCGAAGAACTGGAGAGCGACGAGCACGTAACCGGCCCCGGACGCGGCGGCCGCGACCGTCTCGGTCGGCCGCGAGCGCGTGTAGAGGTACACGCCCAGCACCCCCGCGCCGACGAACGGCGTGACCGGGGACCCGACCGTCAGGGTCGTCAGTAGCAGGACGGCGACGGCCACCACGACGACCAGTTTCTGTCGGTTGGCCTCCGAGACCGACGCGTAGTCGCGGGCGGTCCCCGCGACGGCGAGCAGCGCCCCGAGTACCGACGACATCTCGCCGCTCGACCGACGCGAGGTCGCGCCGCTGCCCCCCGGAACCGCGTCCGTTACTTGCGACGCGACGCCGGTGCCCGACTCCGGGTCCGGGGGAGCCCCGTCGGCCCCGTATGAGACCGTCCCGCTCTCCGCGGAGACCGCGTCGTCGTCCGCCCATCCCCCGTCGCCGCCGGCCGACCCCGTCTCCCCGAACCCCCCGGTCGCCTCGCGGGTCGTCGTGACCGTCCCCTCGCCCGCCGCGTTCGCGTCCACCGGGTCCTCGAAGTCCCGGCCGCAGTGCATACACCAGGTGGCGGTCGCACTCACTTTCCCGTCGCACGACGGACAGCGGGGGTCGGAACGCATCGGTTCGACTGTTCGACACGTTGTAACTTAGCGGTTGTGACCCGCCGGCGTCAGGTGGACGTGGATGAGTCTGTCGCAGTCGTCCTCGCCACAGACCGGGCAGGGGTCCGCCGCGGGGACGGCGGTCGGGTCGGTCCCGACCGCGTCCCGTCGCTCAGGACGGCCAGCGCGTCCGCCGCGTCGTCGGCCTCGGCCATACTGGCGGGTTCGTGTCGACGGTCCCGTATCGTTTGGTGGGACGGGGGCCGAGGATTCATAGCGGGTGACGCACAAGAGCCGACGGGATGTACGCCGTCGTGGGCTGTAGCGAGTGCAGCATGCTCTGGGTAATCGAGGGGCGCCCGGAGACGAGCCAGTGTCCGCGGTGTGGCCACCGCCGCGCGTACGCCAAACGGCGGAAGTTCGTCACGACCGACGACGAGGCCCACGCCCGCGAGGTGCGCGCCTCGATCCTGGCCAACCGCCAGGGCCACGGCGACGCGTTCGCAGACCTGGCGTCGTTCGCGGAGATGGAAGCGGAGATAGACGCGGTCGGCCCCTCCGACGAGACCTACCTCGAAGGCGCGGGGGTCGACCCCGAGGCGGTGGCCGCGGCGGGCGAGCGCGCGGGCGGGTCCCCGGGCGAGAGCCGGAGCCGCCGCGAGACGGTGCGGGCGGCGCTGCGGGAACTCGACGAGCCGACCGCCGAGGATGTCGTCGCCTACGCCCGCGAGCGCGGCGTCGAGGAGTCCTACGTCAGGCGGGCGCTGGAGAAACTCGCCAGGGCCGGCGAGGTCACCGAGAACGGGGGCGTCTACCGGCTGGTCTGACTCACAGCATGACCGCCAGCGAGACGACGGGGACGACCAGACAGTACAACAGCCCGTAGTAGAACAGGCCGGGCGGAACGACGGCCTCGCTGGCCGGTTCCTCGAGCGTCTTCTCCGAGAGGCGCGCCTGCGTGTCCTCGGGGATGCGCTCGCGGACGGTGGGCCGCTGGCGGAACCGGTCGAGCGGGTCGTTGCCGTGGACGCCGAGCAACCACCCGGCAGCCAGGAGCGCGCACCCGAGGGCGACCGGCCCGGCGACCAGCACCACGAGGGCGGCCTCGCTGGCGACCAGGCCGACGAGAACGGCGTGTCCGGCCAGGCGGATGGTCGCCGCCGGCGCCAGCACGCCAGCCAGGGCGCAGTAGACCGGCGTCCGGTTTCGCATCATCGAATGACAGAGCAACGCACACAAAACAGTTTCTCCCGGCTCCCTCTCAGAGGAGGCCGAGCGCCTCGGCGGTCGCGGCGAGAGCCGCCAGCGTCGTCGCCACGACCTTCGCCAGGCGCAACAGCCGAGCAGTGCGCGATGCGGTCGTCTCCGTGGGCGTCTCGGATGTCATGGGTGGACGCGCCCGCCGGTGCTCCCCGGCGGACGCCACTCGAACCGTGGGGCGGGAGCCACCTAAACGCCGGCCAGCGCCGGAGTGAAACTGAAAGTGGACGGGGGGCGGCTACCGGCCGAGTTCCTCGTGGGCACTCGAGAGGTGCCGGGAGGCCAGCGCCGACAGCAGGGAGAGTTCGCCGGCGAGCGCGCCGGCGGCGACCACCTCGGCCAGCGCGTCGGCGTTCGAGCCCGGCGGGTCGCCCCCGCCCGAGAAACCGATGACGTCAAGCGCCTCTGACTGGGTGGCCAGTCCCGTCCCGCCGCCAACGGTGCCGACCTGGAGGCTGGCGAGGCTGACGCTGGCGTACAGGCCCCCGTCGCGCGCCTCGGCGGTCGTGATGCAGTTCGACCCCTCGACGACGTGGGCCTCGTCCTGGCCGGTCGCGACGAATATCCCGGCGACGACGTTGGCGGCCTGGGCGTTGAACCCGAGACTGCCAGCCTTGGCGCTGCCGACGAGGTTCTTGCGGGTGTTTGCCTCGGCGACGGCCTCGGGCGTCGTGTCGAACCGCTCGGCGACCACCTCGCGGGGGATGGTCACGTCGGCAGTGACCGTCCGGCCGCGCCCCTCGACGGCGTTTATCGCCGCCGGCTTCTTGTCGGCACAGAGGTTGCCCGACAGCGCGACCAGCGATGCGGGCGTCTCGCGCTCGACCACCGCCGCCACCTCCCGGGTGGCGATGGTGGCCATGTTCATCCCCATGGCGTCTTTCGTGTCGTAGGAACACCGCAGGAAGACCGAGTCCCCGACGAGGGAGGGCGTCACCGACTGGAGTTCGCCGTGGCTGGTCGTCGTCGCCGCCGCCGCGGCGAGGTCGTCCTCGTGGTCCTCGACCCACTCGACCACCGCCGCGCCCGCGGCGACGTCCTCGACCCGGAAGACCGGCGCGCGCGTCATCCCGCGTTTCGTGATCCGGACGGTCGCGCCCCCGGCCGCGGTGACCGCCGAACAGCCCCGGTTGACGCTGGCGACGAGCGCCCCCTCGGTGGTCGCGACCGGCAGGTAGTACTCCCCGGCGGCGGCCTCGCCGTCGACCGCGACGGGGCCGGCCACGCCCATCGGGAGTTGCGCCCCGCCGACGAGGTTCTCGATGTTCGAGGTGGCGTTCTCGGCGTCGAACGCGAACGCGCCGGTCGCCGACAGGTCGACGCCGGTCTCGCGCTCGACGACCAGCCGACGGACCCGCGCCGCCGTCGCCGCGTCGACCTGGTCCTCGAGTTCGTAGAGGCGCACCTCGCCGTCGAGGACGCGCCCGGCGAGCGTCTCGGGGTCGGCGTGGTCACCGGATCCGCCGCCGGGGCCGGCCTCGCCGCCTGGACCGGCCTCGGACTCGGCGTCGGTTTCGCCGTCCGCGTCGGGCTCTGGGTCGGTCATGCCCGGACGCTCGCGGCCGACGCCCCTAACAGTTGCTGTCTCGACGGGCCCACGGGCTTCCGGCTGCGGTGCCCGTCGGGCTTCCGGCAGCGGTGCCCGTTGGGCTTCCGGCAGCGGTGTCCGTCGAGTCCGGACACGGACCGTGACCGCGCCGGTTAAGGCGCCGCCGGTGCATCCGCCGGGTGATGTCCGACAGCGCCGTCGCGCCGCCGGAGGACAACCCCTACGTCGAGGAGCCGCCCACGGAGTTCGACCCCGTCGCGGACCTCCCGGCCGAGCGGGCCCGCCAGCAGGTCGAGCGCCTCCGGGCGGCCGTCCGCTATCACGACTACCGCTACTACGTGGAGAACGACCCCGTCGTCGGCGACCGGACCTACGACGCGCTGTTCGTCCGGTTGCGGGACCTAGAGGCGGCTTTCGACCTCCAGACGGCGGACAGCCCCACCCGTCGCGTCGGCGGGGCGCCCCGCGACGAACTCCCCGACGTCGAGCACGTCGCGCCGATGCGCTCTCTCGACCAGGGCGGCGACGCCGACGAGGTCCGCGAGTTCGACCGCCGCGTCCGCGAGCGCCTGGTCGAGGCGGGCTATCTCGACCCCGGCGAGGGGGTCGACTACTACTGCGAGCCGAAGTTCGACGGCCTCTCGGTCGAGGTCGTCTACGAGGACGGCGTCTTCGAGCGGGCGGCGACCCGCGGCGACGGTGAGGTCGGAGACGACGTCACCGCCAACGTCCGCACCGTCCCGAGCGTCCCCCAGCGCCTCCGCGGGGACCACCCCGACTTCCTGGCCGTCCGCGGCGAGGTCTACATGCCCAGGTCCGCCTTCCAGGCGTACAACCGCGAACTCGTCGAGGACGGCGAGGACCCCTTTGCCAACCCCCGCAACGCCGCCGCGGGAACGCTCCGGCAACTGGACCCGGCGGTCACCGCCGAGCGGCCCCTCCAGATGGTCTTTTTCGACGTGCTCGACGGGGCCGAGTTCGACACCCGCTGGGAGATGCACGAGACGCTGCCCGCGTGGGGGTTGCGCGTCTGTGACCGGACGGCCGTCGTCGGGGACGTCGAGGCGGCCATCGACTACCGCGACGCCCTGCTCGGGGAGCGCGACGACCTGGACTACGAGATAGACGGCGCCGTCGTCTCGGTCGACGACACGGAAGCCTGTGACCTGCTGGGCCACACCGCCCGCGCACCCCGGTGGGCGTTCGCCTACAAGTTCCCCGCCCGGACCGAGCGCACGACCGTCCGGGACATCGTCGTCCAGGTCGGCCGCACCGGCCGGCTCACGCCCGTCGCGCTCATGGACCCCGTCGAGGTCGGCGGCGTCACCGTCTCGCGGGCCTCACTGCACAACCCCGCCGAGATCGAACGGCTGGGCGTCGGTATCGGCGACGAGGTGCGGGTCCGGCGGGCCGGCGACGTCATCCCCGAGGTCGCCGAGGTCCTCGAGGCGGGCAGCGACGGCCGCTTCCAGTTCCCCGAGACCTGTCCTGTGTGTTCGAGCCCGATCGAGCGCGACGGGCCGATGGCGTTCTGTGCCGGCGGGCTGGGCTGTCGCGCACAGCGCGAGCGCGCCGTCCAGCACTACGCCTCCCGGAAAGGGCTGGACATCGAGGGGCTGGGCGAGGAGCGCGTCCAGCAACTGCTCGACGCCGGCCTCGTCTCGGACGTGGCCGACCTCTCCGAGATGACCGTCGCGGACCTGACCGACCTGGAGGGGTGGGGCGAGAAAAGTGCCGAGAACCTCGTCGCCGAGGTCGAGGCCGCGCGGGAGCCGCCGCTTGCGGACTTCCTGACGGCGCTGGGCATCCCCGAGGTCGGCGGGACCGTCGCCGCCTCGCTGGCGCGGGCGTTCGGCAGCTTCGAGGCCGTCCGCGGGGCCGACGAGGCGACCCTCCGGGAGGTCGAGGACGTCGGCCCGGCGGTCGCCCGCGAGATACGGGAGTTCTTCGACAGCGAGGCCAACCGGGACGTGCTCGACCGCCTGCTGGACCACGTCGACCCGCAGGACGCCGAAACGGCGGCCGGCGACGAACTGGCGGGCCTGACGGTCGTGTTCACCGGCACCCTGGAGCGGTTCACCCGGAGCGAGGCCCAGGAACTCGTCGAGCGCCACGGCGGCTCCGCGACCAGTAGCGTCTCGGGCAACACCGACTACCTCGTCGTCGGCGCGAATCCCGGCCAGCGCAAGCGCGACGCCGCCGACGAACACGGCGTCGAGACGCTCGACGAGGCTGGCTTTCTGGACCTGCTGGACGACCACGGCGTCACCGTGGGGTGACCCAGTGTGTCCGCTCGGCGGGGTCGCCGGTCTCGACCGCCGTCCCGAAGGCCACGCGCCACGGGTCGGGAACCGCGGTCAGGGCCCCGCACTCGAACGCCAGAAACGCCCGCCGGTATAGTCCCGGGAAGATTCGAACTTCCGTCGTCAGCCCCAGAAGCTGACAGGATTGGCCACTACCCCACGGGACTTCACACGGACATATCCGCGAGCCGTATTTGAGTGTTGCGGAGTGTGGGCCGCCGTGACACGGGAGGGCACACCCCCGAGGCCAGCCGACGGTTCGGGCGGGCCGGTGGCCGCTCGCGGTTCGCGGTGCTTGCGCGGCGGTCCGGCCCCGCGCTTCGAGCAGGTGGGCTGGTGCTCACCCGCGAGTCGCGCCGCTTCCGAGGCCGGGGATGGCCACCCGGCGTTCGAGTCGGCCCATCGCGAGCGCCGTCGTCAGCACCAGCGCGGGGTACAACAGCGCGACGATGACGTAGATATCCGTGAACTGGAACGTGTCGGAACCGATGGTCCGCGCGCGGCGGAGCAGGTCGGGGACGGTGACGAAGGCCGCCAGCGAGGAGGACTTGATGAGGTAGACGAACTCGTTGGTCCACCCGGGACGATCGTGTCCGTACTGCCACCCTGGCACCCTGCGACGGCCGCCGACACACCGACCACCCCGACCGTCTTCAGATACGCCCGGCGGTCCATGTTGAATTCGCGTGACGTACTTATACTGTCGACTGTCTCATGTTTCAAGGTTAGGCTCCCACGTTCGACCGCCCGCCGGTCGGCGGTCCGGCGGCGGTCTACAGCTCTTTCCGGTAGTAGACGATGGTGCCGTCGGTCGCCTCGACGGGTTCGCGGCCGGTCTCCTCGTAGCCGAACGACTCGTACAGCGCAATCGCGGCCGTCTGGTCGGGCCGCGTATCGAGGACGAGTCGCTCGAACCCACGGTCCCGGGCGCGGGCCTCCAGTTCCCGGAGGATCGTGGCGCCGTACCCCTGTCGCTGGTGGGCCGGGTCGACACGCATCCGCCGGACGACGCCGGTCGCGGGGTCGCTCTCGTGGACGGCGACGGCCACCGACGGCTGGACGCCGCCCATCGCGACGAGGTCGCCGTCGCGCTCGCCGACGAGGAAGGTCCCGCCGGCGTCGAAATACGCCTCGCGGACGGCCCGCAGGTCGGCGTCGAGGTGTGCGTACGCCTCGTCGTAGGCCCCAACGTCCCTGAGCGCGCGCTCGTGGAGGTCCCAGACCGCGTCCGCGTCACCCGGCTCGTACCGCCGGACGTAGAGGTCGGTCACGTTCCCGGGGTGGTCTCCAGCGGGTAAAGGTCCGACGCTCCCGCACGGACGGCCACCACAACCCCGCGACGGGACCTCCCCGCGGAGTCGTCGGGGCGAAATCCGCGTCCGACCGAAGCTACATTAAATACGTATGAATATACTCTGTATATTATAACATAGTTCCGTGCTATCGAGCCCGAATTCGCCTGTTTTCGGTAATAATCGATTACGTCTGGTCAGCAATCGGGAAGTAAACCTTTAAAAAGAACGTGAAGGCTATGCTACACGATGTAAGGGGAAATATTAATTGGCCGGTCTGAGAAAGGCCATCATCGCACGGGGTTGTTGACAATGGCTCATGACAGTTCAGATCCGAACCGAGTGACGCGCCGTCGTCTCCTCCGGGGGACGGCAGGAAGCATCGTAGCAGTCGGGCTCGCCGGGTGTGGTTCCGATCCCGGCGGGCAGACCGCGACAGAGGGCGGTGACGGTGACGGGAGCGGCGACGGCGACGGGAGCGGCGACGGCGACGGGAGCGGCGACGGCGACGGAAGCGGCGACGGCGACAGCATGACGACGACGAGCGGAATGGGCGGTGGCACGCTCAGGTTCGCCCAGGCGAAGTCGCCGATCGAGTTCGACCCGATCGTACTGAACGACGTCCCGTCGGGCGAGATCGCGGGTCTGATATTCGACCCCCTGTACGACTACGGCGAGGGGACGGACCTGGTCCCACAGGTCGCGGCGGAGTTACCCGAGGTCGAGCAGAACGCCCAGCGGTGGATCGTCCCGCTGAATTCGGACGCGACGTTCCAGAACGGCGACCAGGTGACCGCCGAGGACGTGAAACACTCCTTCGTCGCGCCGGTCGAGGAGAACACCGAGAACGCCGGCGAGTTCAACATGGTCGACGAGGTCACCATCGTCGACGAGGAGACCGTCCAGTTCGACCTCGCGTTCCCGTTCGGGGCGTTCAAGCAGTACATCACCTGGCCTATCGTCCCCAAGGACGTCCGGACCGACCAGGTCACGTACGGCGAGGACGACGAGGGGAACAAGATCGTCGAGGAAAACGAGTTCGCGCAAAACCCCATCGGCGCCGGTCCGTTCAAGTTCGTCGAGTGGGAGGAGGGCAACTACACCCGACTCGAACGGTGGGACGACTACTGGGACGACCCGCTGCCGAACCTGGCGGAGATAGAGTTCCGGCCGGTCGAGGAGCCGACGACCAGGACGACGACGCTCAGGAACGACGAAAACGACATCATCAAGGACATCCCGCCGGACTCGTTCCCGACCGTCGAGAACATGAGCAACGCGTCGGTCGCCGAGGAGCCGGGGGTCACGTACTTCTACCTCGCGTTCAACTGCAACGAGGGGCCGACGGCCGACCCCGAGGTCCGGGAGGCCATCGATTACGCGTTCTCGATGGACAACGCCGTCGAGCGGTTCGTCAACCCTGCGGGGATCCGCCAGTACTCGCCGATGCCCCAGACCCTCGTCGAGGACTGGAACTTCCCGATCGACGAGTGGCAGTCCGCCCACAACGAGCGGGACATCGACCAGGCGAAGGCGATGCTGGACGACAACGACAACGTCCCCGACGACTGGAGCCCGACGATCATCGTCCCGCCGGACGACAAGCGCGAACAGATCGGCGTCAGCGTCAGTAACGGCCTCGGCGAGGCCGGCTACGACGCTACTGTCCAGCGGTTCGACTGGGGGCCGTTCCTCAACAAGTACGTCAGCGGCGACCCCTCGGAGTACAACATGTTCACGCTGGGCTGGGCCGGTTCGCCCGACCCGGACACGTTCATGTACTTCCTGTTCTCCCACGAGCAGATCGGTGTCACCAACGGCACCTTCTTCGAGGACGAGGAGATGAACGACGCCATCATGACGGGCCGCCAGTCCAACGACAGGGAGACGCGCCGGGAGGCCTACTTGACGGCCATCAACATCATCATGAACCAGAAGCCACACCTCCCGTCGTACAACCTGAAGAACAGCTTCGGCGTCTCCAACAAGGTCCAGGACTTCCAGACCCACCCGGTCGACCAGTTCAAGATCGTCTCGGACTTCAACAACGTCTCGATCCAGTAAGGCCCTGGTCGAGGGGTTCCGACGGGGGCGCCCTCGCACAACGGTTAACCGTCCGCACGCGGTACGACCGACGCACGAAACGATGGGAATCTATCGGTACACGTTCAACCGGCTCCTCCAGGCCATCCCGGTCATGCTCGGGGTCGTCACGATCACGTTCGTCATGGCGAACGCGATCCCGGGCGACCCGGTCCAGATCATGCTCGGCCCGTCGCCGAGCCAGACGGAGATCGAAGCCATCCGCTCCCGGTACGGGCTCAACAAGCCGCTGTGGGTGCGGTACATCAACTACGTCGCCGGGGTGCTCACTGGCGACTTCGGGCGGAGCATCTTCTACGGCGAGCCGGTCACGACGAAGATCGCCCAGCGGATGGGTCCGACGATGCTGCTGATGACCTCCAGTTACGCCTTCGCCATCCTGACGGCCATCCCGCTGGGGGTCATCTCCGCGAAACGGCGCAACAAGCCCACCGACCACGCCTCCCGGTTCGTCTCGCTCATCGGCGTGAGCACGCCCTCGTTTTGGATCGGGCTGATGTTCATCCTCGTCTTTTCCTTTCACTTCCAGGTGCTCCCGTCGACGAACCTCATCATGCCGTGGGCAGACCCGGTAGAGGTCCGGAACGCGGCGACGCGCGTCGACGTACTCGTTTTGAGCGCCCGGCACCTGGTCATGCCGATGATATCGCTCGGGACGCTCCAGATGGCGGCGCTGACCCGCATCGAGCGCTCCTCGATGCTGGAGGTGCTCTCGGAGGACTACGTCCAGCTGGCCCGCGCCTACGGCGTCAAGGAGTCGGCCATCCTCCGCAAGCACGCCTTCCGGAACGCGCAACTGCCGATCATCACCATCCTGGGGCTCCAGCTGACCGGCCTCATCGGCGGCGCGGTCCTCATCGAGACGGTCTTCCAGATAAACGGCATGGGCAAGCTCATCGTCAACTCGATCTTCAGACAGGACTATCCGCTCATCATGGGAACGACGATCATGTTCGGGGCCGTGTTCGTCATCGGGGTCATCCTCACCGACCTCTCGTACGCGTACATCGACCCGCGCGTCACGTACGACGAGGTGGACTGAGATGGCGACGACAGGCTCTACGGAAGACGACGTGCTAGACGCCGACGGGGACGTCGGCTCGCTCCACAAGGACGACGAGATCGAATCGCGGGTCGGCTGGCGCTACACCCTCAGCCAGATCAGAGGCGACCCGACGGCGCTGGGCGGGCTGGTCGTGATCGCGTTCATGTCGGGGCTGGCTCTGTTCGCGACGGTCGACGCGGTGGTCTTCGACATCCTCTCGGAGTACCAGGTCTTCGCCCAGTACGGCGTGCGCAAGTACTGGATCGCCGAGACGTTCTGGATCAGCCCGATCAAGGAGCCACTCGAGACGCCCCGGCTCCTCCCGCCGGCGCCCCTGGAGAACGTCTACGGCCAGGGGACCTGGGCCCACCCGCTCGGGACCGACGACCGCGGACGGGACATCCTCGCGCGACTCGTCTACGGCTCCCGGATCGCCATCACGGTCGGGGCCATCGCGACCGTCGTCGGCATGGTCGGCGGAACCGTCGTCGGCGCGGTGGCGGGCTACTACGGCGGCCGGGTCGACGACCTGCTCATGCGCGCCGTCGAGACGCTGTACGCCATCCCCTTTTTCATCCTGGTGCTCGCGTTCATCGCGGTGTTCGGGACGAACCTCGCGTTCGTGATGGTCGGGGTCGGCATCGCCTCTATCCCCACGTTCGCCAGGCTCATCCGCTCGGAGGTGGTCAGCGTCCGCGAGAAGGCCTACATCGAGGCCGCCACGGCCGCCGGGGTCCGTGACCGCAACATCATCCGCCGGCACGTCATCCCCAACAGCTTCGCGCCCGTGCTCGTCCAGGGCACGCTCCAGATCGGGACCGCCATCCTCATCGTCGCCGGGCTCTCGTTCCTGGGCTTTGGCGTCCAGCCGCCGACCCCCTCCTGGGGGCAGATGCTCTCGAAGTCCCGCGCGGTGATGATCGAGAACGTCTGGTACAGCATCTGGCCCGGCCTCTGTATCCTCGTCACCGTGGTGGCGTTCAACATGTTCGGCGACGGCCTGCGCGACGCGCTCGACCCACGACTCAACAACTAACATGGACCCGATACTCGAAGTCCGCGACCTGCAGACGCACTTTTTCACGGCCGACGGCGTCGTCCGTGCCGTCGACGGGGTCTCCTTCGACGTCTACGAGGAGGAGATCGTCGGCATCGTCGGCGAATCCGGCGCCGGCAAGAGCGTCGCCGCCAAGTCGATCATGCGGCTCGTCGAGGACCCCGGCTCGATCGTCGGCGGCGAGGTCCGCTTCAAGGGCGAGACCATCGTCTCCTTCGAGGAAGACGAGAACGGCGAGCGCACCGAGAGCGAGGAGATGCTCTCGAACCGGGAGATGCGCGAGCGGATCCGGGGCCGCGAGATCGCCATCATCTTCCAGGACCCCATGGAGAGTCTCAACCCGGTGTTCACCGTCGGCGGCCAGCTCCGGGAGTTCATCGAGATCAACCGCGACGTCGGCGAGTCCCGCGCCCGCGAGACCGCCGTCGACATGCTCCGGGAGGTCGGCATCCCCGAGCCGAGCGAGCGGTTCGGCGACTACCCCCACGAGTTCTCCGGCGGCATGCGCCAGCGCGTGCTCATCGCGATGGCGCTGGCGTGTGAACCCAGCCTCGTCATCGCCGACGAGCCCACGACGGCCCTGGACGTCACCGTCGAGGGCCAGATCCTCGAACAGGTGGCCGACCTCCAGGAAAAATACGGGACCAGCTTCATCTGGGTCACACACGACATGGGCGTCGTCGCGGAGATCTGCGACCGCGTGAACGTCATGTACCTCGGCCAGATGGCCGAACGGGCCGACGTCGACAGCCTCTTTCACGACACCAAACACCCCTACACCGACGCGTTGCTGGACTCGCTGCCCCGGCCGGACCAGACCGTCGAGGAACTCAAGCCGATCGTCGGCGTGATGCCCGAGGCGATAAACCCCCCGCCGGGCTGTCGGTTCCACACCCGGTGTCCGGACGCCCGCGAGGTCTGCCGGCGGACCAACCCCGAGCCGCGGGACGTCTCCGGGCCCGACGAGCGCACCCACCGGGCGGCCTGCCTGAAACACGAGGAGGTGTTCAAGGTCGACTACTCGGCCAGCGCGCCCATCGAGAACGAGACCAGCGCGGGCTTCGACGTCGGCCGCACCAGTACCGACACCGGCGCGGTCGACGCCGACGGGGGCGTACACGGGAGCAGGGGTGGCGCCGATGAGTGACGTCTCCGGCCCCGGCGAGGGGGCGAGTGCCGGACCCGACGTCGCCGAGGAGGGCGACCCGCTCTTGCGCGTCGAGGGGCTGACCAAACACTTCGCGAACGACTCGGGCTTTCTCTCCTGGTTGAACGTCGAGCGCGACGCCGACGGCGTCCCGGTGTCGGTGGGCCGGGAGTGGGTCCGCGCCGTCGAGGACGTTACCTTCGACATCCGGCGGGGCGAGACGCTCGGGCTGGTCGGCGAGTCCGGCTGTGGGAAGAGCACGCTCGCGCGGACGGTCCTGCGGCTGGTCGACCCGACCGAGGGCGACGTCTACTTCGAGGGCGACAACCTCGCAGCACTGGACGGCGAGGCGCTGCGCCGCAAGCGCAAGGACATGCAGATCATCTTCCAGGACCCCCAGTCGTCGCTGGACCCGCGGATGAAGGTCGGACCCATCGTCGAGGAACCCATGAAGGCCCACGGCATGCTCGACGACGACGGCCGCGAGGAGCGCGCCCGCGAACTGCTGGAGCGGGTCGGTCTCGACCCCCAGCACTACAACCGCTACCCCCACGCGTTCTCGGGCGGCCAGCGCCAGCGCATCAACCTCGCTCGCGCCCTCTCGGTCAACCCCGACTTCATCGTCTGTGACGAACCGACGAGCGCGCTCGACGCCTCCATCCAGGCCCAGGTGCTCAACACGATGCGCCGCCTCCAGGACGAGTTCGGCCTCACCTACCTCTTTATCAGCCACGACCTCTCTGTCATCAGGCACATCTCCGACCGCGTCGCCGTGATGTACCTCGGCGAGATCGTCGAACTCGCGGGCAAGGAGGAACTGTACGAGAACCCCCAGCACCCGTACACGAAGGCGCTCCTGGAGTCCATCCCCGTCCCCGACCCCCGGAAGTCCGAGACGCGGGGCGTCCTTGAGGGCGACGTACCCAGCCCCATCGAACCGCCCAGCGGCTGTCGGTTCCGCACACGCTGTCCGGAGTTCATCGCCCCCGAACAGTACGACCTCACGCCCGAGGAGTGGGCCAACGTCCGGGCCTTTACCCGCCGTGTCATCCGCCACGGCTTCGAGATGACCACCCGGGCGGACCTCGAAGCGGAGTTCTTCACGGAGGCCCGCCCCGGCGGCGCGGCCGGCGAGGCGCTCGACCGCGCGTTCGTTCTCCTCGAACGCGGCGAGTGGGACGCGGCCGCCGACCACCTCCGCGAGTCGTTCACCGAACCCAGTATCTGTGCCCGCGAACAGCCCGCCTACGAGGTCGACCCCGAGTACGGCGACGACCGCCACTTCTGTGCCTGCCACCTCCAGCGCGACGCGGAGATGACCCACTGACCTCCCGCGTCGAGACCGACATCTACTTTCGCCGGCCGGGCCCAGAGACGGCCATGTACCTCGGACGGTTCCTCGTCGTCGCGCCGACGGTGGGCGCGTACCGCGTCTCCTCGCGGTCGTTCCCGAACCGGGAGGCAACCGTGCACGGTCCCGACACCGTCACGGTCGGTCCCACAGCCGACGCGCCCGAGACGGACAACCCCTACATCGCGTACAACTGCCTGCGCGCGACCGAGCGCGGGGCAGTCCTGGGGAACGGCTCCCACGTCGACCCCATCGCCGAGAAGCTGGCGCTGGGCTACCCCGCCCGGGACGCGCTGGCCGAGCCGCTGCTCGCGCTCGACTTCGAGAAGGACGACTACGACACGCCCCGCGTCGCGGGCATCGTCGGCGTCGCCGGCGACGACCCGACGACACCGGGCGACGGCCCCGGTGCGGTCGTCGGGACTGTCCGCCGCGACGCCCTCCTCGTCGAGGCGGTCGCGGAGCCGACGCTGGTCGCCACCTACGAGAAAGACAGCCCCGGACCCGTCGAGTTCGGGGCGACCGACGCGGCCGGCGCCGCCAGGGAGGCCTACGACCTGGCGTTCGAACACGAGGTCTGTGCCGTCGGCGTCTCGGGTTCGGCCACAGACGGGTTCGACACCGCCGTCGTCAACGGCGACTGAGAGCGGGGCGCGACCGGTGTCGTCACCGCAGGTCGCCGACGTCGCTCATCGTCTCACCGAGCGCGTCGCGCTTGTCGACGGCGGCGTCCTCGGCGGGCGCGAGCGCCCCCTCGACGGCCTCGCGGGCGCCCGGTATCGGGTCGTGGGTCTCGACGTAGACCGCCAGCGCGAACTCACGGTCGGAGACGCCGGCCAGGTCGACCGCCTCGGTCCGCGCGAGCCGGCCCGCCAGCCAGTCGCGGACGACCGCCCGGCCCGTCGGCCCCACTGGCGAGACCGACTCGCCGAACAGGTGCAACGCCTTCGCGCCGTCGGTCGGGGCCAGCCCCGCCGCCCGCGCCGCGTCGCCGACGCTCTCGCCGCCGGTGTAGGCCTCGACCAGCGTCGCCGCCGTCTCCGGGCCACACGGGAGTTCGTCCGCGAACGGGGCGAGCCGCTTTACGAGGGACTCGCCGGTCCGGTCGACCGTCGCGACCCCCCGGTCGCGCTGCTCGTCGACGACCTCGACCCCCGCCGCGATCTCCGGCAGTCCCATCAGACGGAGTTACTCCCGTCCACGGTTTAATAGTTGGGGGATCGACACGAACGGACGGGCGCCGGGACCGACCGCACCTACCGGTTACCGGTCGGTAAACCGGCGGGGAGCGGGCCCGGGACCGGGACCGACCGCACCGTTTATTAACCCCGTTCGGTGCGAAGCTTCGCGTATGAGCACGACTGCGACAGCGTGCCCGGAATGCGAGGGAGACCTGCGAAGCGAAGGGTTAGAGACCGTCTGTGCCAGCTGCGGACTGGTGGTCGCCGAGGACGCCATCGACCGCGGCCCGGAGTGGCGGACCTTCGGCGACGAGGAGACAGACCGCGAGCGCACGGGGGCGCCGCTGACACGGTCGCGCCACGACCGCGGGCTGTCGACGGAGATCGGCCGGTCGACGCGGCTGACGGGGCGCAAGCGCCGCCGGGTCGCGCGCATGCGCCGCCAGCACAACCGCACGAAGATCGGCTCGAAGGCCGAGCGCAACCAGGTCTACGGCTTCACGGAGATCCGGCGGCTCGTGAGCGCGCTCGGGCTCTCGGAGACCGTCCGCGACCGGGCGTGCGTGCTCTTCGAGTCGGCACAGAACGCCGACCTCCTGCGGGGGCGCTCGCTGGAGGGCTTTGCGGCCGCGGCGGTCTACGCGACCTGCCGGACGAGCGAGGTCTCCCGCACCGTCGAGGAGGTCGTCGCCGACGCGAAGGCCTCGGCCCCGGAGTTGCGGGCCGCCTACGACGCCCTGAACCGGGAACTCGGCCTGCCGACCGGACCCATCGACCCGCGCGAGTACCTCCCGCGGTTCGCGAGCGACCTCGACCTCCCGAGCGAGGTCGAACAGCGCGCCCGCGAACTGGCCGAGCGCGCCCACGAGGCGAACCTGGTCGCCGGGCGCAACCCTGCCGGCGTCGCGGCCGCCTGTCTGTACACCGCGGCCGACGAGCGGTCCTACCCGCTGACCCAGCAGGAGGCCGCCGACGTCGCGGACGTGACGCCGGTGACGCTGCGGTCGACCTACGTCGACCTGCGCGAGGAGTGAGCGTCGACATCGTCGAGACGTTCAGCAGTTCGAGGCCACGAGGCCGGACCGAGACCCGCGCCGACGCGCTTGACGCCGCTCCCGGCGACGGAGGAGAGTGACCGCCGACCCGGGTCCGCGCCCGCGCCCGGTCACGCCGGCCGCCGGTTTCGGTCGACCGCTCGCTCGACCCGGGACGCCAGGTCCGCGAGCGCCTCGCCCGCGGCGTCGTCGGGCGCGTAGTCGGCGACCGGGACGCCGGCCGCCTGTGCCGCCGGGACCGCCGCCGACTCGGGGACGACGGTCACCGGCCCGCCCAGTTCGCGCGCCACGAGGTCGGTCGGCGCGTCCTGGCTCGCGCGGTTCAGCGCGATGGCCGCGAGGCCCGCGTCGAGTTCGCGTGCCAGCGCCCGCGCCCGGAAGGCGTCCCCCAGGGCCGCGGGCGTCGGTTCGGTCACCAGGACGCAGGCGTCGGCGGCGAGCAGACCCAGTCCCACGTCGCCCGATAGCCCCGCCGGACAGTCGACGACGACGGCCCCGTAGGCGGCGGCGACCGCCTCGACGGTCTCGACCAGCGCCGTCGGGTCACAGGCCCGCGCGCCGGCGAGTGACCGCCCGCAGGGGAGCAACGCCACCGGCCCGCCCTCGCGGACCGCCTCGACCGGGTTGGCACGCCCGGCGAGGACATCGTGCAGGTCCGGCCCGCGTCCGGCCGGCAGGTCCGCCATCGACAGGTCCGCGTCGACGACGACCGCCTCCAGGGCCGCCCCGAGGTTGTACGCGACCGTCGACTTGCCGACGCCGCCCTTGCCGCCGACGACTGCGAGGATCATCGCTCCCCGGCCGTCCGCCGGTCGCGCTGGTCCGTGACGGCCGCGGCCCGCTCCCCGAGCCTGTCGACCCGCCGGGAGACGCGCGCCAGCGCCCGCCTGTCCGCGGCGACGGCCCCCCGGAGCGGCGCGCCCCCGTCGCCGCGCTCGACGGCCCCGAGGCGCTCGTCCACGTCCCGCAACCACGCCCGCACGACACGAGGGACGACGAACGGGTCGGCGGGGGCGCAACCGGACGACCCCGCGCCGCTTGACCCGTCCGAGCGCGCGTCCGCCCCGTCGGGGCCGCTAGGCGCGGTCGACTCGCCCTCGCCGTCGTCGCGGCCGTCCCCGGGGTCGTCGCCGCCGTCGGCCGGTGACCGTGCCGCGTCGGACGGCCCGCCCGGCGACTCGCCGGGGTCGGTGTCCGGGTGCCGGGACGGCTCCCCTTCGCAAACCGCGCCCGGCGTCGAGTCCGCGTCGCCGTCCGGTTGTGCCCGCGGGTCCGCTTCCGCGTCGTCGCTCGCGGCCGGGGCCGGGTCGGGGACCGGGACGGCGTCGCGGGGGACCAGTGGGTCGCCCAGCGACCGGACGACGCCGGCCGGCGTCGGCTCGGTGTCCGCGGGTGCCCCCACCTCCAGGGACCCGAGACGGACCGGCGTATCGGTCGCCCCGCCGGACGCGGCGTCGTCGACCATCGCGTCGGCCGACCCGCCGTCGGGCGCCGGCGACAGTCGTCCCGGGTCCGTTCCGGCGAGGCCGGGCGTCGCGTAGCCGGCGACAAGCCGGTTCTCGGGCGTGACGATACCCTCGAACCCGCCGTCGTCCCAGCCGGCCGCGGGCCGGCCCCGTCGCCGCGGCGGCCAGACTGGCCCGTCGAGCCGGTTCTCGACGCGGACGCGGCGCGGCCAGTCGGCCGTGACGTACACCCGGACGAGCGTCACCCCGTCCGTCCGTTCGATGTCCCAGTCGAGCGTGACCATGGCGGCGCTGGCCTCGCTCTCGGATTTAAATCTCCGGGCGAGAGTTCGGGACCCGGAGAACAGAGCCATCCAGATCCCGCGTTTCGGCCTCCCCGTCCGGGGACCGCCGGCCTGTCCCGCGGTGACCGGCGCCGGTGACCGGCACGTTTAGGCCGGTTGCCCTCGTGCGTTCGAGCGTGAATCTCGGTCGGCTCTACGAGGAGTTTCCGGCGCCCGCCTACCGGGGCGCCCAGAAGGGGGCGCTGGCCGACATCCGCGAGGCCTTCGAGGCCGGGAACGACGTCGTCCTCGTGCGCGCGCCGACGGGCAGCGGCAAGTCGCTGCTCGCGCGGGCCATCGCGGGCTGTGCGCGCACGGCCGGGGAGAGTGAGGCCGGCCAGGTCACCGACGCCTACTACACCACGCCGCAGGTCTCCCAGCTTGAGGACGTGGCCGGCGACGAGTTGCTCGCAGACCTGTCGGTGGTCAGGGGCAAGAACAACTACTCGTGTATCCTCCCCGGCGAGACCGACACCCCGGTCGACCGCGCACCCTGCGCCCGCGAGCGGGCGTTCGACTGCCAGGTGAAACACCGGTGTCCGTACTTCTCGGACCGGGCCATCGCCGCCAACGCCCGGGTCGCCGCGATGACGCTCGCGTACTTCATGCAGACCGCCGGCAGCGACGTCTTCGGCCGGCGGGACGTCCTCGTCGTCGACGAGGCCCACGGCCTGGGCAACTGGGCCGAGATGTACGCGACGATCGACCTCGGTCCCGACACCGTCCCGGTATGGGACGCCGCCGAGCCGCCCGCCATCGACGGGCTCGACGACGCCGCCCGCTACGCCGACACCCTCCACACGATGGCCGACCGGCGGCTCGCGGAGTTGCGCGCCCAGGCCGAACTCTCCCCGGAGGAGGCCGCCGAGCGGGACCGCCTGGTCGAGCTCCAGTCGGAGCTCGCGTGGTTCCTCGAGGACTACCGCGGGACCGACAGCGCCACGACGTGGGTCGTCGACCAGCCCGACGGCGCGGGGACCCGCGTGACGGTCAAGCCGATGGCGCCCGAGAAGTACCTCCAGCACACCGTCTGGGACCGCGCCGAGCGATTCGCCCTCCTCTCGGCGACGATTCTCGACAAGGACGCGTTCTGTGCGAACGTCGGGCTCTCGCCCGACCGCGTCGCGCTGGTGGAGGTGCCCCACACCTTCCCCGTGGAGAACCGCCCGCTGTACGACGTCACCCGGGGGAAGATGACCTACGACGCCCGCGACGAGACCCTCCCGGCTGTCGCGGAGGCGCTCGTCCGGGTCATGCAGCGCCACCCCGACGAGAAGGGGCTGGTCCACTGTCACTCCTACGCGATCCAGGAACGACTCGCCGACCGCCTCCGCGAGTTGGGCGTCGGGGCCCGGGTGCGGACCCACGACGCCGAGGACCGCGACCCGCAACTGGCCACGTGGCAACGCGTCGACGACCCCGAGGTCTTCCTGTCGGTCAAGATGGAGGAGGCGCTGGACCTGGAGGGTGACCTCTGTCGGTGGCAACTGCTCTGCAAGGCGCCGTACCCGAACACGCGCGACTCGCGGGTGGCGGCCCGCCTGGCGGACGACCAGTGGGGCTGGTACTACCGGACGGCCCTGCGGACGGTGATCCAGGCCTGCGGGCGGGTGGTGCGGGCACCCGACGACTTCGGCGCCACCTACCTCGCGGACTCGTCGCTGCTGGACCTGTTCGAGCGGGCCCGCGGGGACATGCCCGACTGGTTCGCCGACCAGGTCGACCGGATGGGCCGGCCGGAATTGCCGGCGCTGGACCCGGAAGCGGCGACGGTCGGGATCGACGACACGCGGACGGGTCGGCGCTCGCGGTCGGGCAGCGACGGGCCGGGAGCCCGCGGCGGCCGCGACGACGGCGAGGGCGGGTCGGAACGACGACGCTCGCGGTCGCGGCGCTCGCGCGGGTCCGACTCGAATCCGGTCGCGGACGTCTGGGACACCGAGTGAGCGCACCGGCGGCCAGCGCGACGGCCCGCGCGAAGCCGACCCGTCAGGCGTCGGGGCCCTGGTCCCCGCCGAGGATCGCCAGCGCCTGTGCGTCGTCGGCCTCCCAGACGACCCGGACCTGGTAGTCGCTCGCGACGCCGACGGTGACGAAGTCACCGGCGACCACGCTGTCGTCGCCGCTGGCGGTCCCCTTCCACGGGCCGGCGGCCGTCTGGTCGACACTCTCGACGTCCGCGAAGCCCGACCCGCGGACGAACAGCTGGTCGGCCGCGACCGCGTCCCCGCCCTCGTGGATGATCGTCAGCGTGCCCTGGCCGGTCTCGCCGGGCGCGTACTCGAAGCCGAACTCGACCTGGGGGACAGACGGAGTGTCGGTCGCTATCGGCGGCCCCGGGAACTCCGACGGGAACCCCCCGAGGTCGCCGGACGGGACGGCGGCCTCGGCGGTGACGACCCGCCCGTCCACGCGGGTGGCGGGCTCGCGGCCGTCGAACGTCTCCGCGCCGCTCGCCCACTCGGCGACCGCGCTCTCGTCGGCCGCCCCGGCGAAGACGACCGACGCCCGGACGCGGGAGTCCTCGGGGCCGACGTGGGTCGAGACGCCCTCGCCGACCGCCCCCTCGAAGGTCGCGCCGGCCTCGTGTGTCCGTCCCTGGACGACGTGCGCGGCCCCGAGCGCGTCAATGAGGGTCCCACAGTCCGGTATCGCGTCGGTGTAACGCTCGCCGTTGCCGGTCTTCGCGTCGACGACCGCCTCCGTCGCGGGGCGCTTGTCGGTGGTCTCCTCGCTGGAGAACCGCCCGACGGTGACGACCGCCTCGTCGCTCACCGCGCCGACCCGGGTCTCGCCGGCGGCAACGAGCGTGAACCCCTGGTAGGTATCGACGGCCGAAAAGCCAAGCTCCTCGAACTCGCTCTCGACGGTCGCGCGGTCGAAGTCGGCCTCGTAGGCGACCGCCGACCGGGCGAACTGGAGCAGCAGCGTCGCGTCAGCCAGCGTCTCGATACCGGGGTTGGGGACCTCGCGGGTGAGCCTGTCGGTCGCCCCGTCGCCGAGCGCGTCGCTCAGTTCGACCAGCTGGGCCGGCGCGACCGCCCGGAAGGCATAGCCCGCCTCGGGGACGAACTCGACGGCCGACGGCGCGGGGAGCCACTCGGTAGCGCCCGCGGTGTCGGTCGCGGGGCGCCCGCCCGCCGACGTCCCCGTGGCTGTCGTACTGTCCGGTGGCGTCCCCGTTCGCGCGGTGGTCGAGGCCGTCCCGCCGTCGGACGGCGGCGCCTCCTCCGCAAGGTCGGTTCCGGTCTCGTCGCCGGGACAGCCCGCCAGCGGGACTGTCGCAAGCACTGCTCCCCCGAGTTCGAGGACACGTCGTCGCGTTGGCCCCATTGCCCGAGCGTTTCGACGTACTGATAAAGTAGGTTGCGGTCTCCCGGGACGCCGGCCCGGAGGACCGCGACCCCGTCGGGTTACAGGGATGTGAACGGCTGACACCCCCACGAAAGAGGTTTCACGCGCCCGGCCGAGGCGAGGCCATGGACGAGGTACCGGCAGAGGCGTTCTACGACCTGACGGCGCCGAGCGGGGTAGCGGTCTCGCCCGACGGCGACCGCGTGGCTTTCACCGCCAGCGAGAGCGACCCCGAGGAGGACGAGCGGCCGAGTTCCGTGTTCACGGTGCCGGCCGACGGGAGCCGCGACCCCCACCGACTGACACGCGCATCCGGCGCCTGGAACGTCGAGTGGTCGCCCGACGGCGGCCGGCTCGGCGTCCTGATGGCCCGCGAGACCGACACCGAACTCCGGGTCGGCCGCGACGAGGGCGACGAAGACGGAGACGACGACGGGGCTGACGGCGACTCGGAGGCCGACAGCGAGGGAGACGATGAGGACGGGACGGAAGGCGAGAGCGGCGGCGACGAGGGGCCGAAACCGCAGGTGTGGGTGTACGACCTCGAACGCGGCGGGGACGCGCGGCAGGTGACCGACCGCGACGAGGGCGTCCGGGGCTTCGACTGGGGCCCCGACGGCGAGCGGGTCGTGACCGCGGCGCGGGACCCGACGGACGAGGAGCGGGAGTACCTCGACCAGCGCCGGGAGGACGGCCCCATCGAGACCGAGCGCCTCCAGCACAAGTTCGACAGCGAGGGGTGGCTCGACACCGTCACGACGTACCTGTTCGTCGTCGACGTCGAGAGCCGCGACAGCGAGCGGCTCGACGACGCCTACGGCGGCGGCATCCTCGACGCGGCCGCCGGCCCGCAACCGGCCTGGAACCCCGCCGACGACCGGATCGCCTTCGTCGCCTACCACGGCGAGGACCCCGACGACACCTACGTCCGGGACGTCCACGTCGTCGACGCGGAGAGCGGCGACGTCGAGCGGCTGACCGACGGCGACCACACCGCGGCCGCGCCGACCTGGAGTCCCGACGGGGAACGCCTGGCCGTCCGGGCGGGCCGGCCGGACAACTGGTACGTCCCCTCCGACGTGCGCGTCATCGACCCCGAGACCGGCGAGGGGGCCGCCGTCACGGCGGGGCTGGACCGCACGCTCAGTTTCTTCGGCGGGCCGACGTGGCTCGACGGCGAGTCGCTGCTGGCCGGCATCGGCGACGAGGGGTGGACGCGGTTCGTCCGCCTCGACGCCGCCGCCCTCGACCCGGCGGGCGACGAGGAAGGCGACGGCGGCGAACGGCGGTACGAGCGCGTCTTCGACCGCCAGTCCAGAGACGAGACCCACGACTGGTTCGACGTCGACGGCGACACCGTCGCGGTCGTCCGCAGTCACCCACGCGAGGGGGCGGACGTCCACGCGATGGCCGTCGCCGACCTCGACGCGACGGCCGACGACCCCGACCCGCGGCGGCGGCTCACGGACCTGAACGCCGACCTCCTCGCCGACTACGACCACCACGACACCACGCGGGTGACCTTCGAGAGCGAGGACGGGACCGAAGTCGAGGGACTGGTCAGTTACCCGCCGCCGTTCGACCCGGCCGACCCCGACCCCCGCCCCGTGCTGCTGTGGATCCACGGCGGGCCGATGGCCTACGACCAGCCCCGTTTCGACTTCAACGCGAGTTTCTGGACGAGTCGCGGCTATCTCGTCTACAACGTCAACTACCGCGGGTCGACCTCCTACGGGCGGGAGTTCTGCGAGCGGCTCAAGGGGGCCTGGAACAGCGTCGAGGTCGAGGACCTGCTCGCGGGGGTCGACGACCTCGTCGAGCGCGGGTGGGCCGACCCCGACCGGCTGTTCGTCGGCGGCTTCTCCCAGGGCGGGGTCAACACCGCGTACGTCCTCACGCGGACCGACCGGTTCGCCGCGGGCGTGGCCGAACACGGTATCTACGACATGCGCTCCTCGTTCGGTACCGACGACTCCCACAAGTGGTTCGAACACGACTTCGGCCTCCCGTGGGAGAACCCCGAGGCCTACGAGGCGGCCTCCTCGATCACCGACGTTGACGAGATCGACACGCCCCTGCTGTTGACCGCCGGCGGGGAGGACTGGCGGTGTCCCCCGACCCAGTCCGAACAGCTCTACCGGTCGCTGCGCAAGCGGGGCGTCGAGGCGAAACTGGTGGTCTACCCCGGCGAACACCACAACATCGGCGCGCCCGACCGCGCGGTCCACCGGCTGGAGACCATCGACGAGTGGCTCGCCCGCCACGACCCCGGGCGCGACGACGTGGACGACGGGTAGACGGCACACGCGAGGGGCCACGCGAGCACCACAGAGGACCCACACGAGGACGACGGCTGGAAGGCGTTCGCGGGCACGATACCCACGCGAGAGCGGTCAGAAGGCGTACGCGAGCACGTAGACGACCGAGGAGCCGACCATCGCGAAGACCATCACCAGGACGAGTATCTGCTGGCGGTCCAGTTCCGTGACGTTCATACCCGGGAGTACGTGCCCGCACGCTTAGGGTTTTCGCGGCTACCGGTTCGGTCCCGGGCTCGGCGGTGCTCGACGGTCCGCCGGCGCCCGGTTTCGCGGTCCCGGTCCGGCTCAAACTATTTGACAGCGGCCGTCGTGGGAGGCGTATGGACCGGGACGTCTTTCTGCCAGTCGCCGCCCAGCCGTCGGTCGAGACGCTCGTCGAGTACGCGGTGCTCGCGGAGGAGTTGGGGTACGACCGCGCCTGGCTCCCGGAGACCTGGGGGCGCGACGCCGTGACGGCGCTGACGACTATCGCCGAACACACCGACGAGATCGGTATCGGGACCTCCATCGTCAACGTCTACTCGCGGTCGCCGACCCTGCTGGGCCAGACCGCCGCCACGCTCCAGGAGGTCGCCGACGGCCGGTTCCGGATGGGGCTGGGGCCCAGCGGCCCCGCGGTCATCGAGGGGTGGCACGGCATCGAGTACGACCGACCGCTCCGGCGGACCCGCGAGTACGTCGAGATCCTCCGGCTGGTCCTCGCGGGCGAGCGCGTCGAGTACGACGGCGACATCTTCCAGCTGTCGGGGTTCCGGCTGCGGTGTGAGCCACCCGAGCCCGCGCCGCGGATAGACGCCGCCGGGATGGGACCCACGTCGGTCGAACTCGCCGGGCGCTTCGCCGACGGCTGGCACGCCCTGATGCTCACCCGGGAGGGGCTCCGCGACCGCCTGGAGGACCTCCGGCGGGGCGCCGACCTGGGCGAGCGCGACCCCGGGGACCTCCGGGTGACCCTCTCGTTGCCCTGCTGTGCCTTGGAGGACCGCGAGCGCGCCCGCCGGCTCGCCCGCAACCACCTGGCTTTCTACGTCGGCGCGATGGGGACCTTCTACCGGGAGTCGCTGGCCCGCCAGGGCTACGAGGACGAGGCGACGACGACCGCCAGCGAGTGGGCCAACGGCGACAGGGAGGCGGCGATGGACGCCATCTCCGACGAGTTGCTCGACGCGCTCGGCCCCACGGGCACCCCCGCGGAGTGTCGCGAGGCGATGGACGAGTGGGCGGCTGTCGACGGCGTCGACGCCGCCTCCGTCTCGTTCCCCCGCGGCGCCGACCCCGACGAGATCCGGGCGACGATGCGCGCGCTCGCCCCCGAGTGACACTGACCGACATCGCGGCGGCAACGTGTGAGCCCTCGGATGGGACCGCGCGTTTATCCGGCTGGCCCTCCAACGCATGTCCGATGTCGGTAGCGTACGAGTCACGGTACGAGGTGGACATCGCGGGGGAGTTACCGGAGACGGTCGACCGGGCGGCGCTCCGGCGCATGGAGGCGGTCGCGTATCTCCTCGACGACGGCCTGCCGGTCCCCGGGACGGACCGGCGGGTCGGGCTCGACCCCCTGGTCGGGCTATTGCCGGTCGCCGGCGACACGGCGACCGCCGTCGTCTCGCTCGCGCTCGTCGTCCAGGCGGCGCTGCTTGGCGTCGGCCGACGGACGCTCGCACGGATGTTCCTCAACGTCGGGGTCGACGCCGTCGCCGGGTCGGTCCCGGTCGTCGGCGACCTCTTCGACGCCGTCTGGAAGGCCAACAGACGCAACGTGAAACTCGCGCTCCGTGACCTCTCGACGACGGCCGAACCCACCCCGGCGTGACCGGACCCGCACCGCTCGACCGCCGCCTACCCCCCGCCCAACCGCCGCCCGACGGTCGCTGCCCGACTGCTGTCTGACCGTCGCCCACCCGCTTCACCGCCACCCGACCCTCACCGCCGAGAGACGACGCCGGTCGCGCCGAAACGGAGGTCCCGCGTGGCGAACAGAGGTCCCTGTGTGGCGAGCAGGAATCCCGCGTGGCGGTGTCAGCCGGCTTCAGGTCCGGTCGGGGAGCACCTTCTCCGGGTTCAGGATCCCGTCGGGGTCGAGCGCGTCCTTGATAGCGGCCATCGTCTCGACGGTGCCGGAGCCGTGTTCGGCTTCGAGGTAGTCGCGCTTGCCGCGGCCGACGCCGTGTTCGCCGGTGGCGGTGCCGCCGAGTTCGATGGCCCGCTCGACGACGGCGGCATAGAGGGCCTCGCCGCGCTCGACCATCTCGGGGTCGTCCAGGTCGACGAGCACCTCGTAGTGGAGGTTGCCGTCGCCGGCGTGGCCGAAACAGGGCACCAGCAGGTCGGCCTCGGCGGCCCGCTCTTTCACGAAGCGGATGACCGCCGGGAGGTCGCTGATCGGCACCGTCACGTCGCCGGGATGCAGCGGCGTCAGGTCGGGGTCGTACTCGTCGACGGCGTAGGCCATGTCCTTGCGCAATCGCCAGAGGTCGTCCATCTCCGATCCGGGGGCGATGTCGAACGAGTGTGGGTCGTGAGCGCCGAAGACGGCCCGGCAGAACCCGATTTCGTCGTCGACGCCGTGGTCGGCGTGGAACTCGACGAAGACCATCGGCTGGTCGGGTAGGTCGCCGTCGTTGTACGCGTTGGCGACGGTGGCGGCGTCGGGGCCGAGCAACTCGATTTTCGCCAGGTCGACGCCCGACTGGACGGCGTCGGCGATGGCGTTCCCCGCCGCGTCGAGGTCCGGGAAGACCGCCCGGCCGCCCTTGACCTGCTCCGGGCGACCGGCGAGTTCCAGCGTCGCCTGCGTGACGACGCCCAGCGTGCCCTCGCTGCCGACGAACAGGTCTAGGAGGTTGTACCCCGCCGAGGTCTTCCGGGCCTTGCTCCCGGTCGAGATGACCGTGCCGTCGGCCAGCACCGCCTCCAGTTCGAGCACCCAGTCGGCGACCTCGCCGTACTTGACCGTCTGCATGCCGCTGGCGTCGGTGGCGACCATCCCGCCGATGGTGGAGATGTCCCCCGACGAGGGCAGCGGCGGGAAGAACAGGCCGTGGCGAGCGACTGCCTCGTCGACGGCGCTGCCCAGGACGCCCGGCTGGACGTCCACCTGCAGGTCGGCCGGCCGGACGTCGAGGATGTCGTCCATCCGGGTGAGGTCGAGGCTGATGCCGCCCTGTGCGGGGGTCGCGCCGCCTTCCAGGCCGGTGCCGGCGGCGTACGGGGTGACTGGGATGCCCCGCTCGTTGGCGCCCGAGAGGACTGCCGCCACGTCCGTGGTCGACTCGGGCCAGACGACGGCGTCGGGCCGGACCGCGTCCTCGGGGTGGGTCGACCAGTCGCCGGCGCGGTCCTCGCGGGCGTGGTCGCGCCGGGAGACCTGGCCCGCGTCCAGAATGTCGTCCAGGAAGGCGCAGTCGTCGGTCATCAGTTCGTCTCCGGTCGCGGCGCTATTTAGCTCCGTCGCCGGACCCGTCCGGACCCCGACCGTCGCCACGGATCCACCAGCGGGGAGTCACCAGTAGTGGGGCGGTCAGTCGGGAAGGGGGAACTCGTCGATGGCGCCGCGCCGGCCGTCGAGGACGGCGAATCGCTCACCTCGTCGCTGTTCCAGCCATCGAAGCAGCCGCTCGGCCCAGTTCAGTTTCCGCCGTTTCAACGGGCCGACCGAGGGGTCGTCGAAGTCCCAGCCGACGAACCGCAATGAGGCGGCGCCGCAGTGGTCGGCCAGGAAGGCCGCCCGGTCGCCGTCGGTGAAGCCGCCGGGGTTACAGACGGGGCCGGCCGGCGCGGCCTGTGTCGTCGGGAGGACGCTCCCGAGCGCGAGCGCCGGCACCCGCTCGCGCAGCGCCGGTTCGTTGTCGCCGTGGGCGTGGACGGCGACGGGCACGCCCGCGTGGGTCAACTCGCGGGCCACGTCGCCCTCCTCGTCCAGGTCGGTGACCATGCAGTCGACGGCGACGCCGGCCTCCCGACAGACCGCCGCGGCGTCGGAGGCGGCGACGACGGCGTCGGCGCTCCGGGCGTCGGCGAGGTCCTCTTCCAGCGACGGGCCGGCGCCCGCGACGGCGACCGTCCGGCCGGCGAAATCGAGGTCGGCGGGGGTCAGTACGTCGGCGCCGGCGACGAGGTCGGCCAGCAGGTCGCGGGCGCGCTCGTCGTCGGCGCGGGGGAACCCGAAGTCCGCGAGGACGGCCTCGTAGACGGGTTCCCAGGTGTCGAAGTCCATGGCTGTCGCTCACTAGGTGCGGCCACAATAAACCGGTATAGCCGAAATGGCACGTCTCGGTACCCCTACCCAGGTGCCCTTTCGGCCTTCACACCCCCGTTTCGGGGCCTCGGGTATAAGTTTTCTGCATGTACGAGGCTCCCAAAAGGCGCAGAGGGCGACCGGACGCGGCGGTTCGGCGACGGGTCGGTCGCCGAAACCGACGGTCAGAGAGTGCCCGGCGGGTGGTTTCGCGACTGTTCGCCGAGACGGCCGGTCCGGCGCATCGGCGGTCCGTTCCGGGGGGTGAACTACCCCACCCTACCGCTCGCCTGACGGCTCGCGCTTGAGGGTGGGGCTTCCTGTTTCGACGACGCACTTTGCAGACACCGAGGTATCCACAG
>PXRP01000039.1 GCA_003021655.1 Halobacteriales archaeon QS_4_69_31
AAACGACAAGTCTATCCACGCGATATCACTGTCGAGGCGTTCGGTTTTGGCCATAGACACTCTGAAATCGAACGCCTCATCCTCTAACTTAACGCGACCCGGCTGTCACCCCACATATTTAAATCCGCGAATCACGAAACGAAAGTATGGCCGCATACGGCCGGCCGACGCTTCGGGACATCTTCGACGAGGCACCGACGCCCCACATCGCCCACCCGCCGCGCACCCACCATCGCGATTTCTACGTCGCAACCGACGGCTCCTACAGAGGGGCGGGTGACGGGACCGGGACCGGACCGGACGGCGGACTGGGCGTCGTGATCGAGACACGCGACGGCGAACGCGTCGCGCGGCTGTCGGTCGCGAACCGGGCGCCGGACAACAACGTCGCCGAGTACCGCGCGCTCCACCTCGGGCTCGACGTGCTCTCGGCGCGCTCGCCCGACGGAGCCACCGTCGGCGTGCTCATCGACCACGACGACCTCGCGGGCAACGTCAACGCCACCGTCCTCTCGGGACAGGACCCCGACCTCGAACCGACACACGAGGTCGACGTCCCGCGGGCGACCGGCCTCCACTGGCGGGGGATCCGCTCGCGGATACGGGACTTCGCGGAGTTGCGCGCCGCACGCATCCGGAGCGGCCGCAACCCCGCCCACCCGCTCGCGAACGCCCCCCACGAGTACGGCCACGTCAACGGCGAACCCGACCGGTGTGTGCTCCCCGACTCGCCGTCGACATCCCGGGACGACCGCTACCCGCCGCCCTCCCGGGCCGACCGCGGCGCGGGCGATTGACCGCCGACCGGCTTATCGCATCTGTTCGACGAGCGATAGCAACCGTCTGGCGTCTCTGGTCTCCTTCTGTCGGAGTTTCTCGGTGAGACTCGGCGAGTCGAGCCCCTCCGGGGCGGTGATGGCGCGGTCGATGCCCCTGATGCTATCGACGGGGCGCTCGCCCTCCTCGCCGGTGATTTCTGCCTCCGCTAGTCGCTGTTTGCGCGCCAGTCGCTCGCGCTTGAATTGCCGTTTCAGCTCCTCGATGCGCTCGCGCTCGTCCGGGGGGACGGCGTCGAACCGCGTCCCCGGGACGGCGTCGGACCGCGCCAGACGGCTGCCCCTCAGGCGGTCGACGCTCAGGCGGGTCCAGTCCGGAAGCGGACGGTCGGGACGTCCGTCACCTCGTCGTAGTCGGCGCCGACGAGGAGGGTCCCGTCGACGTGTGCCGCGGTCCCGAGCGCGAACGCGTCGCCGAGAGCGGGCGCGCACGACGTAGTGGATCTCGGCCAGGGCCAGCTACCCACCGCTAAAGCGGGGGTTTGTCGATAGACGAGTCACTCCTCCTGTTGTTGCGCGTCGACGACGGCGACGCCGCCGAGGTTGACGATGTCTTTGACCTCGTCGCCGCGCTGGAGGACGTGGACGGGTTTGTCCATGCCGACGAGCATCGGGCCGATGGCCTCCGCGCCGCCCAGGCGTTGGAGGAGTTTGTAGCCGATGTTGCCGGCTTCGAGGTTCGGGAACACGAGGACGTTCGCCGGGTCGTCGAGTTGGGCGAAGTCGTAGGTGCCCTGGAGGATGTCCTCGACGACGGCGGTGTCGGCCTGCATCTCGCCGTCGACAGGGAAATCCACCGAGGGGTCGGCGTGGAGTTGCTCGACGGCCTCGCGGGGTTTGGCGGTCCCCGCGTTGTCGACGCTCCCGAAGTTCGAGTACGACAGCAGCGCGGCCCGGGGTTCGATGTTGAAATCCCGCGCGAGGTCGGCCGTGTGCTGGGTGATCTCCGCGAGCACGTCCGCGCCGGGGTCGAGGTTGACGGTCGTGTCCGCACAGAAGACCACGCGGTTCTGGACGGTGAGCAGGTAGACGCCGGCCGCGTAGTCGGCCTCGGGCGCGGTGCCGATGACCTCCAGGGGCGGGCGCAACGCGGAGGGGTAGTGGTGGGTCAGCCCCGTCAGCATCGCGTCGGCGTCGTCTTGTTCGACCATGACGCTGGCGAGGTAGTTGGTGTTGTTCTCGATGAGTTCGGTCGCCTCGCTGCGGGTGATCCCCTCCCGCCGGCGGAGTTCGTAGAGCCGTTCGGCGTACTCCTCGTAGTCGCCGTTCTCGGGGTCGACGACCTCGGGTTCGAAGTCCAGCCCGAGCCGGTCGGCCGTGGTCGTGATCTCGTCGGCGTCGCCGATCAGCACCGGCCGGGCGATCCCCTGTTCCTGGAGCTGGAAGGCCGCGCGGATCATCTTCTCGTCGGTCCCCTCCGCGAGGGCGAGACACTTTGGGTCGCTCTTTGCCTTGTTGAGGACGACCCGCATCATCTCGCGGGACTTGCCCAGCCGGGCCTCCAGGCGCTCGACGTACTCGCCGGTGTCGACCTCCCTGCGCGCGGCGCCGGACTCGACGGCGGCCTGTGCGACCGCCGGCGCGACCTCGAACAGCACCCGCGGGTCGACGGGTTTGGGGATGATGTACTCCGGGCCGAACTGGAGGGGCTGGTCGCCGTAGGCCTTCACGACGGCGTCGGGGACGTCCTGCCGTGCGAGGTCGGCCAGCGCCTCCGCCGCGGCGAGTTTCATCTCCTCGTTGATGTCGGTCGCGCGCACGTCCAGCGCCCCCCGGAAGATGAAGGGGAACCCGAGGACGTTGTTGACCTGGTTGGGGTAGTCCGAACGGCCCGTCCCCATGATGACCGTGTCCTCGCGGGCAGCCTTGGCCGACTCGTAGTCGATCTCGGGGTCGGGGTTGGCCATCGCGAAGATGACCGGGTTCTCGTTCATCGACCGGACCATCTCCTGGTCGACGATGCCGCCCACAGAGAGCCCGACGAACACGTCGGCGTCGGCCATCGCGTCCGCCAGGTCCCCCTCGGGGACGTCGCGTGCGAACTGCTGTTTGTACTCGTTGACGTCGCCGGCCGCGGCCCGTTGCTCGGTGATGATCCCCGAGGAGTCACACATCAGGATGTTCTCCTTGCGGGCGCCGAGCGAGACGTAGAACCGGGCGGTCGCGATGGCGCTCGCGCCGGCCCCCGAGAAGACGATCCGCATGTCCTCGATGTTCTTGCCCGCGAGTTCAGCGGCGTTGAGCAGGGCCGCGCCGGAGATGATGGCCGTCCCGTGCTGGTCGTCGTGGAAGACGGGGATGTCCATCCGGTCGCCGAGTTCCGCCTCCATGCGGAAACACTCCGGCGCGCTGATGTCCTCTAAGTTGATCCCGCCGAAGGTCGGCTCCATCGCGGCGACGGCGTCGATGAGCGCGTCGGTGTCGTGCTCGTCGAGTTCGACGTCGAACACGTCGATGTCCGCGAAGCGCTTGAAGAGAACGCCCTTGCCCTCCATGACGGGTTTGGAGGCCTGGGCGCCGATGTCCCCGAGCCCGAGGACGGCTGTGCCGTTCGAGACGACGCCGACGAGGTTCCCCTTGGTCGTGTAGCGGTAGGCGTCGTCGGCGTTCTCGTCGATGCGCCGGCAGGGCGCGGCCACGCCGGGCGAGTACGCGAGCTGGAGGTCCCGCTGTGTGTTCGTCGATTTCGTCGTCGCGATCTCGATCTTGCCGGGCGGTTCGCTGCTGTGATAGTCGAGCGCGTCCTCGTCGAGTCCCATACCGACTGCGCGTCACCCACAAGCAAAAGCGTTGGCGTCGTGCCAATTTCGCCCGGAACGGCCCCGAGAGGCGGGGACCTGTCCCGTCAGCGCGCGAGCGGGTGACGAACGGGGCGGCGCGATGGCGCGCCGAAACGACGGGGATTAATACGCCCCGAGCCCAAGCGGCGTTCATGAGACTGGGCTTTCGGCACCTCGCGGGCGTGACGACGGCGTTCACGTTCGGGCTCATCCTGCTGGGCGTCTACACCGGGGCCATCGGCGCGGGCCTGGCCTGCGCGGCGCGGTGGCCCTTCTGTGACGGCTGGCTCGGCCTCTTCCCGGCCACCTGGCCGAGTTTCGTCGAGTGGTTCCACCGCTTCGTCGCGGTGATTACCGGCTTCCTCATACTCGGGACGGCCGTCGCCGCCTGGCGAGGCGACCACGAGCGCCGGATCAGGCTCGCGACCGGGCTGGCGCTTGTCGTCCTGCCCGTCCAGGTGTTGCTCGGGGCCAACACGGTCTTCAACTTCGGCGTCGCCGCTCAGGTCCTCCACCACGGGGCCGCACAGACCATCTTCGGCGCGCTCGTCGCGGCGACCGCCTGGGCCTTCGAGGAGGCGGGCACCGGGTCGGCCGTGACCGCCGGGACGGCCGACGCGAGTCCCAGCGCCGACGACTGACACCCCGAGGACAGCGCGGTCGCTGGAGCGAGCCGACGACTGGGTCGCTCACCTGAGCGGTCCGAGGCGGAAGGCCCGTCCTTGAGGTCCGGACCGGCAGGGCGGGGAGGAGCCGACACGGAGCGTAACCACCGATTTTGGTCGGCTGACACCGGTTTCGCAACGCTTTTGGATGTAGCGGACGTGAATCGTGATAGTGCAAAGTGGCCAAAACGGACGCTTTGCACGGGCCGTCGTAGA
>PXRP01000040.1 GCA_003021655.1 Halobacteriales archaeon QS_4_69_31
CGACTCTTCGAGGGTGGCAAACAGCTGCGAGTGCTCGTCACTCGTTTCCATACCTGAACCAAAAGCGTATCATTCCAAAAGAATTCCGCTCCTCAGGTAGTACCCTCGTCTTCGAGTATTCCGTACTCCCAGGGTTGGCATCGGCCTCCTCCAACTTCGATCAAGTACGATCTTAGACGACCGGGTGGTGGAACGACTCGATCAGCCTGTCTGCTGCCTCTGCACATGGGCCCCCTTCCGCCAGCAAATCAACGATCAGCTGCGGGGTAGACACGACAGTGTGGCTGTCGCGTTGCGCCGCCTTGTAGAAAACGTGGTCATCTATCACTCGTACTCGCGTGTTCCCCCCGCCGAGCAATCCCTTATTCTCGATAATCTTCGTCCACTTCTCTGCCTGCTCGGCTGGATGTAGAAATCAGTCGTGGAAGGGAACAGAAATCCCTGCACGAGAGTCTCCGCCTGGTACGTGGTCAACGCATAGTCCAAGTCGGTCTCTTCCAGAAGTTCCATCGGCTGTTGGAGCGAGACAGAAAGCTGGTTCGGTGTGACACGGATATCCTGCCATTCCTCGTACAGCGCCTACGGATCGAGAACAATCGTGTCCGCAATCAGACCCCCCTCTTCCAACCTCTTGGTATACTCAAGGACCCACGGCTCTGATGCATCCACCACCTTCGCAATCTGGCTTGTTGAACTCCATACTACCACCCGGAGCCGCAACGGGCGACCCCGAAGGGTGCTGCTCACACTACACGCGAGCAGCGAACGCCGGGAGCGGAACGCTCCCGAGCCCAGCCTCGCTTCGCTCGGCTGGACGTCCCCGGCACGATTCGAACGTGCGACACCTGGCTTCGAAGGCCAGTGTCCTCGTGAGAGTCGAAGACTCGAACGAGGGCTCGTCAGACGTGCTCTGACGGTGCTCTGTCCAGACTGAGCTACGGGGACATGGACGTGGCCGGAACACTGCTGGAGCCACAACAGCGTGCTCCCAGGTTACACCACGGTGGAGAAGGATTCCACCACCGGAAGACGCACGCGTCTTCCGAGCCCTGCCTCGCTTTCGCTTGGCAGGACGCCGGGATTTGAACCCGGATCTCCGGCTCCTGAGGCGAAGGACGGCTCCAGCTCGTCGGCCACGTGATGAATACTGGCGACCGGAAAACAGTCGAGGCGGGACCCGGTGTCGGAAGCACCCTCGTGCTTCCTTTGTCCGGGATGTTCTCGATGGACGAGCCACCGACAGGATTTGAACCTGCGAGTTCCTGGCGAAGCAACGCCCCGACTCGACGGTCGCCACGCGCGGTCGGGAAACTGACGGCACGACGGGCTATGACTCCCGGTGTGCCGTACGGGCTGAAGGAACGCACCGTCTCGACGACCACACGCTCGGGGGAACTGACGGTGACGGCGTCACAGGTTCATGTCTGCACCTCGGTGGAACGACGCGGGGACATTGTCCACCGCCAGTTCCCAAGTGCTCCCGAGGGGAATTGAACCCCTGGCCTCCAGTTCGAAAGACTGGCGTCCCTCGCCAACGGGGGCTCCGGGAGCTCCTAATACGCGACTGCGTGTGAGACGGATGTTTAACACGGTTCCGAGAGAACAGCATCCAATGGCTGGGGACAATTCCGGGGAGTTGTGGTACCCGACCGTTGCGGATGTCATCACGATCCATGACGACATCCTCAACGAATATCCGGATGCCGAGCCCGGAATTCGTAACCGAGAGGACATCGCATTCGCTCTTGAGTTCATCCGAGAGGGACACTTCGGAGAGCGTCCGCGGACAATTCATAAAAAGGCCTATCACCTTCTCCGACTACTGACAGCGAACCATCCATTCGTTGACGGCAACAAACGAACCGCCCTTGACACAACAGCCACGTTCTACTTTTTCAACGGCTATGACTTCCGATTTGACGATGAAGTCAGAGAAATCCTCCAACAGTTTGCATCCGATGTATCTGCGGTGGAGCAGACCGATGTCGTGGATTATCTCGAAGCAACAACTGAACCTATTGATGTAGAGGAGATTGTCCAGCAATGGCGCGATGGTCTCATCGAGACCGGGGTCGAAAAATTCAACGAGTTCAGTGAGGACGCAAACGGGGAGGAGGGATGATCCGAACCGTTTTGCCCATGTAGTAAGAACAGTATAGTACGATGGCGACCGACGACAGCAACGCCAGCCACGAAACGGCGATGGACCGCGTCATGACGGACATCCGTCAGGAGCTGGTTCGTCGAGTCGCCAAACGCAACCGGGACGAACACCGGGACATCTACGACGCGCTTGACGACGAATAACCGTTCTTCACCAGTCCGTTCAGGTCCGTCTTTGTATGCGGAACCATATGGTTCCGAGCGCTTGGAGGAGGACTCGAACCTCCCACGACCGGGGTTGGTGTGGCGTAATGAGGGATGCACGATCACCTATGCGGAGAAACTGCCGCGCGTGATAGTAGAAGTACGCGTACAGCGGTGATGTCAATTGGACCTCACGGCTGGTCTCTTGTTCGGTGCGGGTATTGAGCTTGCTCTCGTACTCCGGCGAGAGTGCTTGGTGACACGTGTACGGTGGATTACAGACGATGGAATCGACATCTGCCGTGAGGTCAGCTGGCGAGAGTTCTAGGAAATCCGTTGTCCGGGACGCGTGGGGTTGGCGGGACAAGGTTAGTGCTGTCGTCCCCATCAGGGCCGCGAGCGGACTGCGACCAATCCCGTCGACGTGATCCGGGGTCGAACTGATACTCACGGACATAGATACGTGAAGATATCCGGAACTTTGATCCGTTCGAGTGCAGAGAGAGCAGCATCACGAAGACCGTCGAGAGTCTCGAATAGACGGTTACCAAGTTCCTGATTGAGCTGTCTCCAGCACTCTTCGGTGGGGTTCAGCTCCGGTGAATCCCGCGGAAGATAACAGAGTTCGATCGGTGTGTCTTCGACGAAGTCCTGGACTGCATTCGCCGTGAAATACGACGCGTTGTCCAAGACGACACAGATTTTCTCGCCGAACTCGGTCTGAAGTGCGTCGAGAGAATCTGTCGGGTCTGATCGATAGTCAGGACCGTGTATTCGTCGTCCAGGTCGTTGCGCTTTTTTTGAAGCCGTCTTCGCACGCCTCTTGGGCTCTTTCGTCGGATTTGTAGAACTCCGGCCGGGCTGTCTTCCAGGACAGCCCGGCCTCGGACAGCAATCGCCGGACGTGACGTTCGGAGAACTCTACATCGAACTCGTCGCGAAGAAACCGGCGAGCTAGTGGAACAGACCACGCGGGCGCGTCAATACCGACTTCTGCTGGTTGTTCGTGGAGGGCTTCGACGAATTGCTCGTGCTCTTGTTCGGTTAGTTTGGTTGGTCTCCCTGGTCGGGGCTCGTCGTAGACAACCTCCTCGAACGGCTCATCAGCGAGCCGTTCGAGTCGGTTGAACCACTTCGATGCCCATCCTTCAGAATATCCGTACAGTTCGGCTGCGTCTTTCTGTGTTACCTCATCGATCCCTTTGTATGTGATTGCAGCCATAAGCCGCTCTGTCGCCTCTCCATCGTCAACCTCCGCCAGCACCTGGCGGAGGTGGTCGGTCGAAACATTCTCCAGAGTCATTACATCAACACACAGATTCTAACCTCATGTATTTTTAGCTGGGAGTATCACCCCGTACGTTCTCACGGCTTGGCACGCTCCCGTACTCCAAGGATGCGTCACGGATCTTCGATCGCTCCTCACGTGTGAGATAATCTCGCGGTGCTGTTGACTGGTTCTTCCGGGAGAAAGACAGCTCTGGCTCCCACGACTCTGCGCCGCGCTGATGATGTCGCCATTTATAGAGCATCATCACGGCCTTCCGGCACGCATTCTTGTGAGCGTTTGAACACTCCCGCCGTCCGAGGTGGCGAAGATATCCGTCACCGTGGTCGTGCGTCAGGTTGGACGTGTACCCGTCTTCTTGCTCCCAGACCCAGCGGTGGAACTGATCCATCCGGGATGCACGATTCTCCACGGTGGATGTCGCGTATCCTTCTGCTTTTTCCGGATCCTTCCCGAAGGTCAGCAGCCAGTCGAGACACCGTTCTCGCTCGCTGCGATAGTCGAGGTACTGCCGTTCGTTGAGTAGCTCTTCTGATGGTTCCGGGACGAGTTTGATCTCGTCCAAGGGGTCGGTTGCCTGGTCGCTGTTTTTCATTGCCTGCCCCTCGATTCGGGAACCCGGGTGATTACCTCTCGATTTCGCCGATCGCCAGACGGCGGCCGATTTATGCCCGTGAATTTGATTGCCTCACGGACAGTCGAAACCGCCAGACGGCGTCGGGTCGAATGCCGTGCTGAGTTTGATTGCCCTCGAACATACGTTTACCTTGGGTTAGCACACGGCGAAAACCAGCAGAAGGCGACGGCGTGGGATGCTCCGACGGGGATTTGAACTCGCCGAGACATTCCGGGTCGCTCCCTACGGTCGCTTCCCGGGCTGTGACTCGTCTGCTCAAATCCCCGCCGTCGCATTTGCTGCTCACGGGTTGTTCGCAGCAAAATGCTCCGACGGGGATTTGAACCCCGGTCATTGCCTCGAGAGGGCAATATGATTGGCCGGACTACACTATCGGAGCACGACACCCGAAGGTTGCGAACTGTCGGGTATAACCATTGCGCTTTCGGTCGCTTCCGCCAGGCGCTCCCACACGTCACTCCTCTTCGAAGGGGGAGCCGGCGGCGTCTGGTTCGTGGCCGTGGAGGCTGATGATGTTCTCGCGGCCGACGCGGAGTTTGTTGATCTGCTCGCCGTCTTCCATCTCCGAGAGCAGCATACTGACTTTCGACTTCGACCAGCCGGTCGCGTCGACGATGCGGGCCTGTTTCATGCGGCCGTCGTTGTCCTCGAGGATGTCGACGATGACCTCCTCGTCGGACCGTTCGGCCGGTTCCTCTTCGGGTTCCTGTGGCTCCGTTCCGGGTTCGGGTGTGCTCTGTGGGCGGGTGTCGGGTTCGACGCGGCCGCCGGTGTCGGCGGCGGCCCCGGACCTGCCCAACAGCCCGCCGACGGTTTCGGACAGTCGTCCGCGCCAGACGGCCACGCCGGCCAGTCCGAGCACGAGCAACAGCACGCCGGCCATGACCATCCCGCCGATATCGCCCGACGTCTGCAGGACGGCGATACGACTCGGGTCGGCGACGGACGCCGGCCAACCGAGAGTACTCGCTGTCGTTGTCAACACGTGTTCCCCCGGGGGACCCTACGTCGTCGGAGACTGTGACGGGCGAGGGGTCGCCCCAGCATCTATGTCTACCATGTCAAGGTCAGTATAAAAACGCTGTGAATAGCCCAGCCGTTCGTCAGACGACTGTCGGAATGGCGGTCTGTGTGAACACGCCGGCGATATCGAGGGCCGCGATGAGGACTGACGTGAGGAATATCGAGGCGAAGGCCGGGTCGAAGTGCGTGTCGGCGTGGGCGTAGAACAACCGCTGGGCGAGTTCACCCGCGAGGCCGCCGACGAGGCCGAAGACGCCGCCGACGACGAGCGCGACCGGGACCGGCGTGGCCGGCAGGGCCAGCGCCGCGATACTCGCCGGCAGCGCCATGTGGTGGGTGACCGGTAGGTCGGCGGCGCCCGCCGCGGCGACCAAAAGCGACGCCACTGCCAGCCCGAACGCGAGGTAGTAGCTCCCGGAGAGGACGCCCACGAACGCGCCGAACACGCCGACTGCGAGGCCGAGGACCGCGACGTTCCCCCACTCGTAGTGGGCCGGCTGCCAGGGCTCGACGACCAGCCGTCCGGTCAGCGCGTCGGGGTCGTCGCTGCCGTCCGGGGCCATCCGCCGTGTCCCGTCCTCGTAGGGCGACATGTCCAACAGTCCCTCGTCGATGCGGCCCAGCAGCGGGTAGCCGAAGACGACCCGGTGGAGGAACGCCGAGAGGACGACGCTGGCCGCGACGGGGTCCCACGGCAGCCCGAACAGCACCGATAGCTGGCCGAGCCAGTAGCCGACCACGCCGAAGACGCCTCCCACGACGAGGACATCGGGGCGCGACCCGAGCCCGAGCCGGACGTTCTTGGCTGCGTGGTACTCGGTGTCGTCGTCGAGATACCCCTTCCGGGCGGCGTAGGCGGTGGCCGCGACCCCGCCCGCAAAAGCCACGTGCGGGCCGAGCGCGGGGCCGAGCCCGACCAGCGCGGTGAGCCCGTCCGCGCCGGCCGCAACTGGCTGAGTTGAGAGGTTCGTGCCAGTGGTGGTCCCCGCCGGGTCCGTCGCCGGCGCGGTCAGGTCCGGCGTCGCCTCGCCGATGGCGACCACGAGTCCGGCCAGTCCGAGCGACGGGAGCGGGCCGAGCGCGGCACCGACCGCACCGCCGGCGAACGCAGCCAGCAGCATCTCCGCGGCCAGCAACCCCGCGTCAGCGGCCATCCTGCCACCTCGTCTCTCTCGCGCGTCGCCGGTCCCGAGGCCGGTCTCTCATCCTGCCCGTGGTGACAAACACCGACAAGTTAGTACTACCGGATGGGGCCGTCACTGACCCCGGCGGAACGACGCGAGCCCGACCAGCGGCAGTCCGAACAACGGGACCGCCAGCGCCAGCAGCGACTCGAAACTCCCGACGCCGAGACTGCCGGCCGTCCCGTTGCCCGACGAGTCGGTCGGCGTCGCGGTGGTGCCACCGTCCGAGGGCGTCGCCGTCGCGCCGGTGTCGGCCGGCGTCGCCGTGGGTTCGCCCGTCGACCCGTCCGCGGTTTCGTTGCCCCCGTCTGTCTGGTTGACCGAGATAGTGTTGATCTCGCTCGCGGGCAGCGTGGCGTTGCCACGTTCCAGGGTCACCGTCGCGGGGGAGTCGTCCTCGCCGATGACCTGGCCCTCGGTGACGTTCACCGTCCCGGTGTACCGCCACTGGTAGCCGCTCTCGTTGGTTATCGGTTCCGTTCTGACCTGGTAGGCCGTGTCGGCGCGCACCTCGACGTCCGTGTAGCCGTCCTCGGGGCCCCAGTTGTCGTAGCCGGTCGTCGAGTACGGCACGGTCAGGCTGAACTCGCCGTCCTCGTTCGAGGTCGCCCGGGCGCGGTAGATGAACGTCGTGTTGCTCCCGGGGTTGTTCATCCGGACGGCGACGTTGACCTGTGTGTTCGCGGGCGCGCCCTCGCCCTGGATGGTCGCACCGGGGACGCGTTCGAAGACCTTCACCCAGTTGGGGTGGCCGTAGTGGATGTTCTGGAGCAACTGCTGGTTGAGCCCGATCTGGGTCCGGAGCGGGCTCTTGAACGCGCCGCGGGCCACCTTCCGCAACGCGAACAGGTACCGCCGGGAGTTGCCCACCGCGGACATCTGGCTGGTCTGGACGAGCCGGTAGTGTTCCAGCGCCTCGACTCGTTCGGGCGTGTACTGGCCGACGCCCCCGACCTGTGCCGTCGCGTCGTTGTCCGCGAACTCGCGGGCCGCGGAGATGTTGTCGAAACTCTGGAGGCCCCTGCTGACGGGCACCGACTGACCCTGGACGTTCTCGAGTTCCCAGTCCAGCACGACCGGCGTCGGCCTGATGGCGCTCCCGTGGAAGTGGTACAGCCGGGTCGTCATCGACTCGTAGTAGGGCTGTTTCTGGCGCATGAACGACCGGAATCTGCCGTTCTGTGTGCGGTAGAGCACCGGCTCGTAGTGCTGTTCCTGGACGACGTTGCGGTCGGTGAACCGGAAGGGAGCGAAGTACTTGCCGTTGAGGTTGATCCCGCCGCCGCCGGTCCGGAACGCCTGCTCGGTCGTCGCCATCTTCCAGTCGACCATGACGTACCGCGTTTCGGTCCCGTTGCCGTCGTCCAGCTCGTTCAAAACGGAGTTCGCGTCGTCCTCGTCAGTGGCCAGCAGGAAGTTCGCCGCCTGGTCGGCCCCGAGCTGGAACGGGTTCGCGTTGGGGATGCGTTCACCCATCACCGTTATCCAGTGGCCGTAGTCCCACCAGGACATGACGCCGTAGAACCCGGGCTGGTAGTCGTAGTCGTCCGTGCTCTCGAAGGTGCCGTAGTACTCCATCAGTTCCTGGTTGCCGGCCCCTTCGAGGTTGCCCTCGGCGGGCGTGTTCTCCTGCATCCACCCGAGACTCTGATTCCAGGCCACCGGCGAGTTCCCCGGACCGCCGCTCGATAACTGCATCGCGAGGACGCTCCCGCCGGTGGCGAAAAACGGCACGAACACGACCGCCACGATGGCCAGGAGGCTTATAACCTGATAGGTGTCGATGTCCTCGATAGAGTCAAAGAGGTTGCCGAAGTCGGCGACCACCGCGACGGTGTAGCCGGCCATCACGGCCACAGTGACCCCTAGGTAGTAGTCGAACCGCCGCTGGGTCAGCGTCGCCAGCAGCATGAACACCATCCAGATGGCGACCAGTGTCAGTTCCGACCGGGGCTTCGAGAGGACGTGCCTGACGCCGACGAGGGCGACCCCGGCCAGCGCGATGAAGTGGACGAAGTTGTAGCGTCCGAACAGTTCGCCGAACTCCAGGGGCTGTGCCTCGCCGATCGTGCCCGCGGTCTCGGTGACCGAGAGGCCGATAACACGGAGCGTCTGGTTGACCAGGAAGCCGAAGAACTCGGGCAGTGCCACGGACATGACGCCCGCGAGGACGACGATGATGCCGATGACCGCTGCCGGGTACTGGTAGTCGACCAGGTCGCGGTCGTCCCACTCGCGTGCGAACCAGGCCATGAAGACACAGCCGCCGGCCACCAGGAACGCCAGCAGCGGCTGGACGAGGTTGAAACTCGTCGCACTCACGTTGATCTCCTCCATGACCGCGAGGGTCATGATGCCGGTCGTCAGCATCGAGACGGCGCCGACGACCGCGACCGGTTCCGGACTCTCACCGTGGGCCTGGAACGAACTCAACTCGACGAGGTAGTAGACGCCCAGGATGCCGATAAGGACGACCCCCGGCGGCCACGTCCAGATGTAGAGTGCGGTCGCGGCGCCGGCGACGACCGCCCACGCGACCGGCCGCCGGAGCACGCTCACGTCGCGTGCCACGAACAGCTCCCAGACGGGCTTTTCCTCCTCGGCGACGGAGACGGCGACCATCGTCGCCAGCACGGCGACCGTCTGCAAGAAGACCTCCGCGACGTGGTGGTCGCTGAACCCGACCGTTCCGCGCGCGACGAAGAGACTGCCGAACACCGAGAGGATGCCGACGGCGACGAGGCCGGCGAACCGACCGGCCGCGCGCTTCCCGATGAGATAGACGGGGAGAGCGGTCGCGGCACCGATGACCGCCGGCGCGAAGAGTACGACCATCCGGACCGTGTGGTCGCTTGGGTTACCGAGTCCGACCACCAGCGCGGCCGTCGCCATCAACTGGTCGAAGACCGTCCCGAACTGGCTGGAGTGGGTCCCGAACGGGAAGTACGTCCACGGGTCGAACGGGCTCGTGGCGGGCCAGTTCTGGACCGTGTACGAGACCATCCGGTAGTGGTACCAGGGGTCGTTCCCGCTGTAGTAGACGGTCCCGTCGACGACGAAGCTCTCCCAGTTTCGCACGCGAGTCCACAGCATGAACGCGACGAGGAGCAACAGCGCAGGGATGTGGTAGTACCTGCCCACTAGGGGTACCAGATCCGCGGGCTCGTCTATCTCCTCGATCCGGCCTCGCCATTGACTCATTAGCCGGAGACAGTCCCATCGCGCGCATAAGCCTTGTCATCTCGCTATCCCGACCCCCCGGACGGGGCCGGGTTCCCCGACCGATTCACACTCCAGACCACGCGCCCGACACCCAGACGGAAAGCCTATGGCTCGCCCCGGTTCAACAGCCGGTATGCGCGTCTCGGTCGTGCTCTGTGGGCACACGCTGGAGCGATACGACGCCATCGTCGACGCCGCCGAGAGCGTCTTCGACCAGAGCTACGAGGACGTCGAACTCGTCTTCGTCAGCGACGGCAACCCCGACCTCCACGAACGCTTCGAGGCGGAGTTCGGCGACCGCGAGGACGTTTTGACCCACTGCAACGACGAGAACCGCGGCCTGCTCGTGAGTCGGAACAACGGCGCTGAGGTCGCGACCGGCGAGGTCGTCGCGTTCATCGACGACGACGCCGTCGCCCACCCCGAGTGGGTCGGGCGCCTCGTCGACGCCTACGAGACCGAGGACGCCCTCGCCGCCGGCGGCAGGATGACCCCCATGTGGGTCGACGGCAAGCCCGACTTCCTCCCCGAGGAGTTCTACTACCTGGTCGGGGTCACCCACCGTGGCTTCCCCGAGGAGGCCGGCGAGGTCCGCAACACCAGCGGGTCGAACATCTCCTTCCGGCGCGACGTCTTCCGGGCGTTGGGCGGGTTCGACGACGCCATCGGCGGCCGCAAGGGCGACAAGAACCTCCAGGGCGGCGAGACGGAACTGGCCGCCCGCCTCCGCGAGGAATACCACCGCGGCGTCTACTACGTCCCCGAGGCCCGCGTGGCCCACAAGGTCTTCGACTACCGGACCCGGCCGCGGTGGCTGCTCGACCGCGCGTTCTGGCAGGGCTACTCCAAGCGCGGCATGGCGCAGTTCGTCCCCGGGTCGACAGACGAGGAGTGGGGCTTTCTCGGCCAGTTGCTCGGCGACTGTCTCCCCGAGCGGTGCTGGTCGCTCGCCACCGACCCCGATGCGGCCGAGGCCAAACAGCTCGTCTGGCTCCTGTTGCTGACGGGAACCGTCGGCCTCGGCTACCTCTATGGCATCTACAAGTGGGGGTGACCCGGTCGACTCCCGGACGTCGACGGCCCATCCGGCAGGATTAAGCGCGGGCCGGCACAGCCACCAGTGATGAGCGAGTCGCCCGACGGTCAGGGGTCGCCGGACGGTCAGGGGTCGCCGGACGGTCAGGGGTCGCCGGACGGTCAGCGGTCGCCGGATGCGAGTCGGCAGGGCGAGGGCGACCTGCCCGACGTCTGCGTAGTCACCCATCCGCTGGCGGCCGCCGGCGAGAACGCCACCCGGAGCCTGCTCGACATCCTGAGCGCGGTCACGGGCGTCGCGCTGGTCACTGCCGACCTCCCCGCCGACTCCGAGATCCGCCAGCGCCACGAACTCGTCGAACTCACCCGCCGGGGGGTGGGCGACTCGGTGCCCGTGGCGGCCGCCCGCTTCGTCGCGAACCAGCTCCGGATGTGCCGGGTGCTGGCCGGCCGTGACGAGGAGGTCGTCCTCTTCTACGGTGCGACCGCCTACCTGTTGCCGGTCCTTTTCGCGCGGGCGCTCGGGAAGACGGTCCTCGTCGAGCCGCGTGGCGACGTCCCGCTGACGCTACGGATCCAGTGGGAGCGGTCGTTCCCGGCTCCGGTCGCCCGGTTCCTTGCGGGGCTGGTCCGCGCGCTCGAACGCGCCGGCTTCGCGCTCGCCGACGGCGTCGTCACCTACACCCCCGGGATGGCCCGGCAACTCGACCTCGACCCCGACTCGCCGCGGGTCTATCCGACCGGCGCGCGGTACGTCCGGACCGACACCTTCGACGTGACGAGGCCCTTCGAGGAGCGCGAGCGCCGCGTGGGCTTTCTCGGACGACTCGACGAGGAGAAGAACGTCCGCGACCTGGCGCGGGTGGCGGGACGCCTCCCGGACGACGTCACGTTCACGTTTGTCGGCGACGGCGACCTCGGGGAGTGGCTCGAAGCCGAACTCGCCGACGAGGTCGCGTCGGGGGCCGCCGAGCTACGCGGGTGGGTCGACCACGACGAGGTCCCGGCGGAGCTCAACCGCCTCCGGCTGGTGGTGCTCCCCTCGGAGCCGACCGAGGGGTTGCCCACCTCGGTCCTGGAGGCGCTGGCCTGCGGAACGCCGGTGTACGCGACGCCCGTCTCGGGCGTCCCGGACGTCGTTCGTGACGGCGAGACGGGCTTTCTCATGGAGTCGACAGACCCCGAGGACATCCGCAGGGACCTGCTGGCGGTCCTCGACCGGGCGGACCTCCCTGCGGTCAGCCGCGCTGGCCGGGAGCTGATAGAACGGGAGTACAGTTTCGAGGCCGCCGAGCGTCGGTACCGGGAGATACTGGCGTCGGTGTGAGATGGGGACCCACGACGCTGCCGGGCGTGGCCCCTCTCAGACGCCGGCGGCCTCCTCGTTTATGTGATGAGCAGGCGCAAAACCTCGCGCTTCAGCGCGGGGAGGATGTCAACCGTAGCGCGAACTGGCGCCCATTACGCGCTCGACGAACGGGGCGACGGCGAGTACGGCGAGGCTGACCGCCTCAACCACGGCGAACGCAGCCGACCCCGAGTGGCCGACCGGGTGACCGTTCCGAGCGCGCCCGGTGCCCTCGCACGCACCGTCCGCGAGTGTGTCGCCCGGACGTCCGACCGACCGCTCCCACGAGCGGCGGCCGGGCGGTCGTCCACTCCCGGAGGGCGGGACTCGCCGGGGCGCCGGGAAGACAACTTATTTGGGAGACGGAACAAATCTGTTTGTGCCCGGGAAATTCCAGTTGTGTCGAGGCGGTGGAGAGGCCCGCTCTCGGCGCGCGGAGCGCTCGCTGGTGCAAACTTACTTGAGCCGTCGCGGCGGACACGTACCAATGGCGAACGACGCGGACCCGGGCGAGGAGTTCGGGGTACTCCGGAGCCAGCGCGCGGCGACGCGGTACCAGATCCTCGTGGAGATCGCGGAGCGCCAACCCGCTGTCAACCAGCAGGAGGTCGCGGACGCGATCGGCGTCACGGCCCAGGCGGTCAGCGACTACCTCCAGGACCTGGTGGCGGACGGCTCTGTCACCAAACACGGGCGCGGCCGCTACGAGGTCACCAAGGAAGGGGTCGACTGGCTCATCACGCGGACAGACGAGTTGCGAGCCTTCGTCGGGCACGTCTCCGAGGAAGTCATCGGCCAGGTCGAGGTCGAGACGGCGGTCGCGACCACCGCGGTCGCCGAGGGCGAGACGGTGACGCTGACGATGGGCGACGGGACTCTCCGGGCACGGGCGGGTGATACCGGGAGCGCGACGGCGGTCGCGGTCACGGACGCCGACCCCGGCGGGGACGTGGGTATCACGAACTTCGACGGGGTCGTCGACTACGACCTCGGGACGGTGACCGTCGTGTCGGTCCCGAAGGTCCAGGACGGCGGGAGTTCGGCCGTCGACCCCGCGGAGGTCGCCGCGATGGCCGGCTCTCACGACCTGGTCGCGGTCGCCGGGACCGAGGCGCTCGCGGCCGCCGACGCCGCGGGACTGGACCCGGACATTCGCTTCGGGAGCGCCGTCGCCGTCCAGGAGGCGGCCACGAGAGGGCTCGACGTCCTCCTGCTGGCCGCGACGGACGCCCTCTCGGCTCACACCGACAAACTCCGCGACCGGAACGTCAGCTACGAGGTCGTCGACGCCGCCGAGGAATGACCGCGGCCGGTCACGCTGTCGGGCGGCGACCCGGCGCCGTCGGCTGGCTGGTCAGGGTTCAGGGCTGCCGGAGCCCCATACCCGGGCGTAGGCCCCTGGGGGTTTTCACTCCACCATCCCCATCGGCGGACTACTCCATGTAGCCGAGCTGTTTCAGGCGGTCGGCGACCTCGTCGGCGTCGCCGCCCCCGGCGCGTTCGTCGTGAGCGATCGGCTCGCGGGTACCCACGTCGGGGTCCTCGACGAAGACGTCCAGTATCTGGCCGTCCATGTCCGTCGGCACGTCGAGTCCGTGGCTGGCCAGGATCGTCGGCGCGATGTCGCGGATGTCGACCTCGTCTATCTCCCCCGGATTCGCGAAGTCGGGGCCGGCCGCGACGAAGATACCGTTCGGGGTGTTCTCGGCGGCCCACCGGTCGGGTTCGGTCTGGACGACGCGCCGGCCCATCCCGTCGTTGACGTGGACGCCGAGGTTCTGGTCGACGACCACGTCCGGCCCGATGTCGACGTAGGGACCCTCGTAGACCTCCTCGGCGCGGTAGACGCCGGCGAACAGGGGGTCCCCCGCGTCGTCGGTCACCGCTTCCAGGTCCGCGACGAGTTGCTCGCGGACGCGCTCGACGTCGAAGGCGGGGTTGACGTAGATGGGGCCCTGGCCGCTGGCGAGAGCCTTCGTCTCCTCCGGAACGATTAGTTCCATCTTCCGCTCGCGTTTGGCGCCGGCGCTCTGGGGGACCAGTTCCTGGACCCGCTCGGGGACGGCCTCGGCCAGGAAGTCGACGAGTCCGAAGCGCTTGGCGACCGCCAGCGCGTTCTCGCGGGTGAGCCCGACCCGCTGGAAGTAGTCGTCGACCCCGGTGGCGCGGGTCAGGTAGCCGTTCTGTGCGAGCCACTCGTTGACGTAGAACTCGGTGGTCGTCGCCGCCGCGCCGTGGTCGGACATCACGACGAGGTTAGTGTCCTCCAGGGCCGCCAGTTCGCCGAGCCACTCGTCGACCAGTTGCCAGGCGCGCCTCGTCGGCTCATCGTCCCAGAAGAAGTGGTGCAACACGTTCAGGTAAAACAGCGTCACGTGCACCAGGTCCAGACCGTCCTCCTCGAAGAGGTCCAGCGCCACCTCCAGGCGGAGGTCCAGCAGCCGGAGGATCTCTTCGACCTCGGCGCCGCGCTCCTCGTTCGAGGAGAGCAGCGGGTCGGGGTGGACGTCGTAGTCGTAGCGCTCGACCAGTCGCGCTTCGAGCTCCGGCGGGCTCGTGAAACCGGTCTCGAGTGACCGGTATTCGCCCTCGACGGCGTCGGGTCCGCCAGAGACGACGGGGCCGTCCAGCTTCCGGGGCGGGTACATCGAGGGCATGTTGACCACGCCGGTGGTCAGGCCCGCCTCGTTGAGGTAGTCCCAGAGTTCGACCGTCTTGTAGTCGCGGCCGCTCATGATGTCGATGCGGCGCTCGGCCAGGTCGATGCGTTCCCACCAGAAGACGCCGTGTTTGCCGGGGTTTTTCCCTGAGGAGTAGCACTTCCAGTTGGGGTAGGTGACCGGCGGCAGACAGCTCCGGCTCGTGGCGGAGGCGCCCGACTCGCGCAGGTCGGCGAGGTTCGGCAAGACCCCCTCCTCGACCCACGGCTCGACGAGCCGCCAGCCCGCGCCGTCGAGGCCGACCACGAACGTCCGCGTCATGTCTCGGACTGGGGCCAGCGCCGGGGAAATACTTTCCGTTTACCCTGCTCCTTTCCCGGACCCGTTCCGTCCGGCCAGTCACCCGGCTGGAATCGGCCGCTCGGCGCCCGCGGACGCTGTCCGAGGGGTCACAACTCGGTAAACGGTCACAGCCTCAATATACGTGTTCGATAAAAGCTTAGGGCATCGTCCGTGGGCACCGGTCGAGTACGGTCCGGGTCCGGTCGGGGCGAGAGACGGGAGCGCGGGGCTCGACAGGGGCCAGTCCACTCGGTGTCCGCTGGGAGCGGCAGGCGTCCGAGGGAGAGCATGTCAGAATCGACATCCACGACCGAACGGGCCTCCGGGCCCGGGGAGACGGCAGAGACGATACGAGTGCCCTGTGTCGAGGACGACGAGGGTTTCGCCGAGTTGACTGTCCAGTCTCTCGCTCGCGATGACGAGCGGTTCGCACTCGAAACGGCGTCCAGCGCCGAGGCGGGACTGGAGCGACTCGGTCCCGGCGTCGACTGTATCGTCAGCGACCACAACATGCCCGGCATGAACGGTATCGAGTTTCTCGAAACCGTCCGCGAGCCGTACCCTGACCTGCCGTTCATTCTTTTTACCAGGCGGGGGTCGGAAGCGGTCGCCAGCGAGGCCATCTCCGCCGGCGTGACCGACTACCTGCAGAAGGAATCGGGGCTCGAACAGTTCGCCGTCCTGGCAAACCGGGTCACGAACGCTGTCGAGAAACGCCGCACCCGGGCCGCACTCGAACGCCAGAACGAACGGCTCGACACCGTCGTCTCGAACGTGCCGCTGGTCGTGTTCGCGCTTGACCCCGACGGCGTGTTCACCCTTTCCGGGGCCAGGGACTGGTCGACCTCTCCCTCGACGCCGGCGAACTCGTAGGGGAGTCGGCCTTCGACGTCATGGCCGGCCGCGAGGGGGTCGTCGACGCCGTCGAGCGCGCGCTGGCGGGCGAGCGGACGACCGAGACCCACCACGTCGGGGGGACGGTCTTCGAGACGACATACAAGCCGGTGTTCGACGACGAAGGGGCGGTCGCGTCCGTCATCGGCGTGGCGGTCGACGTCACCGAGCGCGCGGACCGCGAGCGCGACCTGGAGATACTCGGTCAGGCTCTCGAGAAGGCCACGTTCCGGTCGTCCTGACGGACCCGTCGCGGCCGGACAACCCCATCGTCTCCGTGAACGAGCGGTTCGAGGAGGTGACCGCCCCTCACGGCTCCGGGCGGCCCCGTTACTCGTACTCCGGTTGGCGCTCGCCCGGGTCGCGGCGCTTTTCTGCCCGTCGCTTCTGGTCTTCGACGTCTTCCAGCGTCTCGGTCTCGAGGAGGCGCTCGACCTTCCGCTCGAACTGCTCTTCCGTTATTTCGCCGCGTGCGTACCGCTCCCGGAGTGTCTCTAAGGCCTCGTCCGTGCCCTCCCGGGCGTCACTCGACTCTGTCGTCTGACTCTCCTGTTCCCAGTGGTTCGTGCCCTCCTCGTCGTCCCCGAAGAGCATCGCGACGATGGGGACGACGACGATGTACCCGAACAGCATGAACGCGAGCCACCACTCCTGGCCGGTAAACAGCGCCGCGAGCCAGATGCCGGTCACGAGCGTGGAGACGATGCCCGTCAGGTTCTCGCGAGCGCGTTCGACGGGACCCGCGTCGCTCATGTGTGCCCGTTCTCACCCTGGACCTGAAATACTTTGACACGTGTTTCCCTCGCTGAAGCAGCCGGTCGGACGCCCCTCTCAGACGTCGCGCGCGAGCAACTCCGAGAGGTCCAGCCTGGCCATCGGGACCCACCCGAGGACCGCCGGCAGGTAGACGCCGAGAGTCCTGTCGACCAGTACTACGACCGCCGCGAGTTCCGGGGCCACCCCGAGACTGACGAACACCGCCGTCGCAGAGGCCTCGGCGACGCCCACTCCGCCGGGCGTCAGCGGCAACACGGTCACGCTGTAGGCCATCACGAGCACGACCGGCAGGAGGACCGCCGGCGTGAAACTCCCACCCAGCGCGGTGAGCAACAGCCACACGCGGAGCCCGGGGAATACCATCAGCGTCCCCGCCCACCCCAGCGCGTAGAGGCCGACCACGAGCGGACGGGCGGAGAGTTCACGGAAGACGCCAGCCGACTCGTCGGTGAACGAGGGGACCGCGCCCGCGACATCCGCCAGCCGGTCGCCGACTCTCGGGACGCGGGCGAGCGACCGCTCCAGTCGGCCGACGACCCGGCCGGCGATGTCCATGCGCCGCCCGGCCAGCACGACCAGCGCCCCCGCGAGGAGGTAGACGGCCGTCGACAGGAGGATGACGACGAGCCACCCCCGCGACAGGCGCGCGGCGAACAGCGCGACACCGGCCAGCGCGGTCACGCCGTACAGCGTCGCGTACAGCCCCGTGTTGAGGCCGGCGATAGAGACCGCCTCGGTCCACTCGGCGTCGGTGTAGTGCCCGAGGACCAGCGGCGCGACCGAGTGGCCCGACGCCTTCGAGGGGATGACGTGGTTGATGAACTTGACGACGAGGTCGACGCGTGCCGTCGTCGCCAGCGAGGTGTCGACGCGGCCGTTGAGCAGAACGTACCACGTCGAGAACCGCGAGCCGAACTCCAGGGTCGTCACCGCGGCTATCGCCACCACGACCGCCGGCGAAACGCTGGCCAGGTCCGCGGCCGTCGCCGTCCAGTCGACGTCCCGCGCCACGTACCAGAACGCCCCCAGGGCGAGGACCCACTGGAGGACCGAGAGGGCTCGCGACCGGCGGCTCCGGCCCGACGCCTCGCCGGGCGCCGCCTCCCCGCCTGACGCGGGCGTTTCCTCACCGGACCCAGGCGCATCTGCGCCGGACACGGGTGTCTCTTCGTCGTCGCCGGTCATCGTCCGGCCCCCGCGTCGCCTTCCCCGACGCCCTCAGCGAGCGTCCGGACGGGGACGAACTCGAACGGCGTCGCGAGGATCCGCTCTACGGCCCGGCGCATGTAGGCGCCCGACCGGACGTAGATCCGCTCCGGGACGCCCCTGATCTCGGGGAGGTTGACCAGTTCCCAGGGGTGGACGTACAGCACCGGCGCGACCCCGCGGCGGGCGAGCCAGTACATGCCCGCGAGGGTGTACCGGACACCGAAAAACCGGATCCAGGTCCCGGTCAACGGGAGCCGGAGCCCCGGCATCGCCGCGACCGGCACCTCGGCGAGCCCGGCGGGCGCGGACGGGTCGACGGCAGTCGCCGGCGAGGGCCGCCAGGTGTCGAACTCGCCGCCGTACCACCCGGGGATCGACCGGCACGGGACGACACTGGAGTCATAGCCATAGCCCGTCTCGTCGAGCAACTCGAAGTGGTCCCCGGCGATGTCGAACGACGGCGCCCGGAAGCCCGTCACGTCGGCGTCCGCGGTCGCTTCGAGACGGCGCCGCGATCCGCGGAGTTCCTCGCGCCGCTTGGCCCTGGTCAGGTCCGGGAGATGGCGGTGGCTGTGGGTGTGAGAGGCTACCTCGTGGCCCGCGTCGGCCACGCGCTCGACGAGGCCGGGGTGGCTGGCGGTGATGTCCGAAACGGTGAAGAACGTCCCCGTCGCGTCGGCCGCGGCGAACGCGTCCAGGATAGTCTCGACGCCGTCGAGCCCGAGCGCCGACCGGTCGGCGGTGCCGGCCGCCGTGCGATAGGCGGGAGCGTGCTGGAAGAACTCGAAGTCGACCGAGAGCGCGGCCGGCACCGTCGGCATGTGTACCCGGTTGCGGACCACCCCACTTGGCTTGTGTGCTTTCGCGGGGCTCTCGACCGTTCCCGTCCTCCTGCAGGACCTGCACGAGTCGACGCGTCCAGGACCTGCACGAGTCGACGCGTCCAGGACCTGCATGAGTCGGCCCCTCCCGGTTCGCCTCTACGCCGGTATCGGCACATTCAAACCCGCGAGCGACGACCGGACAGACATGTCCGGGGCGCAGGACCCGCCGGTCGCCGCACTGTTCGGCCTCGACGCCGGTCTCACGGTCGTGTTCCTGCTGGTCGCGGTGGCGGTGTTCGCCTGGGGGTTCGAACGCTACCGCACCACCTTCTCGAAGGTCGAACTCGGCGTCGCGTCGCTCATCGCCCTGGGGATCCTCACCGTCGGCGTCTTCCCCGACGTGTTCGTCGTCCTCGCGGAACTCCTCCAGGTCAGCGAGACGTTCCGCGCCGTCCAGATCACGGTCAACGTCGTCTTCGTCTTCCTCCTGCTGTACGTGATGTCGATGGTCAACGAAGGCCGGACGGCGGTCGCGGACCTCACGCGCGGGCTGACGGTCCAGCAGGCCGCCCTCGACGAGGACGCTCCGGAGGGGTCGCTATACGTCGTCATCCCCGCGTACAACGAGGCCGACACCATCGGCGACGTGCTGGCCTCGCTCCCGGAGACGGTCCTGGATTACACAGTCAGGGCGGTTGTGGTCTCGGACGGCTCCCGGGACGCCACGACACGGGCCGCCCGGGAGCACGACGCCATCGTGGTCGAACACCCACTGAACCAGGGCCAGGGCGGCGCGCTCAAGACCGGCTTCGAGATCGCACGCCGCCACGGGGCCGACGTGGTCGTCACCATGGACGCCGACGGCCAGCACCCCGCGAGCCAGCTCGACGACATCGTTGCCCCCATCGCCGACGACGAGGCCGACTACGTGCTCGGGTCGCGCTACCGGGGCCAGGACGATTCGGGCAACTCGCTGGCCCGCCGGGGCGGCATCCGCACGTTCACCTGGGTCATCAACCTGATGGCCAAGACCGACATCACCGACTGCACCAACGGCTTCCGGGCAATCCGCGGGTCGCGGCTCGGCGAGTTGACGCTGACCGAGGAACGCTTCTCGGCGCCCGAACTCATCATCGAGTCGCGCAAGAACGGCCTCCGGATCCGGGAGGTCCCGGTGACGATCCGCGAACGCGAGGCCGGCGAGACGAAAAAGCCCGGCCTCGGCTACGCCGTCGGCCTCGCGCGCACTATCTTCGTCACCTGGATCCGGTGAGTGCCACGTCACCTGGAGGCGACGAACAGCCGGTCGGCCCGCCAGGCGTTGGCTCGACTGCCGACGCGCGACAGGCGGAGGTCGACGCTGGCGCCCCGCTTCAGGTGTTCGGCCCGCTCGCGCAGTTCCGGGGAGGCGTACCGGACGACGTGGTACGTCTCGCGCGTCTCGGGGTCTCTGAGCGTCAGCGCCCCGTGGTCGTTCTGCTCGGCGACGACGAGGAGACCCTCGCGGTCCACCACCGTCTCGGACGACCCGCTGGCGCTTTCGAGACGACCACGGTTCGGGGGTCGCTCGTCCGGACTGAACGGCATGGGAGATACACCCTATTCCTGATAGGACCTCCATGCACATTGTTACCATGCCTAACTCGTTAGGGTACGACCCCCGCGAGGCGTCGGGACCGTCCACGCCGGGGGGTCACTTGTACCCGAGGTCTTCGAGGAGGCCGTCGATCTCCAGTTTCTCGCCGGGTCGCACCCCTTCCTCGGGGATGCGCGCTTCGAGGCGGCTCGCGACGCGGTCGTCCTCGACGGGGTGGAGTTCCAGCGGGTCGGAATCGAGGTCGTACAGTTCCGGCGCCCAGTCGCGTTCGGGGTACTCGATGTACTTGTGGCCGGCGGCCCGCACCGCCCGCTGCCAGTTGTCCTCGCGCAGCAGCGACTTGCCACAGGCCCGGATGTACGCGTCACGATCCGTGACGCCCCCGGGCGGGAGCAGCGACTCGCCGTCTACCGGGTGGTCCCCGCGGTCGACGCCGACGGCCTCGAGCAGCGTCGGCATGACGTCGACCTGCCGGACCTGGGCGTCGACGGTGGCCGCCTCGACCCCCGGCCCCGAGAGCACGAACGGGACGGTGGCTACGAAGTCGTAGACGTTCTCGCCGTGGCCGTCCTCCATGAAGTGGTCCGGGACCGGCGGCTCCCTGTCGAAGCGGCGTTTCAGCCGGCGTTCGAGCCCGCGCGTGTCGACCCCCAGCCCGTAGCGGACGCCCGTCCGGAGGAACTTGCAGAGCCTGTGGAGGTAACTGTCCCGGTAGGCGATGGCCTCGCCGTGGTCGCCGTGGACGGCGAGGGCCGTGTTGGGCGGAAGCCGGTCACAGAGGCGTTCGAGACGCCGGTCCAGCGCCGAGAGCGTCCGCGCGTAGGGATACCGGCCGTATGCGGGGTCGTCGTACCCGTCCGGGACGCGGACGGGGTCGTGTATCTCCCAGAGGTGCAGATAGCAGAAAAACGGTTCTGAGAGCCCGTCGAGTGTCCCGGCGGCGGTGTCGAACCAGTCGCCGACCAGTTCAGCCGTGCGGTCGCGATGGACGTACTCGTCGAAGCCGCGGTCGAGGCCGGTGTCGGCGACGATCGGCCCGGTGACCATCGCCGCCGTCTCGTAGCCGGCCGCCGAGAGGTGTTCGGCCAGCGTCGGCACGGACTCGTCGAGGCGGGCCTCCTCCAGCGAGTAGACGCCGTTGCGCTCGGAGTAGGTGCCGGTCATGAAACTGGTCACGCAGGGCGTCGTCGTCGTCGCCGTCCCGTACATCTCGCGGTAGAAAGACCCCTCTTCGGCGAGGCCGTCGAGAAACGGCGTGTCGGCGTGGTCGGTGCCGACGAAATCGGCCCGCAGGCAGTCCACGCAGACGAAAAACAGGTTCGGCCGTGCCATGGCTAGCCCGCGTCGGAGTAGCCGAGGTTCTGCAACTGTGCCTCGACGTCCTCGGAGACGTCGGCGCGCGCGACGGCCACCGTCTGGTCGCCCTCGGTCATCGAGACGTCGGCGTCGCGGGCGACGACCTTCCGCTCGAAGTCCTGCCAGGCCACCGTCGCTTTCTCGTGCCACGGCGCGACGGTCAGCGTCTGGTCGGTCGTCGTCGCCGCGAGGTCGTTGCCGTCCCACTCGTCCGGGAGGTCCGCGCCGACGGCGCCCGCCAGCGTCGGCGCGACGTCCAGCAGGCTACACCGCTCGCCCACCGTGTCCACGCCCTTGAGCACCACCGGCACCCGGATGATCGGGTCCGCGACCCGCCGGCGGTACCCCTGGTGGTAGTAGTACCCCTCCTCGCCGAACTCGTCGCCGTGGTCGGCGGCGAACGCGAACACCGGGTCCGCGCTCTCGACGGACTCGACGAGGCGCCGGACCCGCCCGTCGACACGTTCCAGGGCGTCCCGGTAGTGGTCGAGGATGAGTTCGCGTTCCTCGTCGGTGACCGTCGAGGAACCGAACCAGTGGCGGCCGCCGCTGGCCTCGGCCTTGCGGTCTATCTCCCCCGGGATGGCCCGGTCGCCGGTGCCGTAGGGGCGGTGGCTCTCCATCTGGTGGACCCAGAGGAACGTCGGGCCGTCGGCGTCGTCGAAGCGCTCGACGGCCTCGTCGACGACGGCCCCGTCGTCGGGCAGGTCGGCCATGTTGGCCTCCATCGGGTAGACGCGCCGGTAGACCTGGCGGACGACGTCGAACGACCCCAGGAACTCGCGCAGTCCCGACCGGCGGTTCCTCGCGGGGTTGTCCCCGCCGCCGGACATGTAGTTGTCGTAGTGGTCGAAGCCGGCGTCGAAACCGAACGTCGGGTCGGCCTGGGCGGTCGGGACGAGCCCGATGGTGGTGTAGCCGGCCTCGCCCAGCACCTCCGCGAGCGAGGGGCCCAGCACGCGAGACTGGACGGACGCGCGCAGTCGCGAGGACTGGAGAGCGGCCAGACTCGGGCGGGTGTAGTGGCCCGCCGTCACGCCCGTCAGGACTTCGTGGGAGTCGACGAAGGGCATGGCGTCGACGAAGTCCCGGCGGACCGAGTCCGCCGTGACGAGGACGACGTCCCTCATGTTCGCCTGCCCCTACCCCGTGCCCGTATACAATAGCTTCGAAACCACCCGCTACGAGACCGCGCGCACTCGCCTCGAAACCACACACACCCCTCAGGCACCAGTTCCGCCAGCCGCCGGTCCGCGCCAGCCTCACGAGGCGGTCGCGTTCTCCCGGCGCTCGTAGATGGCCACGTACGATTCCTGTCCCGGCAGGTCGGGGTCGAGGGCGGCCTCGAGGAGGTCCTCGCGGAGCGTCTCGGGCTGTGTCGGGTCGCCGTAGCCCGCCACGCGGGTGTAGCCGTACTCGCCGGCCCGGAGGGACCTGACGTACTCGCCGCGCTCGGGGTACTGGCGGGCCTCGGGCGCGATAGACGAGAGGTAGGCCAGTTCCGCCGCCGTCAGCTGGATGTACTCGGGGTCGCGCTCGGGCATCGAGCGCATCCACTCGGTGTAGGCGGTCTCGTTGAGCACCAGCGACGAGGTGTCCGTCGCACGGTTTTCCTGGAAGGGGTAGTGGGTGACGTTCGCGCCGTGGGGGACCCCCACGTCGGCGATGGAGTTCTCGTAGACCTCGACGGTGTCGCCCTCGTCCGTGTTCGCGGCGAGGTACCGCGTCGCGCCGTCGCGGGGGTCCGTCACGTAGTTGTAGTCGGCGGCGACGACCCCCAGACCGCTGGTGACCACCAGGACCGCGACCAGTCCCCGGACGAGGCTGGCGCGGTCGGCCCGCTCGTACAGGCGGCTCAGTTCCCCGCCCAGGACGACCAGCACCACCGGGAACGTCGGCGCGAGATGGCGCAGGCGGACGAACTCCCACCGGGAGTAGACGGCGAAAAAGACCACGACGCTCGCGGCCAGCAGGACGGCAAGCGGCGAGGGCTCCTCCCGGTCGCGGACGGTCCGCCAGACCGCGGCGGCGGTGGCCCCGACCCCCGCTACGAAGAGGGGGACCCCCAGCCCGCGGACGTACTGCCGGAGGAACCAGTACCAGATCGGCGCGGCCAGTCCGCCGGACTTCGACGTTTTCGACCCGATACTGCCGGTCGCGCGGGCGAGGAGTTCGCCCGGCCCGCCGACGAGCACGCTCGGGATACCGACGAAAACGGTGACGAGACCGATCCCGAGTCCCCCCGCGAGCAGCGTCGGCCGCGCGAGCGCCGCGGCGGTGTCCTCGGCCCGGCGCGCCCGGTCGAGGTACGCGACGCCCAGCACGACCGCTCCCACGCCCCCCGAGAGCTTGAACGCGATCGCCAGGCCGCCCGAAAGCGCCCCCGCGAAGAAGTAGTCGCGCCGGCCGGTCTCGACGTACCGGCGGGCCAGCAGGACGGTCCCGAGCAGGCAAAACAGCATCGGGATATCCTCCCCGAGAACGTGCGCGAGGCCGACGAACCCCACCGAGAGCGCGAGAAAGAGCGCGGCCAGTTGCCCGGTCAGCCGGTCGCGGTACTGGGCGCCCAGCCGGTAGGTCAGATAGACTGTGCCGACGGCAAACGCGAGCGTGACCAGTCGGCCGAGGACGACCGCGCCCGTCCAGAACCACGCGGGAGTCGCGTGCCAGAGCGTCCACCGGGACTCGATGGCTCCCAGCGCGACGAACTCGCCGAGCTGGCCAGACAGCACGACCACCACGAAAAGCGGCGCGAGGACGAGCCCGAACAGGTACATCGTCGCGCCCAGCGCCCGCCCGTCGAGGACGGCGGCCCGGAACGACGCCAGCCCCGGGTCGGCCGCAGTCCGGCCCGCCACCTTCATCGGCTGTATCAGCCGGGAGTACTCGTCCGGGTCCGCGAAGTTGGGGAGGCGAAACCAGATGCCCACGCCGACGGTCAGGACCGCCAGCAGGAGGATGTAGCGCAACCGCGGGTCGGCGAGCAGGTCCTCGCGGACGACCGCCCGCACACGACTCGCCCGGCGCCGGGCGCCCGCGACCCGGCGGACCGACGTGCGTTCCCACGACATGCCCCCCGGTTCGACGCTCCCACTCGAAAACCTTGTCATTCCCGGAGGGCCCGGGGAGTGGACGCGTCCGTGCCGAGAGGACCCGCGCCGGGAGTCTCGTCAGGTCGGCAGGAGGCTCAGCGACTTCCGGCGAACGGTCGCCGAGAGGGCAAACAGGAGAGCGCCGTAGACGGCGGCACCGACGCCAACGACGACGAGCGTCCAGGCGAGGGTCCCGGGGACCACGCGCTGGAGGGCGACGACGACCAGCAACATCCCCGCCGCGGCGCCCACCTGTTTGGCCACCTCCCCGACGGGCAACTCCGGCAGTCCGATGAGCGTCGAGAGGGCCCAGCCGGCCGCGAGGAGGCTGAAACCGGCGGAGACGACCGTCGCCGCGGCGGCCCCGTACCAGCCGAACAGCGCCACGAGCGCGAGGTTCAGTGACACGTTCGCGACGACGTACGCGAGGTTGACGCGGAAGGCCACGTCCGGGCGGTCGATGGCGTTTATCGCCCCGATCAGCTGTCCGGCGTAGGCCGCCAGCAGGCGCGCCCCGACGAGGACGACCAGGATGGTGCCGCCGACGGCGTACTCGGCGCCGAATATCGTCAGTATCGTGTCCCCGACGGCGACGGCCCCGAACAGCCCCGGGATGGCGACGACGCCGCTGAAGGTCAGCCCCTCGGTCACGAAGTGTTTCACGCGGCCGTACTCGTCGTCGGCCCCCAGGTCCGACAGCTCCGGGAACAGCGTCTCCTTGATCCCGATGCTCGCCAGCGCCAGCACCGACGCGACCGCCCAGGAGACCTTGTAGACGCCGATCTGGGTCTTCGTGACGGCCGCCAGGCCGACGATAGAGAGGCTCAGCCCCCGCATCACCATCACGTCGGTCCAGGCGAACGCCCGCGTCTTCAGCGTGCCGAGCCAGGCGAACCGGGCGTATTCGAGGATCGACACCGCGTGGCGTCGGTCGGGGACGGCCGGCCGCCCCTCGATGGCGACGAGGCCTGCCGCCGTCGCGACCAGCAGCGAGACAGCGTAGCCCGCCACGAGGCCGGCGATGCCGACGCCCAGGAAGAAGAGCGCGCCGATGTGGACCCCCGAGCGGACCACCCGCTCGAAGGTCTTGACGCCCCCGGAGGTGCCGACCTGTTTCTCGCCGCGGAGTATCGAGACGGTCACGTCGAAGACCGCTCGCGCGAACACGAGCGCGGCCAGGTACGGCGCGACCGGCGCCCCGACGAAGACGTTCACCTGCTCGGCGACCGCGAGCAGTCCACCGGCGAGCGCGACGTGGACCGCCAGGGTGAGCAGGTGGCCGGCGGCGGCGTACTCGCCGGGCGCGTCGCCCTCGCTCATGCGCTTTTTGACCGACTCGCCGAGGGCGCTCGCGGGGATGTTCAGCCAGAACATCAGCGCCACGGCCGTCGAGAACTCGCCGAAGACGCCCGCCCCGAGGACGTTGTTGATGTACCAGGTCGCGGCGAAGCCGGCGACCGTACTCCCGACCTGTGTGCCGAAGTAGACCACCGCCGTCCGCCCGACCCTGGAACTCACGACCGCACCTCCGGTGGGCGGCCGCGGGTGCGGCCCGACGGGTCCGGCGGTCGGCGGGCGAGACGAGCCCTCACCCGCGGCGAACGGCTGTGGGGACGACCCGGCGCGACTGGAGCCAGCACGGCTACCCGCCGGGTTTGTCCCCACTCTAGTTGATTCTTCGGGACTGGCGCTGGCTGTCCGCGCTCGCGGGCCACGATCGGGGTCGCCCAGTGCCCGCCAGGACCCCGGAGCCGCGACGGCCAGACGGGACGCAGAGTCGGCGGGATACCCCGGGGCCGGTCCGCCGGCGTCAGCCGGCGACGGATTCGTAGACGTCGTCGAGTTCCGCGAGCAGTCGGTCCCACGCGTACTCGGATTCGACGAACGCCCTGGCGTTGTCGGCCAGTTCTGCCCGGTGGGCGTCGTCCTCGCAGACGCGCCGGATGCGGTCCGCGAGCGCGTCGACGTCGTCGGGCGGGACCACGTAGCCCGTCTCGCCATCTTGGACGACGTCCGGGATGCCGGCGACAGTCGTCGAGACGACCGGGACGCCGTGGGCCATCGCCTCCAGGAGGACGTTTGGCAGTCCCTCGCCGTCGACGGCCGGCAACACCAGCAGTTTGCTTGAAAGGAGGTATTCGGGGACCCGGTCGGGGGGGACCTCCCCGATGAAAGTGATATCGGCGTCGACGCCGTCGGCCAGTCGCTCCAGGTACTCGCGCTCGGGGCCGTCGCCGACGATGACCACCTCCTCGTCGAGGCCGTCGACGGCGCTCACGAGGTTGTGGACGCCCTTCTGGTGTTTGAGCCGGCCGACGAAGGTGGCGGCGTCGCCGTCGGCGACCCGGTCGGGGATGTCCACGCCGTTGCCGAGCACCCCCAGTGTCGCGTCGGGGAACTCCTCGCGGACGTCCTCGGCGACGGACTCCGTCTGGACCAGTACGAGTGCGTCGTCGAAGACCGTCGCGAGCAGCCGGCGCTTGAACGCCACCTCGCGGGCGAAGTAGTAATCGCCGCCGCGTATCCACGCGAAGTAGGGCAGTCCCGTCAGCCGCGAGACCAGGTAGCCGACGGCGCCGCTGGGGTATATCATCATACACTGGAGGACGTCGATGTTGCGGGCGTCCCCGAGCAGATACAGCGTCGCCGCGAGCACGAACGTGAGCGTGCTCACGAACGGCGAGTAGTGCCAGGTCGGCACCCGGACGAGGTCGAAGGGGACGTCCTCGTGGGGTTCCGGGCCGGGGTAGGACTTGGTGTAGACCGTCACCTCGTGGCCGCTCTCGACGGCCAGTTCGCGGGCCATCCGGACGGTCTGTGTCTCTGTCCCGCCGATGACATCCGGCGGGAACTCCTTTACCAGGATGGCGACGTGCATTCGCTCACCTCCCCGGTCCCCGCCCGCGGCGCGCGTCTCGGTCCGTCGGCACTGGCCGTCACGACTCGCGTTTGCCGGTCGAGTGGGTTAAATCCGCCCGGTCTCGGGCGGGAGACGCTCGGCACGCGCCCGGGCCGCCCGACGGGAGACGAATTGTCGACCAACTCTCAGGGGATCTGCGGGGCCGCGACCAGTCGGCCGACAGTCATGCCGGACAGGTGGCGAACTGTCGGCCGTCGGTCCGGCGGACGATGGTGTGGTACCAGGCGACGAAGTTGAGTATCTTCCAGAGCGTGAGCCCGCGGTCGTGGCGGCCCCGGCGGTGGGTCTCCCAGACGTCGAAGACGGCGTCGGCGTCGAGGTACGGCGTCGCGTCGACGCGGTCGGCGGTCAGCCACCGGGCGATGGCCCCGTGGTCGCTGCGGAACCACTCGCTGACGGGCACGCCCAGGCCGTGTTTGTCCCGGCTGAGCGTCCGCTCGGGCAACAGGTCCGAGACGGCCCGCTTGAGCACCGGCTTGTAGCCGCCCATCTTGTGTTCGGCGGGGACGTTGTAGGCGAACTCGACGATGTTGTGGTCGAGGAAGGGCACCCGCGCCTCCAGCGAGGTGGACATCGAGGTCCCGTCGACCTTGTACAGGAGGTCGTCGGGTAGCCAGTAGGTCAGGTCGAACGCCAGCATCCGCTTGTAGAACTCCTCCTGGCGGTCCGTCGAGGTGCCGTCGACGTAGGCCGCGGTGCCCCTGACCATCTCCGCGAGCCCGGTCTCCTCGCTGGAATAGTCGAGGTCCGTGTAGGTGTCCGCGGGGACCTGGAAGCGCTGTGCGACCCCCTCGATGGCCGTCTCGGTGGACTCCAGCGCCGAGAAGTACTGCATCGTCTGCCGGCGGACCGGCGTGTGCCGGCTCAGCTTTCCGGCGAGTCTGAACGCCCCGGGTGGCAGCCAGTCGAACCGGCGCATGTGGCGGGGGATTTCCCTGAAGTACCAGTAGCCACCGAGCAGTTCGTCGGCGCCCTCGCCGCTCAGGACGACCGTGACCTCCTCGCTGGCGTACCGGGAGATGGCCAGCGTCGGCAGGACCGCGGGGTCGGCCAGCGGTTCGCCGAAGTACTCGATCACGTCGCCGAACAGGTCCATCGACGAGAGGTCGACCGTGACCTCGTGGTGGTCGGTGCCAAAGTGGTCGGCGACGAACGCCGCCTCGCTGCTCTCGTCGTAGGACTGGTCCTCGAAGCCGATGGAGAACGTCCGGACGGGGTCGGCTTTCATCTCCGACATCAGCGCGACGATGGTCGAGGAGTCGAGGCCGCCCGACAGGAAGGCCCCGATGGGCACGTCCGACATCAGCCGTTTCTCGACGGACTCCTCTATCATCGTCCGGAAGCGGTCGGCCAGCGCGTCCAGGCTCCCGGTCTCGGGGTCGTTCTCCAGGCGCCAGAACTCCCGGCGCGAGCGGCCCTCTCTGGTGACGAGTAGCGACGTCCCGGGTTCGAGTTTCTCGACGGCCTCGAAGGGGGTCTGGGGCCACGCCCAGTACCGGAGCGTGAAGTAGTTCGAGACCGCTCGCTCGTCCAGCGTCCGGCCGACGCCGGCGGCCAGCAGCGCCCGGAGTTCGCTCGCCCAGCGGACGCCCTCGCCGTCGTCGACGTAGTACAGCGGCTTGATACCCAGGCGGTCCCGCGCCAGGAACAGCGACTCGGCCTCCCTGTCCCAGATGGCGAACGCGAACATTCCGTTGAGGTGGTCCGGGGTGCGCTCGCCGTACTCCTCCCAGAGGTGGACGAGTACCTCGGTGTCACAGTCGGTCTCGAAGCGGTGGCCCCGCGCTTCCAGTCGCTCGCGCAGCGCCGGGTAGTTGTATATCTCGCCGTTGAACACGACCGCGACCGTGTCGTCCTCGTTGTAGATGGGCTGTGAGCCCGACTCGACGTCGATGATCGAGAGGCGCCTGATACCCATCGCGAGGCCCGCATCACGGTCGACGTGGCTGCCGGATTCGTCGGGCCCGCGGTGGTAGATAGCGTCGAGCATCGCGTCCAGGCGCGCCTCGCCGGCGACCCCGAACGCGCCCGCGATGCCACACATTGGCTCCGTGTAGCGCCCGGCCGACTGATTAACGCACCGGTTCGGACGACGGTCCGCTGTTTACCGCCCGAGGCCGGTGCCCCGGTCGGGAGGCGTGGGTCGCCCTCACGCGTCGGGCAACACCGCGTCGATCGCCGCCGCGCGCCCCCGGTAGGAGTAGCGGTCCCGGTCGACTTCCGGGGGGTCGCCGGCCGACAGCGCCGCGGCCAGCGCGTCGGTCAGCGCGTCGACGTCGCCGGGTTCGTACAGTGTGACCGGTTCGTCGTCGACGGCCGCGGTGATGGCCGGCACGTCCGAGGCGACCATGCGGAGGCCACAGACCAGGTACTCGTAGAGTTTCAGCGGCGAGGTGTAGACGGCGGCCCTGGGGTCGTCGGCGACCAGCGGGACCACCCCCACGTCCGCGGCCGCGAGGTACCTGAACACGTCCGACTGCGGGCGGTACCCCTCGAAGGAGACGGCCTCCGCGGGGAGCCCCGCCGTCTCGCGGACGCCCCGGAGGCGCTCGATGGCCTCGTCGTCGCCCCCGAGTACGAGAAAGCGCACTCCCTCGACCCTCTCGCGCAGGCGGGCGACGCTCGCTATCACCCCCTCCAGGTCGTTCTTGCCGGCCGCGAGGCTTCCGGCGTAGACGAGCACCCGGGCGTCCCGGTCGAGTCCCAGTTCCTCCCGCAACTCGGCTTTCGAGCGGTCCGGGACCTGCGAGAGGTCGGCGGCGTCGGGGACGATTGCCGCGACTTCGACGCCCAGGTCCCGGAGGTCCGCCGCGACGCCGTGCGAGATCGCGATGGTCACGTCGGGCACTGCGAGCCGTGCGCGCTCCTCGTCGGCGTCCAGCGACCCGACGCCCGCGTAGGACTTGTGGGCCTCGTAGACGACCGGCGGGTAGCTCCAGGCCGGCAGCGCCCCGAGGACGCGCAGAAAGGAGATGTCCCGCGTGAACACCACGTCGGCACGCGCCGTTGCGGCGAGCGCCCGGAGGTAGTAGGCGACCCGGTCGTGTGCGCGCCGGTCTGCGCCGAAGGGGGTCTCGACCGTCTCGAAGTCGACCGGGAGACCGTGGGTCCGGGCGTAAGCGTGGATGTCGCCCGCACAGACGACGGTCACGTCGTGTCCGAGCGCCACCAGCGCGTTACAGGTGTGGACCAGCTGGTTCGCGTGGGCGGCCCGCGGGTCGAACGCCGAGTAGTAGACGTACGCGATATCCATCCTACATGTAGCCCAGTTCCTCCAGGTGGTCCTGGAGGTCGCTGTCCTCGATGTCCTCCGAGAGCGCACTGTGGGTCAGCTCCCCGAGTTCGGCGTCCACGACGTCCGCGAGGCGGTCGCGGACCGCCGGGCGGTCGTCCGCGCGGTCGGTCGACTCCGCCGGGTCGGCCCGCCACTCGTACAGTTCGGCCTCGCCGTCCTCGACGAGGAGCTTGTACTCGTCGTCCCGGACTACCTGCACCGGGTCGCCGTAGCCGCTGTCGTCGAACCCGGGGTGGTGTCCCGTGATCCCCTCCGGACCGACCTCGCCCAGCTCCGCGAAGACGTGGTCGTGACCCGGCCCGTCACCGAGCGGGACCAGCGAGGCCGCGTGCTCGCGGTCGACCGACTCGCCGGCCAGCTCGACGGTGGTCGGGTAGAGGTCGACCAGCGAGACCGGCTCGTCGACGGTGCCGGAGTCCTCATCGTCCGCGCCGACGCCATCGGGCGTGTGGACCACCAGCGGGACGTGCAACACGGGCTCGTACAGCGAGTAGTAGTGTTTCTCCAGGCCGTGCTCGCCGAAGTACTCCCCGTGGTCGGCGGTGACGAACACGTAGGTGTGTTCGAGTTCGCCCAGCCGGTCGAGTTCGTCGACGAGTTCGCCCAGTCGGTCGTCGACGTACCGGACCGCGCCGTCGTACCACGCCCGGATGGTCTCCCAGCCCGGCGTGTCGGCGGGTATCTCCCCCGCGATGACCGGGTACCGGTAGGACAGGCGCTGGAGACGTCGGTAGTCCTCGCCGGGGACAGTCTGGCGTTCGCCGAACTCGTCGCCGAACAGTTCCTCGACGAACTGGTAGCGCGCCCGCCGGAGGTCCGGGCAGAACATCGACTTGTACGGGCGGGGCGGGTTGTACGGGTGGTGGGCCGTCTTTGCGTTGATGAAGCCGAAGAAGGGGCCGTCGACCCGGCGGATCCACCGCCGGAGCGAGCGGAACTTGTAGAGGGTCTTGTCGTCGGGCCCCCGGGTCGCGGAGAACAGGGTCTGTGCGCGAAGCGGCGGGTCGCTCACCGCCTTCCGGAGAAAGTCCAGGCTCGGGGACACCCGGTAGGTCTCCTTGAACACGTCGAACCCGCGGTCGTACCCCCGGGATCCGCGCAGGTGGGTGCCGGCACTCATCCCGAAGGTGTCGTAGCCGGCGGCCTGCAGTCGCTCGGGGAGGGTCTCCACGTCCGCGGGGAGCGTCTGCTGGCCGGCGTAGACCCCCGAGTGGGAGGGGAGTTGCCCGGTGAACAGCGCGCCGTGGGAGGTCCCGGTCCAGTTGGAGTTCGAGAACGCGCTGGTGTACCGGACGCCGGACGCGGCCAGGCGGTCGACCGTCGGCGTCGTCGGCCGGTCGTGGCCGTAACACGAGAGGTGGTCGGCCCGCGTCGCGTCCAGCACCACGACCAGCACGTTCGGCCGACTCATAGCTGAATAGCGCGGAAACCCACCCGTTCACGGGTGGGAGCAAGCGCGTCGGATGCGCTGGTGACCGCCGCGCTGTGGCCGGCCTGGGTTTCGGAATCGGTA
>PXRP01000041.1 GCA_003021655.1 Halobacteriales archaeon QS_4_69_31
TAGCGAGGCGAACGCGAAGCGGTTATCCACGCGGACGCGCTACCCCGATCTAACTCCAATGAGCCAGCCGAGCCCCGAGGTCTACGAGCAGGGCAAGGGCATGGACGCCCACAACCGGGCGATGCGGGAGATCCGCAGCCGCAACGACGCCAGCTACGACCCCCGCGAACCCACCCGCGTGTGGCTCGACGAGGACAACACTCCCGACGGCTTCGTCGACTCACTGACCATCATCCTCAACACGGGCGGGTGCCGGTGGGCCCGCGCCGGCGGCTGTACGATGTGTGGCTACGTCGCCGAATCCGTCGAGGGCGGCTCCGTCTCCCACGAGGCACTCCTGGCCCAGGTCGAGACCTGCCTGGAGTACGAGCGCGACCACGCCGACGACCCCGCCGACCTCGTCAAGATCTACACCTCCGGATCCTTCCTCGACGAACGCGAGGTCGGCGCCGAGACCCGCCGGGCCATCGCCGAGACGTTCGCCGACCGCGACCGGATCGTCGTCGAATCGCTCCCGGACTTCGTCGACCGGGAGAAGGTGCGTGACTTCCTCGAACGCGGGCTGGCCGCAGACGTCGCGATAGGACTGGAGACCGCGACCGACCGGATCCGTCACGACTGCGTGAACAAGTACTTCGAGTTCGCCGACTTCGAGGCCGCCTGCGCCGAGGTACGAGCGGCCGCCGGCGACGCGCCGGCCGCCGAAGAGCCCGCACCCAGCGACGGCGGCACTCCAGCAGCCGGGGAGGCCACCCCGACCAGCGAGGCCGACGCCACAGACGAAAGCGAGAGCGAGGGAGACGACGGGACCGGCGGCCAGGGAGACGCCGGCGGCCCGTCGGCCGGCGTCAAGGCCTACCTGCTGTTGAAGCCGCCCTTCCTCTCGGAGGGGGAGGCGGTCGCGGACATGAAACGGTCGGTGCGACGCTGCGCGGCCGTCGAGGGGTGTCACACCGTCTCGATGAACCCGACGAACGTCCAGAACTACACGATGGTCGAGGAGCTCTACCACGACGGGGGATACCGCCCGCCGTGGCTCTGGTCGGTCTGTGACGTGCTGGCCGCGACGACCGACGCCGACGCCATCGTCGTCTCGGACCCCGTCGGCCACGGCTCCGACCGCGGCCCCCACAACTGCGGCGAGTGTGACGACCGCGTCCAGCGCGCCATCAAGGACTTCGACCAGCGACAGGACCCCGCCGTCTTCGACCAGGTGTCCTGCGAGTGCGAGCGGACGTGGGCGGCCGTCCTCGAACGCGAGCGGAGCTACTCACTGCCACTCGTCCGGTAGGCGACCGTTACCACCGGTCGTCGCGCCGGCTGTCGACGTCTCACGGACGGCCCAGTTACCGCTGTTTTACTTCCGGTCCGGTAAGCTGGGACTTTTATGTATCGGGGGACTACCGCGACGTAGGGGCTCCTGGAGACCCCAGTGTCACACGCTCCAGACCCCTACGTTCCCTTCTATCCCCGACACCGCCAGCGTCCGCTCTCTCCCGGACATCGGTCGCGCTCTCCGCATCGGCGTCCGTACCTCCAGTCCGGCGTCCTCACGTTCGATTCGGCGCCCACATCTCCAGTTCGACGCCACTATCCTCAGTTCGGCGTCCCCGGCGTCGGTTTTCCCGGCGTTCGCCGTTCGTCGTACGTTTATAAGGCTGGCAGGCGTCGGTGCGGATGTATGAGCCGAACGAAACTCATCGCAATCGTCGGAATCGTCGCAATGGTCACGATCGCCCTCCGCCGCCGCGGGGGCGACGACGGGGACGAGGACGTCTAGTCGAAGGCCCTGAGGACGCCCTGGCCGTCAGTCGGGCCGATGTCCGCCAGCGACACCCGTTCGGGGTGGGGCATCATCACCGCGACGTGGTCCTCGTCGCCGGTGACCGCCGCGACGTTGTGTTTCGACCCGTTGGGGTTGGCCGCCGGCGCCACTTCCCCGTCCGCGTCACAGTACCTGAAGAGGATCCGGTCGTCGGCCTCTAGCGTCGCGAGTTCCTCGTCGCCTATCTCGAAGCGTCCCTCGCCGTGTGCGACGGGGAACTCGACGACCTCGCCCGCCTCGTAGCGACTGGTCCAGGGCGTGTCGGCGTTCTCGACGCGCAGGTGGACGTGCTCACACTGGAAGCGTGCGCTCGCGTTCGTGGTGAACGCGCCGGGGGTCAGGGCGGCCTCGCAGCCGATCTGGGCGCCGTTGCAGATGCCCAGGACGGGCGTCCCCGCCTCGGCGGCCGCGCGCACCTCCGCCATGACCGGCGACCGGGCGGCCATCGCGCCGGCCCGGAGGTAGTCGCCGTACGAGAAACCGCCGGGGACGACGACCCCATCGGTCTCCTCGGGGAGGCCGTCCGCGTGCCAGACCAGCTCGGCGTCGATGCCCAGCGATTCGAGCGCCTGGACGGTGTCGCGGTCGCAGTTGCTCCCGCCGAACTGGACGACTGCGACCGTCATGGCTCCCGCTCGGCGACGCCGACCTCGTAGTCGTGGATCGTGGGGTTGGCCAGCAGGCGCTCGGCCATCTCCGTCGCCCGCTCGCGGGCCGCGTCCGCGCTCTCGGCGTCGACGTCGAGTTCGAACAGGTCCGCCGACCGCAGGTCCTCGAGTTCGAACCCGAGGCGTTCGAGCGCGCGCGCCGTCGTCTCGGCTTCCGGGTCCAGCACCCCCGATTTCAACCGTACCTCGACCGTCGCGGTGTAGGCTGTCATTGCCTGTAGCCGCGTCACCGCGGGAGAAAACGCTTGCGTCTCGGCGTGGCCGGTAGCGGTTTCGAATCTACGCGACCGGGAGCGGCACCCGAATCGACGCCCGTTACCGCTCGCGCCGTAGCCGGTCGACGACGAACTCGCGGTCGAGTTTCGCGAGGAAATAGCCCAACTGGGGGCCCTCGTCCTCGTCGAAGAACAGGCGATAGCCGACGCCGAAGAAGTCGCCGATGTCGATGTCGTGGCGCTTGGCGGTCTCGTAGATCTCCCCCTGGATCCGCTCGCCGTCGGCCCCGTCGGCGACGACGTCGGCCAGTGCCTCGAGCGCCGCGGCGGTGCGCTCGTCGGCCTCGACCGACGGCAACGCGGCGCGCTCGACGGTGTAGTTGTACTCGTTGTCGGTCCGGGCGGCCCACTCGCTGGCGAGGTCGACCCGGCCGAAGGCGTCCTCGACGGCCCACTCGGGGTCGGCGTCGGCGACGTGGCCCTGCGTGCGGGCGGCCTCCTCGCGCGCGCCGGGGTCGTCGAACATCCCGAGGACGGCGGCGAAGGTGTAGGGCAGGCGCACGCGGTCGACGAACACCTCGTCGACGAACTCGCGGCGGCGCCGGCGGTCCCCGGTGTCGTTGTGGTCGAACTCCTCGGGAGCCGCGAGGCCGTCGCCTGCGGCCAGTGCCGCCCCGGGGACGTCGCCCGGAGTGAGCAGGAACGGGTAGACGCGGTCGGCGCGCCGCTGTTCGTCGTCGGTGCCGGCTTCCTCGCCGTAGTAGAGGCGTTCGACGCGGTCGAACTCGTCGACGAGCTGGTCGAGGCGCTCGACGTCGAAGTCGCGTCCGCGGCCCGGGTCCTTGGCGAAGAAAAACCGGAGGACCTCCGGCTCGACCAGTTCGAGCACGTCGTGGACGAGGACGACGTTGCCCTCCGAGGACGAGAAGGGCTCGCCGTTGAGCGTGAACCACTCGTAGACCATCGGCTCGGGCGGGTCTATCCCGAGGACGGTCTCGGCGATGTCGACGCCGGAGGGCCACGAGCCCTCGGCGTGGTCCTTCCCGAACGGCTCGAAGTCCACCCCGAGGACCTGCCACTGGGCGGGCCACTCGAAGCGCCAGGGGAGTTTCCCCTCGCGGAACGTCGCCGTCCCCTCGTGGCCACACCCCTCGATGGTGCGGTTGCCGGCCTCGACGTCCGTACAGCGGTACTCGACGGTCCGCGCGTCGACGCCCACCGCGGTGACCGTCTCGGTCACCTTCCCGCAGCTCCCACAGAACGGGTTGAACGGGACGTACGACTCGTCGACCTTGTCCTGGTACTGGCTCAGCACCTCGCGCGCCTCCTCGCGGTTCGCGAGGACGTGCTCGACGACGTCGTCCATCCGGCCGGACTCGTAGAGGTCGGTCGTCGAGACCACGTCGATGGGGACGCCGAGCAACTCGGCGGACTCGGCGATCAGCGCAGAGAAGTGGTCACCGTAGGAGTCACAGCAGCCAAACGGGTCCGGCACGTCGGTGTCGGCGCGACCGAGGTTCCGGCCGAGCGCGCCGGCGTCGACGTCACCCAGGTCGACGACCTCCCCGTCGAGGGTCGCGAGCGCGCGCGGGAGCTTCCGGAGGGGGTCGCGGTCGTCGGCGGTGAAGACCTGGCGGACCTCCCAGCCGCGGTCGCGCAGGACCTCGGCGACGAAATAGCCGCGCATGACCTCGTTGACGTTGCCGAGATGGGGGACGCCAGAGGGCGAGATGCCACCTTTGACCACGACCGGTTCGGTCGGGTCGCGGGCTTCGACGGCGTCGGCCACCTCGTCGGCCCAGAAGGCGTAGTAGTCCTCGCCGCCGTCGCCGTCAGTCGTCCGCCCGCTCGTGGCTTCGCCGTCGGCTGTCCGTCCGTTCGCGGTCCCGTCGGCTGTGTCGGGGTCGCTCATCTCACTACCACTCGACCGGATCGTCGGACTCGTCGCCCGAGACGATGTCGGTTCCGTTGTGTTCGCCGGTACGGACGGCGCGGGCAACGGCACCGGGGTCGCTCCCGTCGAGGACGACCGCCCGGACGCCCGACCGCTGGACGAGTTTCGCTGCGAGCAGGTCGACCGGCGCGTTGCTGCCCGCGTCGATGCCCGTGTCCGCGATGAGCGCGACGAGGTCGGCGGCGGTGATCTCGTCGTACTTGGTGGCGTCGGGGTCCTCGTCGGGGTCGGCGTCGTAAACGCCGGGGACGCTCGTCGCGAACACGAGCACGTCGGCGTCGACGTGTTCGGCGAAGGCGGTGGCGACCGCGTCGGTGGTCTGGCCGGCGACGACCCCGCCCATGACGGGAACGTCACCGCGTCGGACGGCCTCGAGGCCGGCGTCGTAGTCCTCGGGTGGCGTGGGCGTGGCCCGCTCGTCCAGCGCCGCGACGAGCAGGCGGGCGTTGAGTCGCGTCACCGCGATGCCGAGCTGGTCGAGTTCGACCTCGTTGGCGCCGAGCGCACGGGCGGTCCCGATGTACTCCCGGGCGGTCGGCCCGCCGCCCACGACGGTCCCGACCGCGTGTCCGTCGGCGTCGAGCGACTCGATGGCCTCGGCGTACGCGCGGACGCGCTCCGGCGCCAGCTCCGGCACCAGCACGCTCCCGCCGATGGAGACGACTGCTCTCATTGGCTCGGCGTTACCACGATGCCGTCTTAAGGATTGTCAAGGAGCCGCCTCGGGGGGGCCTCGACCCCACCGGACCACCGCCGGGCGACCGCGAGGGCGGCCCGAGGGCGCCCGAAAGCAGACAATACTGCCGTGATAATCGGACGAAAAACGCGATAATCGCCGGAATCGACGCGTCAAACAGGGGTCCGACAGAGTCCTGATAACCTATTTAGAGAGTACTTTAAAATGTCTCGGACGCTCAGAAAACGTTTTGAAAAGTCGCCCGGAGGTCGTTTTTTGCCGTTTACGGGTAAAACGGCTCGAAGCAGCCCGAAGCTTCCTGGCTTTATATGCACGTACAGGCCAGAGGGGGTGACGAGGCGTCAACAATGAGTTCGATGCTCCAGCCCTCCGCTGACGACGAGCCGACGAAAGAAGAACGACTCCGGTCGTACCTCAAGCAGAAGGCCGAGGACGGCGAGATGTACTTCAAGAGCAAGTTCATCGCGGACGAGGTCGGTCTCTCGCCCAAGGAGATCGGTGCGCTCATGGTGAATATCCGCGATTCGGCCTCGGAGCTCCAGGTCGAGAAGTGGTCGTACACGAGCGCGACCACCTGGCGGGTCGAGGTCGCCTGACGGGTCCACGCGACGCGACCAGCGCCCCGACGCGACCAGCGCCCCGACGCGACCAGCGCCCCGACGCGACCAGCGACCGCGGCTCCCCTGATGCCGCGGGTGCTGTGCACTCCCCTGCTCCCCGCCTTTCCCCGTGTCCGCCGCGCACGACAGCGCCACACCGCGAGCACCGGCCACGTCCCGTGGGCTGTATCCGACCGCCTGCCGGTCCTGGGCAGACTCCGTCCCGGTCCGTCCCGGCCATGCCCCGTGGAGCCGTCATCCGTGCCTAGCCAGGTCCCGTTCGGAGTCGTCTGTCGTCGCCGAGCGGGTCCCGTTCGGGTCGTCTCGCGGGTCGTGTCCCTGGATTTATACGCGACACTCACTAACGCGTAGCCGATGGGAGAGCGTCCTGGGTCGGGCGACGGGCCGCCGGTCGCGGACGTCGAGTCAGTGTTCGACATCGCCGCGGTCCGGCGGGACGGGGAGGCGCTCTACTACCTGGGGACGCCGCTGGCTTCGGCGGAGACGCTCGAACGGGAGTTGTGGCCGCTGTTCCACGACGCCGGCTACGAGGTGTCGCTGTCGACCCGTGCCCAGGTTGACGGCGTCATCGGGGCCGAGGGGCCGTCCACGCATGCCGCCGACCCGTCAGCGCGGACCGATGGCCCGTCGATGCCGGCTGACGGCCCGCCCCCGCCGACCGACGGCTCGGGCGTCTCGCCCGGCGGCGGGCCCGGTCCGACCGACGGGCCGGTCCCGACCGACGGGGCCGGGAGGCGGTTCGACCCGGTCCGCCCCCAGTACGTCCTGGTCGCCGAGCCCAGAACGCCACACATCGACGGTGTCCCGTGGACGAACCTGGTCTTTTTCGTGATGACGGTGTTCTCGACGCTGCTCGTGGGCACCCAGTGGTACTACATCCGGGTCCAGAGCCCGCTGGACCTGCTGGCGGCCTGGCCGTTCGCCGCCGCCATCCTCGGCGTGCTGGCGGTCCACGAGATGGGTCACTACGTGATGATCCGCCACTACGACGTGGACGCGAGCCTGCCGTATTTCATCCCGTTCCCGTCGCTCATCGGGACGATGGGCGCGGTCATCCGGATGCGCGGGCGGATACCGAGCCGGAAGGCGCTGTTCGACATCGGCGTCGCCGGCCCGCTGGCCGGGCTGGTCGCGACGGTGGTCGTCACGGTCATCGGGCTCTACCTCGACCCCATAGCGGTCCCAGAGTGGGTACGCGACGGGTCGGGGACGACCATCCGGTTCAACTACCCGCTCCTGTTGCAGGGGCTCGCCGTCCTGACCAGCCAGCCGCTCTCGTACCCGGACCCGGAGGTCGCGGCCAATCCCGTCATCTTCGGGGGCTGGGTCGGCATGTTCGTCACCTTCCTCAATCTCATCCCTGTCGGCCAGTTCGACGGCGGCCACGTCCTCCGTGCCACGCTGGGCCCCCGCCAGGAGACCGTGGCGGCGGCGGTTCCCGCGGCGCTGTTCGGGCTGGCCGGCTACCTCTACGTCTTCGCCGACGCCACGAACGCGGTCATCCTCTGGGCGTTCTGGGGCGTCATCGCCATCGCCCTCGCGTACGCCGGCCCCGCGACGCCGGTCCGGGACGACCCCGTCGGCCCGAGACGGAAGGCCGTGGGCGCGCTCACGCTCGTGCTCGGCCTGCTGTGTTTCACGCCCGTCCCGATCGAGATCAACCCCGCCTGGGTCGGCGTCGGACTGCTGTGAGCGGGCTCCGGGTCGTTCGTCGCGCGGTTCAGGAGTGCGTGTACCCCCGGTCCGGGAGCGGGTCGCCGTCGAGCGTGACGCCGGACTCGACGGCGGTGCCGACCCGCGTGAGCGACACGCCCACCGCGTCCCTGGCCGCGTCGAGGTCCGCGGGGGACACCGTCACCACGAGCTCGAAGTCCTCGCCGAAGAACGCGCCCAGTTCCAGCCGCTCAGCGTCGTCGTCGGCGACGTCGGCGACGGCGTCGTCGACGGGCAGCGGCGACTCGACGGCGAAGCCACAGCCGCTGGCCTCGGCGAGCTGGTGGAGCGAGCGCGCGAGGCCGTCACTAGAGTCCATCATCGCGGTCGCGTGGGGGGCCAGCGCGCGGCCGGCGGCCACACGGGGGTCGAACCGGAAGAGGTCGTTGGCGCGCTCGGTCTCGCCGCGCTCGAACAGCCGGAGCGCGGCGCCGCTGGGGCCCAGCGTCCCGGTCACGCAGACGGCGTCGCCGGGGGTCGCGCCGGACCGGAGGACGGGGTCTGCGACCGCCCCGAGAGCGGTGGTCGCGACGGTGAACTCGTCGTGGCTGTCGAGGTCGCCGCCGACGTACTCGGCGCCGACCGACTCGCAGACGTCGGTCGCGCCGTCGAGAAACGCGGCCAGTTCGGCGTCCTCGAAGGTGGGCGCGGCGTAGACGGCGACGGCGGCGGTCGCGTCGGCACCCATCGCGGCGACGTCCGACAGCGAGGCACCGACCGCGCGCCAGCCGGCGGTGTAGCGGGTCGTCCCCGCCGGGAAGTCTGTCCGGTCGTGGAGCATGTCGGTGGTGAGCACCTGGCCGTCAACGACCGCGGCGTCGTCGCCCGCGGCGGGCAGGCGGTCGGCGACCAGTCCCAGCGCGGTCCGTTCGTCCATGGCCGCCGTTCGCCCGCCCGGACAAAAACCCCCGGGTCCCCGCCGGCGTGGTCGCCGCTTCGGTGCCTTGAAGCCGTCATCGTCCCAGACCCGGAGTATGAACGGGGACAGATGGGCCACCGTCGTCGGGTTTGCGGGCGCGATGCTCGTCCTGGCGGTGCTGGTCTGGGTCGTCGGCATCGACGACATCGTCGACTCCCTGCTCGACGTGCGGCCGGCCTACCTGGTGGGTATCCTCGGGCTGGCAGTCTGCTGGCTGTTCGCGTGGGGGATGGCGCTCCGGACGGTGCTGGCCGCGCTGGACACCCCGATATCGGTGTGGATGAGCGGGTTCGTCTTCGCCGGGGCGGTGTTCTCAAACAACGTGACGCCGTTCGGCCAGGCGGGCGGAGAACCGGTCAGCGCCTACCTCATCTCGCGGGCGACCGACAGCGAGTACGAGACCGGGCTCGCGGCCATCGCGTCGGTCGACGCGCTCCACTTCGTGCCTTCGGTGGGGTACGCGCTGACGGGACTGGTCTTCGTCCTCGCGGGCGCCGTCAAACTGGGCCGGAACCTCACCTTCGCGGCGACGGCGGTGGCCGTGCTCGCCGTCGGACTGCCGACGGCCGCCTACCTGGGGTGGCGCTTCCGGTACGAACTGGAGGCCGCGGTCGTGCGCGTGTTCACGCCCGTCATCCGGGCGCTCTGGCGGGCACTGCCCGGCCGGTCGCCCCCGACCGCGGGCGACATCGAGCGCCGCATCGAGACGTTCTTCGGCGCCATCGACCGCGTCGCGACCAGCCGGACGACCGTCGCGAAGGCGGTCGGCTTCTCGGCGCTCGGCTGGCTGGCGATGTGTACCTCGCTGTGGCTCTCGCTGTTCGCGCTGGGACATACGGTCCCGTTCTCGGTCGTCCTGCTCGTCGTGCCGATGGGCGCTATCGCGGGTATCACGCCCCTCCCCGGCGGCCTGGGCGGCGTCGAGACCATCCTCGGCGTGTTGCTCGTCTCCCTGACCGGCGTCGCGGGCGGCGCCGCGACGGCCGCCGTCCTCATCCACCGGGGAGCGACCTACGTCTTCCCCACCGTCGTCGGCGGGGGCGTCGCGTTCGCGCTCGGCCTCGGGAACCGGCAGTGACCGCCGGCCCCGCCGGCCGCGGCTGAGCGACAGGTCCCGGCATCGAATGGCCCGCGGCGGTCGGTACGTGGTCTCGCTGTCGGGCCCGCGGCGGTCTGTGTGTGGGCGTCACGGGGCCGTCGGCCGAACGATGCGCTTAAATGACGGCGTCCGGAACGTCACGGCAATGACGACACTCTACGACGTGCCCGCGGACGCCCTCGTCGGGGCGGTCGCTGAGCGACTCGCCGACGAGGGCGCCGTCTCGGAGCCCGACTGGTTCAGGTTCGCGAAGACGGGGGTCGGCCGCGAGCTCCCGCCCGAACAGGACGACTTCTGGCAGGTCCGGGCCGCCAGCCTCCTCCGGAAGGTCGCCATCGACGGCCCGGTCGGCGTCGGCGCGCTCCGGACGGCCTACGGCGACGCCAAGCAGGGGTCGAACCGCTACCGCGTCCGCCCGAACCACACGACCGACGGCAGCGGCAAGGTCGTCCGGACGGCGCTCCAACAGCTCGAAGACGCCGGCTACGTCGACATCGCCGAGGGCGAGGGCCGCCGCGTCTCGGCCGACGGCCGGGCCCTCCTCGACGAGATGGCCGGCGAGGTCATCGAGGACCTGGACCGTCCCGAACTCGAACGCTACGCCTGACCGACGGCTCCGAAATCGTTTTCCCGCGGACTCGACTATCACCGTCCATGAGCGGCGACCCCAGCGACGAAGAGCTCGAAAAGCTCCGCCAGGAGAAAATGGAGCAGCTACAGGAACAGCAGGGCGACCAGGATGCCGAGGAGGCCCGCGAGGCCCAGCGCGAGCAGATGGAGGCCCAGAAGAAGGCGCTCCTGCGCCAGCACCTCACCGACGGCGCCCGCAAGCGGCTGAACACGGTCAAGATGTCCAAACCCGAGTTCGGCGAACAGGTCGAACAGCAGGTCATCGGCCTGGCCCAGAGCGGGCGCATCCAGGGCAAGATCGACGAGGAGAAGATGAAACAGCTCCTCAAGGAGCTCCAGCCCGACGAGAAGAGCTTCGACATCCGCCGCCGGTAGATGGCGTCGGTCGCGACGCTTTTCAGCGCCGGCAGAGACTCGACGCTCGCGGCGACGCTGCTCGACCCGTTTTTCGACGTCACACTCTGTCACTGTACGTTCGGCGCGGCGACCGACCCGCCGACGACCGGCGTCGCCGCCGACGCCGCGGAGGCGCTCGGATTCCCCGTCGAGACCGTCCGGCTCGACGAGGCCGTCGCCCGCGAGGCCGTCGAACGGATGGTCGCTGACGGCTACCCGCGTGCAGGCATCCAGCGCGTCCACGAACACGCCCTGGAGACGCTCGCGAGCGGGGCCGCCGGTCCCGGGGAGGCCGTCGACGCGTCCGCGGGGGCCGTCGCCGACGGGACGCGGCGCGACGACCGCACTCCGGTGGTCGAGCAACCGTTCGCACAGAGCCTGGAGGACCGCCACGGGGTCGAGTACGTGCGGCCGCTGGCGGGGTACGGCCGCGGCGCGGTCGACGACCTCGCCGCGCGGCTGCTGACCGTCGAGACCGGCCCGATCGAACGGCTCGCGACCGCCGACTACGAGACCGAACTCCGGGCGCTGATGGCCGCCGACCACGGACGGGAGACGGTCGCGGCGGTCTTCCCCGACCACGTCCAGTCGCGGGTGACCGGTCGCCGGCGCTGACCGACGCGCCGGCACAGGCTGGCCCGCGAGCGGTCTCAACGGGGAATCCGGACGGGCGCCGGTCACGAACCCGGACGGCCCGCGGACGGTGACGAACGGTCCGAGAGGTCGCCGTCCGACCGCATCGAGAACGGGGCGGAGTCAGGTTCGACGGCGACCCCTTCGGGGTCGGTTTCCGCCAGGTCGGGGACCGAGAGCGTCACCGTCGACCCGGCGGCGGTCGTCGCGACCTCGACGCTGCCGCCGAGCGACTGTGTCCCCCAGTTGACCAGCCACAGGCCGAGGCTGCTCGCGTGACGCAGGTCGGTCTCGGTGCCGACGCTGAGGGGGTCGGTCTCCGCGCTTGGGATCCCGGGGCCGTCGTCGCTGACGGCGACCTCGACGTGGCCGTCCGCCCGCGAGACCTCGGCACGGACGTCGGGGGCCTCGCCGGCGTGGACCAGTGCGTTCTCGACGACCTCCGTGAGGACGAGCGACAGCAGTCGGTAGTCGGTCCGGATTTCGCCGGCGGTCACGGCCGTGGTGACGGTCGCGTCGGGGTGCTGGTCGGCCAGCGTGGAGACGACCTCGTCGACGAGGTCGTCGAGCGGGAACCGGTCGACCGTGACCGACTCGTCGAAGATACGGTCGATCTCGATGGCTTTCTCGCTGACCGTCGTCAGTCCCGCCGCGGTCCGGTCGAGTTTCTCGCCCAGCGCCACCAGGTCCTCGTCGCCGCGCTCCCGGAGCCTGTCGCCGACCGCGAGGACGACGTTCATGTCGTTTCGCAGGTTGTGCCGGAGGACGCGGTTGAGCACCTCCAGGCGCTGCTGGCGGCGGACGAGCCGGGTCACCTCGCGGACCACGAGCGCCCGCCCGATCGGCTCGCCGCGTCGGTTCGTCACCGCCGAGACTTTCGCCTGGTAGGTCCGGCCCTGGCGCTGGAAGCGCGCCGGCAACGCCGCGAGCGACGACACCCCGACCCGGTCGAGGACCGTCTCGACCTGCCGGCCGACGAGGTCGTCTCGGCCGAGGTGGGCACGCGCCCGCGGGTTCGCGCGGACGACGGTCCCGCCGTCGTCGACGACGAGCACCCCGTCGTCGAGTTCGTCGACGACGGCCCGTTCGCCGATCCGCGCCAGCGCCGGGACGGCCTCCATCAGTCGCTGGCGGAAGACCGCGTACCCCCACAGCAGCGACTGGCCGGCCAGCGCCACCTGGATGAGGGGATACCCATCGGCGGGCACGCCGGCGATCACCAGGATGCTGGCGACGACGGTCATCAGCGTCCCGAGGACGAACGCGGCCGCCTGCCCGGCAAACAACCGCTCGCCGCGAAGCACCGTCAGCAGGACCAGCACGAGGCCGGCGCCGAAGACGAGATAGATGTACAGACCGAGCACGCCCCCGACCGGCCCGACGCCCGCGTCGACGAGCGTCCCGGCCGGGACCGTCGTCTGTTCGAGACGGCCGACCAGCGCCGGCCACGCGGGCGCGACGAAGTAGGCGACCGCTCCGGCGAAAAGCGGGGCGCTGACGAGTCCGAACTTCCACGATACCACCCCCGTCTCGCGGCCGGTGTAGTTCAGGATGAACCCCAGCCAGAGGACGATGACCAGGAGGCTCAGCCCGGTCGTGACGCCCCAGATCCTGACCCGCATCGGCCCCGGCGGCGTCGCCAGGCCGACGGCCGTCAGGCCCGCCCAGACCGCGGCGGTCGCCTGCATGAGGCCGAAGACCCGCGCGCCCGGTTCCTGCCTGTTCCGCCACGCGACGGCCGTCAACACGAGGAGCAATCCGACCGTCCCCGCGAGCACGAGCATCGTCGCCGAAACCATGCTACCAACCCCCTCCGGGTCGCCCGGCCACGGTCCGGTCCACGTGGCTCCGCCGGTTCCGGTCGCTGGACGCGGTCCTCCTCGCGGTCGGTCGCTCCGGTCGACGAGCGCGCCGGACGGGCCCGAGGGTCGCCCGACCCGTGTCGTGTCGGTCGTTGGTCACGCTATCTCCCGCGACGGCTGTGGCGAGACGCCCCTGTCAGTGACTTCCGTATGGCCGCTGTCGGAACCGGTGTCAGCGACCCCTATATGGTTTTCCGCCACAGCTTCACGATTGAAAACGCTACACGGGGCGGTGTCCGGGCCCGCACCCGGCGGCGGCCGGGGTCTTGGCCACGCGAACGGCCGGGGCGACGCCCGTCAGGACTCGTGACGCCGGACGCCGCCGTCGGGGGTGCAGGCGTAGACGTCGGGTTCGATGCCGGTCTCGTCGAGATACTGCTCGTGGACGGCCGCGGTCACCTCGTCGACGGCGTCGCTGCGGACCAGCGAGACGACACAGCCGCCGAAACCCGCACCGGTCATCCGCGACCCGAGGACGCCGTCGAGACCGTTCGCGATGGCGACGGCCGCGTCGAGTTCGTCGATGCTCACCTCGTAGTCGGTCCGGAGGCTCGCGTGGGAGTGGTTGAGCAGGCCGCCGACGCGGCCGAACTCGCCGGCCCGGAGCGCGTCGGCGGCCTCCCGGACCCGGTGGTTCTCGGAGACGACGTGGCGGACGCGCTTGCGGACGGTCTCGGGTAACGCTCCCTCGTGGTCCCGGAAGGCCGCCAGGGAGACATCCCGGAGCGCCGTCACCGGCTCCCCGAGGGCGTCCCGGAAGTAGTCGACGCCCTCCTGGCAGGTCGCGACGCGGTCGTTGTACGCCGACTCGACCAGGTCCCGCTGGACGTTCGTGTTCGTCACGACGACGGTCACCGCCTCGGCCGGGACCGGGACGACCTCGTGGTCTCGCGCGCGACAGTCGAGAAAGAGTGCGCTGTCGGGTTCGGCGAACGTCGCCGCGTACTGGTCCATGATACCACAGTTGAGGCCGACGAACTCGGTCTCGGCCTCCCAGCAGACGTCGACGAGTTCGCCCCCGGGCGAGTGGCCGGCGACGGCGGCCAGCGCGTCGGCGGTCGCCACCTCGAACGCCGCCGACGAGGAGAGGCCCGCCCCCATCGGAACGCCACCGACGACGGCCAACTCCGCCCCGCCGAGGTCGTAGCCCCGGCCCTGGAGACGGTCGGCGACGCCCCTGACGTAGTCGCTCCAGGCCCCGTCGACGGCGGCTTCGACCGCGTCCAGGTCGAACGAGGCGGTCTCCCCGAAGACAGCCGAGCGGACCGCGACGGTCCGGTCCTCGCGGGGGCGGGCCGCGACGACCGTCCGGCGGTCGACCCCCATCGGCAGGACGAGTCCGTCGTTGTAATCGGTGTGGCCCCCGATCAGGTTGACGCGCCCGGGTGCGGACACGACCGACACCGGCCCCCCGGCCGGGCCGAACTCCTCGTCGAGCACCCGCCGCGCGCGCTCGGTCTGGGTCATACTCGTCTCGCTCGTCCGGCACGGGTATAAAGACGCTGCCTGTGCCGGACCGCTCGACCGGTCACCACCGTCGGGTCGTGGCGACCGTTTATGCACGTCCGGCCCGAAGCCCCGTCGATGCGAGACGACCGCGGAACGCTCGCCCGACTGGCGATGCTGGTCGTCGGGGCCGTCGTGGTCGCGCTGGTCGCCGGCGGCGCGACGGGGACGCTCCCGTTCGCCGACCCCGACCCCGACGGCGAGACGGTCCTCGACCGGGTCGAACAGCGCTACGACAGTGCCGAGACCGTCGCCGGCAACGCCACGGTCACGGTCGAAAACGACACCGCGACCGAGAGCCGGACGCTCTCGTTCGTGACCGCCGACCCCAACCGGTCGCGCGTCGAGTACCGCGACGACCACCGCTACGTCGCCGGGACCAACGGCTCGGTCGCGTGGCTCTACAACGCCTCCAGCGACACGGTGCGGGTCCGTGAGGTCCCCGGAGCCGACCGCTCGGCGATGCCCGACGCCGCGAACGTCAGCGACGCCGTCGACGACAACACCACCGCCCGCACCCTCCGGACGGCGACCGTCGACGGCCAGGAGGCGTACGTCGTCGCCGTCGAGCCCACGAACGAGTCCCGGTCGTGGAACACGACGCTGTGGGTCGACACCGACGATTACCGCGTCCACAGACTCCGGACGACCGACGGCACGAACCGGACGACCGTCGCCTTCGACGACCTGCGGTTCAACGTCACCGTCCACGACAGCGCCTTCGCGCCGCCCAGCGACGCGGACGTGACCGTCGTCAGCCGCGAGCGCTACACGTCGTTCGACGCGGCCCAGGACGCGACCGACGTCGACCTGCGACGGCCCGACGGCTACGAGTTCGCGTCGGCCGTCGTCGTGACCCGCGCCGGTCGGACGGTCACGGTCGGGCGCTACACCGGCGACGCGAACGTGACCGTCGCCGCGACGACCGACGACCTCCCGTACGCGAACGTCACCGGGACCGCCACGAACCGCACCGGCAACGCGACCGCCACGAACGTCACCGTCGCCGGCGCGAACGCGACTTACGTCGCCCTCGAGGACCGCGGGGCCGTCGTCTGGCGCGACGACGGCGTGACCCGCGCGGTCGTCGCCGACCTCGACCGCGAGGAACTGGTCGCAGTGGCCGAACGCGTCCGCTCGACCGACAGCTAGTCGGCACCGTTCGCACTTCTCGTTCGCACTCCTCGACCGATCCGACCGAGAGGCGGCCGGGTTCGGCGACCGGGCCGGACGCACTCACTCCTCGACGGACTCGACGGAGAAGCGGCCGGGTTCGGCAACCAGGTCCCGGACGCGCTCGCGGGCGGCCCGTCGCGAGGGGGCGAGGACGACCACGCCGTCGGCGGCCCCGCCCTCGGCCCGGTAGGGGGTCAGGTCCCCTTCGAACTCCGTCGCGTAGGTCCGGAGGACCCCCCGGACCTCCCGCTCTAGCCCCGCCAGGTCGGTCTCGCCGTCCTCGAAGGCCGAGAGGGCGTCCTCGATGTTCCGGAGCGCGGAAATGCGGTCCATCTGTCTCGGGTGTCGGTCAGGTCGTCCGCAGGTGGTCAGTCTGTGGCTCGTAGACCTCGCCTTTCTGTTTGAGCTTCTCGATCTCGTGTTCGGCCTTGCTCGGGTCGGTCCCGGTCTCCTCGGCGCGCTCAACGACGACGTCGACCGGCGCGCCCTCGTCGTATTCGGCTTCGAGTTCCTCGATGAGGCCCTTGATGTTCTTGATCCGGTCGCGCTGGCTCTTGGAGGTCCCGGCCTCGATGACGTCGGCGTCGAACTCGCCGGTCTCGGGGTCGACGCCGATTGCCTCCATCTGGGTGCGCACGATCTCGATGACGCGCTCGGCGTCGTCCTCGGTGACGGTATCGGAGAGGCGCACCCGGGCGCTGGCCTCCGCGAGCCGGACGAGCGCCTCGAGTTTCCGGGCGGTCACCGGCACCGGCGCCTCCTCGTCCTGTCCCTCGGCCCGCAGGTCCACGTAGAAGTCCTGGATCGCCTCGCGAGCCTCCTCGGTCATCGTCGGGAAACAGTTGCGCTTGGCGTAGGCGACGTACTTGCGCAGCAGTTCGGGCTCGATGGTCGGGTCGACCTCGTCGGTGACGGTCGCGACCTCCTCCTCGCTGTAGTTCGAGGAGTTCAGTTCCTCGCGGTGGGTGTTGAGTTCACCGGCGTAGTTGGTCGTCAGAATGTGCTCGGCCAGGTTCCGGTCTTTCTCCTCGTCGGGCTGGTCGGTCACCGTGAAGATCAGGTCGAACCGCGAGATCAGCGCCGGCTCCAGGTCGATCTGCTCGCTGATGGGCTCGTACTGGTCGAACCGCCCGTACTTCGGGTTGGCCGCCCCGAGCAACGAACACCGGCTCTTCAACGTCGCGTTGATCCCGGCCTTGCTTATGCTGATCTCCTGTTGTTCGAGCGCCTGGTGCATCGCGCTCCTGTCGTCCGGGTTCATCTTGTCGAGTTCGTCGACCCCCGCGATCCCCTGGTCGGCCAGCACGAGCGCGCCGGCCTCCAGGGTCCACTGCTGGCCGTCGCCGAAGTCGTCTCTCACGGCCGCCGCGGTGAGACCCGCGCTGGAACTGCCCTTCCCCGAGGTGTACACCGACCGCGGCGCGATGTTCTGGATGTACGAGAGCAGCTGGCTCTTCCCCGTCCCGGGGTCCCCGATCAGGAGGATGTGGAGGTCCCCGCGGATGCGGGACTCGTCGGGGAGGTGTTTGGTGACGCCCGAGAAAAGCTGGAGGATGATGGCGAGTTTCTCCTGGTCGTAGCCGTAAATGGAGGGCGCGATGGCGCCGACCATCTCCTCGTAGAGGTCCGCCTCCTCCGAGAGGGAGATGATCTTGCGCTTGTCCTGTTCGGTGATGTCCATCTCCTCGAACTGTTCGTCCTCGATCTCGACGCTGACGCCGTCCATGTAGACGTCGAAGATCGGGGACTGCTCGCGGTCGTTGCCCTGCTGGTCGAGTTTGAGGACGCCGGTCACGCTGACGTGGTCGCCGGCGGTCACCTCGCCGGTGATATCGTCCTCGATTGCGACGTCGATGGCCTGGGGGGTCTCGCCGCCGCGCAACCCCTCGGGGGACTCCTGGACGCGGATCTGCTGGGCGTCGACGAACTCGGACTGGTCGAAGTTGATCCGGAACGGGCCCTGTCGCTCACACCCCTGGCACTCGTGGGGTTCCTGGAAGTCGCCGCTCTGCTGGGGGATCCGGGTGAGCGTCCCGCACCGTTGACACTCGAAGGCGGCCTGGGTGATCTTGGGGCGGACGTCCGTGGCCTTGCGGACGATGCCCTGGACGCTGATGAGGTTGCCGCGGTGGTCGGCGCGGATCGCCCGGATGTCCGTGCTGTCGGGCAGGTTCCGGACGCGGACGTGGGCCTGCCCGAGCTTCACGTCAACGGGCAGGTCGTAGAGGCGCAGCGCCTCCTCGGCGTACTCCTGGAACTCCTCGGGGTGGGCCCGGTAGTCGTCGGCCAGGTCGGGGTCGAACCGGTAGAGTTCCTGCCAGTCGACGTAGAGTGACTTGCGCTCCGTGGGATACTGCTGGGCGAGTTCGCCGATCTCGTTGCGGTAGTAGTTGCGGTAGAGCTCCTCGAACGCATCTATCAGTTCCGTGTTCTCCGCGCGCGCCATTGGCTGACGGTGAGGTTGTGCGGGAACGGGTAAGAAGGTTCGCAAACCGCGCCGGAACTGAACCCGACCGGCCGGTCACCGCCCGACCGCGCGGGCCCGGCGGGGCGAAACGAAGGGGTGGGTCCCACCGGGCGTTCGAGGCGAAAGGATGGGTCTCTGCCACGCGTCCGGGCGGCGAGTCTCCGTCGGCCGCTCTCCCGGCCCAGTGGTGATGCTCGCGGGGTCGCTCAGAGAGACACGCCAGGACTGGGATTTGAACCCGGAGGAAGACGGTCCGGGCGTGCGGCCTCACGTCGTTCGGCCGTTCCGGGGCTGCGACTTCCAGGGGTTCAAATCCCGCTCGTCAACGAGTCACCCGTTCGCGAGAGCGAGCACACGGGGCGCTCGCGGGGTCGCTCCGAGAGACGCGCCAGGACTGGGATTTGAACCCAGAATCCCGAACGGGAACACGCTTTCCAGGCGTGCGCCTTACCAGATTCGGCCATCCTGGCCCGCACGGAAACGTCGGTGATCGGGCGATTAAGTGTTTTCGTTCTCGGCCAGGAGCCCTCGCCGGGTCGCGTGGGTCGCGACGGCGGTCACGGCCGCCACCAGCGCGGCGACGCCGAACTTCGCCCACAGCGTGACGCGGTCGGCGGCGAGCAGTTCGTACCCCTGGACCAGGACCAGGAAGACGAGGCCGCCGATGACTGCCCACAGCAGCGTCTCCTTGCGACCCGGGGTCACCACCGCCGCGGTCGTCCCCGTCCCGTCGGGGTCCTCGGGCGGCGACTCGTCGGGGTCCTCGGGCGGCGACTCGTCGGGGTCCTCGGGCGGCGACTCGTCGGGGGAGTCGCCGCCGGCAGTCGCCTCGGTCGGTTCGTCGTTCATCGGTCGGTGGGCCGCCGTGGGGTCCGCGTCGGTGTCGGCGCCATACGCCCAGGGGTGACCTCCACGGGCTTAAGCGGCCGGGTCAGACGAGCACCTCGACCTCGTAGCCCGCCTCGCGGAGGCCGTCGAGCAGGGCCTCGACGTGGTCGTGGCCGCGGGTCTCCAAGTCCAGTTCGACCTCGGCGTCGTTCATCGCGATGTCCCGCGACGCGCGGTCGTGCTCGATGGCGTAGATGTTCGCGCGGTGTGTGGAGATCACCTCGACGAGGCGTTCGAGTTCGCCGGGCCGGTCTTTCAGTACCGTGCGCAGGCGGAGGTACCGGCCGGTCTCGACCAGGCCGCGCATGATGACGGTCGTGAGGACGTTCAGGTCGATGTTCCCCCCACACAGGCATGGCACGACCGTCTCGCCGTCCGCGTAATCGAACCTCTCGGCCAAAAGCGCCGCCAGCGCGACCGCGCCGGCGCCCTCGACGAGGGTCTTTCCCCGCTCTAACAGCGTCGTCAGCGCGACTGCCGTCTCGTCGTCGGAGACGGTGACGACCTCGTCAACGCGCTCCCGGATGACCTCGAAGGTCAGTTCGCCGACCCGCCGGGTGGCGATGCCGTCCGCGATCGTCTCGACGGCGTCGCGCTCGACGACCTCGCCTTTCTCCAGAGACTGGGCGACGCTGGAGGCGCCCTCGGCCTGGACGCCGACGACGCGGACCTCGGGCTTTTTGGCCTTGACGGCGGTGGCGATACCGCTGATGAGGCCGCCCCCGCCGATGGGGACGACCACCGTCTCGGTCCCGGGCAGGTCCTCCATGACCTCGAGGCCGATGGTGCCCTGGCCGGCCATCACCATCGGGTCGTCGAAGGCGTGGACGTAGGTGCGCCCCTCCTCGCGTTCGATCTCGTGGGCGCGCTCGGCGGCCTCGGCGTAGTCGTCGCCGTGGAGGACGACCCGGCCGCCGTAACCGCGCGTGGCCTTGACCTTCGCGACCGGCGCGTGCTCGGGCATCACGACCGTCGCGTCCACGCCGGCCCGCGTGGCCGCCAGCGCGACCCCCTGGGCGTGGTTGCCCGCGGAGGCGGTGACCACGCCCGCCTCCTGTTCGGCCGCCGAGAGCGTCGCGATGCGGTTGGTCGCGCCGCGGATCTTGAACGCCCCCGTCCGCTGGAACGTCTCCAGTTTCAGGTGGACGTCCGCCCCCGTCATCTCCGAGACCGTGTGCGAGTAGTCCAGCGGCGTGTGCCGGGCGGTCTCGGCCACCCGCTCGCGGGCCGCGAGTACGTCGTCGAGGTCGATCATACGACAGTTACCGCTCGCTGGCTGTTAGGTCTACGGGAGGAGCGTGTGACACCCCTGACTACCGCCGGATGGTACTTCAACCCGAGCCATCCGGAGTGAAAGTGAAACCCGGAGGGGGCGGCAGAGTCAGGCCTCGCCCGCTCTACCGCGTGTCGCGGTCGCCGTCCGCGTCGGTCCCGGCCGGTCCGTCGGGAGCCTCGCCCCCCGGGGACGGGGCCCGACCGGACCGGGGTCGAACGACGACGTCGGCGTCGGCCAGGTACGACCGCACGCGGTCGGGGAACAGTCCGTCGCCGGGCCAGTCGACGGGGGCGTCCAGCCTGTCGGGGTCGCCGACGTAGGTCTCGACGGTCCGGCCGCGGGCGTCGTTCTCGGCGGCGTCCCTGCTGGCGTCGGCGGGCGACGCGGAGACGCGGGCGTCGAGGTCGCCACTGTCGGCGTCAGCCAGCGGCACGGAGACGCGGACGTACAGCCCGTCGGCGACGCCCTCGTAGCGGTCAAGAGCGGCGACGTCGTCGGTCGAGAGGATGCGACCGTCGACGGTCCCCCCGGGCGCGAGCGTCGGGTACGCCCCGTCGACGCGGTGGAGGCCCGACAGCACCGCCGGGCCGCGATAGGCGACCTCGTCGAGGACGGCACCGGCCCGTTCGCGGTCGGTCAGCGTCCCGTAGACGAACACGTCCATACCCGACACGAGGGCGTGCCGCCCCATCGTCATTGCGGCCCGGCGGCCACGCGCCGGGCAGGTTTTACCGGGGGAGCCCCGACAGTCGGTATGGAACTGGTTTCGGTCGCGGCCGTCGCGGACAACGGCGTCATCGGCGACGGCGACGAGTTGCCCTGGCACCTCCCCGAGGACGTGACACAGTACCGCGAACGCGTCGCCGACTCGCCGGTGATCCTCGGCCGGCGCACCTTCGAGATGTTCGAGGACCTCCCGGGCGCGGCACAGATCGTGGTGAGTCGGACCGAGCGCGACTGGGACAGCGCCTCGGTCTTCCACGCCGGCGGCGTCGACGAGGCGGTCGCGGTCGCGGAGTCGCTTGGCGCCGACCGCGCCTACGTCATCGGCGGCAGCGCGGTCTACGAACTCTTCCAGCCCCACGTCGACCGGATGGTCCTGACCCGCGTCCCCGGCGAGTACGACGGCGACTCGTACTTCCCGGAGTGGGACGAGGTCGACTGGCGGCTGGTCGAGGAGACGCCCTACGAGAACTTCACCGTCGAGACGTGGGAGCGCGCCGACGAAGGGCCGTAGCGGCCGACGGGCCTCCCGACGAAGGGTGTAGCGGCCGACAGGCGCCACCCGACGAGGTCGTCGGCCCTCAGCCGTCACCGGCGTCCCGGGACGTCAGTCCTCGGCTCCGTCCCCGTCCTCGTCGCCCTCGGGCACCACGTGGAGGCCGGCGCGGCTCTTGAGGACCGGCACCTCGTCGGCCTCGGGGTCCAGGAAGTCCGGGCGTGCGACGGTCCTGGCCTCGTAGGTCTCGGGGTCGAGCACCTGGACGGCGTTGTCGTCCTCGACGGCGACCAGCGTCGTCGGCCGGGCGTCCGCGCGGGTGCCCAGCCGGCGCGCCTCCGGGGCGTCGCCGTCCTCGAACCGGGCCTCGTAGGCCTCGCCGGTCGTCAGGCGCGTCCCCTTGAGGTTGCCCCGCACCGAGCGGACGAGCACTGGCCCGTCGCCGTCCTCGGGGTCGATGACCTCGCCGGGGCGGAACTTCGGCAGGCGGACGGCGTAGGTGACCCGGTAGACCTCGTTGCCGTCGCCGTCCTCGGTCACGAGCGTCTCGTTGTCGGTGACCGACCCGCCCAGGCGGGCGACGATCCGCTTTGCGACCCCCTGGCCGAGTTGGGTGGTCGAGACCTTCATGTCCAGCCCCTCGGGCACCTCCGTGACCTCGGTGATGAATGCGTTCCGGTCGCCGCTTTCCTCGCGGTCGGCGACGTAGCGTTCGGCGGCCTCGCGGGCGCGGCCGAGTTCGTCGTCAGTCGGTGTGCGGTCGTCGCCACGGACCTGGACCACGCTGGCGTAGGAGCCGCCGGCGATCTTCCCACAGCGCGTGCAGGTCTGGCGGGCGATCTTGACGGGGACGACGACCGTCTCGGTCAGGTGGGTCTCGCGGACGACGCCGGTGAACTCGCAGTGCATCCGGATAGTGTTGCGGTCGACCTGTTCGGGGGCGACCTCCCAGGCCACGTCGCGGGCGTCGACGTGGACGCCCAGTGCCTCCGAGACCTCCTCGACAGCGACGTCGGTGTAGTCCCCGGCCCCGACGTCGACCCAGCGGTTCCCCCGGTGGACCGCGCCACACCGCGAGCAGACGCGTACCTCGATCCGGTCCGGCGCGTCCACGAGGTCGAACTCCGCGAAGTAACAGGCGTCACAGAGGACGCTGTCGGGGTCGCGGGCCCCGTCGCCGGGGACCGACCGCTCCCCGGACGCCGCGACCGGGTCGCCACACCGCGGACAGAACTCGCCGGACCGGCTCATCACACCCCCGTAACGGCCTGCGCGTGTTAAAGAGAGCGTTCCGTCCCTGGTAGTCAGACCGACATCCAACCCACGGAGACGGAACGCGACGAATTGATAAGGCGCTCGTCCACTATACACGGGTATGGAATGGAAAACGGACTGGGGACTCCGCGGCCGGATGGTCCTGACGATGTTCCTGCTCGCGGTCGTGTACCTGGTCTTTCTCGGGGTCTTGCTGGTGTTCGTCGAGTCCTTCGTCCTCATCGTGGCGGTGATGAGCGTCTTCCTGGTAGCCCAGTTTTTCCTCAGCGACAAGCTGGCGCTCCGGAGCATGGGCGCCAAGGAGGTCAGCGAACAGGAGTACCCCGAACTCCACCGGACGGTCGCGCGCCTGGCCCAGCAGGCCGACCTGCCAAAGCCCACGGTAGCGGTCGCGGACACGCAGACGCCCAACGCCTTCGCGACCGGCCGTTCGAAGAAGAGTTCGGCCGTCTGCGTGACGACCGGACTCCTCCGGACGCTCGACCAGGAGCAACTGGAGGGGGTCATCGCCCACGAACTCGCCCACGTCAAGAACCGCGACGTGGCGGTGATGACCATCGCCTCGTTCCTGGCGACCATCGCAATGTTCATCGTCCGCTGGGGCTGGCTGTTCGGCGGCGGCCGCAACCGCCAGGGCGGCGGCCAGGTCATCGTCGCCGTCCTCGTCTCGATTGTCGTCTGGATCGTCTCCTTCCTGCTGATCCGGGCGCTCTCGCGGTACCGGGAGTTCGCCGCCGACCGCGGGGCCGCGGTCATCACCGGCAAACCCTCGGCGCTGGCCTCGGCGCTGATGGCCCTCGACAGCCGCATGGACAAGGTCCCCGACCGCGACATGCGCGAACAGTCCGAGATGAACGCCTTCTTCATCGTCCCCATCGACAAGGGGATGATAGCGAAGTTCTTCCGGACCCACCCCGCCACGGAGAAACGCGTCGAGCGCCTGCGCACTCTCGAACGCGAACTGGAGACGGCCTGACCGGCCGCTCGCGCGTCCGCAGGCGAGGGCACGCCGACGACCTTATTGTCACTGGGGGTGAAAGTCGCGTATGGACTGGTCCCCCGACCGCCGCCGACTGCGGTGTCGTCGCGCTCACCGGCGACCCCATGGCGCTTTCGACCCTCGACGGGGCCAGCGAGCCGCCCGAGATGGAGTCCTGACCCGGACCGGCGAGTTACCGGCGGCGCCGGACGACGAGGGCGACCCCGGTCAGAACCGCCACGAGCGCACCGAGTGCGCCGACCCCGGGGCCGGACCCGGCGGTCGTCTCCCTGGCCGTCGTCTCCCCGGCCGTCGTCGCGGTCGGCGCGTCAGTGGCCGTGGCCGTCGGGGTCGAGGTCGGTGCGCTGGTGGTCGTCGGAGCCGCCGTCGCGGTCGGTGTCGGGGTCGGCGTCGGCGTCGCCGTCGCGGCCTCGGGGGCAGCGCCCTCGTGGACCGCCGAAAGATCCGCGACCGTGGGGCCGTTGACGACGAGGACCGACGAGCCGTTCTGGACGACGTAGAAGGCGTCGCCGAACGGGCTGTCGTCCGGGATCCGGTAGGTGTTCTGGCGGCCGTCGACGGCGTCGGCGCCGCGGTAGCTCAGCAGCGACAGGTACGCGTCGCGGAACTCGGCGGCGTCGGCGGCGCTGTCCCACTCGGTCCGCCAGACGAAGCCGGTCTCGTTGGCGTCGGCGCTGTCAGAGACGTACGGGACCAGCCGGTCGCCGTCCCAGCCGGCCGTCGCCTCGTGGTCGTAGTCGACGACGAACTGTGAGCGCACCGACCGGTTGATCCCGGCGAACGGCTCCATCACGACCGTCGACCGCGAGACGAAACCCGGGAACCAGAGCATGGTGAACAGCCCGGCCTCGCCGACCGTGTCGGCGGCCTCGGGCAGGGGGCGCCACGCCTCGCCGCTCCGGTCGGGGACCGTGACCGCCTCTGGCTGGTCGGCCCGGTACTTCTCGGGGTGAATGACCTGCTCGGTGCTCGCGGGCAAGTCGTCGTATGTGTCGACGACGGCGTCCCAGCCGCCCGCCTCACGGAGTTCGGCGACGAACTCGCCGCCGTTGCCGTAGCGGACGAAGTCCATGAACAGCAGCGCCCGCGCGGCATCGCTGAGCCCCGGCCCGCCGCCGGGCTGTGGGGTCACGCAGTCCCACTCGCCGTCACACCGCTGTGCGTACAGGTAGCCCGCGTGGCTCGCCTCGCCCTCGACGACCGAGCGTCTGGCGTTGAAACTGTCGGTCGACCCGATGGCGGAGACGTTCGTCCGGTACGGGAACGCGAGTTCCTGGACCTGGAGGGTGTGGACGAGTTCGTGTGCCAGCGTCACCTCCGAGAAGGTGGTCTGTCCGTCGTCGAGGACGATGGTCACGTCGCCGGGCTGGATGTCGAGTTCGGGGATCTCGGCGTTGGCGACGAACGCGGCCGTGGACCCGCCCTGTTTCTCCCGGAGGACGTCCACGGCGTCGCGGTCCTCGCCGGCGAACCCGAGCGCCTCGTACTTCGCGTTCAACCCCTGCGGGGAGACGTACTGGCTGACGTTCCCGCCGAACAGGGACGCGACCTCGCTCCGCGTCCGGAAGTTCAGGTCGACCGGCTCCTCGAACTCGACGCCCCTGACGAGTTCGACCCGGGCCATCGTCCGGTTGAGCAGCCGGGCCGACTCGTTGCGGTCGAGGCCGTCCGAGGCGTTGACGTCGACCGATTCGTTGTACCAGCGGCCGTTCTCCCACCCGAGGACGTCCTCGTCGGGGTCTGGGGGCGGGCTCTCGGTCGCCTGCCCGTCGCCCGCGACGCCGGCTGCCGGGTCGGCGTCGGCCGGACCGGACGCCGGTCCCGGGGTGGTGGCCGACTGGGCTGTACTGGCGGCGGTCACGGCGCCCGTCCCCGCCGGGACGGCGACCAGCAGGCACAGGGCCACGAAGAGGACTGCGGGGACCTTCGCGCGCATTGTGGTCGGCCCTAGTGCCGGACGCCTGAAGAAGGTTCTGTGGCGCCCCCGGCCACCCTCTCCCGGCGTGGGTCGCGGCAAAATTCCGACTCCGGGTCCCCGGAGGTTTCCGCAGGAACCCGAGCCGTTAGGTGGCTCAAGTCCTTGGGGGGTGATGAGATGACCGATATCGACCCGACCCGCCCCGGGCTCGGGACCTGGGAGAACGACGTCTTCGACGAGTGTGTCGCCAGCGTCCGGACGGCGCTGGAGGAAGGGTATCGCCACGTCGACACCGCACAGGCCTACGGCAACGAGGACGCCGTTGGCGAGGGTATCGCGGCGGCCGACGTCGACCGCGAGGACGTCTTTCTCGCCACCAAAATCGACACGAGCAACCTCGGCTACGACGACGTCCACGCGACCGCACGCGAGAGCCTGGAACGGCTCGGCACCGACTACGTCGACCTGCTGTACGTCCACTGGCCCATCGACACCTACGAGGCCGGGGAGACGCTCCGTGCCTTCCAGGAACTGGCCGACGAGGGGCTGGTCCGGCGGGTCGGTGTCTCGAACTTCCTCCCGCGCCAGCTCGAGGAGGCCGCCGCGGTTCTGGAGGACCCGGTCTGCGCCCACCAGGTCGAACTCCACCCGTCCCTCCAGCAGGAGGAGCTGCGGGCCTACGCGGCCGAGAACGACCACTACCTCGTCGCATACTCGCCGCTGGCCCGCGGGCGGGTCCTCGACGACCCCGTCATCGAGGAGGTCGCCGCGAAACACGAGGCCTCCACCGCCCAGGTGGCGCTGGCCTGGGCGCTCGACCTCGACCGGGTCGTCCCCATCCCCAAGTCGAGCAGCGAGGCCCACATCCGCGAGAACTGGCGGGCCGCCGACCTCGAACTCGACGACGAAGACCACGAACGCATCGCCGACCTCGACCGCGGCGAGCGGGAGATCGACTTCCGGGGCGCACCCTGGAACCAGTAACGTCACTGCCCCCCTGGAACCAGTAGCCTCACCGTCCGTCGTCCCTGGCGCGCAAGTCCGGCCGCGTCCCAGCCGCGAGAGCGACCGCGCCCTCGCGCCGGCGCACCCATGCCGCGAGCGCCCCGAACCCGGCCGCGAGCGCGACCAGCGAGACGAGGCCGGCCTCCGGGCCGAAGCGGCCACCGGTCACCACCGCGGGGCCGGTCTGCTCGACCGCGACGAGCGTGACCGGCGTCGACACGCCGCTGACGGGGAAGCCAAAGACCGACGACGCCGAGAGGTTCCAGGTGGCGTGGACGCCAAGCGGGACGGCGAGCCGGCCGGTCGCGAGGTAGCCCGCGGCCAGAAACACCCCGTAGAGGCCGATGATGACGACGCCCCGCCCCGTCGCCGACGGGTTCGTGGCGTGCCCGAGGCCGAACGCGGCGCTCGTGAGGACGGTCGCGCCGGCGAGCGCGCCGCGAACGCCCAGGGAGTCCCGCCACCGGAGCCCCTCGGCGAGGGTGCCAAGCAGGTACCCGCGAAAGAGCAGCTCCTCGAAGCCGGCGACGGCGACGAAGTACAGCGCCGTGAGCGCGAACGCGACCGCGAACGGGACGCCGGCCGCGGGCGGGAGCGTCGCCCCCGCCCGGGTCACGACGGTGCCCGTCACCGTGGCGTAGCCGGCCGCGACTTCGAGCGCGAAGACGACCCCGGGCAGGACACTCCCGAGCGCGAGCCCGAACCCCAGGTCGGCCCACCACGCCCGCGAGCGCTCCAGTCCCAGGTCACGGAGGTGTCGCCGGTCGAGCGCGACTGCGGCCGCGAGGAGGCCGGCAGCGAGCGCGGCCAGCAGGAGCACCTGTCCGGCGGTCGCGGCGACGGCGGCGACGACCGGCCCGCCGGCGCGCCCGGCCGCGGCGACGGCGTTCCCGGCGAGCGCGCCGGCCAGCCCCGCGAGGACGACGACGGCGAGCGCGAGCGCGAGTCGCCACGGCGTCCGGAGGCGTCCCTCGCGGTCGTTCCAGACCAGCGCGCGGGCCGACGGGCGGGTCACGTCGGGGCGGTCGGGCCACCGACGTTTAACCTTTATTCAGGCGCTAAGTCCCCTTCCTCGAGGAGCAACGCAGAGAGCGAAGCGACCGAGTAGCGCAGCAGGGAGGGAGACAGCGTCCCCAGAATCGAAGATTCTGGTGTGCGAACGAGACGCGAAGCGTCTCGTCAACGCCGCCATCATCTCCCAAACACTCCGCGACGACCGGCCCACGTCAACCACAAACTACTTGTATGCAAATTACGTAAGTTACTGACGTGGCAACGCGAAAGACCATCTCCATCCGCGACGACCAAGAAGAGTGGATTCAGGATAACCACCTGAATCTCTCCTCGTTCGTCCAAGAGAAATTGGACGAACTCATCAAGGAACGAGAGTCATAGATGCGGTACAACTACAAGTATCGACTCGACCCACCAGAAGCCCTCTCCGAGACGCTTCTGCATCACGTCGATACTTGTAGGCAACTCTACAACCACGTCCTCTACAAACTCACCGAAGCAGGCGAGATTCCAGCACGCTACAAGGTACAGGGGACACTCCCTGACCTCAAATCGTGGTGGGGCGACCTGAACGACGTTCACTCGAAAGTGTTGCAGATGGT
>PXRP01000042.1 GCA_003021655.1 Halobacteriales archaeon QS_4_69_31
CGAGTGAGTTACCGAACGTTCGCCCCCGGACGGCCTAAACCCTGCGGTTGCGCCACCACGCTTACGCGATTCACGCCCGCCGTCAACGGCGGGATTCTCCCGCTGAATCAAGACAGCCGGAACGACCGACGGCGACGGGAACCCACGACCGCCGGGAACCCACGACCGCCGGGGGCCGCGGGGAGAACCGACGCCGACCGGGAGCGACATCTCCGCTCTCGGAGACCGTCGTCGGGGACGAGCGAGGTGGCCCCGAACCGCGGTTAGTGGGGTCCGGCGGGCGGTTCGACGACCGACCGTTCGTCGGTCCGGGCGTGTTCGACCGCGACGGCGTGGTGGGTGTGTCTCGCGTGCGTTCTGGCCCACCGCCGGGCGGCGTGTTCGGTCAGATGTTCGGAGCCGTCGGGACACCGCCGACACTCCGCGTGCCAGGTGCCGACCTCGTCGGGGAAGTGGCCCGTGTGGCGCTTGTGGTCCAGCGCGAACTGCTGGACAGCCTGGTTGCCGACCCCGAGTTCGTCCAGTTCGTAGGACAGGTCCCACTCCCGGTCACAGCGCGTACACGCCAGCGTCGGCGTGTCGTCGACGTCCTCGACCGGCGGCCTGGCGCCCCCACTGTCGTCGGGGCCCGGGGTCCCGTCCCCCCCGCTCGCGGGGTCATCGTCTGTCACGTCTACCTGTACCGTCGCGACCGCCTTGGTTCTGTTGGGCGCCGTCGGCCGGTGCGTGTCGCCGGATCCGGTGGCTCTTTTTGCGGGGACCGACCGAGGGCGAACGTGAAGGCGCCGGGGCGGTTCGCACGGTTCGACGCGCTCGCGCTGACGGCCACCGTCTGGTTTCTCGGGAAGTTCCTCCGGTACGCGTTCCCGCCGCTTTTCGGCCGCCTGCAGGACACCTACGGCGTCTCGCGGACGGCGCTTGGCACCGCCTTTACCGGGTTCATGCTCGTCTACGCCGCGATGCAGTTCCCGTCGGGCTATCTCGCCGACAGGCTCGGCTCGGTGCGTGTCATCACCGTCGGTGGTCTCGTCACCGCCGCGGGCGCGCTCGTCCTCGTCGTCGACCTCCCGTTTGCGGTGCTCGCGGGCGCGATGGTCGTCATGGGCGCCGGCACCGGGACATACAAGACCGTCGCCGTCGAACTCCTGTCCCGCGTGTACCCCGCTCGTACGGGCCGGGCGCTCGGCGTGTTCGACACGTTCGGGAGTCTGGCCGGCGCGGCCGCGCCGGCCGTCGTCGTCGTGACCGTCGCCGCGCCACCCGTCTTCGGCGCGTCCTGGCGGACGCTGTTTCTGCTCGGCGGCCTCGCCGCCGCGGCCGTGGCCGTTGCGTTCGCGGTCCGTGTCCCGCGGCGGGTTCCCGAGGACCCGACCGACGGGACCCACAGCGCCGTCGCCCTCGACGAGTACCGCCGGCTGTTCCGCCGCTGGCGCTTTACCGTCTTCGTCGCCGCGACGGTCCTCTTTTCGTTCGCGTACAACGGGGCTATCGCCTTCCTGCCGCTGTATCTCACGAGCGAGACGAGCCTCTCGGCGGCGACCGCGAACCTCCTCTTTGGCGCGCTCTTCGCGGTGAGCCTCGTCCAGGTCGTCACCGGCGACGCCAGCGACCGCGTGGGGACGCTGCCGGTCCTGGCCGTCACGCTCGGCGCGGCGACCGCCGGCCTCGGTGCCGTCCGTTTCCTGTCGGCGACGGGCGGCCCGGTCGTCCTCGGCGCCGCCGTCGTCGTGCTCGGTCTGGGCGCCCACGGCTACCGGCCGGTCCGGGGCGCCTACCTGATGACGGTCGTTCCCGACGCCGTCGCCGGCGGCAGTCTCGGCGTCGTCCGCACGCTGTTGATGGGTGCCGGCGCCGTCGCCCCCGCCGTCGTCGGCTACCTCTCCGAGACGGCGACGTTCGGCGTCGCGTTCGGCCTGCTCGCGGTCGCGCTTGCCGGCGCGACCGGCCTCGTCGTGGCGCTCTGGGCACTGGACCGGTAGGCGCCCGACTCGCGCCCTACGCCAGGAAGACGTGCCGTGGCTGGTCGGCCAGCACCTCACGGCCCCACTCGACGGTGTCGCGGAACTCGGCCGAGCGGAAAAAGGCCATCGCGTCCTCGCGGGCGTCCCAGCGGCTGGCGATGAACATGTCGGTGTCGTCCTCGTGGTTGACCAGCAGCGCCGTCTCGCGGTGGCCGTCCATCCCCGCGAGTTTCCCGCCGACGGTGCCGAAGGTGTCGACGAACTCCTCGCGGTAGTCGGGCTTGACGGTGTAGAACATTCCCATCGTCCCGAAGCCGTCGCGGTCCTCGGGGCGGCCGACGACCGCCGGGAGGTCGGTCAGAAAGCCCGCCGCGGTGTCGGCGGCGTCGGCGGTCTCCCAGAGGCTGGCGACCGCCGCCACGCGCTCGTCCGTGCCCGTCGTGACCCCGGCGTCGGTCGTGTAGACCGCCGTCTTGACGTGGGTGTCGTAGCGGTCGAACCCCTCGCGCAGGTCCGCCACCTCCGCCGCCAGCGTCTCCGGGTCGGCCGTCGAGTAGAGCACGAGCGCGTAGACGTCCTCGCCGTGGGGCTGGCCCGCGTAGACGCCCTGGTCGGCCAGTTCCGCACGGATCTCGGCCGCCTCGTCCGCGTCGCCGGTCGTCTCCGCGCCGCCCGTCGCCGGACCGCCCGCCGCGCCCGCTCTGTCGGCCGCGTCCCCAGTCGACGCGCTCGCGTCCTGTGTGTCTCCGCCGGCGTCGGGGTCGCCCAGCGTCCCGCGGACGATGCGGGTAACCGCACCGACGTCCGAGAGGAAGCCGGCGGCCGTCGAGGCCGCCCGCTCGGTCTCCCAGACGCTGACGACGGCGGCCTGCCCCCCGTCGGCGCGGACGCTCGTCAGGACGTGGGTGTCGTAGTGGTCGAAGTTCTCCCGCAGTCCCTCGACCTCGTCGACGACGTCCTCGGCCGCCCCCTCGACGGAACAGACCAGCCCGTGGTCGCCGTCGTCGTACTCGTCGGGCATCACGCCGAAGGTCACTAGCCGCTCGACGATGTCCTCGACGCGCTCGGCGTCCGCCCCGTCGCCCGCCGGCGGTCGCCCGCCGGCTTCGACCCCGCTGTCGGCCGCCGCCCCGGCGCCGGCGTCCGCTCCGTCCGCGCCGTCGGCCGACGCCTCGGCACCGTCCGTCGGTGTGTCAAGCCGTATCGGGGCCTCCAGTGCCGCGTTCGGCGGTTCACCCGCGGGAACGCGTCCAGGTCCGCGGGCGGGAACCGGCGGCCGACGTAGAAGGGGCCGAAGTCGGCGAACTTCGACGAGGAGGGGTCGAAGCGCATCTCGGAGAGCAGGTCCTTGATGTCGGTGAGGTCGTCGGCCCACAGCGTGACGCCCCATTCCCAGTCGTCGAGGCCGACGGAACCGGTGATCATCTGCTGGACCTCGCCCGCGTAGTCGCGGCCGATGTCGCCGTGGCTGGCCATGTGCTCGGCCCGCTCCTCGAAGGGCAGGTCGTACCAGTTCTGGTCGGGCCGGCGCCGCTTGCTCATCGGGTAAAAGGAGACGTGCTCGTGGTCGGGGATCTCCGGGTGGAGCCGCGACCGGATGTACTGTGCCAGCCCGGAGTCGTCGTCAATCTCGCCGTCGAAGTACTCACGGGCCCGCTCCGTGTACCCCGAGGCCTCCGTCACGGAGACGTACGACTCGGTCTGTTCGGTGAACTGCGCGAGTTCCGTCCGGTCGAACCGGCGTTCGAGCAGTTCGACCGCCTCGTGGGTCGGCCGGAGGTGGACGACCAGCAGGTCGGCCTTGTGGCCGGTGACCGCGAAGACCGCCGAATCGCCCGCCTCGGCGTCCTCGACGGCCGTCGCCGACTGCAGAAACTCTGTCGCCTCTGCGACGACCCGCTCGCGCACCCGCCGGGGGGCGTCGCGCCACGCGGCCCACTCTATCGTCCGCAGGTCGTGAAGGGCGTACCAACCTTCCTCGGTCTGTGGCGGCTCGCGTCTGACCATACCGGGCGTTCGCCCTCGCCGCTAAGGAAACTTGCTCTTCGCCGCCGACCTGACACGCACCCTGAGGGGGGCTTTCGCTCGTCGCCGTCACGTCCTCGGGGGCGGTGGCCGTCGCGGCGTGCCTACGCCCACTCGTCGAGTGCCAGCCCACCGGATTCGGTCACGGCGATCCAGGCGTCGTCGCGCGCGATGTCCGCGACGACGAGGTGCGGCCGGCCGTCTATCTCGTCGACCGCCGTGACCGTCTCCCGGCCGGCGCCGACCCCATTTCCACCGGATCCCGTTTCGACGCTCATATCCACTCTCTACGCGAATAGATACATGAATGTTTTGGAATTCGATTATTCGGTGTATGAAAGCTCACCTATCCCACTCAGATGTTAAATTGTGAAATCAGTCGGTGGCCGGTAGCGCGGTCGGAGTAGCAGGGAGGACCCGGCGGCGCGGTCGGGGCAGCGGGGAGCGCGCCTGCGTCCCGGTCCCGGGTCGATACGGCTTAGTGTGCGGGAACCCGGTTGCCCGGTATGGACGTGTCGTTGGGAGCGGGGCGACGGTCGCCGGTCCCCCGGCGGTGGGCGCGCTACTACCTGGAGAACGCGCCGAGCCTCGTCTGGCTGGTCTTCGCCAACGTCGCGGCGGTGTTCGTCGGCATCCACTTCTACCTGCCCTCGTTGCCCGCGGTGGAGACGCTCCTGTGGCCGCTGTACATGGACTCGCCGGTCGCCGTCGGACTGATGGCGCTGTCGCTGGCGACGCTGTTGCCGAACCTCGGCCGCCCGCTCGACGCCGTGCCGCACAACCGGGTGCTGGCGTATCTCCACACCTTCGCGTTCGTCTGGCTCGTCAAGACCGGTCTCTGGACGGCGCTGGCCCTGAACCTCAACGTCTCGCTGTACTTCCCAGACACCTGGAACTACTTCGGCGTCCTCGTTACGCACCTGCTGTTCGTCCCGGAGGCGTCCCTCGCTCCCCACTACGGGACGACGACGCGGGGCGCGCTCGCGGCGGCGCTCGTGGTCGCGCTCGGCAACGACGCGCTCGACTACGGCCTCCTCCTCCTCGGCCTGGGGCCCGGTTACCACCCGCCGTTGCGCTACGAGCCGGGGGTCGGCTTCGCCGCCGCGACGGTCCTCATCTCCGTGGCGTCGGTCGCGCTGGCCGCACGGGCGTTCGAACGACTGGACGCGTGACCGACGGGCCCGGCGGTCTCTGCGCGTGGTCACACGGGTCAGGCGACCGCTATCCCGTCCTCGTCGAACGTGGCGAGGACGCTGTCGCTGTTGTCCTCGACCGCTCGCTCGGAGAGGCCCTGAAAGCGCGGTGGACCGCTCAGCCGGTGAACTTGTGGTACTCCATGCCCTTGTGTTTCATCTCGTTGTGTCGTTCTTCGAGGAACGAGTAGACTGCGCCGTGGGGTGCGCCCTCGATGATCATCTCGGCGGCTTCGCGGACGGCGTCGACCTGTTCGGGGCCGCCGATGATCCCCAGCGTCGAGCCGTAGATGACGACCGACGCGCCGGTGAGTTCCTCCATGAGTTCCCGCGTCCGGCCGTCCTCCCCGATGAGCCGGCCCTTGTGGCGGGTGAGGTCGTTCTTGTTGCGCGAGGCGGCGTCGATGTCGATGATGTCGAACAGCATCATGTCGTCCTCGAGCAGGCGCATGGCCTCGTCGGGCGCGAAGCCGCGGCCGATGGCCTTGACGACGTCCGGGCCCTTGAGCGCGGTCACTGGGTCGCCCGTCTGCTCGATGGCGACCTGGCCGGTCTCGCTGTCGATGTCCAGACGGACCTCCGCCCGGTCCTCGATGGCCCGCATCGTCTCACCCCCCTCGCCGATGAGTGCGCCGATCCGGTCCTGCGGAATCTTCACGTGTTGCATGCGCACCTGTAGGTGACTCCGTCGTTTTAACTCTTTGTTGCCGGGACACACCCGCTCACGGCGCCGCCGCTCCGCCCCGCGGCGTCGGGCAGTGTCGCGCGAGAGCAGGGGCTGGACCCGGCACGGGCCCCGGTTCACGCTGTGGCACGTGATACCCGCGTGTGGCCGGGAGCCGCTCTCCGTGTCAGGACACTCGCGTGACCGGTTCGGTGATCCGGCCGCCCGCGTACTCCACCGCTTCGACATCGTGTGTGACCTCGCCGCCGGTGACGCCCGCGACGTTCGAGAGCGGGACGACCGTCCGTCCGCCGTCGGCGTCGGTCGCCCGGAGGAGGTCCCCGGCGACCGTGACCTCGGTGCACTCGATCTCGGTGGCGTCGCCCATCGGTCTGTCGAGAAACACTGTCGGACTCATTCCGTCTCCCAGTTCGACCCGGCGAGCCAAAACCGGTCCGGTCGGCGTCACTCGTAGCGCAGTGCGTCGATGGGGTCGACGCGGGCGGCCCGCCAGGCGGGGTACAGGCCCGCGACGACGCCGACGAACACGCCCACGCCCACGGCGACGGCGAACCACCCCGGGGCGAGCGTCAGCGGGATCTCGGCGTACCGGGTGGCGACCCAGCCGCCGGCGACCCCCAGCGGGAGGCCCACGAGCGCGCCGAACGCGCCCAGCAGGACCGACTCGACCAGGAACAGTTGCATCACCTCGCGGTTGCGCGCGCCGACGGCTTTCATGATGCCGATCTCGCGGGTGCGTTCGGTGACGCTGACGAGCATGATGTTGGCGATGCCGACCGCGCCGACCACCAGCGCGATGACGGCGATGCCGGTCACGAAGCGGGTCAGCCGCGTGACGATCCGCTCGATCCGGTCGACGAGGTCGGCGTTGGTCTGGGCGCGGACCGCGTAGTTGTCGGGGACGAGCCTGGCGGCGTCCGAGCGCTGGCTCGCCAGGTACGAGCGGACGTCCGCCTTGACCGCGGAGGTGCGCCTCGGGTCGGCGACGACGGTCACCTGCGGGTAGACGGGCTGGCGGACGCCGACGGTGGGGCTCTCGACGACCGTCCGGGAGAACGGGTCGGCCGGCAGGAAGACGCGGGGCTGGTCGCTGAAGGCGCTGAACGGGAGTTGCCCGCCGGTGCCGTTGACGACGCCCGCGACGGTGACGTTCTCGCGGTCGCCCGACCGCCGGGTGACAGTCAGGCGGTCGCCGGCCGAGAGGTTGCCCGGGAACGCGCGGGCGGCCGCCCGGTTGAGGACTGCCTCGCGCGCGCCGCTCTCGAAGGCCCGCCCCTCCTCGAAGGTCGCGGCCGCGAACGCCGCCGGGGTGGTCACGGTGACCTGGCGCCTGGCGACGGTGCGGTTGCCGTGGCCCAGCGCGCTGATCTGGAGGATTCCGCGTGGGACGACCCGCCGGACCCCCTCGATCCGCCTCAGCTCGTCGAGGTCGTGGGCGGTGAAGACCGGCTGGGGCGCGTCGGCGAACCCCTCCTCGTCTTCGGCCGTCGCCACGAGGTAGATCTCGTTGGCGCTGGAGCCCTCGATCTCCGAGACGACGTCGGCCTTGAGGCTGGCGCCGAACGTCGCGAACGTGACGACGGCGGCGATGCCGATGACGATCCCCAGCACCGTCAGCGCCGCCCGGAGTTTGTGGGCGCGCAGCGAGCGGACGCTCATCCGGAGGGCTTCGAGGGCGTCCATCAGACGCTCTCGATCTCCCGGAGTTCGCCGTCCCGGAGGTGGACGACGCGGTTGGCGCGCTCGGCGATCCGGCGCTCGTGGGTCACGAGCAGGACGGTGTTGCCGGCCGCGTGGAGGTCGGCGAACTCGGCCATGATGCGGTCGCCGGTGTCAGTGTCGACGTTGCCGGTCGGTTCGTCCGCGAGCAGGAGCGCGGGGTCGGCCGCCAGCGCACGGGCGATGGCGACACGCTGGCGCTGCCCGCCGCTCAACTCCGCGGGCTCGTGGCCGGTCCGGTCGCCCAGCCCCACGTCCGCGAGCAGGGACTCGGCGCGCTCCCGGCGGGCCGCCCGGTCGACCCCCTGGAAGACCAGCGGGAGCGCGACGTTCTCGGCGGCCGTCAGCCGCGGCATCAGGTTGAACGTCTGGAAGACGAACCCGACGGTCCGCCCGCGGACCCGTGCCCGCTGTGGTTCCGAGAGGGCCGCCAGGTCACGCCCGTCCAGGCGGACGGTGCCGGCGGTCGGCGTGTCCAGCCCGCCGACGAGGTTCAACAGCGTGCTCTTGCCCGACCCGCTGGGCCCCATCACGGCGGTGTAAGACCCCTCCGGGAGCGACAGCGACACCCCCGACAGCGCCTCGACGGTCGCGCCACCTTCGTAGGTCTTTGTCACGTCCGAGAGCACGACGACGCCCCCGTCCGACCCGCCTCCGACGGCGTGGGGACCGCCCTCACCGCCGGTGTCGGTCTGTTCGTCGACGGCAGTGTCGACCCCCGCGTCACCGTCGGTGTCGGTCGCGTCGGTCACATCCGCCCCAGGGCCGCCGCGCAAATCAATCGTTCGGGCCGCCGGAGGTTTTTTGTATTACCACAGGTTATCAAGGGTATGGACCTGCCGACGCCAGCGGACCTGCGCGAGCGGCGGACGGAACTGGGGCTGACACAGAGCGACCTCGCGGAGCGGGCGGACGTCTCTCAGCCGCTGATCGCGCGCATCGAGGGGGGTGACGTGGACCCGCGGCTCTCCACGTTGCGCCGGATCGTCAACGCCCTGCAGGAGGCGGAGGGGGCCGTCCTGCGCGCCGGGGACCTGATGAACGAGCCGGTCGTGAGCGTCGAGCCCGACGACTCGGTCCGCCGGACGACGGAACTGATGGACACGCAGGGGTACTCGCAGGTCCCGGTCGTCCGCGACGGCACCCCGGTGGGGCTGATCGGCAACTCCGACATCCGGCAGCGCTCGGGCGAGACAGACGCCGATAGCGTCGGCAACCTGCCCGTCGACGAGGTGAAACGCGACGCCGTCGCCAGCGTCGAACCCGACGCCACCATCGACGAGATCAACGACTACCTCAACCACAACGACGCCGTCCTCGTCGTCGAGAGCGGCGAGACGACCGGCATCATCACCGAAGCGGACATCGCCGCCCACATCAGCTGAGACGCCGGCCACTGTTCCCGGTCCCCACCCGCGGGCACCGGGCGGCCTCCCGGTCACTCGCGGGCGCCGGGCAGTCTCGCACTCACTCGCCGGCGGTTCCCATCGGCCGGTCGGCCGGATGGCTCGCCAGCAGTCCACATCCGTGACGGCCCGCCACCCTCCCGGGGCGAGCGCGGTCACTCGGTCGCGGCGTCGCCGCTGTCGGCCACCGGTTCGGTCCCTTCGGCCACGACGCCGTCCTCGTCGCGCCCGATGTCGGGGTCGTCTCCGTCCTCGTCGACGTTGACGGGGAGTGCCGTCTCGTCGGTTTCGCCGAAGCCGGCGCTGAGCACGCGCGTCAGGGCGTCCTCGACGCGTTCGTTGGTCTCCTCGTAGGCGTCGGGGTCGACCTCGACGACGAACCCGGTGGTGATGTTCGGCGCGGTCGGCAGGAAGAGCACGTCACGGCCGTCTTCGGTCGTCTTGCCCGTCTTGAAGGCGGTCATCCGCAGCCCCTCCCACGTCTCGAGCTTGACCGGCTGCTGGAGGTCGTCGGCGCCCGAGACGGCCGTCTCGACGGCCATCTTCGAGGCGTTATACACCACGCGCAGCCCGGGCAACTGGTTCATCACGTCGTCGATCGCGCTCTCGACGACGTCGCCGAAGGCGGTCCGCATCAGGTACCCGACCGAGAACACCAGCAACACGAAGATGAGCAGCGTCAGGACGACCCGGAGCGGGCTCTGGATCTGGACCTGGTACCCCACCCCCAGAACCGTGATCGTTATCGGGTCGACGTTGACCGGCAACGGGATCCCCGCGAGGCGGACGTACAGCCAGAAGATGATGTAGACCGTCACCAGGATCGGAAGGAGGATGATGAGTCCGCTCGCGAAGTCCCGCTTCCAGGTGGGGGAGGCCATCTACCGTAACTGGCTCCTACTGAGTAATGAGCGTGTTCCTTCGCGTCCCCCGGACGTGGCCGCCACTCCTCGCCCGCCGCCGGGCGGGGTCGTGGCGGTTTCGTCAGGTACTTGCCACGCTATTGCTAACCTCCGGTAATGGAGTATCTGGAGCGGCGTCGCGGCCGCGTCGAGGACCGCATCGAGGCGGTGCTGGACGGCGTCGAGCCCGGCGAACTCGCCCGCGAGGTCGAGCACGTCGTCCTCTCGGGGGGCAAGCGCGTCCGGCCGACCGTGACGGTGCTGGTCTGTGAGGCGCTGGGCGGCGACGTCGATACCGCCGTCGAGTACGCCGTCGGGATCGAACTCGTCCACAGCGCCTCGCTGGTCATCGACGATATCATCGACCGCTCGGAGTTGCGCCGCGGGACGACCTCGGCGTGGGCCGAGTTCGGTCACGGTCCGGCGATCATCGCCAGCGACGGCCTGCTGGGCGAGGCGTTCGCGCTCTTCTCGGCCGACCAGCGGGCGATGCAGGCCGTCTCCGAGGCAATGGTCGAACTCGGCGAGGGCGAGGCGACGGAACTCGTCGACCGGCCCACGACCGAGGACGAGTACATGGAACTCGCGCGGCGCAAGACGGGCGCGCTCTTCCGGGCGGCCGCCGAACTCGGCGCCATCGCCGCCGACGCCGACGCCTACACGGTCGAGCGGTTCGGCACCTACGCCGAGCGGGTCGGCGTCGCCTTCCAGATGCGCGACGACGTGCTCGACGCGACGGCCGACGCCGAGGACCTCGGCAAGCCCACCGGCCACGACGCCGCGATGGAACGGCCGTCGCTGGTCCAGGTGGCCGACCTCTCGCCCACGGGCGCCGACGACCGCGCCCACGAGCAGTCCGAGGTCGCGCTGACCGCGCTCTCCCGCGTCGAGGCCACCGACTCCCAGGCGATGGAGTACCTGCGCGACCTCGCCGAGTTCGTCGTCGTCCGCGAGCGGTAGTCCCGGACGGTCCGGCGACGCCGCAGTGGTCTGCCTGTCCCTGGTCGCTGCGACCCGCGCGGTGAGACCGACGAACGCGAGCGGCCGCGGATCTCACGGAGAGACCGGCGAACGCCCGGGCGCCACCGGGGGGTGGAACTGGGGGAGTGAGAGTTAAGGCCGAGGAGGAGACACAGAGCGTCATGGAGGTCGGGGTCATCGCGGACGTCCACGGGAACCTGGAGGCGCTGGACACGGTCCTCTCGGAGATGCCGGCGGTCGACCGGCTGGTGTGTGCCGGCGACGTGGTCGGGTACAACCCCTGGCACGCCGAGTGCATCGAGGTGATGCGTGGCAACGACGACCCGCTGAGCGAGGCGGCGGCCGAGTCGCTGCCGGGGCCGGTGCCGACGGTGCTTGGCAACCACGACCGCGCAGTCGCGTTCGACGCCGCCTACGGGTTCAACGAGATGGCCGCCGCCGGGGTCCGGCACGCCCGCGAGAACTGTTCGGACGATCAGCTCTCGTGGCTGGAGGGGTTGCCCGAGGAGCGTGTGGTCTGTGACGGCCGGCTGAAACTCGTCCACGGCCACCCCCGCGACCCCGACCGCTACACCTACCCCGAGGAGTACAACGCCGGGATGCTCGGCGACGAGGACGCCCTCGTGACGGGCCACACGCACGTTCAGGGCCACGCGGTCTTCGACGAGGGGCTGGTGATGAACCCCGGCAGCGTCGGCCAGCCTCGCGACGACGACCCCCGAGCGGCCTACGCCCTGCTGGACCTCGCGGAGTGCACCATCGAGGCCCGCCGCGTCGAGTACGACATCGAGGCCGTCGTCGAGGCGGTCGGCGAGGCCGGCCTCCCCGAGCGGATCGGGACGCGCCTGCGCTCGGGCCGGTGACCGCGGGGTTCGAACGCTTCAACCGCTCTTTGCGTCTACGGGGAGCTTTTGGTCGGTCCTGGCGAAAGTACTGGCATGGACCTCCGGTCGATACTCGGCTCGCTCCAGCTCCCGGTCGCGACGGTCGGCACGCTCCTGGTCGTGGTCGCGGTCGGGAGCGTCGCCACGATGCCGTCGCCGCCCCCGGAGAGCGAGGGGGTCGTCGCCGGGCTCGCGGTGCTTTTCATGTACGTTCTCGCGTGGGTGGGCTTTCTCGTGACGTCGCTGGGGCTGGCGATCCCGCCCGGCGACGGCTACGGGGTCACGTTCACCCGCTACCAGCGCGGACTGTTCGTGCTCGCGGCGGTCGCCGGCCTGCTGAGCGCGGTCGGCCCGTTCGTCGCGTTCGGTCTCGTGTACTCGAACCCGTCGCTGATGACCACCGCCTGGCTCGCGCTCGCGAGTGTGGCCGTGCTCTCGCTGGCGGCCGGCCTCGTCTGGCGGGGCGTGCAGGCCGTCCGGGCGTGGCGCTTCGGCGCCGGTCCGTCGGTCAGCGACTGACCGGTCCCTCCGCGCGAGCCCCGCCGACCCCCGTCGACCCGGAACACCCACTCAGAAGACGTCCTGGACGAGTTCGAGCGCCTGTTCGCGGTCCTCCCAGGGGACGAACACCGAGACGGAGGTCGCGGAGGTGATGACATCGAACAGCGAGATGTGGGCCTCAGAGAGCGGGTCGATGACGCGCTTGATGACGCCGGGCTGGTTGGGGAGTTCGCTGCCGGTGACCCGGATGACGGCGATGTCTTCCTCCACCGTGACCGACGAGAGGGCCGCCTCGTCGACGACCGCCTCGTGGAGGAGCGCCTCGGCGCCCTCGGCGTCGTCCTGGGTGACATAGAAGGTGATCGAGTCCATCCCCGAGGAGTTGGCGTCGATGTTGATCCCCTCGCTACCCAGTGCGTCGGCGAGTTCGGCCAGCAGTCCCGGGCTGGTGCGGATGGCGCGTCCGGCGACCGTGAGACAGGCCAGTCGCTCCTCCTGGAGGTCGATGAGGTTCTGGAACTCCCCCTCGATGGAGGTGCCGCCGGTCAGGAGGTCGTCGTGCTGGTAGTGGATGACCCGGACGGACATATCGGCGTCCTTGTACGAGAGCGCGGAGGGCGCGACGACCTCGGCGCCGCGGAAGGACAGCGACCGGAGTTCGTCGACGGTGATCTCGCCGACGTTGCGCGCGCCCTCGACGACGCGGGGGTCGCCGGTCATGACGCCCTCGACGTCGGTGACGATGACCACCTCGTCGGCGTCCACGTACTTGCCGAGCATGACCGCCGTGGTGTCCGAGCCCCCGCGTCCGAGCGTGGTCACGTTGCCCTGGTGGTCCTCGGCGAGAAATCCCGTAACGACCGGGACGATGTGCTGGAGTTTGCCGGCGAGCGCGTGGGCGCGTTTCGTCGTCTCGTCGACGTCGACCTCGCCGTAGGGGTCGGTGATGATCGGCCAGTCCCCGCTCCCGGGTTCGAGGAACGTCGCCGAGACGCCCCGCGCTTCGAGTGCGCCGGCGAGTATCCGCACGGAGGTACGCTCGCCCATGCTGACGATCTCGGCGCGGGCCTCGTCGGTCGCCTCGTACTCGATGTCCCCGAGGAGTTCGTCGGTCGTGTTGCCCATCGCGCTGGCGACGACGGCGACCTCGTGGCCCCGGTCGACGGCCTCGGCGATCGAGTCGGCCGCTCGCGTCACCCGGTCGCCGTTCCCGAGGCTCGTCCCGCCGAACTTCACTACGATCCGCATCCTATCACCCGGACGTGCATAGTTATTGGCCTGGGGTTACACGCCACCCCGAATAACTGTGTCCATCTGAGCGCGCCTCGCGGCCGGGGGCGTGGATTTAATTGGCCGCGGCGCCACCACCGCATATGGACGTCCGGGACGCAGTGGAGGCGGACGCGGACAGACTGGCGGCACTGACAGGGTCGCCGCGGGACGTGATGCGCAACCTCGTCCACGACCGGACCGTCCGCGTCGCCGTCGTCGACGAGGAGATAGAAGGCTTCGTCAGTTACGACGCCCGCGCGGAGACGGTCCACATCACCCAGCTAGAGGGAAACGGCGAGGTCTGTGACCGCCTGCTCGACGAACCGGTGAGGTTCGCCCGCACCGAAGGGATGGACGTCGAACTGCTCGTCCCGGACGACGAGACCAACACCCGCGAGGCCGCGGAAGCGGCCGGCTTCGAGCGCGCGGGCGGCGGCCCTGCCTTCGAGGGACAGCCGACCGTCCGCTACCGGTTCGACCCCTAACGCACTCGGGCGCTCTCCGTCTCAGTCCTCTATTTCGTCGTCGCAGTCACCGAGAGCGGCCTCGAACAGCGCCGCGGCGTCCAGCGACTCGGCGGCGTCGTCCAGCCGTGATTCGAGGCGGTCGAGTCGCTCCTGGAGACGGTCGGGGTCCGGCCGGTCCGGGTCGGCCTCGTCGGCGTCGGCGTTCGTCTCGGCCAGCGCGTAGTAGGATTCGAGCGCTTTGCGGTACTGTGCCCGCCGGCCGAGTTCGACGACGCGGTCGCGGATGCGCTCGTCGGGGAGCGACGGCGACACGACGTCGTCGACGCCGTCGTCGTCGCGCTCGGCGGCGTCGAGCACCCCGACCTGGCAGTCGAGCGCGCGACCCTCGACGGCCTCGGTGACGAGCGCGACGGCGTCGGCCGCGAGCGCGGGGTCGACCAGCACGACGTCGACCTCGCCGTCGAGGCGGTCGAGCACCTCTTCCGTGGTGTAGGCGGTCCGGACCGTACAGATGTCCCGAAGCAGGTCCGCGAGCGAGTCAGTTGCGGACGGCTCGGCACTCGCGAGGACGACCAAGTACCGAGCCGTGGTCATGTACGCCAGGTGGAGGGCGGAGTATAAAACCTGTTCCCTGTCGGGAGCCCCGTCCTGCGGTCACCACTCGTTCTGTGGCGTCACCGTCACGCCGTCGTCGTCGATATCGACGACCGCGTCGCAGGCGGCGGCGAACGTGTCGATGCTCTCGTCGTCGTGGGCACCCGGGTCGAGGTGGAAGTAGACCGTCCCCTCGACGCGCCGGACGACCTCGCTGAGCGTGTAGACGAACTTGAACGCCGTCGGTTCGTCGACGTGGTGGACAAGGTCGGTCAGCGAGTGGATGGCGAGCCCGACTCGCTCGCCCTGGTTGCCGGCCCGTTCGAGCACGTTGCTGACCGTGCGGCCGAGCGTCTCCAGGTCCGCCGGCTTGGCGACGCGTTCGACCGGGACCGCGGCCGACCCGCCGTCCGCCGACGCGGCGCGCGTCCCGCAGTCGACGTCGATACAGGAGACGTTGGTGGCGACGCCGACGTGACGGTCCCAGACGCGCGTCCACGACTCGGCGGACTGGCTGAACGTCACGGCGACGACGCGGTCGTGTGTCTGGCTGTCCTTTTCGAGGAGTTTCGCCGCGGCGCCGGCGGCAGCGTCGCGGACGGCCGGCGCGAGCAACAGTACGGACGCCGCGTCGTCGATGACGCCCGCTCCGTCCCCCGTCATGGCGGCCTCCCCCCACGGATGTTGAACTGCATATGATCAACCCGATACAGTGCACAGTAATGAAATTTGTCGTCGAGACTCAATGATGAAATCGCCAGCGACTCCCGCGCCAGGCGGCAAGCGGGACACTGTCCGGGGTCCCCCCGCCGGACGCGCCACCGACACCCCCGCCGGCTCCACAGCGGCGCGAACCCCGCCGGTCACCCGCGTGCCAGCACCGACTGGCGGGAAAAGTCAGCGCCCACTCCAGTGGGATGTCCCACATAGTTGCGACATTGCCGCAAAATATACACCCACCAACAAGGGCTCTCATATAAATATCGTGGTTTATTTATAATAAATTAATAGATAAATTTAATCCAGTCGGGGATAAATAAAGTGATGGCTATGAGCCAGAAAGAAAACGCGATTCGGACGTTCCTCGAAGAGAACCCCAAATGGATCGGTATCCTGTTCGCCGCGATGATGCTCCTGTCCCAGGTCGGGACGGTCGCGGCCGGCGGCGGATCCTCGCTCGTGGGGCCCTAAGCATCGAACGAAAGTTCGTGGCTCCAGACCAGTTCTGAATCCCAGATAACCGGTGTCTTCTGTTTGCCGAGGAAACCCAACAGGTCCTCGTCAGTCAGCTTGTACCTGCCCATGAAACCGGAATTCAAATAGAATCTGTCGTGGTCTTGAACGGACGGAACAAACAACGTCCCCAACTGGCTATCCAGCCGCGGATACCCGTAGAGCGACATTCCGTATTGGTCGTCCTCGGATGCCTGAACCTGGGCTGCATACGGTGTTCCGGATTCGTTCTCCACCACAGAGACACTTGCGTCACCGACCACGATATAGTGATGACCGATCTGTTCGTGCTCTCTGACGAGTGACATCGTCGACGCGAGCGAGAAACCCTGGTTGAGGAGGCGCGCGACGGTCCGACCGACTGAAGTCGCGGCTTCGTCGACCACGTCGGTGACGGTCGCGAGCCCGGCCATCGCGCCGCAGTCGACGAGGCCGTAGCCCTGTTCGTAGGAGTCACAGGCGTTGAGGAGGAACGCACTCACGTTCACTTCGTCGAGTTCGCGCGCGTCGAGGTAGCCGTCCGTACAGCGGATCCCCTCGTCGTCGACGTGGCCGACGTAGTGGAGGAAGTCGATGTTCGTGCCGAGCACGTCGCGCATCTCGTCGGTCGTCAGTTTCTCCTCGAAGGTGATGTCGAACTCGAGCCAGTCGATGGTCCCGTAGATGCCCGAGACGACGTTCTCGTCGGCCATCTCCTCGTCGTTGCAGACGACGGTGACCTGGATCTGTGGCTCGTTCGAGGGTTCGTACTCGAGCCGGCGGTAGTAAGCGTCGACGGTCGTCTTGCTCGCGCCGACGGGGATCCCCCCGCCGACGTATGCCTGCTCGATGCTGTCGGCCTCGTCTGGCCGGAAGATCGTCTCGTCGATGACCGATTCAGTCGAACTCGACCGGCTCGTCCGATCCGACCGCGTCGGTCCACGGGTGGTCCCCCCGTCCGTCCGGCCCGTGCTGGCGGCGTTAGTCTCCTGTCCAGAACCGTTCTGGAAGATCGACTGGACCCGTTCGACGACCTCGTCCTCGGTCTGTTCGGTCAGGTCCTGCCTGCCCGGACATCTGATGGCGGCGAGCTCGTCGGCCAGAAACGGCAGCGCGCTCACGTACTCCGCGTCGGGGCGGATGTCGACCGTGAGTTTCCAGGCCGGCATCGCTTCGGTCAGTGCCGTCGTCGGGACCTCGAGATACTGCCGGACCTGGTCGGGAAGTGGCTCGTCGTACAGCGTGGCGAAATCCAGGTCGACCTCGTCTTCGACCAGACGACGCTCGTGGAGGGCGATCTGGTAGTACCCTTCCGTCCGGGTCACGCAATCGAGCAAGAACACGCGCCTGAGGACGTCCGTGACCGCCGTCTCGAAGCCGTCCTCGCCCTCGAGCGCGTACGTCCAGTCGTCCGCGACCAGGCGCGGGCGCGGGCCCGGCTCGACCGACGCACCGAGATAGTAGGCCAGCGACGCGACCGGATAGACGTAGTCCAGCGACGGCGGGACCTCGACCGTGAGTCCGGTGTCGGGGACGGTGAGCCAGTCCGGAATCGAGAGCGCGTCGCCGCGTTCGACCAGCGGCGGGTGACCCCGGAGGGTCGGGAACGACCGCTCGCACGAAGTCGTCTTCAGCGCCGACCCGAACGTCGAGAGCGCGGCCATCACGTCGTGGGGGTCGTCCGTGGTCGTCACGGTCGCGGCCGGCTGTTCGTGTAGCGACCGGACACCGACGTGAACGTGATCTGCCTCGGGGAACCGGAGTCGGGTGTGCTCGTCAGCGGACTCGACGCGGACTGCCCCGTCGACGACTAGCTGAACCTTGATCTGGGTCGTGAAGAGTTCGACGTGGTAGTGACCGGCCGCGAGTGACTCGTTTTCTCCACCGGCGACCTCAGCGACCGTGTCACCGGCCTCGTCGCGGATCCAGACGCCGACCGTATAGAGCGTCTCGACGGTGTCGGTCACGAGCGTCGCGGCCGTGTCGACCGGGAAGTAGAAGCGGTCGGTGTCACAAGGGAGGGGGTCGACCGGGTCCGGGGTGAGGAAGGTGAACTGCGCGTCCTGGATGGGGTCTATCACCTGGATCCCGCTCCGGGAGGGATGTGCGTGGATCCGCGGTCTAGTTGGATTCGATTCGGTTTGCATGTGAACTCCCAACGCCGGCCGTACCGTCCGGGACCGACCCGTGCCCCGCGAGTCGTTACCGGACGGAGTGCATACTGGCAAAAAAGCCTGTTGGCCCTCTCAGTCCGAAAAGAGGCTCGTGTGGACCGGCGCGAACGAGCGCTCGTCGGTCTCGGGCGGTTCGTCGGTGTCCGTGACCGCCGTCCCCTCGACGCCGTCCGCGAGGAAGTCCGACAGCGGCGGCCCGACGCAGCGACTCCGCGAGCTCCTCGGCCTGCGCAGCGGTGAAATGCCAGTCGGCGGTAAACGACATCACCAGCGCCTCCCCCTCGAAGGCCGCGAGGGCGGCCTCGTCGGACTCGAACCCCGACGAGAGGTCGTAGTTGTCCATCGCCCGCGTCAGGTAGAGGTAGGAGTTGGCGTCGAACCGCTCGACGAACTTCTCGGCCTGGTAGTCCAGATACGACTCGACGTCCCGGTAGGGGAAAAACCCCGCGGCGGGGTCGGCCGGGAACGACCGGACGGCGTCCCGGCCGGCGGCCCGGCGGCCGAACTTCTGCTCCATCGAGGCCTTCGAGAGGTACATCACGTGGCCGATCTGGCGGGCTAGCGCCAGCCCGTCCGTGGGTGCGGGGTGGTCCTCGCCGTAGTAGTCGCCGCCGTTCCAGGCGTCGTCGGTCGTGATCGCGCGGCGGGCGATGGCGTCGAGCGCGAGACACTGCGGGTCCAGCCGCGCGGCCGCCGCGATCGGGACGATCCGCTCGACGTGGTCGGGGTGTTGCTTGGCCCACTCGAGGACGTTCATCCCGCCGACGCTCCCCCCGACGACGGCGTGGAGGTGCGGGACGCCGAGTTCGTCCAGCAGTCGGCGCTGGGCCCGCGTCCAGTCGGCGACGGTGACCGCCGGGAAGTCGGTCCCGTAAGGCTGGCCGGTTTCGGGGTTCTCGCTGGCGGGGCCGGTCGTCCCGTAACACGACCCGGGGACGTTCGCACAGACGACGTAGTACTCGCGGGTGTCGATGGCTTTGCCGGGGCCGACGAAGTCGTCCCACCAGGCGCGGGCCTGGTCGGAGCCGTCGACCTCGCGGTGGCGCAACCCGGCGACGTGGGCGCTCCCGGTCAGCGCGTGACAGACCAGCACCGCGTTGTCGCCGGTGAACTCCCCGTAGGCCTCGTAGGCCACCTCCAACTCGGGGATCGAACGCCCACACTCGAACTCGAACTCGCCGAGCGCGACGGTGTCGCGTTCGACCTCCATCTACGGGGCACCTCCTCCCGTGTCGGTCCCGTCGGCGTCCCCGTCGTCGTGGCGGCCGGTACCGCCGGCCCCGTCGTTCGCCCGTTCGATCGCCCGGTCGAGGTCCGCGAGGATGTCGTCGACGTCCTCGATACCGACCGAGAGCCGAACCAGGTCCGGCGTGACGCCGCTGGCCCGTTGCTCCTCCTCGCTGAGTTGCGCGTGGGTGGTGCTCGCGGGGTGGATGACCAGCGTCTTCGCGTCGCCGATGTTGGCGAGAAACTGCGCCAGCTCCGTCTCCTCGCAGACGCGCTTGCCAGCCTCGAACCCGCCGGCCAGCCCAAAGGCGACCATGCCGCCAAAGCCCCCGGTCAGATACTCGGCGGCGAGGTCGTGAGTCTCGTGGTCGTCGAGGCCGGGGTAGGTGACCCAGTCGACGGCGAGGTGGTCGGCGAGGAAATCGGCCACCCGGGCCGCGTTCTCGCAGTGGCGCTCCATCCGGAGGGCGAGCGTCTCGGTGCCCTGTAGCGTCGCCCAGGCGTCGAAGGGCTTCTGGCCGTCGCCCAACGAGCGGACCGCGCGCTGGCGGGCGGCCACGGCGAAAGCGCGGTCGCCGAACCGCTCGGCGAAGGTCACCCCCTCGAACGCGGGGTTGGGCGCGCCCAGTTCCGGGAACTTCTCGGGGTACTCCGCCCAGGGGAACGAACCGCCGTCGACGAGGACACCCCCGACGGTCGTGCCGGACCCGTGGATCCACTTGGTCGTCGACTCCCAGACGACGTCGGCGCCGTGGTCCAGCGGATTGCACAGCGCGGGCGTGGCGAAGGTGTTGTCGACGAACACCGGCACCCCGCAGTCGTGAGCCACCTCGGCGATCTCCTCCATCGGCGGCGTCACCAGCGAGGGGTTGCCGATAGTCTCGTAGTGGACGTAGGCGGTGTCCTCGTCGATGGCCGCGGCGTACGCGTCGGGGTCCAGCGTGTCAACGAAGCGCGTCTCGACGCCGCGGCGACTCCCCATGTTCGCCAGATAGGAGTGGGTCCCCCCGTAGATAGAGGAGGCCGTGACGACGTTGTCGCCGGCGCTCGCGAGAACGGAGGTACCGGCGTCCAGCGCGGCCATGCCCGAGGCGGTGGCGACGGCGGCGGTCCCCCCTCCGAGGTCGGCCAACCGCCTTTCCAGCATCGTCACCGTGGGGTTGTCGAACCGCGAGTAGACGTTCCCCTCCGCCTCCAGCGCGTAGAGGTCCGCCGCGTGGTCTGCGTCCTCGAAGACGTACGACGTCGTCTGGTAGATGGGCGGCGCGCGTGCCCCTGTCCCCGGGTCGGGCTCTTCCTGCCCGGCGTGGACAGAGCGCGTCCCGAATCCGTAGTCGGTCATGTGTCTCGTGCATATATCTCTACGTATCTATAACCACGAGTTACGGCAAATATCTCAGTGGGAGAGGATGACACACGCGGTCGGGCGGTGTGGTCACGCGCCAACGTCATTCGTCGTGGTCGCACGCAACTCTCACTCGTCGTGGTCACGCGCCGACCCGCTGTCGGGGATCTCGTAGGCGCCGAAGTCGTCGACGGTGCCGACCGGTGGTGCGCCGACGGCGATCCAGACGTGTGTCTCGTCAGTGTAGTTACAGAGGTTCCGAACCGTCTCCGGGTGGACGCGGACGACCGCGCCCGCCGGCACGTCACGGACCTCGCCCTCAATGGCGACCTGGCCGTCGGTCATCGCCACGAACACCTCCTCCTGTCCGTCGTGGGTGTGGGGCGTGGTCACCTCACCGGCGTCGACGATGACCTGGTTCACCCGGGTCTCCGTGCAGCCGAGTGGTTCGGTCAGTTTCCGGACCGCGGTCTCGCATGTGTCGAACTGTTCGGTCTCGACGTCGCTGGGCCGGACGATGCTGAATTCGCTCATATCCACCCGTCGTCGCCGCGCGCCAAAGTCGTTGGGCGCGGATTGTCACCGTCTACAAGTAGCCGGCAGGGTCGGGCCAGCATCGGAGTGCCGACTGCCCACTCGGCCGACCGGCCAGTGGCCGCTCTCGTCTCCCGGTGGCGCTCGCTCCGGTATATATCAAAAACCATTTATATTACCCCGAGAAGCCGCTCTGTGGGAAAACTGACGGACAGTGACAGGGTCTCATAGAACAGTTCGTAAGGTGGTTGATTTCAGGACTGTCGTGGATGAATCCCCTGTTCAGTAAGAGTGCAAAACCATCTTTTTCCGCCTCAGGTTTCCTCGCTCGCTTCGCTCGCTGCGGGAACCACTCGGCGCAAAAACATGGGTGAAAAAGGCTGCCTCCGCCGTCTTCGACGGCTCCGGCGCCAACCGCACCGCCTCTACTGATCGGTACGTGTTTTCTTTCATTTAGCGGTGCTAGTCGCTGAAAGAGATATTATAAATATATAGTAACTCAGTCGATAATTAGCTAATCTCCAAGGTCCCGGTTTCTGTCTGGGCACCGTCTATGTCGATATCGACGGTGTACGACCCAGACGAGTCGGGATTGTCGACGTTCTGGATTTTGATGATCATCGTCTCACCCGCGTCAAGGTCGGCGTTGCCTTGGAATTCGATGCGAAGGATATCTGGGTCACCGCTGTATCCCTGATAGATCTCATCACCGTCCACGTCGCCATCACTGTCGCTATCGGAGGGACAACACTCGACGGTGGCGGTGTCGTCTATCGACCCGTCCCCGTCTTCATCGATGCCCGCCGCAATGATATCCGATTGACTGTCGACATCTGGAAAGTCAACGCTCCATGGATATCGTATCTCCACGTTGTTCAGCGACGGTCCTTCGGCGCTGTCGCTGGCTTCAATATTCCAGTTGATCTCGTGTGTGGTTTTCGTCCCGGGGCTGTCGTCGTGTGCGAAAATGAGCTCACCACCAGAAGACCCTGCATCGAGATCCGCCGGGCGTTCGACCCGCTGACCCTCGTCAACACCTACGGCGCGGTCGGCTCGATCACCAGGACCCGCTACGAGGTGGTCGTCCGGGGCACCCGCGACGAGACGGTGACGGCCGACACGGAGTGGGAGACCTACGAGTTCTACGGGAAGCCCACCGACCCCGACGACCCGCCACGACACGTCCGCGCGTTGCGCTACCGCTACGAGTTCACCGACTACGAGGCCTGGCGCGAGACCGGGCGATGGTAGGACTGCGAGCGGAATAACGCCTGCCGGTCCGTGGGACCCACCCGCATCCGCCGGCGGCGGGCCCGATGGAGGAAGTCTTTTACAAGCAGGCGGGTATGTGGCGCATATGATGTCGCCCTGGGAGTGTGCCATCGACGGCGACGGGAAGACCTTCGACCGGGTCGAGGACCTCATCGTCCACCAGTCGACAGAGCACGAGCGCATCGAGTGCAAGGTCTGTGGGGCGGTCCTGCCCGACGGCTACTTCGCTATCAGGCACGCGTTCGACGAACACAGCCGCGCCGAGTACGTCCGCGCCTACGACGCCACCGCGGGAGAGGTCCGCCGCCGCGAGAGCGTCAAGGAGTCCATCGAGGACGAGGCCGACATCCGCGAGGTCATCGACCGCCTCGAGGGCGGCGACGGCACCATCTAGTTCGACTCGTCGTCGTCGCGCTCCCAGACCGGGCCGGGACGCTGGTCGAACTCGAGGGGGCGGATCCAGACATACCAGGCGACGACCACCAGTGTCCCGTACCCGACCGGATAGACGGCCAGCCCGAGCGTCTCGAACCCCAGCGACCGCACGAGTCCCTCCAGCACGACGACGAGGACGAGTCCGACGACCAGCGCGAGCGCGGTCACGGCGTCGGCGCGGTCCATGTCGACGCTCGGGGCCGGAGCGACCTAAGGGGTTCGACCCGGCCGACGCCAGAGACCGGCGGGGATTCGACCGCCGGCCCGAGAGACGGGCGACGGAGACGGAGGACGGTCTAGTTCGAGGAGAGGAGGTAGCCGCCGACGCCCAGCGAGATGACCGCCAGCAGGGCGGCGCCGAGTCGGAGCAGTTGCGGCGGCGAGTCCAGCGGCGGCTGTTCGGTCGTGGTCCGCATCGCGTCGTACCGGCGCATCGTCTCGCGGCGCTCCTGCTCGTCCCCGCTCAGTTCCTCTTCCTCCTCGTCCCCGGGACCCACGCTGAACTCGTCGGCCGGCGGGAGGTCGCTGTCGTCTTCCGGGCGCTCGATGACGACGCTCCGGACGGCGCTCTCGTTGTCGTTCCGGAAGGCCTCGCGCCGTTCCGCGTCGGTGAGGTAGTCGAACTCCGGTGCGCCCTCGCCTTTGGGGACGCGGTACTCGCCGTCGTTTCGCAGCGTCTCGACGTACAGCTCCTGCCCGCGCTCCGAGAGGTTCTCGTAGGCGATGACCTCGTGGCCCTCGTCGCGCAGTTCCGACGGCGACCCCTCCACCCGGTCGCGCGTGTCGTGGACGAGCACCGCCTGGACGGGAAAGAGAGCGGGCACGACGAACAGGACGACCGCGAGGGCGACCAGTGCCGTGCCGACCGCGTTGCGCCGGTCCATCTCGGTCATTCCAGGTCACTCCGTTCGAACACCAGGTAGCCGGCGGTCAGCGGCACGACGACCCAGAACGCGAAGACGACGAGCGAGAACTCGTCGGAGAGATAGACGGGCAACGCGGCGTTGACCTGCCCCGTGTCGAGGGAGGTGTCCGCGGGGAGACTCGACCTGAAGACCGTCTGGCGGAGGTCGGCGGGCATCACCAGGTTTATCGACTTCCGGTAGGCCAGGAACGGGCTCGTGTACCGGACGGCGTTGTACAGGTCCGGGTTGGGGTCGGCGCCGAGAAGCGTCGTATGGACCCACCGGACCATCGTCGGTATCTGCACCACCGGGAAGATATAGAGGATGACGAGCACGAAGTACGACCCGAACGCGCCCGCGATGGCGCGGCTCCGCGAGGCCGCCGCCGCCGACAGCGAGACGGCGATGCTGACGAAGGTCCCCCCGTAGACAAGCGAGAGCACCAGCGTCCCGAAGACGACGCCCGCCGGGAACGCGCCGTGGCGGGTCAGCGCGACGCTGGCCGCCGCCACGTACATGAAGACGATGCCCCCGGCGACGATGCCGAGCCTGCTCGCCAGTTTCCCGACGAACACGTCCCGGCGGGTGTTGGGCAGCGAGAGCATGAACTTGATCCCGCCGCCCTCGCGTTCGCCCGCGATGGCGAGGTAGCTCGCCACCAGCGCGACGACCGGCAACAGCACCGCCAGGACGAGCGTCAGCAACCGGAACAGCCGCCTGACCAGGTCCGCGCTCTGCCCCGAGGTCCCCGAGACGTAGGCCGCGAACGCCGCGATGAGCCCGAGGACGACCGCGGCCGCCCAGAGCAGTCGCGACCGCCTGGCACCCCTGAAGTCCTTCCTGGCGACCGAGAGCGCGCTCACGTCGACGCCTCCCGCGTCTCGCGGGCGACGGCCTCCTCGGCGTCGCGCCCGCCCTCGGTGTACTGGTTGAACAGCGACTCCAGCGAGGTGTTCTCCGCGAGGATGTCGACGACCTCGGCGCGCCCGTCGACATGCCGCACCACGTCGACTTTCGCCGCCGGGTCCGTACAGCTGGCGGTCAGCGTCGTCCCCGCGACCGTCACGTCGGCGACGCCCTCGATGTCGGCGACGCCGTCCGGCGAGGGCGGGGCCGCACACTCCAGTTCGATCGTCGACTCGCCGGTCGCGTTCTCGCGCAACCCCTCGATGGTGTCCATCGCCACGAGGCGCCCCTCGTTCATCACGCCGACCCGGTCACAGACCGCCTCGACCTCCGAGAGGATGTGCGAGGAGAAAAAGACGGTCGTGCCGTCCTCGGCCCGGTCCCTGATGACCGAGCGCATGTGCTGAATGCCGTTGGGGTCCATCCCCGTCGATGGCTCGTCGAGGACCAGCAGGTCGGGGTCGTCGGCCAGCGCCATCCCGAACGCCAGTCGCTGTTGCATCCCCTTCGAATAGCCCGCCGCCGTCCGGTCGGCCTCGCCGAGGATCCCAACCAGGTCGAGCAACGCCTCGGGGTCGTCGTCGGCGTCTTTGGTCTCGATGGCCCACTCCATGTACTCGCGGCCGGTCAGGTAGTCGTCGAAGCCGTACCCCTCCGGGAGCACGCCGATTCGCTCGCGGATCGCCGCGGGCTCGCGCTGGGCGTCCAGCCCGAACACCTCCGCCGACCCCGCGGTCGGCCGGATGAAATCGAGCAACACGTTGATCGTCGTCGACTTCCCCGCCCCGTTGGGCCCCAGAAAGCCGAATATCTCGCCGCTCTCGATGGTGAGGTCGAGGTTCTCGACCGCCACCACGTCCTCCCCGAACTCTTTCGTCAGTCCCTGCGTCTCGATAGCGGGCATTACCTGGACCCTGCCACGCTACCTGTAAGGGTCTTCCCGTAACTGAGAGAGCCGTTTGACCGACCCCACAGCCCGGCAGCGTTCAGATTAGCAGTTGTCGGGAGCAACTCGGTTGAGAGCAGCGCGAAAGCCCCCGCTGGCTCCGGTCCAGGGTTTCTCACGGCTCGCTGTGCTCGCCGCTCGAGCGGACGTGGCCCGAGCCCAGCGAGGGCCACGCGCTCGCTGCGGTCCTCACTCCGTTGCGGTGTCGCGCGGGCGACTCGTGGGTCGCCCGCACGGCCAGAGAGACCGCAGGGTTGACACCCTCACTAGGCTTATCAGCCACGAGAGAGAACCCGCGGGTGTGTCGACCACAGTGCCATCGGAACGGCTCGCACAGTTCCTCTGGGAGCGCCACGCCAACCCCTGGAGCGGGTGGACGCGCGTGTTCGCGTTCCCGGTGCTCGTGTACGCCATTCTCACCCGGCGGCGGCGGCTGTTCGCCGTGGCGGCGGTCGCCATCGCGGTCAACCCGGTCGTCCTGCCCCAGCCCGAGGACGCCCAGGCATGGACGAGCGACGTCGTCCAGGCCGAACGCTACTGGACCGAACACGGCAAGCACGGCACGCTGTTGCGAGCGTTCGACGCCGCGAACCTCCCGGTGACCGCCGGGGCGCTGTACGCCGCCTACCGGCGCAAGCCGAGGGCGACGGCCGTCCTGACGGCGCTCTCGATGGCCCTGAAGTTCGGCTTCGTGTCGGCGCTGGTCCGCCACTACGAGAGCGAAATCGCCGACTTCGAGGACGCCGCGGCCGGCGCCGACGACACCCCGGACCGGACCGGCTGACCGGGGTTTGGGGCCGTGCCCGGCGACGAGGACGGCATGACCGCCGACTCGCGGCGCCGCGCGCCGCCGAACGACCGCGCGCCGGTCCCGCGGCCTCCGACCGCGCCCGACACTACCCGAGGGTGCCCCGGTACCGGTCGTCGGCGAGCGGTTCGACGGCGAACCCGAGCGACTCGTAGAACGGGCGGACGTCCCCGTCGAACTCGGCGACGAGGCGGTCACACCGGGTGGCAGCGGCCGCGACCAGCGCGGACCCGACGCCCTGGTCGCGCCGGCGGGGGCGCACGGCGACGTTCACCACCTCGCACTCGACGAGGACGAGCGCGCCGACGACCGGCCCGCCGCTCTCGGCGACGGCGACGAGAACCCCGCCGCGGTCGGTGGCCTCGCGGACGCGCTCGTGGTCGGTTTCGAGCGCGGCGGCGTCCAGGACGCCCAGTACCGCGGGCAGGTCGGCCGCCGTCGCCTCGCGGACGGTCGGGCTCATCGTCGGTGGTCGTCGACGGCCGCGCGGCTGGACGGCCGGTCGACAGTCGAGGGGGCGCTGTTGGACCGGACGATGCGGGGGGCGGCGGGCCGCGGGTCGCGGACTGCGACGCGGGGCGTCCGGCCGGCGGCCGTCGCCCCCGGGTCGGCCAGCAACGGGCAGGGCAGGTCGTCGTCCGCGAACTCCCGGGCGTGCTCGACCGGCCCGAACAGGACCGAAACCGCGACGGCGTTTCGCGCCCGGAACGCGTCGGAGCGCGCTTTGACCCGCTTGCCCTGCGTGCGGCAGGTCCGACAGCGGTGGCCGCGCTGGAAGAACGGGGCCGCGACGTTGTGCTCGCCCGCGGGCGCCGCCAGCGAACACGAGTCCGGCCCGGGGCCGACGTCGAGCGACTCGAAGGCCGGCGCGACCGGCGCGTCACTCATCGGTACTCGTTGGTGCCTCCCCGTATTGAACGCTGCGCCTCCCGCTCACCCGCCCTTGACGAGTCTGAGTATTTCGACGCGGTCGGCGTCGACGGCGGCGTCCTCGGGGACCGGACGGCCGTCGACGAGAACCGACACCCTGTGGGGGTTGTACTCCAGGGACGCGAGCAGGTCGGCGTAGGTGTCGCCCGGGTCGACGGCGACCTCGCAGGTGTCCTCGCCGACGACCGAGACGGTCACGCGCATGGTCGGGGGATCCGGCCGGCGAGTCTTGAGGGTGTCGCCACTGACCCGCGGCTCCCGGACGCGACTCGCCACACCCCGCGGGCCCGCGCGGTGTCGCGTCTCGGTAGGTTTACGGCGCGGCCGCGCCTCCCGTCGTCCATGAGCGAGGCCGACGCGGAGTCGCCGGCGGGACGCGAGGAGGTCTGGATCGAGAAGTACCGCCCCGAGCGACTCGCCGACATCGTGGGCCAGGACACCATCACCGAGCGCCTCCAGAGCTACGTCGACCGCAACGATATCAGCCACATGTTGTTCTCGGGACCGGCAGGCATCGGGAAGACGACGAGCGCGGTCGCGATCGCCCGAGAGCTGTACGGCGACGACTGGGAGGAGAACTTCCTCGAACTCAATGCCTCCGACGAGCGCGGTATCGACGTGGTGCGCGACCGGATCAAGAGTTTCGCGCGCACCTCCTTCGGCGGCTACGACTACCGGATCATCTTCCTCGACGAGGCGGACGCTCTCACGTCCGACGCCCAGTCGGCGCTCCGGCGGACGATGGAGCAGTTCTCGAACAACGTCCGCTTCATCCTCTCGTGTAACTACTCCAGCCAGATCATCGACCCGATCCAGTCGCGGTGTGCGGTGTTCAGGTTCTCGCCGCTGAGCGACGAGGCCGTCGCCGAGGGGATGCGCCACATCGCCGACCAGGAGGGCATCGAGGTGACCGAGGACGGGATGGACGCACTGGTGTACGCCGCCGACGGCGACATGCGCAAGGCCATCAACGCGCTCCAGGCGGCCTCGGTGACGGGCGGGGTGGTTGACGAGGAGGCGGTCTACGCCATCACTTCGACGGCCCGGCCCGAGGAGGTCAGGGAGATGGTCGAGCAGGCTCTCGACGGCGACTTCACGGCCGCACAGTCGACGCTGGACCGGCTACTCACCGAGAAGGGGATCGCCGGCGGCGACGTCATCGACCAGCTCCACCGCGCGGTCTGGGAGTTCGACCTCGACGACGAGGCGGCCGTGCGCCTGCTCGACCGCATCGGCGAGACGGAGTACCGGATCACCCGCGGGGCCAACGAGCGAATCCAGCTCGAAGCCCTGCTCGCGTCGGTCGCGCTCGACGAGTGATACTGCCGGCTGTAACTTCGTGAAGATATTCGCCACCCCGAGGTGGCGAACTTCTTTACAGACTTACAGCCGGCAGTATGAGCCGACGCCGGGGGTGTCACCGACCCGGCCGGACGCGGTGGCCCGGCGGCGGGAACTGTTTTGAGGGCGGGTACCAAATGGACAGCCATGGAGTTCGTCATCGTCGGATTCGGTCGCGTCGGGATGCGGGTCGCACGGATCCTCAGAAGCGAGGGCCACGAGCTGACGCTCGTCGAGGACGACCCCGACAAGGTAGAGCGCGCGCGCAAGGAAGGGTTCGAAGTCGTCGAGGGGGACGGGGCCGCCGAGTCGGTCCTTGAGGAGGCGGGGATCACTGAGGCCGACGCGATCGGCGCGCTGACGGGCGACCTCAACACGAACTTCTCGGCCTGTATGCTCGGCAAACACCACGGCCTGCGGACGGTCCTGCGCATCGACGAGGACTACCGCCAGGAGATCTTCGAGACATACGCCGAGGACGTCGACGAGATCGTCTACCCCGAGCGACTGGGGGCGGCGGGGGCCAAGACCGCCATGCTGGGCGGGGACTTCAACGTCCTCGCGGACCTGACCGAGGAACTGTCGGTCGCGAGCGTCCGCATCCCCGAGGACTCGCCGGTCGTCGGCGAGCGCGTCGTCAAGGTCGACCTGCGCGGCGAGGCGCGGATCTACGCCCACGGCCGCCGCGACCAGCCGATGGAGATCCCGCTGCCACAGACCCGGATCGAGGCCGGCGACGAGGTCGCGCTCATGGCCAGACCCGACGACCTGCCGGCTATCCGGGCGTTCCTGCGCGGCGAGGAAGAACAAGCCGCTGCCTGACCGTCGGCACGTGCGACCGGCCTCCGGGAACTGTCGACGCATCGGACCAGCGGCGCGGACGGCCGGACGAGCAGTGCGTGTGACCGGCGGAATCACGGAAAGCGGTCGAAGAGACCGCCGGGCGTCTTGGAGACGGGCTGTGGGGTGGGTCGGGCGCGCCGTGGAGTGGATGGGAAATGAAGCCGTCGTTGCGCGCCCACGCCACCCTCCGCCGGCGACCGCCTTAATGACCCGTCAGACACCCGTATGACGGAGCGCGTGTCGCCGGTCTGCTCGCGCCGGACCGGACACTCCAGTGCCTCGTCTCGGGCGGTCCGCCCGGGGGTTTTTGCCCGGGAGGGACCTCTGTCGCGGTATGTCCTGGGGCGGGCTCTTCGACCGGGCCGACGGCGCGACCGACGCGACAGTCGAGGCGGTCCGCGAGTCACTGACCCGGCGCCGCGAGCGCAACGAGGGGGGTCCGGCGGCGGGGGACGCGACCGAGCCCGTCGATCCGACGCCGGGCCGGGTCGTCGCGGACGCGGACGTGCTGGCGGCCGACCTCCTCGTCGGCGGGGACGCCCGCGACGCGCTCGACGGCGTCCGCGCCCACTCGTGGGTGGTCCTCGTCGCCAGCGACCCCTTGCTGGCCGACGCCCAGGCCGTGGTCGCCGAGTTGGCCGACGCCGACCTGGCGGCGGGGTGGCGCGCACGCGCCGCGGACGCCCGCGAACCGGTCGCCCACCCCCCGGACGACCACCCGGCGCTGGCCTCGGCCTACCGGGGCGGCGCGATGCACCTCCTCACGTTCGACGAGAGGCTCCGGTCGGCCGACGCCGGGGCCGCCATCCGCGGGCACGTCGAAACCAGCATCAAACACCCCCGCGGGTTCGCCGCGCTGTTCGACCCCGCGTCGCTGTACGACGCCGTCGTCGGCGGCTCGTACCCGGGACCTGACCGCGACCCGCGCGAGTGAGGGCCTCACAGTCGCTTGGCCATCTCGACACAGTCGAGTTCGACGCCGGCCGAGGTCTCGTGGGCGACCGGCCCCCGGCGCTCGTAGCCGGTCCGCTCGTAGAACGCCACGGCGTTGCGCGAGGCCGTCAGCGTCAACTTCGGCGCGCCGACGCCGCGGGCGTACCCCTCCAGCCCCGCGAGCAGCGCCGACCCGACGCCCCGGCGGGCGTGGTCGGGGTGGACGTAGACGGCGACCACCTCACCCCCGCCGGGGTCGAGGTGCCCGAAGCCCGCGAGTTCGCCTGACCGCTCGGCGACGACCCAGTACCCATCGTCGAGGTCGTACCGCTCGGCGGGCGGGCGGTCGGTGGCCGCCCACGCGGCGACCGCCTCGTCGTCGTAGGCGTCGGGGCCGAACGCCTCGATGGCCGCGACGTGGGCGTCCCCGATGGCCCCGAGGTCGGCCTCGCGTGGCTCGCGGACGAGCGTCATCGGTGGCGGTTCGCGCCGGCAGGGCATAGCGGCTGGGGTGGTGTGGCAACTGGTGACAAGGGCTTCGGCCTGCCGGTCGACGGTGGCATACCGCTCCCCGACTACCGGTCGACGGTGGCGTGCTACTCCGAGGCTACCGGTCGACGGTGGCATACCGCTCCCCGACTACCGGTCGACGGTGGCGTGCCACTCGGCGAACTTCTCGAGGGCGCGCCCGCGGTGGGAGACGGCGTTCTTCTCCGCGGGGTCCATCTCGGCGAAGGTGGTCCCGTCGTACTCGAAGATGGGGTCGTAGCCGAAGCCGCCCTCGCCCCGGGGCGCGACGACTTCTCCGGGGACGACGCCCCCGAAGAGTTTCACCGGGAGCGTCGCGGCTTCGTCGGTCCCGGGGTCGTCGCTGGTCCCGCCGTTGCCGTCGTGGACGCCCGAGGTCCCGCGTTCGCCCTCGTGGACCTGGTCGTCGGTCGTCGCGGCGGGGCGTTCGTCTGCCGCGAGGTCCTGGCCGCGGCGGGCGCGGTCGACCGGCTCCGGGGTCGCCTCGAACCCGTCGCCGTCGCAGTAGGCGACGACCCCGCGGAAGGCCGCGGTGTGGTCGTTCTCCTCGCGGACGAGCCGCCAGACCCGCTCGTTGCCCAGCTGCTCGTGGACGTACGAGGAGTACGGCCCGGGGAAGCCGTCGAGGGCCTCGACGAACAGCCCGGCGTCGTCGACGACGACCGGCTCGCCCGCGTGGCGGTAGGCGGCGCGGGCCTTGTGTGCGGCGATGGCGCCCAGCTCCTCGTGCTGGATCTCTGGCGTGTCGAAATCGAGCTGTTCGACGGGGGCCGAGAGGTACTCGCGGGCCTCGCGCACCTTGCCCGGGTTCGTCGTGACGAACTGCAGGGTCATACCCGAGGCGGGGGCGGCGGGACCAAAAGAGGCGTCGGTCCCGGCCGGCGGGTCAGTCCTCGACGATGACCTCGACGGGTTCGGCGTCCTCCTCGTCGGGTTCTGCGACGCCCGTCTCGGACTGCCACCAGAGGACGCCGGCGACGGCCAGTATGACCCACGAGCGCCAGCTCGCCAGGTTCAGCGTGTAGCCGATACCGAAGGGCTTCTCGACGAGCATCCCCTCGCCGGGCTGCCAGTACGTCGAGAGGAGGCGCTTGAGGCTCGGCTGTTCGAAGTTGTAGGGGATCCCGAAGAGCGTCCCGGAGGTCGGTTTGTCGACCATATCTCCCGTTGTGTCGGCCGGGTTAAAGACGTTTACTCACGTCCCGGATCCGCACGGGCTCAGACTATGTGCCTGTCCCGCCAGGATTCAGACCAGATGCGTCGTGACCGGTCCGTCGAAGTTCAGGATGACCGCCTGCGAGCGGTCGCCGAAGACGGCCTTGCCGGTCGGCGAGCGTTTCTCGCCGCCGAGGAAGACGTGGTCGGCGCCGCGGTTGATGGCCGTCTCGACGATCCGCTCGGCCGCGTCGCCGTCGTCCGAGACGACTGCGCCGACGACCTCCCACTCCAGGTCGAGGCTGTCGTAGGCCTCGCGGACGGCCTCGTCGGCCTCGCTCCGGACCGCGTCGAGGACCGTGCTGTCGCCGTATCCCGTCCCCTCCTCGCTGGCGACGGCGTCGAGCGTCTCGGCGGTCTCCTCGAACTCCTCGTCGGTCATCAGCGCGAGTACCGTCACCTCGGCGGCGACGCCGGCCGCCAGTTCCCCCGCCTCTTCGAGCAGGTCCGTCCCGTTCCCGTCGTAGACTGCGAGCGCGTGGTCCATGCCGGTATTCCGCTGACACCGGCCTAAAGGCCTTCGTTACTGGTATCGACCCCGTCCTTCGACGGCACGCAGGCGGTCGAGGACGAGGTCCGGCCGCTCGCTGGCCGCCCGGTAGGCCGACTCGGCCGCCGCCGTGAGGGCCTCCGCGTCGTCGGCGGTCCCGGCGAGGCTCTGGGCGAACACGTGCAGGTCGACGGCGTGGTCCTCCTCGTCGCGGGTCGCGTAGCCCAGCCCGAAGTCGATCAGGTACGTGCGCTCGTCGTCGACGCGGACGTTGCGCGTCGTCGGGTCGCCGTGGACGAACCCCGCGTCGTGGATGGTTGCGAGGTGTCGGCCCACGTCCCTGACCCGAGATTCGGTGAGCGCGTCCCGGAGGTCACAGTCGCCGACGAAGCCGAACGTGACCGTCGCTTCGCGGGGGTCGACGTCGGAGACGACCGGCGTCGGCACCCCCTCGCGGCGCGCCGCGCTGGTCAGGCGGGCCTCCCGCCGGGTGCGCTCGCGGCGCACCCGCTCGTCGAGCGCGGGGTGGCGGTACGACCGCGCTAGCCGCCGCTTGAGGACGCGGTCGCCACTCATCTCGACGGTCGCTTCCGCTCCCTTGATCGTGTCGCCGTCTTCGCCGCCGCGGGCCGGTTCGCCCTCGTCGGGGTCGCGCCAGGTGACGGGCACCTGGTCGGGCCGGAAGTCCGCGTCGATAGCGGAGTCGGGGACCGCGAGCGTGTCGCCGGCGGCGGCCATCTCCGCGCCCAGCACGGCGACCATGCCGGCGTTGTCCCGCAGGAAGCGGTCCTCGGGGACGAAGAGGGTGGCCCCGCGCTGGTCGCACATCTCCCGGAGCATCCCCTGGAGGCGGTCGTTCTGGCCGACGCCGCCGCCAAGGACCAGTTCGTCCCGGCCGGTCAGCGAGAGCGCCCGCTCGGAGACTTCGGTGAGCATCGCGAATATCGTCTCCTCGAGGCCGCGACAGACGTCCTCGACGGGCGTGCCCCCGTCGACGGCCTCCTTCGCGGCCGACATGATCCCCGAAAACGAGAAGTCCATCCCCTTGACGACGTACGGGAGGTCGACGTACTCGCCCTCGCGGGCGCGGGCCTCGACCTTCGGGCCGCCGGGGTGGGACCAGCCGACGTGGCGGGTGAACTTGTCGATGGCGTTGCCGACGCCGGTGTCCATCGTCTCGCCCAGCACGCGGTAGCGGCCCGACCGGTAGGCCAGGACGTGCGCGTTCGCGCCGCTGGCGTTGAGACAGACCGGCGCCCCGAACCCCGACCGGTGGCGGCCGATCTCCAGGTGGGCGACCATGTGGTTGACCCCCACCAGCGGCACGTCCAGGCGCTGGGCGAGCGCCCGGGCCGCGGTCCCGGCGATCCGCAGACAGGGGCCGAGTCCGGGACCGCGCGAGAAGGCCACGGCGTCGACCGGGTTCTCGGGGTCGCCGCCGGCCGCGGCGGCGCGCTCGCGGGCGTCTTCGAGCGCCGACTCGACGACCGCCGGGATGGCGTCGCTCATGTGCTCGGCTGCCTCGCGGGGGTGGATCCCGCCGCTGTCGGGGACGTAGGCGTCGGTCTCGATGGTCACCGCGTCGCTCGCGACGTCGTAGACGGCGGCGCTGGCGGCCCAGGCGGTCCCCTCGATGCCGAGGACGCGCTCGATGTCGCGGTTCGTGGCCATTCGGCTGTCTCCCAGTCGCGGGGCCAGCGAAAAGACGACTTCGGTCCGCGGGCGTCACCGCCAGGGGTTCGAGACGAGGTCGTCCGCGACGGCGGCGCCGACCTCCAGGCGGCAGTCGGCCGTCGGCGTCGCGATGCAGGTCAGGACGTAGCCCGCCTCCAGGTGACGGTCTTTCAGTGCGCGGGGCTCCCGGCGGTGTTCGACGGCCCCCTCCAGCAGGCGCGCGGTACAGGTCGCACACGCGCCGGTGCGACAGCCGAAGGGCAGCCCCAGACCGGCGTCCTCGACGGCCGCGAGGATGGTCTCGCCGGCCGACACCGCGACCGTCTCCTCGCGGCCGTCGCGCCACGCCAGGTCGACGCGATACCGGTCGCCCATCCGACTCGCTCGCTGGTCACTGCCAGACGTCGCTGGTGCAGTCGCCGTCGGGCCAGCGGATCTCGTGGGCGCGGGCCGGCCCCGCGGGCATCTCGCCGAAGTCGACGAGGAACTCCTCGTCCAGCGACATCGTCCCCCTGCGGGGGTTCACGTCGGCCTTGAGCATGACCGACCCCTGCTTGGCCTCCTCGGGGAAGAACTGGTCGTCCCACGAGGAAAACAGCGAGGTGGTCCAGTAGAGGCGCTCGCCGTCCAGCGAGAGCTGGAGCATCTGCGGGCCGGCCGCCAGCTCCCGGCCCTGTACCTCCTGGATGTCGCCGAAGTATCCCCCGATGGAGAGCGAGTCGGCCTTCCGGGGGTTCGACGGGTCCGAGATGTCGTACATCCAGACCTCGCCGTGGAGCCAGTTCGACCCGAACAGGTAGCGGTCGTCCATCGAGATGAGGATGTCCGTCGGCAGCGCCGGCACGGGCATGTCCCACCCCTCGTGCTCGCGGTCGTCGAACTCGATGGCCGGTTCGGCGTGGTACTCGCCGTCGCCCTCCCAGAAGTGGATGATGTTCGACGAGAGCGCGGCCCCGACGTAGCCGTGGGTGCTCTCGGGCGTGTGGAGAAATCGCGCCTCGAGCGGGATCAGGCCCTCCTCCCCGAGGTCGATGGTCTGTTCGACGACGCCCTCCTCCCAGTCCCAGAAGTGGAGGCGCTGGCCGTACTTGCCGTCCTCGACGTCCTCGAGGTCGAACCCCGGGTAGTAGGTCTTCGGGGCGGCCCACTCCGTCGAGAGCATCACGTTCTGGCGGGGCTGGTACCAGAAATCGTAGTTCATCTCGATCTCGCCCGGCGGCTCCCACCGGCCCTCGACCGCGAAGTCGTCATCGAGTTCGAGAAAGCCCCCGGGGAGGTCGCCGTCGGCGTCCCCGAGCATGCTGATGAGGATCTCCCCGTCGGGGATGCAGTGGACCGTGTGGGGCGCCGAGAGGTCGTGGTCGAACACGTCCTCGGGTTCGACGACGGTCTCGAACTCGGGGTCCCGGCGCTCCTGCGTATCGACGACGTGGATCCGCGAGGAGCGCTGTCCGGGGATCACGAGGTGCTGGCGCTCCAGCCCGTCGACGTGACACGACGACGAGCAGGCGTTCCACCCGAAGTGGTGGAGTTCGTCGCCCTTGTTGGGCATCTCCAGGCGCTCGACGACCTCGCCGTAGGTGTCCGAATCGGGGTCGACATCGACGACGCCCAGGAAGTCCGGCGCGTCCACGTCCGTGCCGACGTACAGCCCCATCACGTACGCCGTCTTCTCGCGTTCCGACTGCTCGATGGCGGCCTGTGGCGTCGCGTAGCCCGGCCCCTCCACGTCGTGGGCGTGGTCGTGATCGTGGTGTGCGTGCGCGTCGGCGTCGTGCGAGCGCTCCGTGTCGCTCATGTCCCGCCGTAGGACACCGGGGACCATTAAAGTGTGACACGCACGCGTGGTCGGCCGATGACACGGGTACGTCGTCTACGTCTGGTCGGCAGGCGGTGAAGCCGGCGCCATTATACGGGCTGTCGCCGAGAAGCCGGTACAGTGAGTGAGGAGCCGGATCTCGAAGCCGTCGCGGGCCTCCTCGAGGACGAGACGGCCAGGCGGATCCTCACGGAGACGAGCCAGGAACCCATGTCAGCCACCACGCTCAAAGAGCGATGCGACGCGTCAGGACCGACCATCTACCGGCGGCTCGAACGCCTCCGGGACCGCGACCTCGTGGTCGAGCGGACCCGGCCCGACCCCGAGGGGGCCACCACCGCACGGTGTACGCCCCGAACTTCGGTCGGGTCACCGTCGAACTCCGGGACGGGAGCTTCGAGGTCCGCATCGACCGCCGCGAGGACATGGTCGACCGGTTCACCCGCCTCATCGAGGAGATGTGACCATGGCGGGGCTCTTGCACGCGGTGCTCCAGGCCGGCGGGCGCCTCCAGGGGACCGGCGAGGTGCTGGTGACCCTCTACGAACTGGTCGGGGCGGTCCTGGGGCTTTTCATCGCTTACGTCCCGCAGCTCGCCCTCTAGGCCGTCGTCCAGACGCTGGAGACCGCCGGACTCCTCTGTATCATCTACGCGCTCCGGGCCAGACCGCGCGAGTGACTGGTCCGCGCTCGGGCGCGGCCGAGCGGGTCCTGCCGTCCGTTCTGGTGACTTTCCGGGGAGTCCCGAAGGGGAAAGCTTGTAGCCTCGCGGGCCATCGACACGCTCGATGGACAAACGCGGGCACGTGCTGAACGCCGTGTTGCTGGCGGTGGCGCTGGGGTTCGTCCTCGAACCGGCGGGCGACGTCGCGACGTTCCGGACGGTCGCGGCCGTGTTCGTCCCGCTCGTGCTCGGGGCGCTGTTTCCCGACGTTGACACGCACTTCGGCAAACACCGCAAGACGCTGCACAACCTCCCGGTGCTGGCCATCGTGGTCGCCTATCCGGTCGTCTTCGACAACCTCCACTGGGTCTGGCTGGGTGTGCTCACCCACTACGTGCTCGACATCCTCGGGACGACCCGCGGGATCGCGCTGTTTTACCCGCTGTGGGACGAGGAGTTCGGCGCACCCATCGGCGTCCCGGTCAGCAGCGACTACGCTAGCGTCATGATGCTGGCCGTCACCGCCTTCGAGGTCGTCCTCGCCGTCGGCGTCGTCTACGTCCTCATCCCCACGCTCCCGCCGGATATCGTCCAGGCGTTCGGGATCTGACAGGGGAGCGGCCACTTTTACGTGGGCCGGGCGTGTCACGGAGTGACATGGAGGTCATCCAGCACGCGGCACGCGAGACGGTCGAAGCGGTCGAGGGCGTCCACCTCACACAACTGGCGGTCGGCGAGGAGATGAGCGCCCAGCACGTCCACATCGAACCGGACGCGCGGGTGCCCGAACACAGCCACCACCACGAACAGGTCGGGTACGTCGTCAGCGGCACCTGTACGTTCGTCGTCGACGGCGAGGAGTTCGTCGCCGGCCCGGGCGACGCCTACGCGATCCCCGGCGGGGAACCCCACGCCGCCGAGAACCACGGCGACGACCCCGTCGACGCCATCGACGTGTTCGCGCCGCCCCGGGCCGACCCCGACTGGAAGGACTGACCGCCGAGACCACGCGAGTCCAAAGGCCTAAGCCCCGTCGCCGCCAAGGTGAGGTACCATGAGCACAGAAACCGAGAGCGGGGACGACCTCGAGGAGCGCATCTCGAACTTCCTGCGGCGGAACTTCCCGCAGATCCAGATGCACGGCGGCAGCGCGGCCATTCAGGACATCGACCGCGAGAGCGGCGAAGTGACGATCCAGCTGGGCGGCGCCTGTTCAGGGTGTGGCATCTCGCCGATGACCATCCAGGCGATCAAGACCCGCATGACGAAGGAGATCCCCGAGATCGAGACCGTCCACGCCAACACCGGCGGCGGTGGCGGCCACGAGGGCATGATGGGCGCCGACACCGGCCCCTCGATGCCCGGCGAATCCCGCGGCGGCAGCATCGGCGACGACGACGAAGGCCCCGAAGCGCCGTTCTGACCCCCCGTCTCCGTCTTTTCGGTCTCGCTTCCTCCGAGCGGCCGTACCGTCGCTTCGAAATTGTGTGCCGAAGGCGAGCGGGCCGTTCTGGCGGCGTGCGAGCGCCGGATCCGGCGAGCGCGGAAGGCTTTAGTCGCCACCCCGTCATGGGGAGATATGAGCGTCGAGGTGGACGAACGGGACACGCACGACGCGATCATGGCGGCGACGTATCGCGCGCTGTGCGAGCACGGTTACGCCCACCTCACGATGCAGGACATCGCCGACGAGTTCGACAAGAGCCGCTCGCTGTTGCACTACCACTACGACACCAAGGAGGAACTCCTCCTGGTCTTTCTCGACCGGATCATCGGCTGGGTGGGCGACCGCCTCGCCGAGTCCGACACCGAGGAGCCACCGGAACGGCTAGAGGAGTTCGTCGACAAGTTCGTCATCGACCCCGGCGAGGAAGAGCGGGAGACGTTCGCGCTGGCGCTGCTCGAACTCCGGGTCCAGGCGGCCCACAACGCGGCCTTTCGCGAGAAACTGGCCGCCCACTACGCCGAGAACGTCGACGTCGTCGCCGGCATCGTCGCCGACGGCATCGAGGCCGGCGTCTTCCGGGAGGTCGACCCTCGACGGGCCGGCGAGACTGTCTACACCGCGCTGGTCGGCGCCCGCATGTACCAGGTGACGATGGGCGCGGGCGAGGCCACCCTCCGGACGCGGGACGCCCTCGCCGAGTTCGTCGTCGATGACCTGCTCGTCGAGGACCGAACCGTCTCCGAGTACGCCGGCGGCGACTTCTCGAAATCGTGACCGTGCGACGGGACCACCTCGACTTCGAGCAGTTCTTCGAAGTGCGAGCGACCACCGACGACGCCCAGGCCGCCGAGATGACGCTCGCGCCCGGGCAGTCGACCGGCGGGCCCGACAACGCCCACCCCGGCAGCGACCAGTGGCTGTTCGTCGTCTCCGGGTCGGGGTCGGCCACCGTCGAGGGCGAGACGGTCCAACTCGACGCGGGCGACCTGGTCGTCATCGAGGCCGGCGAAGCCCACGAGGTCACCAACGACGGCGACGCCCCGCTGGAGACGCTGAACCTCTACGTGCCGCCGGTCTACTGAAACGTGACCGTCCGCCCGGGACGCCCGCATCGTCGAGGCCGGCGACACCGGCGACGTCACCCGATAAGTCCGTATTCGGTACTGAAACCCGCTGACCCGACGGGTCAGTCCGCTCGGCCGTCCGCCCGAAACCGGCAGTCACGGCCGGTTTTGTTCAAATATGTCCTATTATCAGTAACAAAAAGGGGTAAAGGGATAGAGGCCAAACCGTCGCACAGTAGATGCTCGATTCGAAACGCGGCCGAACCGAGAGTCCAAACCCGTACCGGACGGACACCACTTCTGGCTACATCCGCGGTGAACGCACAGAGTGCGAGCTCTGCGGGGAGACACGGCGGTGTCTCGACCGGTTCGGGATGGTCACCTGCCGGGCCTGTCAACGCGACTTTCTCCCGTAGCGGCCGAGCGACCCCTGGCGACACGGGTCGGTCCGGAGCCCACGGTATCGGCGACCGGATTCTGGTCGCCGTCGGCCGATTCGGTAGAGGCTCCGAGGGACCGGTCCGGTAGACGCTTTAGGGGACCGGTCCGGGGTAACAGCGGCGGTCCAGGATGGCGGCGGTCCGGAGCGGCGGGGTCGCGGGCCGGACGGCCGGAGTCGGAGGCGGGAAAGCGCGATCAGGGCCACGTTACGCCCTACTTCGTCAAGGGCGAGGTCGACCACCTCACGGACCTGCTCTCACTGTCGCCCGAGGAGGCCGCGGAGCGCGGCATCGACCTCCGGCGCGAACACGAGATGACGGCCGTCGACACGGACGCCGAGACGGTGACCGTCCGGCCTCGCGACGGCGAGCCGTTCGACCAGCCCTACGACGACCTGCTGGCCGCCGACGGCCTCTACGCGCACCTCTGGCAGATCCAGGCCGGACTGCTCGACGACCTCCCGCCCGAGTTCATCGAGCGCGCCGTCGCCCGCACCGCCCGGGTGAACCCGTCCTGAGACGGCACGCTCGTGGCCCGCCTCCCACCGCACCGTCACCCCCCGCGACCGAGCGGGTGTCTCGCCACTCGGCGACCAGTGCGAACAGCGGTCGCTACACCGCCGGTTACCGGTTCGTCCGAACAAGAGTCGAGAGGTGACCGGTCACTGGTCCGTCCGGGCGGCGGTCGGGACCTCGACAGTCACGCCGGTTTCGGCCTCCGAAATTTCCCAGAGGCGGGCGGCGACGTCCTCGTCGCGGGCCCGGTCGCTGGGTTCCTGTGTCTCGGGCGGGCCGCGGGCCTGGAACAGGCCGCTGGGGCCGACGAACTCGCCCCCGTCCACGGCGTCGGCGGTCGCCGCGTAGACCATCGGGAGCGCGCCGCGCTCGGCCGACTGGGCGAACAGCCTGTTCGCGACGGCCATGGCCGCGAGTTTGAGCCGGGACCCGTCGGCCCGGGCGCTGGTGGCCTGGAGGTTCGTGTCGGCCCACCCCGGGTGGCAGGCGAGGCTGGCCGTCTCGTCGACGCCGGCCGCCTCGAGGCGCCGCTGTAGCTCGAACGCGAACAGGAGGTTCGCGAGTTTCGACTGGCTGTAGGCCCGCCACTTCCCGTAGGACTCCTCGCCGTGGAGGTCCTCGAAGTCGGTGCGCCCGCCCCGGTGGGTGCCGCTGGAGTGGGTGACGACCCGCGTCTCGCCGGGCGTGTCGACGATCCGGTCCAGCAGGTGGCCCGTCAGCGCGAAGTGACCGAGGTGGTTGACGCCCAGTTGTGTCTCGAAGCCGTCGTCGGTCTCGCTCCGGGGGACCGCCATCACGCCGGCGTTGTTACAGAGGACGTGCAGGCGGTCGTAGCGCTCCCGGACGCCCGCGGCGAACGACTCGACCGAGGACAGGTCCGCCAGGTCGCAGGCGCGCACGTCGAGGTCGGCGTCGGGGACGTCCTCGCGGACGGCGGTGGCGGCGTCGGCCCCGCGGTCGGTGCTCCGACAGGCCATCACGACCGTCGCCCCGTTGCGGGCGAAGGCGCGCGTCGCTTCGAACCCGAGACCGCTGTTCGCGCCCGTGACGACTATCGTCCGTCCCGACAGGTCCGGGACGTCCGCGACAGTCCAGCCCATGGCCCGACTACGGACCGGTGCCGGAAAGCCACAGCGGTCCCCGGCGGACACGGGGGAACATCCAAGTACCGTGCCAACGTATCCCACGGTATGGAGACCTGGACCTGGATCCTGGTCTATCTGGTCGGGTTCACCCTCTTCCAGTTGCTGCTGTTCCGGTATTTCTCCGACGGGGGGTCGGTCGACCGGATGTCGCTGGGGTCGGGCGAGACGGCCGGCCCCAACCCCATCGAGCGTGGCCAGCCGGCGCGCGAGACGGGCCAGCAGTCCGACCACGACCACGGCGGCGTCGACTGTCCACACTGCGGGGCCCTGAACGACGACGCACAGCCGTACACCTACTGCCGGAACTGCCTCGCGCAGCTCCGGTGACCCGACCGCCGCCGGCGCGACAGCGATAATCAATACTGATATTTGCGCGCCAAGAACCAAGTATGTCCTCGCGAGCAGCGGGTGTATGAACCCGTGGGTCGTCGCCGCCGTGCTGGTGGCGGCCGTGCTGTGGCTCGAGGCCGCCGTGGTCCGGTACGTCCTCGGGCGCGGACTGCCCGCGCCGGACGCGGGCGAGCGGGACCCCGAGCGCGAGACGGCCGGCGCGGGGACCGACGACGACGGCGAACCGGAGTCGGGCGTGCGCTGTCGTGGCTGCGGGACTGTCAACGAGGAGGCCGCGATGGTCCGGTACTGCTGGCAGTGTCTCGCCCGGCTGTGACCCGTCGCGACCACCGACGCCGGTCGCGTCGCGGATGGGTCAACCGCTTCCGATATCAGGGATGAAAATCAGGGGACAAAGGTCTAAACGTTCTCCGCGGATCACCGGGTATGCGCGTATCGAGTGGTGTCCCGGGGTTCGACGAGGTCGTCCAGGGCGGGCTGTTGAAAAACAGGCTCTACGTCGTGAGCGGGCCGCCGGGCAGCGGGAAGACGACCTTCTCGTCGCAGTTCATCACCGAGGGGGCCAAATCCGGCGAGAACTGTCTGTACATCACGATGCACGAGACCAAAGAGGAGCTGATGCAGGACATGTCGGGGTCCGACTTCGGGTTCGACCAGGTGATGGCCTCGGGGAAGGTGCAGTTCCTCAACCTGATGACCGACAGCGGGAAGCGCACGATCACCCAGTTCGGCACCGAGGGAGGGTTGACGAACCGGATCACGGCGTTCCTCGAACAGCAGGATATCGACAGGGCCGTGATCGACTCGACGATGCTGCTCCAGCACTTCTTCGACAACATGTCCGACGAGATCACGGGTTTTCTCTTGGCGCTGAAACAGACCGACACGACGACGGTCCTGATCTCGGAGATGACCGACCCCTCCTCGTACGCCGACGAGCACTACCTGGCCCACGGGGTCATCTTCTTTCACAACTACTTGGAGTCGGGCGGGATGACCCGCGGCATCCAGGTCATCAAGATGCGCGGGACGGCAATCGACTGTGACATCCGCGCCATCGACTTCTCGGACCAGGGACTGCGCGTCCGGGCCGAGAGAAAGATCGAGGCGTAGCATGGGCCTCTACGAGGAGCGGTACGGGACCGACTGGAGGACACTCGACAAGGGCGAGGCGACCGAGCGGGCCTACGCGCTGGGGGTCGCCGAGTCGCTCGGTGAGTACAACCGCGAGGAGTTTGGGGCCGTCCACGACGAGATGGACACCGCCTACAACCGGAGCATGGTCGAGTTGGCCTTCCGCGAGGGGAAAAACGAGGGCCGCGGCATCCAGCCGCCGGGCACCGACCGCGACGACGAGGCGGTGTGGAACGAACTCGTCGAGGGCGAGACCGTCACCGTCGACGAGGAGGAACTGCCGACGGGCGGCCACGACGGCATCCCCGAAGCCGTCGACATGGTCGGCGCCATCGAGCGACCAGACCCCGACGAGATCGACGCGACCGACCGCCCGGAGTTTCTCGACCGGTAGGCTTTCGCCCGCGGAACGGGACGTCCGTCCCGTCGCGGTCACCCCTCCTGTCTCTGCCTGTCCGAGCGCTAGCCGGCAGAACAGCGCGAAAGCCGCGGGAAAATTTCTTCACTACACACTGCCGTGGTGGCGCCCCAAACACCAAACCCCGCCGCGGAGTACCGGGTGACGATGACCTGGTACGTGATGGACGACTACCCCACGTACGAGCGAGCGCGCGAAGCGTTCGAGTGGTCGTTTCCGGAGCGGTACAACCCCGCGACGGACTGCCTGGGCAAGCACGCGGACCCGGACGACCGGCTGGCGCTCGTCGACGCGGCGACCGACGAGCGCTACACCTACCGGGAGCTAGACGAGGCGTCGGGCCGGCTGGCGAACGCGCTCGCGGACCGAGGGATCGAACCCGGCGACCGCGTGGGCGTCGCGGCGCCCCAGCGGCCGGAGACGCCGGTCGCGCACGCGGCCTGCTGGAAACTCGGGGCGGTCACCGTCCCGATGACGACGCTGTTTGGCCGGGACGCGCTGGCCTACCGACTCGCCGATAGCGGCGCCCGCGCGGTCGTCTTCGACCCGACGGTCCGGGGGGACGTCGCCGCCGCCAGCGCCGACGCCGACCTGGCGGTCGCCGTCGCGCTCGACGCTCGCCCGTGGTACGTCGGCGAGCGTGACCCCCCGGAGACGGGTGAAGCGTTCGACTGCGAGGTGGTCGACTACGAGACGTTGGTGGCCGGCCACTCGCCGGCACGCGAGCCCTACGACGCGACGCCGTCGACGGACACGGCGATCATGTACACCTCCGGGTCGACGGGGCCGCCAAAGGGGGTCCGCCACGGGCACGCGCTCTGGCTCGGCCGGGCGGCGGCCGCGTACAACTTCTTCGAGGGGCGTCTGGGCGCGGGGGCGGTCTGCTGGACGCCGGCCGACTGGGCGTGGGGGTCGGCGCTGGGCGGTCTCCTGCTGGGCACTTGGCACTACGGCGGGACGGTCGTCGCGGCGCCGACGAAGGGGTTCGACCCGGAAGCGGCCTTCACGCTGCTCGAAGCGTACGACGTGACCGAAGCCCTCGCGCCGCCGACCGCCCTGCGGATGCTGATGAACGAAGAGCCCGGCGCGTACGACCTCTCACTGCGGACGGTCGCGACGGCCGGCGAGCCGCTGACGCCGGAGATCCTCGCGTGGGCCGACGAAAACTTCGCGGACCTGTCGGTCAACGAGTACTACGGGCAGACGGAACTCAACCTCGTGGTCGCCAACGCCTCGCGGTGGTTCGAGACCAAGCCGGGGAGCATGGGCAAACCCCTGCCCGGCTACGAGGTGGCCGTCCTCGACCCGGAGACGCGGACGGAACTGCCGGCCGGCGAGGTCGGCGAGACCGCCGTCACGCCCGCCGACGACCGGGTCGTCTTCTCGGAGTTCTGGAACAGACCCGAGGCGACCGCCGAGAAACGCCACGGCGAGTGGTACCTCACCGGCGACCTGGCCAGCCGCGACGAGGAGGGGTACCTCTGGTTCGAGTCGCGGGCCGACGACGTGATCATCACGAGCGGCTACCGCGTGGGCCCCCTGGAGGTCGAGCGCGTCCTGCTTGACCACCCCGCCGTCGAACAGGCCGGCGTCGTCGGCGTCCCCGACGAGACCCGCGGGGAGGTGATCAAGGCGTTCGTCGAAGCGACGCCGGACGCGGACCCGGGCGACGACCTGCGCGCCGACCTGCGCGAGCGGGCGCGGGACCGCCTCGCCGAGTACGAGTACCCCCGCGAGGTCGAGTTCGTCGACGCCCTCCCGAAGACCTCGACCGGGAAGATCCGCCGCGTCGAGTTACGCGAGCGGGAACGCGACCGCGACGACTGACCGGCGACGGTCCCGACCGCCTACGGAACGGGGTCGGTCGAGACGCCGGCGCGCTCGAAGACCCGTTCGAGCGAGGCTATCGTCTTGCGGGCAGTGGCCTCGGGGTCCATCGCGTCGAGTTCGTCGCTGAAGGGCTCGACCATCACCGGGCCGTCGTAGCCGACCGCGTCGAGGTGGCCGAGGAACGTCTCGACGTCGATGACGCCGGTCGCGCCGGGCGTCGCGCGCTCGTCGTCGACGTGGTCCTCGCGCGCGACGCCGGCCGGCGCGTCGTTGACGTGGACGTCGACGACGTCCCCGGCGTCCAGTGCCTCCAGGGCCTCGACTGACCCCCCGGCGGTGTGCCAGTGCCAGCAGTCCAGCAGGAGCCCCACGTTGTCGGTCCCGACGGCCGCACAGAGCTCCAGCATCCCCTCGCTGTCGGCGATGAACTCGTATTCGTGGCCCTCGCGGAGCGTCCGGGGGCCCAGAAACTCCAGCCCCAAGTCGATGCCGTACTCGTCGAGAGTCTCGGCGACCGGGTCGAGGCGGTCGCGGTGGAACGCGAAGTTCTCCTCGAACGGACGGTCGTCGCTGAAGGACATGATGTACGTCGACGTCCGGGCACAGCCCACGGCGGCGGCCAGCCGGGCGATTCCGGGGAGCGCGTCGAGGTCGGCCTCGTAGGAATCGCGGTCGCCGGTGAGGTCGACCGGCAGGGAGAGACTGCCCGACCTGAGGTCATACTCCTCCAGGACCGCGCGGTAGACGTCGGGACCGTGCGCGTCGAGGAACGCGGCGTCGACCTGGATGCCCTCGAAGCCGGCGTCGGCCGCGAGCGCGGCCGCGTCGGGAAAGGAGAGTTCGATACCGAGCGCGCCGGGACCGAAGCTCGTGTACATGCCCCCGAGTCGTCGTCGCCGGCGTTTATACTCCGGCCAAGGAGCAAGTTTGGCTCGTACACCTGGTCGCGGACCCTCGCAGGGCCAGGACGGACGACCCTCCGAACCCGTCGGGCCTGCGGATACGCCCCCCTTTCGGGGGGTGGCTGGACAGCCCGGAGAGACGGCCCTCCGAGCGCGCCCGTTCTACGGAGACGCCCCACCTTTCGGGGAGTGGCTGGACTGCCTGGACAGGCGGGCTTAAGAGCCCGCCGGGCCTACCCCGAGGTATGCCGCGGTACCGGATCGGGAGCGCGTTCGGCATCCCCCTGAACGTCGACCTGACCTTTTTACTAGTGTTGCCGCTGTTCGCGTGGGCCATCGGGAGTCAGATCGGGGATTACGTGGGGATCCTCAACGACCTCTCGGGGGCAGCGATTCCGGCCGACGTGCTGGCGTCGTCGCCGACATCGCTTTTGCTGGGGCTGGTCGCCGCGCTCGGCCTGTTCGCCGGCGTCGTCCTGCACGAACTGGGTCACTCGCTGGTGGCGATGCGGTACGGCTACCCCATCAGTTCGATCACGCTGTGGATCTTCGGCGGCATCGCCCAGCTAGACGAGATGCCCGAGGACTGGCGCCACGAGTTCGTCATCGCCATCGCGGGGCCGGTCGTCAGCGTCGCGCTCGGCGTCGTCTCCTACGGGGCCTTCCTGGCGGTCCCCTCGGTCGGGTCCGACGGGGTCGCCGCCGTCAAGTTCCTGCTGGGCTACCTCGCGCTGATGAACGTCGCGCTGGCGGCGTTCAACATGCTGCCCGGTTTCCCGATGGACGGCGGGCGGGTGCTGCGCGCGCTGCTGGCCCGGAACCGGCCGTACGCCCGCGCGACCGAGATCGCCGCCGAGGTGGGCAAAGTGTTCGCCATCCTCCTGGGGCTGTTCGGCCTCTTCGGCGGGGGCGGGCTCTTCCTCGTCGCTATCGCCTTCTTCATCTACATCGGGGCCGCGAGCGAGGCCCAGCAGACGGTGATGCGGGCGGCCTTCGAGGGCGTGACCGTCCGGGACGTGATGACACCGGCCGACCGCGTGACCACCGTCGACGCGAGCGCTTCGGTCGCGGACCTGGTCGAGTTGATGTTCCGCGAGCGCCACACCGGCTACCCCGTCGAGCGCGGCGGAGAGATAGTCGGGCTCGTCACGCTGGAGGACGCCCGCGCCGTCCGCGAGGTCGAGCGCGACGCCTACCGCGTCGGCGAGGTGATGACGACCGAACTCTACACCATCGAACCCGACGCGGACGTAATGGCGGCGCTCGAACGGCTCGAACAGGGCAACGTCGGCCGCCTGCTCGTCATGGACGGCGACGAGTTCGTCGGCCTGATAACCCGGACCGACATCATGACCGCCCTCTCTATCATCAAGTCCAGCGGCCACTACAAGCCCGAACCGGGCGAGAACCTCCGTGACCCCGAGGCCGTCCAACCCGAGGAGTTCCGCGGACCCTGAGTGGCCGCGCTGTGGCACTGTCACCACGCTGGCCCGCCGGGACCGCGGCTGGCCCGCCGGGACCGCGACCGGCCCGCCGGGACCGCGACCGGCCCGCCGTCACCGGGAGCGGGCGGCCGCGTTGGACGGTCCGGTGCCGTGGAACTCAGAGGTCGGGCGAGAGAGTGCCGGTCCGGCCGGCGAGGCCGTCGAACGCGGCGGGGTCCTCCCAGAGTTCGTGGAGGGTACCGGCCGCCAGAAAGCGGGTGGGCGCGGCGACCCACTCGGTCGCCACGGGGTCGTCAAGGTCGGGCGCGTCGGTGTCGAACCACCAGGCGGCGTATCGGCCGTCGCCCAGGCGCGCGGTCGGGTACATCTGGCCGTCGACCTCGACGTCGACCCGCGTCGCGGCGTCGACCGGCGGCCGCGTCTCGGCGTCGTCACCGACCGTGACCTCGATGGAGACGTGCCGTTCCCCCGCCCCGTCGGCGTCGCCGCCGTCGGCAACCGCGTTGTAGGTCATCGTACCCGGATCGGAGGTCACCCCGTCCCATAAATCCCAGTCGGCCACGCGTCAGACACACCGCCGTCACGGGACCGGCGACGCCACGAACAGTGTGACACGACGGCCGGAGACGCTCCGGTCGGCCCGATGAGCGCCGGGTGCGAGGCGGCTGGCCCGTGAGACCCCCGCCGACCCCGACGCTCATGGGCCGGGACGGCCAACGGCCACGTATGCCCGACGACGACCCGCCCGACCCGACCCACGTCGTCACGGTGTTTCTCCGCCACGACGCCGACGTCCTGCTAGTCCGGCGAAGCGAGACGAGTGGTCCCCCCGACGGACAGTGGGACGCGGTGGGCGGACCCATCGCCGACGGAGGCCCGCCGTCCGGGGCGTCGGGAACGGAGGGGGCGGATCCGGCGACGGGCGACCCCGAGCAGGCCGCCCGCGCGGCGGTCGCGGAACGGGGGTTCGATCCCGGGGAGGCGACGCTGGTCAGGGCCGGAGACGCCCTCACAGTGTCATCGGCCGGGGACGCCCTGGTCGTCCACCCGTTCCTCTTCGAGGCGGCGACCCGAGCGGTCGAGGACGAGGGTGAGAGCGTGGGCGAGGGCGAGAGCGGGGGCGAGGGCGGGTCGGACCACGAGTGGGTCCCGCCGACGGAGATACTGCGCCGCGAGACCGTTCCGTGGCTGTGGGACGCCTACGACCGGGTGCGGCCGACCGTCGAGACGATCCGTGCGGACCGGAACCACGGCTCGGCGTCCCTCTCGGTCCGCGCGCTGGAGGTGTTGCGCGACGAGGCGGCGGTCGCCGTCGAACGCGGCGGGGACTGGCGGGCGCTCGCCGCGACGGGGCGCGCGCTCCGGGACGCGCGGCCGGCAATGCCCGTCGTCGCGAACCGGGTGAACCGCGCGATGGCCGCCGCGAGCGACGAGCGCACGCCCGCGGCGGTCGAGTCGGCGGCCGCCGACGGCCTCGACAGTGCGCTGACCGCCGACGCGGACGCCGCCGCACGGGCCGCCGAGGCGGTGCCCGACCGCGTCGCTACCCTCTCCCGGTCGGGGACCGTCCTCTCGGCGCTGGCGCGTGCCGACCCCGGGTTCGTCCTCGTCGCCGAGTCCCGGCCCGGCCGCGAGGGCGTCGCGATGGCCGAGGCGGTCGCCGCCGAGACCGGCACCGAGGTACTGCTCGCGACCGACGCCGCGATGGCCGACCGCCTGGCCGAGACCGGCGTCGAGGCCGTGGTCGTCGGCGCGGACGCGGTCCGCCCGGACGGGAGCGTCGTCAACAAGGTCGGCACCCGCGGGGTCGCCGCGGCCGCCGCCAGCGAGGGCCTGCCCTGCTACGTCGTCGCCGCGAGCGACAAGGTCGCCACGGAGGACACGCTCGACCGCGAGCCCCGCGACCCGGCCGAGGTCTACGACGGCGACGCCGACGTGACCGCGACCAATCCGACGTTCGGCGTGACGCCCGCGTCCCTGGTCACGGCCGTCGTGACCGAGACCGGCCGGCTGGACGGCGAGGCGGTCCGCGCGCTCGCGGCCGCCCACCGCAAGCGGGCGGCCTGGGACACGGCCGACGAGTAACGTTCGAACTTCCCGGGTAGACGGCGTATGACATCCTCCTCGGCGTGAACGCCGAGGTTTCCACACGCTCGGGGCCGGGCGGTCCCGACACCAACGGTGGCAAGATTCCGCCGCATGGGCGTACTCCGGTTCGTGCTCGGTACGTGAGCCCCCACGAGGGGTGTGGCGGATTCGGCGTCCCGACAGGGAC
>PXRP01000043.1 GCA_003021655.1 Halobacteriales archaeon QS_4_69_31
TAGACGTTGTAGTTCGGCCTGTAGACGACCGACCCCGTCGAGTAGACCCGGTCGGTCCCGTCCCAGAAGTCGCCCGTCTCCCCGCTGGCCCGCGCGTTCTCGATGCTGACCGCCACGCCGGGATCGGTCGTCCCGGCCGTCCGGAGCGAGCCCGAGGGCGGCCCGGGGTTCACCGCGAAGATCCGGTCGGGATAGCGCGTCCCCAGCGTGACCGACACCGACCGCCGCGAGGCGTCGCCCGTCGCCGAGACGAAGGCGTTACGCAGGTCCTGCAGTTCGTCCTGGACGGTCTGGCTGTGAGAGAACTCCAGCCGCTCGTTTTGTTGTGGGACGACGAAAGCCTGATAGCCAGCCAGGGCGATCACCAGCGCGCCGAACAGCAATACGGCGCCGATCTGGATGGACTGGCCGCGGTCGTCCCGGAACATTGACTCCGGGTACCTCTTCGCGGCGCAAAAACCTGTGTCCCCGATTTTCCGTCGTGATAATCCCGGGAGCGTCGACCCGCGTCCAACCCGGATCCGGAGACGGGCGGGCAGAGTGGCCGGCGAGGCCCTCAGGTCCGGAGGTGAGCGGGCGGGTCGACGGCTTCGAGCCCTTCGAGCGGGCCGAGTCGGTCCTCTTCGAGCCAGATCTCCACGATCTGCCCGTCCTCGACCCGGTACATGGCCATCCCGGTCCACTCGACCGTGTGCCGGGTCGGCCACAACCGTGTTAATTGTTACCACGAGGCGGCCGGGACCGGGGTCCGGATCCGGGCGGCATCGGTCGTCCCGACGGGGACGTTGCGCGCCGTCGCGACGCCTGTCGATACCGGGGCGGCGAGAAACGAGCGGAGGTAGTTACGGTCGCGGCGCCTCGCAGGGGGTTACTCGTCCTCGTCTTCCTCGACGACTTCGGGGTCGCGCATCGCATTCTGGAGGCTGTCGAGGCCGTTGACCCACTGGACGGTGAGCCCGGGGTCGAGTTCCTCGGCGACCGCCGGGTCGAACTCCGCGCCGTCGATGACGAGCGTCCCCGCCTGGACGCAGTAGGACAGCGCCGCGTCGAGGTCGTCGTCGGCCTCGGCGTCGGCCGCCGCGTGGAGGTAGTCGTGGAACTCGCCCTCGTCGACGACGCCGCCGAGGATGTACTCCTCGGCCGCGTAGAAGACACAGACCAGCGACGTCTGGACGCTGTCGACGAGCATCAGTTTCCCCTCGTCGTCGAACGCCGGTTCGGCCAGGACGACCTCGCGCATCTCCTCGAGTTCGCCCAGCGCGGTCTCCTCGTCGAGGGTACCCTCGTCGTAGTCGGTGAGAACCTTCGCCACCGCGATGGCGGTGTCGTCTTGCATGTTCCACAGGAGCTGTGCGGAGTCGTCGTCGTCCGGGTCGACGTCTTCCTCGTCTATCCTGTCGAGCCAGTTCTGCCACCTGTCGGGCGTGTAGTACTCCCCCGGCTGGGTGCTCATATCACTCCGTTCGTCGCTCGGGGGATATGACTTTCGGGACCTTTTTACGCACGCTCGTCCGGCGTCGCCGTCGTCAGCTCGATGGCGTGGATCTCGTCGGTCAGGTACTCGTCGAGCGCGTCGTGGACGAGCTGGTGCTGGTCGACCAGGGACTTGCCCTCGAACGCCGGCGAGACCACCTCGACCGCGTAGTGTTTGTCGTCGTCCGGGTCCCGCGGCGTCGTGACCGTCGCCTCCGCGTCGGGTAACTCCGCTTCGATGAGGTCTGCCACTGCGTCGCCGTCCATACGCGACCGAACGGACGACGACGGGAAAACCCTTTGTCCCCGGCATCGTCACGGAGTGGCAGGTCTCCCGGACGGTGGACCGTCTGTGCCTGCTTCCCACGGAATAGTTTAGAAACTGACAAAAATCCGGGCTATGGATAGACGGCACCGAGAAGTGCTTTCGGCACGTGGGACCGTCTCTGTCGCCACGTTCGCCGGGTGTGGCGGTGACGACGGGGACGGCGGTTCCGACACGCCAGACGACGACGGTCGCTGCTGACCGTCGCTGCCGACGAACGTCCGTGGGTTCGGACGTCAGAACCCGCCGCCGTCGTCCTGACCGGGTACCGACGGGACGTCGTCGGGTTTGTCGCCTGAGACGAGGAAGTTCAGCAAGTTGCTGACGAACACTTCGTTGTCGACGTCGTAGAGCTCCGAGCGGGTGATGAAGTCCGAGTCGGCGACGAAGACCATGTTCCCGTTCTGGACGGCCGTGGCGTAGCTGCCGGTCCGGTCGTCCTTGAGGGTCCGCGTGCCGTCGGCGGCGCCCAGCACCACCGACGCGTCGGTGTCACCGACAGTCACGATGTAGCCGGCCCGCGAGAACGTCACCGTCTCGACGCCCTCGGTGAGCGGGCTGTTCCCGGTGGGCTCGGCGTAGATCTCCTTGAAATTGTTGTCGTTGGCGCTGTCGTCCATGTTGTAGAGCAGGTCGGCGCCCATCCGCGCGCCGTAGTCGGTGGTCATGCCGTTGGCGCCGAAGGTGATCTGGGTCGGCACGAGGCCGAACGTCCCCTGGCCCAGCGCCGACTGGGTCGGCTCCCCGAGCACGACGACCCGGCCGCCGCCGTCGGTGTACTTCTGGAGCGCCGTCCGCTGGCCGTCACTGAACCCGGAGCCGGGCTGGATGACCAGCAGCGCGTCGTACTCCTGGAGCGTCGCGTTGTAGTCGCCGCTGCCGAAGCCGCCGCCGCTGACGGCCCCGATATCGACCGTGTGACCGGCCTCCGCGAGGGCCTCCAGAACGGGTTCGAGTTTCGCGCGGTCGAACGTGTTCCCGTGGCTCGTGTCGACCAGGATCTTCTTCTCGCCCTCGGGGGCGTCGACGCTGAGTTCACCCTCCTCGGGGTCGGCTTCGACGTTGACGGCGTCGGGCTGGAACTGTCCCGGCGACTGTCCTTGGATCTGCTGGCCGTCGGTCGGCCCCGAACCGTTGGAACCGGTCGCGACCGACAGGATCGCTGTCCCCGCCAGTACGACGGCAATGACGAGCACGAACACGCCGAGCGGTTTCAGTACTTCAGTTAGTTTCATTGATGCTCACCTCCCGGTTTCCGTCCGTGGTGTACTCCTCGGGGATCCCCCAGACGGCGTAGAACTTGACCGGCTGTTCGAACTCGGTTTCGGTCTCGTCGCCCCTGTCGACGTAGACGATATTCCCGTCGCGCTTCTCGACGTCGGCCTCGGCGAACAGCAGGCCGAACAGCATCTCCGGGGGCTCCTTGTAGTAGACGTTGTAGTTGTCACCCTCGATATCCTCGGACTCCTCGGCGGCCCGCTGGATCGCCGATTCGAGGCTCCCGACCTCGTCGGCGAAGCCGTTCTCGACCGCCTGGGTCCCGGTGTAGACGCCCGCGCGGCTCACTTCCTCCTCGCTCAGCGAGAGGTCGTCGCCGCGGTGTTTCATGACCGTTCCCACGAAGGCGTTCTGGAACGACTCGACGATGTTGCGGATCTCGTCGACCGAGATGATCTGTTTGTCCGGGCCGCTCCGGATGAACAGCTGGCGTTGCTGGTTCTGGAGTTCGACGACCTCCGGAACCGTCGCGACGACGCCGACGCTGCCCACGACCGAACTGGGTTTCACGTAGATGGCGGTGGCCGGCGCGATAGCGAAGTAGCCGCCGGAGGCCGCCACCCCCTCGACGTAGGCGACGACGGGCATCTCCTGGGCGGTCCGGTTGACCGCCAGGTAGATCTCTTCGCTCGACGCGACCGGGCCGCCGCCGCTGTCGATGCGCAAAACGACCGCTTCGGTCGAGTCGTTGTTTCTCGCCTGCCGGAGGTCTTCTCTGATCGACGCGACGTTGTTGCTAGTGGTCCCGCCGCGCAGCGTGATGACAGCGACGCTCGGCGTGTCGCTGTCCTCGTCGGAACTCTGTGTCGCGTTCCAGACGACCGGTGCGAGGACTGTGCTTACCAGGACGGCGACGACCACGACGACGACGTACAGGACCGTCTTCGTCGAGGCCGAATCGCTTCCGGTTGCCATACACACCCCATCTCGCCCACCCCACTCATGAAAGTTGGCGAAACTCAAATCGCGTTTAACATAACGGTCTGTCAGAACGTCCGGGTTGCGGTCCCCGGATTCCGGCCGTATCGAGGCCGTGGCGCCTCTTCCGGGTCTAATCGGCCGACGCCGGGCGGACGCCGTCCGTCTGACCCGGACGGTCGGCTTACCCGGTCGCCGTCGAGGCGAAGTCGCCCGGTCCGTCGTTGAGGCGAAGTCGCCCGGTCCGTCGTCGGGGCGCATCCGCCCGGTTCGCCGCTGGAGCACGAGCCTCCGGTTCACCCTCGGGGCGGGTCGCGTGAGACGTATGGGTCGTCGCCACCGCCGGCCCCGGGTCGCGCCTTCGCCGTCACTGGAAGCGTATCTGTGCCCGTTGGCGGTCGGCGGGCGTGTTGACGTTGACCCGCCAGCCCCCGAACGGGACCGTCTCGACGCGTCGGCCGGCCTGCACCAGCAGGTCGACGGCGTCGGCCAGTTCGTACTCGCCGCGGTCGGATAGCTGGACGAGGTGGCAGGCGTGGAAGGCGTCGGGGTCGAACGCGGACAGCCCCGTCAGCACCAGCCGCGACGGCGGGTCGTCGGGTTTCTCCACGACCGCTGTCAGGCGACCGTCCCCGCCGGTGACGAGCACGCCCGTCTCGGCGGCCTCCTCGGGAGTGGCCTCGTCGACCAGCACCGTCGCGTCGACCCCTTCCTCGCGCTGGTGAACGTAGGTGACCGGCACGCCGCGGAACTCGTCGCCGTAGTGGTCGATGATGGCCTCCTTCCGGTAGCCGACGACCAGGACCGGTTCCGAGACCCCCGCCGCGAGGAGCCGCTCCAGCCCGTGCGAGAGCAGCGGACGGCCCGTCCGACCACGACCACCCCAGACCGGTGAGACCTACCGGCCGGTCCGGGAAGGTTCCGCTGGGCCCCATCCGCTCCCGGCGGGGCAGGCTGGCCCGCGGGCCGAGTTCCGGCCACGGAACGGTCGGGGCAGGTCGGCTCAGAAGAGGTCTTCGAGTTCTTCCAGCCGGTCGATGATCCCGTCGAGTCCCGCGTTGCGGTCGCCGAGTCGCTCGTCGACGTCGTCGGCCGGGACGGCCCCGTCCGGCGTCGGCTCTATCAGTTCGTCGTCTTCCAGCATCCGTAGCGAGTAACGCACCTTGTGCTCGGGGATCCCCGTCTCCTCGGAGAGGCGGACGATCCCGATCGGGCCGTGCTCGATGACCGCGCGGAGTATCTGTTGGTCCCGTTCCTCCTTCTCGACCTGGTTCGTCAATCGGTCGACCATACGCCTGAGAGTCCTGTCACCCCTTCCGCGGCGGACATAATAAAACTCGTGAACCGCTTCCGGGTCGGGCCAGGGGGCACTCGCTTTGCTCGGTCGGCACGGTCCAGAGCGGTTCGCGACTCTCGCCGGGGGCGGGTCGAGCGGGGCTCACTCGCTGCCGACGGGTTTGCGCCGGAGTTCGTCGATCTGGTCTCTGAGCGTGTTGAGTTCCGACTCCAGTTCCTCCTGGCGGTCGATGAGCGCGCTCAGTTCCTCGGTATTGACCGAGTAGTCCCGCTCCATCGCGCTGTCGAGCGAGTCCGTCGTCGCCTGGACCAGGTAGGAGGCGAACTGGAGGACTTCCTCGGGCGAGCCCTTCCCCGTGAACAGTTCCACGTCGCCTGACTCGGGCGCGTACCTGACCGCCGGCACCTCCCCCTCGGGGACGTAGGTCGTCGTCGCCGCCAGTTCGGTGACGGGGTTGTGCCGGTCGCGGGTCTGCTCGGTGCGGACGACGCCGAACGCCTCCGCCAGCGCCGGGTAGGTGTCGCCGACGTCCCTGAGTACGTCCGCGGCCTCGACGCCCAGCTGGGCCTCGACGTCGCCGTAGAACTGTTTGGACCCCGTGAGATTCAACGCGACGGCGTAGAAGACGTGCTGGTTCGTCGCGGCCAGGTCCCGGACCCGCTCGCGCACACCCTGAATTTGGTGCCTGTCCCGGGCGGGGGTCTCCCGTCATCGCGCGAGGCCGTAGACGCTTCCGGACCGGGTCGCGACCACGTCGACGCCGTCGCCCGGGACGACCGCGGTGGGTCTCGCGCCGAACCGGTAGGTGTGCTGTCGCGTCCCGTCGTCGTCGGCCAGCGCGACCGTTCTCGCCGCGTCCGGCCGGTGTGCGTACACCCGCTCGCCCGCCGGGACCGGCCGCGCTGCCCCGTCGAACGTCTCGCGCCACAGTCGCTCGCCGGTGTCTGTGTCGCGCGCGACGAGCGCCCCGTCCTGCCACCCGGCGTAGAGCCGCCCGCCGGCGACCGCTATCCACGCCCAGTTGGTGCCCGCCGATCGGGTCCACACCGTCGACCCGTCGGCGGGGTCGAGCGCGAGCACCGTCCCGTCGCCGGTGGCCGCGAACGCCGTCCCGTCCGCGGCGGCGACCCCCGAGAGGTCCAGGCCCTCGCGGACCCACCGCCTGTCGCCGCTGGTCCGGTCGGCCCCCTGGAGGTCCATCGCCCCGACCAGGACCGTCTCGCCGACGACGACCGGCGCGGGCGGCCGGAGCTCTGTGGTCTCGACCGTCCAGCGCGTCTCGCCGGTCGCGCGGTCGAAGGCCCGCACTCTGTCGGTGTAGGCGCTCACGTACGCCCGCTCGGCGTCGAGGGCCCCGGCGTAGGCGTCGTCGAACGCCCGTTGCCAGCGGACGTCCCCGCCCGGTGTCAGCTCCGTCACGCGCTCCTCGCCCCCCGAGAGATAGTCGTCGTGCGTGCCGACCGCCATCCCGGACGCGTCGGCCCCCAGGACGGTCAGGAACTTCAGCGAGGGGGCCTCGTGGGTCCACAGCTCATGGCCGTCGGTCCCGACCCCGCGGACCTGGTAGCCGTGCCCGTGCAGGCCGTCGTACCCCCGGACCACGTAGACGGTGTCCCCGACCACGCGGGGTTGGCGCTGGACCGGTCCGGCGACGTAGTCCCACGCGACCGACCCGTCGGCGAGATCGAGCGCGAAGAGGCGGTCGCTCGCCCCCGGCGGGGCGTCACCCCGGGCCGGCGTCGGCGTCCCGTACGTCTCGCGCCAGCCGCCGACGTAGACTCGGTCCCCGGCCACCGCCGGCGCCGCCCCGACCGCCGCCCCGAGGTCGACACGCCACGCGACGCCCCCCTGGTCCGGCGTCACCCGGCGCGGCGTCCCGCCGGAGGGCCCCGAGTCGTCGGCGCGAACGTCTCCGCAGTGGGTGTCGAGCCCTCGCCGTCCGTCGTCGGCTCGCCGTCCCCGACGCAGCCGGCGATCCCGACAGCGACCGCCAGCGCGCTCCGGGACAGGAACGACCGGCGCGTCTCCAGTCTCATACCCGCGCTTCACGCGATTGTCGTAAGGGCCTTCTGTACTCTCAAACGAGCGTTTGACGCGCTCTATCGGCGAGTCCGCGTAGTCGAGGGAATACCCGCCCGAGGCGGGATCTGAACCGATGGCGAGACGGTCGCTCGCTTCGCTCGCGCCGCGTCTCGCGTGATTCAAATCCTGCGTCGGCGGACAGCGAACACAGCACGCGGCGCGATGAAACGCGCCGCTCGTCCGTTCCTCGCAGAGGACGCCCGAGGCGGGATTTGAACCGGACCCAGACGGTCCTGCTCACCTCGCTCCGCTCGGTTGCGCGGGCTGCGACTGGCAGGGTTCAAATCCGCTGGCCCGCGTCACGACCGTGACAGGGTCGTATGATGGGCCACTACACCACCCGGGCTCACCACGAGATTGGACGAAGACAGTAAAAAGGCTTTCCGGACGACCCGCGACGACGCCGAGCGCGACCCGTGCGAACTGTTATATCGCGTGGAGTGGTACCAACTCACATGGGCGTCTACGACAGGATCCTGCTACCGACCGACGGGTCGGAGGGGACCGGGCGGGTGGTCGACCACGCCGAGGAGCTGGCGCGGGTCCACGGCGCGGAGATCCACGCGCTGTACGTCATCGACGTGACGAGTTTCACGGGGTTGCCCATCGAGACCTCGTGGGAGGGGATCCGGACCGTCCTCGAAGAGGAGAGCGAGAGCGCCCTCGAAGCGGTCGAGCGGCAGGTGGACGACGTGCCGGTCGAGACGACCACGGTCGAGGGAACGCCGAGCAGGGAGATCGTCCGGTTCGCGACCGAGCAGGCCGTCGACGCGGTCGTGATGGGCACACACGGCCGCGGGGGGATCGACCGCCTCCTGCTCGGCAGCGTCGCCGAGCGCGTCGTCCGCGGCGCTCCCGTCCCCGTCGTCACCGTCACCGTCAGCGAGACGACCGCCGTCGACGACGAACCCGAGGGGGCGACCGAACCGGCGACCCCCGGTCCCGGGTGACCCGTCGGCTCCGTCCTCGGCCGGGTCGCTCAATTCCAGGCGTCGGTCCACGAGCGACGGGCAGGCGGGGCCGTCGGAGTCCGGTGGATGTGAGCGACAGGCGAACCGGGAACGTCGGATCCCGGCACAGGGCCACGAGCGACGAGCGGGCAGTCACTCGGCGGGCCGCAGGTGTTCACAGTCGCCGGCCGTGACTTCGACGCGCTCGTCGCCAGTGTCGACGACGAGCGTTCCCGGGAAGCGCACGTCGACGGCCTCGCCGACGATTTCGCCGTCGGGCGTGTCGACGCGGACCCGCCGACCAAGCGTCGAGGCCGATTCGCGCCAGGCCTCGACCGCACTCGGGAGGTCGGCCCGGAGCGCGTCGAACTCCTCGAGGAGTCGCTGCGTGAACGCACGTCGGTCCACGTCGCCGGCCTCGGCGCGGATACTCGTCGGGTCGGCCGCCGCCGGGAGGTCGTCTGAGTCGACGTTGGCGTTGACGCCGACCCCGACGACGACCCACGAGACGCGGTCTGCCTCGCCTTCCATCTCCGTGAGGATCCCCGCGAGTTTCCGCTCGCGGCCGTCGCGGGGGACCACAACGTCGTTGGGCCACTTGATCCGGGCGTCGACGCCGGCCTCGCGCGCGGCGCGGGTCGTCGCCATCGCCGCCGCGAGCGTCAGGGCCGGCGCGTGGGTGGCCGGCACGTCCGGCCGGAGGACCACCGACAGCCAGACGCCGCCGCTCGGGGAGACCCACTCGCGGTCGAGGCGACCCCGGCCGCCGGTCTGGCGGTCCGCCAGGACGACCACGTCCTCGCCGCCCTCGGTTGCTATCTCGCGTGCCCGGGCGTTCGTGCTCGGGATCGAGTCGTGGTACTCGATGGCGAAGGGGGCCGCCAGCCCGTACTCGACGGCGGCGCCCCCGAACGCCGGGACGCCGGCGAGAGTGTAGCCCTCGTCGCCGCTCTCGACCTCGAAGCCGGCCTCGCGGAGCGCCTCGACGTGTTTCCAGACGGCCGCCCGGGACACCCCGAGGCGGTCGGCCAGGGCCGGCCCCGATACCGGCCCCTCGGCCAGCGCGTCCAGCACCCGCTCGCGCGTCCCCTGCATACCGCGGCGTAGGCGGGCCGTGGTTGTAAGTCGTCCGCCGTGACTTCGGTCCGGGTCCGGACCGGGGTCGGGGGCCGGTGAAGAACTAGTCGAGGACGAACAGCGTATCGCCCATGTCGACGGATTCGCCCTCGGAGACGCCGACGTGGGTGACGGTGCCGCCCCGTTCCGCGACGATGTCGTTTTCCATCTTCATCGCCTCGAGCACGCAGAGCACGTCGCCGGCGGCGACCTCGTCGCCCTCGGCGACGTTCACCTCGAGGATGGTGCCCTGCATCTCGGCGGCGGTCTCCTCGCCCTCCGCGGACGCACTGGCGCCGTCGCCGCCGGAGTCGGGTCTGCTCGGCCGGGGTTGCTGTGCCTGCCCGCCGCCACCGCCGGCGTCGGCGACCGGGACCGCCGGCGCGCCCCGTTCCTCGAGTTCGACCTCGAAGCGCTTGCCGTTGACCTCGACCGTGAACTCGCGTTCGACGACCTCCTCGTCGTCGTCGTCGGGGGAATGCTCGGTCCCCCACCGCTCCTGGGCGGCGTCGATGCGCTCGGGGTCTAGGTGGTCGTCGATGTACTTGGTGGTGTGCTCGCCGGCGACGAACGCGTCGTCGGTGAGCATCATCCGGTGGAACGGGATGATCGTGGGGAAGCCCTGGATGTCGTAGTCCGCGAGGGCGCGTTTCCCGCGGGCCATACACTCCGCGCGGTCGCCGCCGTAGCTGATGAGTTTCGCCACCATCGAGTCGTAGTCGGTGACCAGGTCGTCGCCCTGGCGGGGAGCGTCGTCGACGCGGACGCCGATCCCCCCCGGTGGGTCGTAGACCTCGAACTCGCCGCCCGTCGCGGGTGCGAAGTCGTCGGCCGCGTTCTCGGCGTTGATCCGAAACTCCATGGCGTGGCCCTCGGTCCCGACGTCGTCCTGCTGGAAGGTCAGTTCCTCGCCGGCCGCGACCCGGACCTGCCACTTGACGATGTCGACGCCCGTGACCTCCTCTGTGACGCAGTGTTCGACCTGGATGCGGGTGTTGACCTCGAGGAAGTAGAAGTCGGCGTCGGCGTCGAGCAGGCCCTCGTCGTTGCGGTCCTCGTCCTCGACGAGGAACTCGAAGGTGCCGGCGTTGGTGTAGTCCCCGGCGTCGGCCCCCCGCCGGGCGGCCTCGCCGATCTTCTCCCTGAGTTCGTCCGTGAGGGCGGGCGAGGGGGCCTCCTCGATGACCTTCTGGCGGCGCCGCTGGAGCGAGCAGTCCCGCTCGCCGAGGTGACGGACGTTCCCGTGCTCGTCGGCGAGGATCTGCACCTCGATGTGGCGCGGGTTGTCGAGGTACCGCTCCAGGTAGACGGACGCGTTCGAGAAGTACGCCTCCCCTTCCCGCCGGGCCGACTCCAGTTTGTCCTCGACTTCGTCGGGGCCCCTGACGACCTTCTGGCCGCGGCCGCCGCCGCCGCCCTCGGCCTTGATCAGGACCGGGAACCCGTGTTCCTCGCCGAACTCGACTACGTCGGCAGGGTCCTCGATGGGGTCTGTGGTCCCGGGGACGATGGGGACGTCGGACTCCCGCATGACGTGTCGCGCCCGGGTCTTCTCGCCGAGGCGCTCCATCGCGTCGCTCGCGGGGCCGATCCAGGTGACCCCGTCGGCCCCCTCGACGCGTTCGGCGAAGTCGGCGTTCTCCGCGAGGAAGCCGTAGCCGGGGTGGATGGCGTCGGCGCCGGCCTTCTGTGCGGCCTCGACGATGGCCGCCTGGTCGAGGTAGGAGTCGGCCGCGCGGGCGGGGCCCACGTTGTAGGCCTCGTCGGCGTAGCGGACGTGGCCGGCGTGTTTGTCGGCCTCGCTGTAGACCGCGACCGTCCCGACGCCGAGTTCCTCGCACGCGCGCATCACCCGGACCGCGATCTCGCCGCGGTTGGCGACGAGAACCTTGTCGAACATAGTCCCCTGTACCGAGCGTTCCCCTTTAAAATTATGCGGAGTGTCACGTGGCGTCGAGACGACCGACGCGGACGCTCTCGGTCCGTTTTCCCGGACCGTGAAGGGCCGCGACCGGCCGCCCCCTATCTGGTGATTTTCTTTCTTTCCGGATCAATCAGCGGGGCGGTCCAAAACGCTATGTCGTCGACGGTGGTTTGTTCAGGTAGCAGAATTTCCATAGGTAAACACTGCCCTCACGTGTCGGCTCCGTCGGTCGACGGGTGATTCCGGTGGACTCACGGGGCAGGCACGCGAGCCGTGACGTATGCCGACAGTCAGCGAGACCTACTTCGAGAACCGGTGGCGGGTCCAGCCCAACCACGCCAACAATTACGGGACCGTCCACGGGGGGAATGTGATGAAGTGGATGGACGAGCTCGGGGCGATGTCGGCGATGCGGGCCGCGGGCGAGCCCTGCGTGACCGCCTCGATCGACCAGATGGACTTCCACCGCCCGGTGCCGACCGGCGATACCGTCGTCATCGAGGCGTTCGCCCACGAGACCGGCCGGACGAGCATCAAGATCCAGCTCACGGCCGCCCGGGAGAACCCCCGGACCGGCGAGCAGGAACTGACCACCGAGTCGCAGTTCGTCTTCGTCGCCATCGACCAGAGCGGCCGGCCGGTCGAGGTGCCCGACCTGACCGTCGAGAGCGAGCGCTGCCGGGAACTGCGCGAGCAGGCGCTGGCGTTCGAGAACGGGGACTGAGCCCTCAGGCCGACGCTTCGACGAGGTCGCCGGCTTTCGCGCGGGACTGTTTCACGACCGGGGGGCGGGCCTCGAACTCGATGACGACCTGGTCGCCGTAGTCGACGGTCTCGACGTTGGCGTGGTCGTGGATCCACGAGACGACGCTCATCGTCTCGTCGGTCATCGGGAGCACCAGCCGTTCGCGCTCGTAGTCGGGCAACTCCCGGTGGATCCGCTCGCACAGCGTGTCGACGCTCCCGCCGGTCTTCGCGCTGACCGCGACCGGGCCCGGGGCCAGCGCCGACAGCGCCTCGCGCTTGCGTTCGAGTTCGCGGTCGTCCACCTTGTCGGTCTTGTTGAGGACGGTCACGATGGGGGCCTCGTTGCGCTCGTAGAGGGTGTCGTGGCAGGTCACCAGTTTCTCGCGGATCTTCTCGACCGGTTCGCTCACGTCGACCACGAGCAAGACGAGGTCCGCCCGGTAGACCGAGTCGAGCGTCGACTTGAACGACTCGACGAGCCAGTGGGGCAGGTCGGAGATGAACCCGACGGTGTCGGTCACGAGCACGTCCCGCTGGTCCATGGCCGCCTTCCGCGTGGTCGTCCCCAGCGTCGTGAACAGGCGGTCCTCGGACTCCGCGGTCGTGTCCAGGTCGGGGTGGACACCCTCGTTCTCGTCGACGTCGACGTCGGCGGCGAGCCGCCGGAGCAGCGTCGACTTCCCGGCGTTCGTGTAGCCCGCCAGCGCCACCAGGTCGAAGCCCGACTCGCGGCGCTGTTCGCGGCGGTGTTGCTCCGTCTCCTCGATCCGTTCGAGTTCGTCCCGGATGCGCGATATCTGGGCCTTGATGTCCTCTTCGCGGCTCTCGTCGTACTCGCCCAGTCCCATAAAGCCCGGGCGCTCGTCGCGCCGCGCGAGGCTCGCCTTGGCCTCGGCACGCGGGAGCTCGTAGCGCAACTCGGCGAGTTCGACCTGGAGCTGGGCCTTGCGCGTCTGGGCGCGCTGGCCGAATATTTCGAGAATGAGCCGGAACCGGTCGAGAATGCGTACGCCCTCGGGGAGTTCGTTACCGAGGTTGTACGTCTGGTAGGGACCGAGCTGGTTGTCGAAGACGACGACGCTGGCGTCCTCGCGGGCGACGGTCGCCGCCAGCGTCGCGGCTTTCCCCTCGCCGACGTGCATCGCCGGGTCCTCGGTGCGGGTCTGTGTGACCTCGCCGACGGCCTCGTAGCCGGCGGCCCGCGCGAGCTCCCGGATCTCGGTGGTGTCTGGCGTCCCGCTGTCGACCCGTTTGGCCACGACAGCGCGTTCTGTGTGTCGCTCTGTCACTCGCCCGCCCGTAGGTCACCCGACCATATAATTCTGTTCGCACCCGGCGACAGCCCTGTCACTCCAGGGGAGTTATCGGACGACGGTGACGGGGACCGGCGACCGGCGGACGACGGCTTCGGCGACGCTGCCCAGCAGGATCCGGGTCACGCCCGAGCGGCCGTGGCTGCCCATGACGACCTGGTCAACCTCGTTCTCCTCGGCGTACTCGACGACCGTCCGGACCGGCTTGCCGACCTCGATCGCGCGAGTCACCGAGAGGTCTTCCCCCTCGGCCTTGGCTTCGACCTCTATCTCGTCGAACAGGTCCTGGGCTTGTGACTTGGCCTGCTCGTACCACTCCTCGGAGAAACTCGGGAGCGACGCCTGGGCGCTGTAGCCCGCCTCGGCGGGGTTTATGACGTGCAGGAGCACCATCTCGGCTCCAGAGAACTCCTGGGTGACGAACGCACACGCCTCGTGTGCCTGTTCGGAGCCGTCGACCGGTACGAGAACCCGCTTGCCCATACGTTCTAGTTCGCGTCCCACGGTTTCAATCTTCGGCGGCGACGCGGGCAGTGTGGCGACGTCAGGGTAACTCGTCGTGAGCGCGCAGGAGGACGTCGCTGACGCCCTCGTCGGAGAACTGCTCTATCGTTTCTTCGAGGGCCGACGCCACCGACTCGCGTCGGTCTTCGAGCGTGGCGACGGCGTCGTTGGTCTCGAACTCGCGCTCGTCGAAACCCGCTTCTCTCTTCTCTCCTGTCATTCCTCCGGCTCCGGAACTGCCGGCATATTCAGGATAGGATTCAAAAAGCGTTGGGGGACGCGTCGACGCCCCGGTCAGGGGGCGTCGCCGTTGACTTCCTCGCGGAGCGTCGCCACGTCGGCGAGACGTTCGGCGTGTGCGTTGTGCTGGTGGATCGACTCGTCGTTTGACTGCTCCATGTAGACGACGGCGTCGTCGTCGAGGTCGGGGAACCGCTCGACGACCCCCTCGGCCATCGCGCGCACGCAGTCCTCGACGAACTTGGCGTCGCTGTGGGACTGGTAAGTCATGTGGTCCTCGTCGGGGCGCTTGGCGAGGTTGTAGATGCGCGCGCTCATCGAGTCGCGCGCGACCTCGATGAGTTCGGGCAGGTCGACCGCCGGCCTGCCGTCGGCCTCGACGGTGAGCGTGGCGTGGCCCCGCTGGGAGTGGCCGGGCTGGGGCACCTCCCGGAGGAACTCCTCGATGGTCCCCTCGTCGACGTCCATCCGCCGGAGCGCCTCGCGGGCGCGGGCGACCGACATCCCCTGCGAGCACGGGCAGACGGTCATCCCGGTGACGCGGGCACCGATCTCCGCCCGGACGCCGTCCTCGGTGGCGGTGGCCGACGCGATGATGTCGGCCGTCGACTGCGTCGGGCGGTCGCTGGCGGGCGTCCGTTCGCGCGTGACGAACTCCGCCTCCATGCGTACCTCGGCTTCCTCCGTGTAGTCGTGTTTCTCCAGGAGGCGCTCGGCGGCGTCCCCACAGACGTCCTCGACGCGGTAGGCTGGCTGGCTGACCGCCGCCTCCAGCGTCTCGTCGACGACCTCCATGTTGCGGCTCATGTCCGCTCCCTTCCGCCAGCTCGGCAGGTCGACGAACACCTCGAACTCGGCCATCAGGACGATCGGCCGCTTGTCCTCGCGGCCGATCTCGACGAGTTTCTCCACACCGGTGACGCCGACGCGGTTCAGGCCGACGGTCACGTCCGGGCTCGACGCCTGGACGTCCGGCAGTTGTTTGCTCATTGAAGCGGCCTTGGGACCTTCCCCGAATAGTGCTTTCGAAACCGCCGGGTGGCCGCCGCCCGACGGTCCCGCCCGCGACGAGCGGGGCGGCCGACCGCCGGAGTCCGGACTCTTGATTTCTGGGTCGAGGACCACTTGCCGCCATCGGGGTCGGCCCCGAAGCCGGGGTCACTCGTCGCCGCCGTCGGGGTCGGACCCCAATCCGGGGTCGTCGGTCCCGACGTCGCCGTCGCCGGTCGCCTCGTTTATGGCTCTCTCATCCTCTTCGAGGTCGCGAAACAGCGCGTGGAAGTCGATGTCTGCGAACTGCTCGGCCGTCCGTTCGAGTTTCTCGCCCAGGCGTTCGCGCCGCTTTAAGAGTTCGGTGATGTCGGGGTCGTTCATGTCGGCGCCCGCCGACGAGAGCGCGACGTACTTGCGTGTGACGCGGTAGTACTCCCGGAGCGCGCGCTCGTACTCCGCGATGCGCAGCATGCGCTCGATGGTGTCGAGCAACTCCTCGCGACTGACCGGCTTGACGACGTAGTCGTCGAACTCCATGTCGATGATGTCGATGTCGGGGTCGATGGCCGTCACCATCGCGACCCGACAGTCCAGGTTCCGGTCCCGGGCCTCCGCGAGGACGTCCTCGCCCAGGAGGCCCGGCATCCGGCGGTCGAGCAACACCACGTCGACCGACTCGTCGAGTTTCGAGAGGGCCTCTCGGCCGTTGTAGGCCGTCCGGACCTCGTAACGCCTCGCCGCGATGGCGGCATACGAGTCAGCGACGTCCTCCTCGTCGTCGACGATGAGGACGACCGGCTCCGAGTCCGTCATTCGATGTCCACACATCTGTGGAGTGTCTTCAAAAACTTTCCGTCTATATCGGATCCCGTGTCCGGGGATTGCGGGGCCGTTCAGTGCGAGGGCGGGAAGCCGGCAGTGGGGCCTGCGACCCGCCGGTCCGCGGGCCGACCGACGCAGTCACTCCTCGTCGGGGTCGTCCTCGCCGACCAGGCTCTCGTACCGCGCGCCGGTCTGTTTCAGCGTCGCCGTCGAGTAGAGCCGTTCGTGGTCGTAGGGAAGGTGGTCGGCGGCGAGTTCGTCGACCTTCTCGTCGACCGCCGCCCGCTCGCGGCCGTGGACCATGGTGAAGAGGTTGTACTCCCAGCCCATCTCGGGACGGCGCGGCCGGTGGTAACACAGCGTCACGAACGGGAGCCGCCCCACCGCGACGCCGCGCTCGTCCAGTTCCCCGTCGGGGACGTCCCAGACGACCATGCAGTTGGCGTCGAAGCCGGTCACGAGGTGGTTGACGACACAGCCGACCCGCTTGATACACCCCGCCTCGCGCAGTCGTTCGACCGCCGCGGTGACGGCCTCGACCGGGGCGTCGACCGCCGCGGCGACGTCGCGGTAGGGCGTCGCCGACAGCGGGAAGCCGTCCTGGACCGCGAGCAACAGCCGCACCTCGACGGCCGACAGGTCCGCGGCCGCCCGCTCGCTGATCCGCGTCGCCTCGACGGCCGTCTCGTCCGACGCCCGCTGCCCGCTCGCGGACCCCGAGGCGCGTGGCGCCCCGCCGTTCTCGCGGGCGAACCGGTCCGTGTTGACGACCGGGAACTCCAGGTCGATGTAGAAATCCGTCAGCATCGGCAAGACGAGTACCGACAGCCCGGTTCGCTCCTCGATCTCGGCGAGGATCGCGTCCCGTCGCTCCCGGGAGCCCGCGGTCACGACGAACCACATGTTCCACTCGTGGTCGCGGGCGTAGTTGTGGTTGACCTGCCGGTAGCCGTTGACGACGTCGGCCACCTCGTCGAACCGCTCGTCGGGCACCGACACCGCCGCCAGCGTCGAACTCCCGATCACCGGCGGATTGAGGACGGGCCCGAACCGCCTGAATATCCCCTCCTCGTAGAGGCGGCGCACCCGCGCTCTGGCCTCGTCGGCCCCGACCCCGAGGTCCGCGCCGACGACCTCGAAGGGCCGCTCCTCGACCGGGAAGCCGCTCTGGTACCCGTCTATCAGCGCGGCGTCCACCTCGTCGACGAGGGTCCGCCAGTCACCCGTCCCCTGGCTCATCGACGGTCCTTCGGAGCGGTTTCATGTCCCTCTTTCGGACCATCTTTTTCCCGAAGGGCGTCCTCGCTCTGTCTTCGGCCTCGTTCGCGGCTCACTCTGTTCCCCGTTCGCTTCGAGGGTCGCTCCGTTCCCCGGTCGCTTCGAGGGTCGCTCCGTTCCCCGGTCGCTTCGAGGGGCGCCCCGCTCGCGGCCGGTGGACCGCGCCAGGACACGATATCGTGGCGACCGACCGGTCAAGCGGGGCCGCGGGGTGTCCGCTCACGCGAACGGCTCGCGCGAAGCGGGACGTTTAGGCCGGTAGAGTCCGAACGCTCTCGCATGGCACACGCGACCCAGGAGTACGGCGACTGGCCGCTCAGGCGGCTGATGACGGAGGCCGTCGGCTCCGGACACAAGTCCGCCGAGGACATGGACCGCGAGCAGGCCCGCGAGGCGATGCAGCGCATCCTCGACGCGGAACCCGACCACACGACGCTGGGTGCGTTCTGGCTGGCCAACCGCTGGAAGCGAAACACCCCCGAGGAACTGGCCGCGTTCACCGACGTGATGCGCGAGGAGAGCACGCTGACCGCCGCGCCGGCGGCCGACCCGGTCGACTGCGGGGCCAACTACGACGGCAAGGGCCGCACGGCCATCCTCGGCGTCGCCGCGGGCGTCGTCGCCGCCGCCGCTGGCACGCCCGTCGTCGTCCACTCGGGCGACCGCGTCCCCACCCAGAAACAGGACGCCTACAAGCACGTCCTCGACGAACTCGGCGTCCGGACGGAACTGGACCCCGGCGAGAGCGCCGACATGGTCGACGAGGTGGGCTTTGGCTACTACTACCAGCCCCGGTTCAACCCCGGTATCCAGGCCCTCTGGGAACGCCGGAACCAGATGGGCGTGCGGACGTTCGTCAACACTGTCGAGACGCTCGCCAACCCCGCAGACGCCGACGTCCACCTGGGCTCGTTCTATCACCTGCCTTTCGCCATCCGGATGGTCGACACGCTTCGGGCCTGCGAGAGCCAGTCCGTCGACCGGGCGCTGTTCTTCCAGGGGATGGAAGGCTACGACGACGTCCGCCCGGGGACGACCGTCGTCGCCGAGTGGTCCCGCGGCGACGAGGACGTCTCTGACTTCGAGATCGAGACCGCCGACTACGGTATGGACTTCGAGAGCGAGGACCTCGGGGTCGAGGACGTGGCCGCCGAGTCGGCCGCGGTCACCGAGGCCGTGCTCACGGGCGAGCGCGACGACGAGTTCGCCGACGCCGTCGCGCTCAACGCCGCGCTGCGGCTGTACGCCTGCGAGGACGTCGACTCTATCGAGGACGGACTCGCGACGGCCCGGGCGGTACTCGACGACGGCAGCGCCGCCGAGACGCTCGACGCGCTCCAGTCGTTCTGAGCGTCCGCCGGCGCGGTCTCGGCGCAATTCCGACGCGCTGGAGCCGTTCTACGCGCCCGCCGGCGCAGTCTCGGCGGGACCCCGGCGCGACCTCGGCAGGACCTGGCGCACGCGCCCGTGCCGACCCGGCGCGGTCGTGGCGGCCAGACCACCAGGGTTTTTCCAGCCCCGCTCCTGGGTGCGCACATGGGCGACCTGACAGCGACGTTGCACACGTCAGAGGGCGACATCGCGGTGCGACTGTTCGAGGAGCGCGCACCGCGGACCGTCGAGAACTTCGTCGGTCTGGCGACGGGGGCCGACGACTCCGAGAGCGCGACCATCGGACCGGGGACGGGTGCCTGGGAGGACCCCGAATCGGGGGACAAGCGGGTCGACCCGCTGTACTCGGACATCGAGTTCCACCGCGTCATCGAGGACTTCATGATCCAGACCGGCGACCCCACCGGGACCGGCCGCGGCGGCCCGGGCTACACCTTCGACGACGAGTTCCACCCCGAGTTGCGCCACGACTCGGCGGGGACGCTCTCGATGGCCAACCGCGGCCCCGACACCAACGGCTCGCAGTTTTTCGTCACGCTGGACGCCCAGCCACACCTCGACGACAAACACGCCGTCTTCGGCGAGGTCGTCGACGGGATGGACGTCGTCGAGGCCATCGGCAACGTCGAGACCGACCCCAGCGACCGCCCAATCGAGACGGTGCTTCTCGAATCGGTCGCCGTCCACGACTGACCGCGGCCGGCGACCGGCGCCGCGCCGCTACACCAGCCGCACCGTAGTGTGGGCGGCGAGGCCCTTCTTCTCCGCGTCGTCGACGTTGAGCGTCGCGGCGATGGTGTACTCGCCGGGACCGGCCCGTTCCCACTCGTCGTCGGAGAGCCTGAACGAACCGTGCCAGCGCTTGCGGAACTGCTTGCGCTCGCCGCGGCCGAACTCGAACCCGACGGTCCCCCCGGCCGGGTCCCGGGCCGGGACGTGCGAGGCGTCGGTCAGGCCGTCCACGCTCCAGGTCCAGAACCGCCGTGACCTGACCTCCAGCGACACCGGGAACGGCAGCACGTTCTTCATCGTGACGGTAAAGGGGACCGCCTCGTCGGCCGGATACTTCGCTCTCGGCGTCGAGACGTCGACCGAGATGGCCCACTGGCGCACCCGCTGCGGGACGAGCCTGCGGGTCACCGCCCCGGCGTCGACCGAGCCGAAGGTCCGGGGCGTGACCTCGTCGTCCCCGTCGGACGAGCGCCCGTCACGACCGCCCGCCCCGCGAGTCCGCCGCATTGCCGAGACCACGACCACGAGGGGCTAAAGCGTTTCGCGGGCGATCCGGCGAGCGGACCCCGACAGCCGTCTCCCCGACGGTGGGACGCCCGACAGCGGAGGCCGCGCCGGGGACCGCCCGGCGGCCGAACCCCCGACGGGGGACCCCGAACGTCGAAAACCGCGTCGGGGAACGCGACGAGAGAGCTCCCGACGGGAGGCCGTGGGGAGTCATACTATCGAACACAAGTACGTGAATATGCTCGTCAACGTTCGGGGACATGCATCTCGAAGACCCGGAAACAGTCATCGGAGCGGTGGCATCACTTGTGTCCGACAGTATCAGTCGTCGTCGGCGGCGAGTTCGGCGGACGCGATCTCGTCGCTGTGGCGGATGCACGCCGACTGGTGGCCGTCGCCGTGGTCGGTGTAGTCCGGTGTCGTCTCCTCGCATGGCGTCGAGAACGTCGAATCGAGCAGTTCGGCGGCGTCCTCGATGTCGCCGTCGACGAGTTTGTCCAGCGCCTCCGACAGCGCCCGGTCGGCCTCGGGGTCCGACAGCCGGTCCGGGAGGTCGAACTCCGTCCTGATCTCGGCGGTGACCGCCTCGTCGGAAACCCCGTCGCCGTCCCCGCTTTCGGCGGCCAGGGCGTTCTCCCGGAGCGTCTCGACGTCGATCTGCCCGCCCTTGACCCGGTACCGGAGGTCGATCAGCCCCCGCCAGACCGACTGCTCTACGTCCAGCCCCTCGGGCTGAACGACCCTGTGACAGCGCGTGTGGAACCGACAGCCCGAGGGCGGGTTCACCGGGTCCGGGACGGTCCCCGTCAGTTCGATCCCCTCGGCGCGGGTCCGCGGGTCCGGCGTCGGGATCGACGACAGCAACGCCTCCGTGTAGGGGTGCTGGGGGTTCGTGAACACCGCCTCGGTGTCGCCGATCTCGACTATCTCCCCGAGGTACATGACCGCGACGCGGTCACACACCTTCCGTATGACCGACATGTCGTGGCTGATAAGCAGCAACGAGAGGCCGAACTCCGCCTGGAGGTCACTGATGAGCGAGAGGATCTCCGCCTGGACGGAGACGTCCAGCGCCGAGACCGGTTCGTCGGCGACGAGGAGTTCGGGGTTGAGCACGAGCGCCCGCGCCAGGGCGATCCGCTGTTTCTGGCCGCCGGAGAACTCGTGGGGGTAGCGGTCGTAGTCCTCGGCCGAGAGGCCCACCCGTTCGAGCAGGTCCTCGACGATCGCCCGCCGGCGGTGTTTGTCGGTCATGCCGTGGACGAGCAGCATCTCCGCGACGGAACTCCCGACGCTCATCCGCGGGTCGAAACTCGACGAGGGGTCCTGGAACACCATCTGGACGTCCCGGCGGAACGCTTTCAGTTCCTGCTTGTCGAATTTCGTGACGTCGTTGGGGTGGGTCCCGTCGCTGTTTCGCTCCTTGTCCTCGCGGCCGCCGCCGTTGAAGACCACCTCGCCGTCCGTGGGGTCTTCGAGACGGACTATCGACGTGGCGGCCGTCGACTTCCCACAGCCCGATTCGCCGACGAGGCCGACCGTCTCCCCGCGGTAGATGTCGAAGCTGATCCCGTCGACGGCCTTCGCGGCCCCGACCTGGCGCGAGAGGATCCCCTGTCGTATCGGGTAGTGTTTCTTGAGGGTCCGCACCGACAGGAGCGGCTGTTCAGTCATCGCTGACCCCCGCGTCGCCGGCCGAGCCCTCCGCTTCCAGGCTCTCGTCCCTGACGACGGCGCTGTCGTACCCCTGCTGGTAGTAGACACACGATACCTCGTGGTCGCGGGTCAACTCGACCATCTCGGGCTGGTCGCCGATCTCACACTCGCCGACCGCGTGTTCACACCGGGGTGCGAACCGACAGCCATCCGGCAGGTCCGTCGGGTCCGGCAACCGCCCGGGGATGCCGTCCGTCTCCTCGCCCTTGTTCGGGAGACACCGCATCAGCGCCTGCGTGTACGGGTGGGCCGGCCGCTCGAAGATGTCGAAGACGCCGCCCCGCTCCATCACCTTGCCCGCGTACATCACGACGATCCGGTCGGCGACCTCGGCGACGACGCCCAGGTCGTGGGTGACCAGCAGGATGCCCATGCCGTACTCCTCCTGGAGGTCGTCGAGCAGGCGGAGGATCTGGGCCTGGACCGTCACGTCCAGGGCCGTGGTCGGTTCGTCGGCGATCAGCAGGTCGGGGTTGCCCACCAGCGCCATCGCGATCATCACGCGCTGTTTCTGGCCGCCGGAGAACTCGTGGGGGTAGTCGTCGAAGCGGGCGCTCGCGTTGGCGATGCCGACCCTGTCGAGCAACTCCACCGCGCGGGCCCGGGCCTCGTCGTCGGGGACGTCCTGGTGGGCCTGGAGCGCCTCGACGATCTGCCAGCCGACCGAGAAACAGTGGTTCATCGCCTCCTGGGGGTTCTGGAAGATGTGGGCGATGTTGTTCCCCCGGACCGAGCGGAGTTCGTCGTCGCTCATCGACAGCAGGTCCCGGCCGTTGAGGCGGGCCGTCCCCTTGATGGTCCCGGGCGGGGTGTCGACCAGCCGGGTGACCGACTCGGTCGCGACCGTCTTGCCCGAGCCGGACTCGCCGACGATACAGACGGTCTCGCCTTTCTCGACCGTGAAGCCGACGCCGTCGACGGCAACGAGTTCGCCCGCGTCGGTCCTGAATGTCGTCCGGAGGTTCTCGACTTCGAGGAGCGGACGCCCGCTCATCGTTCGGCCTCCGCCGCCGCTTCGGGGTTCAGCGCGTCCAGCAGCGCGTCCCCGACGAAGTTGAACGCCAGGATCGTCAGAAAGAGCATGAGCCCGGGCGCGAGGACGATCCACGGTGCGAACGCCAGCGCGTCGCGCCCGGCGGCGATCAGCTGGCCCCACGAGGCGACCGTCGGGTCACCGAGCCCCAGGAACGACAGCTGGGCCTCCGCCAGGAGGAACCCGGGGATGAGCAGCGTCGTGTCGGTGATGATGCTGCTCGCGGTGTTGGGGACCATGTGACGCCGGACCACGCGGAACGAACTCGCGCCGCTCACCTTCACGGCCTTGATGTACTCCTCCTCGGTGACCGACAGGGCCTTGCTGCGGACGTACCGTGCCATCCCCTCCCAGGAGAAGATACCCAGCAGGAGGATCAACAGCCACAGCCCGCCGCCGAACGTGTAGATGATGAGCAGGTAGAACACGAGCGTCGGGAACGACGCCTGGATGTCGACGTACCGCATCAGGATCTCGTCGACCCAGCCGCCGGCGTAGGCGCTGACGGTCCCGAAGGTCGTGCCGAACAACACGGCGATGAACGTCGCGATGAAGCCGATCTTCATGCTGATGGTCATCCCGTGGACGATGCCGGCGAACACGCCCTTTCCGGCGCGGGTCGTCCCGAGCGGGTACTGCCAGGTACCGAAACACCTGCCGTTGGCGGTCTCGCCGAGGCAGGTCCCGGCATTGGCCGTGTCGACTGAGAGATACATCGGCGGCTGGTAGCTGTGGAGGACGCTCTGTTCGGGGGCCGCCACGAACAGCGGCCCGATAAGGCCGACCACGAACACGAACGCGATCCAGCCCAGACTCACGACCGCCGGCCGGTTGCGCTTGAACTCCTTCCAGTAGTACCGCGTCATCCGCGGGTTCTGGTAGAGCGGCAACGCGACGTAGAAGACGAACAACAGGATCGTGAACGCGAACAGGTAGTCGAGCCCCGGGACGTCGAAGTCCCAGCCGAGGGCGTCGAACGTCGGCGTCCGCTTGTCCAGTACCTGCCAGTCGTACACCGCCAGCCCGACCAGCGGGATGGTCGTCGCCAACAGCCCCTTCGCGTTCACCGTCAGGGAGAACCCGCTCGACTCGGTGACCTCGTCCCAGTCGACCTGGTCGAACCGGTCCGGTCGTTGCGTTGCCATAGTTATCTATCCTCGTATCCGATCCGCGGGTCCAGCACGGTGTAGGTGATGTCCTGGAGGAGGTTCCCGATGACGCCGACGAACACGAACACCAGCGTCGTCCCCAACACGAGACTGGTATCCTGCGCGATCACCGACTCGAACAGCACCCGGCCCAGTCCCGGGATGGAGAACACGACCTCGACGAGCAGCGACGACCCGGCGAACAGCAACAGCAACTGGCCCACCATCGTCGTCGACAGCGGGACCATCGTCGGCCGCAGGATGTGCAACGCGTACGCTCGCAGCGGCGAGACACCCTTCGCCCTGGCCGTCTTCACGAAGTCCGCGTTCATGTACTCCGAGGACTCGTTGCGCGAGACACGCATGATCCCGCCGATCGAGCCCGTCACGAGGACGAACACCGGGAGTATCAGCTGCCTCGCGTTCTCGAGGCTGAACACCGCCACGTTGGTGTTGTAGATCACCGGCACCCACTCCAGCCAGATGCCGAACACCAGCAGGAGGATGATCCCGAAAAAGAAGTTCGGGATAGAGAAACCGAAGAAGGCAAACCCCGTCGCGGCGTGGTCGCGCCAGCTGTACTTGTTGGCCGAGGAGTACAGCCCGACTATCGGGCCGATCGTCACCGTCAGTATTGTCCAGGGTATCGAGTACTGGGCCGTGTAGTACAGCGACGAGAGGATCGCCTCCGTGACCGGCTGGCTACGCATCGTCGACCACCCCCAGTTGAGGGTGAAGATACCGACGACGTAGTCGATGTACCGGACGTGTATCGGTTTGTCGAGCCCGCGTAACTGCCTCGCCTGTTCTCTCGCCTCCTGGGGGTTGTCCCCTTGGAGCGCCGCCTGCGTCGCCGCCTGCTGGACCTGCGGGTTAGGGGACAGCGCCAGCAGCAGGAAGGTGAGCGAGACGATGATGAACGCTACTGCGGCCGCCCACGCGACGCGTGCTGTGATATATCGTCCGAGTCCCATAGTCTGGTAGGTGGACCCTCCGGGGTCCACGGTATTATACTGATCGTCCGGTCACCACGTGTCCCGGGCAGCGGCTATCGGCGGGGTCGGGGACCCCGCTCGCGCCGCCACGGACCGCTTACCCTTCCTCGAACCGCCACGCCGGGAAGTTCCAGCCGTTCGAGAAGTTCTCGATCGGGCCGACCAGGTCGGGGTTGTATCCCGTCAGGCCGTCGGGGAACGCCAGCATGATGTAGGGCTGTTCTCTGGCGACGTTCACGAAGATCTCCGCGAACGCCCGCTCGACCTCTTCGACGGACGTGGCCTCGCGGGCCTGCTGGAACAGCTCCGGGGCGTTGAACTCCGGGTAGTAGCCGACCGGATTGTAGAAGCTGTTCGGCCCGTCGAAGAAGAACTGGTTGGTCAGCGGGTTCCGCGGGAACGTGTTCAGCCCGAAGACCATCGACATGTCCCACGCCTGGTTCGAGGTGGCCGACCGCGGCCCGCCGTTGTTCGGGCTCGGGGCGTTCCAGGTGTACTCCTCGCCGTTGACCGTCGCGGTCGTGCCCGGTTCGACGGGGTTGTTCGACCAGTATTCGTTGTCGAACCGCGTCCCGTCGATGGCCTCGACCTGGACGTTCATCCCGAGGTTGTTGTTGAGTTCCTGCGCGGCGAACTCGGATTCGAGGCGCTCGGTCTCCTGGCCGGCGCTGTGGTAGAGCGTCAGCGCCACCTGGTCGCCGTCGGGGTTGACCATCGTGTCGCCGTCGAAGGCGTAGTCGTGCTCGGACATCTCGAAGGCGTCCTCGGCCAGCCCGCGGGCGTAGTCGCTACCGTACTGGTCGCCCGAGCCGAACGTCGAGAGGTCGGCGCCCTCGGGGTAGAACCGCGACCACCGCGGTTGCCACGTGTAGTGGGGTGCGGCCAGCCCCTGGAAGACGCCGTCGATGAGGTTCTGCTTGTTGATCGCGGCGGCCATCGCCTGCCGGAAGGGGATGTGCCGGAACAGGTTCCCCGGCCCGGCGTTCCAGCCGTTGTCCCGCATGTTCACCGAGATGATCTCGTTGTACGGCTGGGGGATCTGCAGGACGTTGACGCTCTCTTTCTCGTCGAACTCCTGGAACCGCGTCGGCGGGATCGACGCGACGTCGGCCTCGCCGGTCTCCAGCGCACCGAGCCGCGAGGACTGCTCCTGGACGACGCTCGTCGAGGCGCCCTCGAAGTACGGCGCCCCCTCGAAGAGGTCGGGTCCCTCGTCGATGTTCTGGATGTAGTAGTCGTCGTTGCGGGTGTAGGTCGTCCCCGACCCGCGGTTCCACTCGTCGAGGACGAACGCCCCGAGGTTGCCGGTGAACTGCAGTTCGAGCAGTTCCTCGTCCTGCCGGAGCCCCTCGGCGTCCTGTTCCTCGACGTACGGCTGGACCAGGTCCTTCGGGACCGGGTACAGCAGCGGGTCGAACGACTCCGGGTAGAGGATGTTAGTGCTCGGGAGTTCCGCCTGGAACTCGTAGGTCCCCGTCTGTTCGACGTTGACGCCCGAGCCCCAGCTGGCCGAGTCGGCGGTGCCGGCCCAGTCGGTCTGGTGGAGTTCCTGGATCTGGTAGGTGAACGACTCGGCTGTGACCTCGCCGTACGGGTCGCTGAACTCCAGTCCCTCGCGTACCTCGAACACCCACACCTGACCGTTGTCGGTCGACATGTCGTACAGCAGCGGGAAGTACTCCTGCTGGTCGTCGAAGGTGTACCCGCCGTCGAGGGCGAATCCGATCGCGTCCCCGGCGCCGGCCTCCGTGTTGTACAGCGGGTTCAGTGTCGTGTACGCCGCCGATGTGACTGTATCGTAAGTCCCGCTGGGCTCCGGGAGCTGGTTGACGGGCGTCGATTCGGTCGCCGTCTCTCCGAAGTCCTGTGTGTCGGTTCCGGTGTCCGTCCCGGACTCCGTCGGCGTGTCCGTCGGCGTGTCGGCCGCCGTCTCGGTTCCGCCGTCGCCGTCACCCTGGCACCCTGCGAACCCTGCGATACCCGCCACACCCAGCGCCTTCAACCACTGCCGCCTACGGATATATCGGGGGGCCTCGTCGGAACTTTCCATCCAGGCACGGTCTTCTGTCGGCATACTCCCCACCACCGCCCAGACCTATATATAACCTTTGTTCGATCATGAAAGTTAATGCCTAATTCATGTGTATCACCTTCCCAATACTAGGATTTCTTGGGACGAGATAATATACGTATTATCTATTGCCAGACGCTCCGAATACGAAGGAGGTCCTTAAATATCCGTGCACGGAGAGCCGGTTCGCGCGACGGCCCGGGTAGCACGCGGCCCGCAGGCACCCGGAACCCGGTGAGGACGGACGGTCACGGGCCGGCGGTTCCCCGGTGCGGGGTCCGCGCCAGGACCGAAAACGACATTCGGGACGGCGACGGAGGGGCGGACGTGCGAGGGTGGCCGAGCCTGGCCAAAGGCGGCGGGCTTAAGACCCGCTTCCGCAGGGATCCGTGGGTTCGAATCCCATCCCTCGCATGAACCGGCCCGAGCGAACAGGAGGGCCGTGTGAATTACTGGATGGATTCGAAGCAGGGAGGGCGTGCGCAGCGACGCGAGCACGTCCGACCGTGGTTCGGATCCCATCCCTCGCAGCTTCTGACGAGCGAGGAAGGAAACGAGACGGAGAAATCCGAACCCTGTCAGTCACGGCCCGCCCCGTCGGGCGCGGGGAGGCGGGTCCCTCGGTCCCAGCCAAGCGGAGGCGACGGTCTTTTGCGGGCGGGGACCCGACTCGCGGACAATGACCACGGAGCGACCCGGGAGCGACCAGGACATCCCGGAGGCGGTACGGACGGCGGCGGCCGGGCGCGAGGCGTTCACTCCCAGCAACGGCGGCTACCGCGTCGAGACCACGCAGTTCGACGCGCGGGTGACCGCCACAGAGGGCGACCCGGAGTGGAAGACGGCCTTTACCGTGACGGTGCGGGCGCCGACGCTCGACGCCGCAGTCGAGGGGGAGGTCGGGTCGGCGGTCCGGGACGGCTGGCTCGACACGCTGGAGCGGCGACTCGAAGACGCGCCGGTGGCCACCCGCGTCCAGGTCGACCTCACGGCGTTCTCCGTGACGGCGGCCGACGGGACCGTCACCGTCGTCTACGAGTTCGCGCTCGGGGACGCGGGGACCGGCCTCGACGTCGCCAAGACCTTTGTCGAGTACGTCGAGGGGACCTACGTCGAGGGGGTCGTGCCGGGCTACGATTACCGGCCGCCGGTCGCGGACCTGCTGAGCGAGGCGAGCCAGGGCGACGGCGAACGGGGTGGAACGCCACTCTAGCGAGCGGTTCGTCGCGGAACGCCGCTACAGCGGGCGGTCCGTGGAGCAACGCGGGAACGCGACGGTCCGTCGCGGAACGCGGGAACCCGAGCGGTCCGTCGTGCGGCCGGCCACTGGTCGGCGATGACCTCGCGGCGGACTCGCTTTTCGGTCAGGACACCTTTCTCGGCGAGGCTGTCGAAGGTTTCCTCGACGGCCTCGACGTCCATGCCGACGAAGTCCGGGACCTCGAACGGCGAGACGCCGGAGTACAGCGCCACCAGCACCTGTCGCTCGCGGTCGGTGACGTCCAGGTCCTCGGCGTCCTGGGTCTGGCCCTGGTTGACGAGCGGTTCGAGGATCGTCACCCGGCGGGCGGGCCCGGAGACGTGGGTCTCGACGCTGGTGCTCCGCCGCAGGTGGCTGATCGGGTCCTTGGCCCGCTTTTCCCGTTCGAGTTCGTACAGTGACATTACGTGCGACGGTAGATGCGGTGTTTCTTCTCGACCGGGTCGTACCGGTCGCGGAACTCCGTCGGGAGCGTCTCGGTCATCCCGATCATCAGGTAGCCGTCCCCGGTGAGCGACCCGGTGATCGTCTCGAAGATGGGGACCTTGTAGTCCGAATCGATGTAGATGAGGAGGTTCCGACACAGCACCAGGTCGAAGTCGCGCTTCTCGGACCCACGGATGAGGTCGCGGCGCTCGAAGGTGACGAGGTCCTTGACCCGGTCGTTGACTTCGAAGACCTCCTCGCGTCGGTCGACGTAGGGCTCGTAGGCCGAGAGCGGTTCGAGTTCCTCCGCGATGTCGGTCGTCTTCGAGGTCTCGTAGCGCCCGCGCCTGGCCCGGTCGAGCACGTCCTCGTTGATGTCCGCCGCGTGGACCTCGAGGCGCCTCGCGTCGACCTCGTCGTCGTCGAGCGCGAGCATCGCCACCGAGTAGGGTTCGCGCCCGTCCGAACAGGGGGCACTCCAGACCCGGACCCGCCGCCTGTCCGAGACGAGGTCACGCAACACCCCGCGCAGCGACTCCCAGGCCTCCGGGTTCCGGAAAAAGCCCGTGACGTTGATCGAAAGCGAGTCCAGCAACGCACCCTGTTCCTCCTCGTTGCCCTCGAGGTGTCGCTTGTAGCTCCGGTAGTCGTCGTGGCCGGTCCGGCGCATCCGCGCGTTGATCCGCCGGTCGAGGTAGGCGTCGTTGTAAAAGCCCGACTCGAACGCCAGTTCGGCCTCGATGTACGCCAGCAGGTCGTGGAACCCACGCTCGGAACCCTTGTTCATGGGGGATCACTCGCGGTGACGGCCGCCGGTGCCGGGGGCAAGTGCGTCGAGAGCGGCGCGTTCACGTGTCCCCGTTTCGCGGGGCGCATCTACAAGGTCACCACGTCGAGGATGTGGACGATGTTGCCGTCGCCGAGAACGGCCGTTCCGGAGAGGCCGGGGGTGCCGCTGAGGATGCCCTCGAGGGGTTTGACGACGACCTCCTCCTGGCTGTCGACCTCGTCGCAGTGGAGCGCGACCCGGCGTTCGGACTCGCGGATCCGGACCAGCATACCGCCGTCCTCGCCGCCGTCGGCGACGACCTCGGCGTCGTCGCCGCCGGCCCCCGGGACGTCGAACGTCTCTGCCAGGTCGATGACCGGGTAGATGTCGTCGTTGTGTTTGATGACGGGGGTGCCGTTTATCTGTTTGACCTCGTCGGTGCGGGTGATCTCGTCGACGTTCTTGAGGGGAATGCCGTACTCCTCGTCGCCGACTTCGACGAACAGAACCTTGACGATGGCCATGGTCACCGGCAGTCGGAGCGAGACGGTCGTCCCCTCGCCGGGCGTGGACTCGACGTTGACCGAGCCATCCAGTTGCGTGACCGTGTCGTGGACGACGTCCATCCCGACGCCGCGGCCGCTGGTGTCGGTGACCTCGTCGGCGGTCGAGAAGCCGGGGTGAAAGACCAGGTCGTAGACCGCCGACTCGTCCATCGTCTCCAGTTCGTCCGACGAGCGCACGCTCTGTTCGAGCGCCTGCCTGCGGATCTCCTCGACGTCTAGCCCGGCGCCGTCGTCCTCGACGGCGATGATGACGTGGTCCCGTTCCCGCGAGGCGCGCAACTCGACGTGGCCGGTCCGGGGCTTGCCCGCCCGTTCGCGCTCCTCGGGCGGTTCGATCCCGTGGTCCAGCGAGTTGCGGATGATGTGCATCAGCGGGTCCGAGATCTCGGTGAGGATCGTCCGGTCGAGTTCGATGTCCTCGCCCTCGATGGTGAACTCGACGTCCTTGTCGAGTTCGCGCGCCAGGTCACGGACCATCCGGGGGAACTTCCCGACGACTTTCTTCAGCGGGATGAGCCGCATGTCCATCACGGTGTTCTGGAGGTTGGCCGTGACCTTGCCGAGTTCGTTGAGGTTCTCCGAGGCCCCGTCCAGGTCCTCGTGTTCGACGGCCCGCCGGAGCTTGATCCGGCTGGTGACCAGTTGCTCGACGAGCCCGTGGAGGTCGTCGAGCTGGTCGACGTCGACCCGGACGGACTTGATCTCGTCGACCGTGGTGTCGGCGTCGTCGTCGGCGAGGTCGCCGGTCGCGCTCACCGCGGGGCCGTCGCCCGGTCCCGTCGGCCCCAGGACGGTGTCGGTCACGTCCGCGACCGAGACGTCGTCGACCTCGGCGGCCTCGGCGAGCGTCTCGGCGGCCGCGTCGGGGTCGTCGCCGTCGAGACCCAGCGCGAACGCCGACTCGAACGCCCCGTCCTCGATGTCGTCGCGGTCGGGCGCCGTCGCCAGCAGGTCGAACGACTCCTCGATGGCCTCGACGGCGAGCATCGCGTCGACGCCGGGCATGTCGCTGTCGCCGACCGAGACGGTCGCTTCGAGGACGCCCGCGTCGACGTCGCCGGGGTCGACGCCGACCGCCTCCGCGCTCCCGGCCGCGGTCCCGTCGGCGTCCTCCGTGGCGTCCTCGCCGGTCGACTCGCCCTCGAGGACGGCCCGGAGGCCGGCGACGACCTCGCTCGTGTCGGTCGTCGACTCGCTGTCCTCGTCGATCTCGTTGACGATGGCCTCGATCATGTCGACGACGGTGAAGATGCGGTCCATCCGCTCGGGCGTGACCTCCATCTCGCCCTGGCGCATGGCGTCGAGCAGGTCCTCGACGGCGTGGGCGAGGTCGCTGGCGTCCTCGAAGCCCATCGCGCCGAAGTTGCCCTTGAGCGTGTGGGCGGTCCGGAAGATGTCGTCCATCGCGTCACGGTCGCTCGGGTCCGACTCCAGGTCGAGCAACGAGTTGTTCAACTCCGTGATCGCCTCCTCGCTCTCGCGGATGAAGGCGTCGAGATACTGGTCGTCCACTGTCAGGTCACCTCGAGTACGTCGAGTACCGCCGGTGCCACGTCGTCGACGGGCGCGACGCCGTCGACACAGCCCGTCTCGATCGCCCGCTTGGGCATCCCGAAGACGGCCGACGTGGCCTCGTCCTGGGCGATCGTGTGGCCGCCGGCCTCCGCGACCGCCCGGATCCCCGCGGCCCCGTCCTCACCCATGCCGGTCAGGATCACGCCGACCAGCGGGTCCGTCACCGTCTCGGCCGCCGTCCGCATGGTCACGTCCACCGACGGGCGGACGTTGTTGACCGGCGGGTCTCGGGTCAGCGCGACGCCCACCCGGCCGTTCCGGTAGCTGCGGACCGCCATGTGGTAGTCGCCGGCGGCGATCAGCGCCTCGCCGCCGCCGATGCGCGCGCCGTCCGTTGCCTCGCGGACGTCGTAGTCGCTGCGGCCGTCGAGGCGCTCGGCGAACCGGTCGGTGAAGCCGTCGGGCATGTGCTGGACGACGAGTATCCGCAGGTCCGCCGCCAGCGGTATGTCCGAGAGCAACTGCTCGACGACGGTCGGCCCGCCGGTCGAGGAGCCGACCACGAGCGTCGGGTTGTCCACGTAGGTCGTCGTCCCGGCGGTCGTCGCCGGCTCCGGGGTCGCCGTCGCGTCGGTGCCCGCAACCGCCGCCGTCGAGACCGCCGAGTCGGTCGGGTCGACCGCGGCGACCGACTCGACCAGCTCGACGAGCTGGTCTTCGAGCTGTGACATCTCCATCGACACCTCGCCGCCGGGCTTCCTGAAGAAATCGACCGCGCCTTTCTCGAGGGCCTCGAAGGTCACCTCGGCGTTCTCCTCGGTGTAGGCGCTCAACATCAGTATCGGCGTCGGGTGCTCGGCCATGATCCGCTCGGTGGCCTCGATCCCGTCCATGCCCGGCATCTCGACGTCCATCGTGACGACGTCGGGCTCGGCGCCGGCGACGGTCGCGACCGCCTCGCGGCCGTTTTTCGCCCGGTCGACGACCTCGATACCGCCCTCCTTGAGGATGTCCGAGATGACACTCCGCATGAAGTGTGAGTCGTCCGCGACGACCGCGCGTGGCGACGAGTCGGCTGCCATAATCTGTTCCCGTCCGGGTCCGGCCGCGCCCGGGAACCCACCCGCCCGGGCCGAGACCACCGGACCGTCTACCGGTCTATCGCGGTACAGCCCCAATAAAGACTCCGCTCGCGTAATCAAAGTTGATAGCCCGGAAGACACGCTTAAGGCCGCGTCACAGAGAGCGTAGCCACGATGGCTTCGAGTACGGCGGGACGGGCCGACACCACCGGACAGGTACTCGAGTTCGCGCTGGGCGAGGAGACCTACTGCGTGAGTATCGACTACGTGACCGAGATCGTCGACGTCGGCGAACTGACGACGGTGCCCAACGCCCCGCCACACATCGAGGGCGTGATGGACCTGCGCGGTCGGACCACCTCTATCGTCGACCCGACGGTCGTGTTCGGCATCACCGACAGCGGGGAGAAGCGCCGCATCATCGTCTACGACCCCGCCGTCGTCCGGGACCAGGGCGCGGTCGGCTGGCTGGTCGACGAGGTGTTCCAGGTCGTCTCTGTCGACCCGGAGACCGTCGACGAGGCCCCCAGCCGGGACGAGGAGTCGATCAACGGCGTCGTCAAGCGCGACGACGACTTCGTCATCTGGGTCGACCCCGAAGCGGTCCACGCCGACTGACCTCCGGCGACCGGGTCCTTCGACGCAAGCGGACCGTGTCCCTCCTGCTATCAGCGACGGTCCGCCGACACGGAGGGGTCGCGTCCCCACTCTGTCGCCGGCATGCGGCAGTATCAGCAACAAGACTTTTTAACACAGCCACCCCACCTTTCTTCATCTCGGGAACGCGGGGTCACGAGGAAACCATGATCGAAACAACCGAAACCGGTATCGACGGCCTGGACGAGATCCTGAACGGGGGTATCGTCACGAATTCGACCACGCTCGTGAGTGGCAACCCTGGGGCAGGCAAGAGCATCCTCTGTCTGCAGTTCATCTACAACGGGGTCGAACTCTACGACGAGAAGGGTATCTACCTCACCTTCGAGGAGGACGCGCGCGACCTCCAGGAGGCCGCCGAGTCGCTCGGCTTCGAGAACTGGGGCGACCACGTCGAGAGCGGCGACATCAAGATCTACGACAAGCAGCAACTGCTCCGGGAGAACGACTTCTCCTCGTCGCTGGACCTGCTGCTCAGCGACATTGAGGGCGCCGGCTACGACCGGCTCGTGCTCGACTCCCTGGCGATGTTCGAACTGTTCTTCGAGGACGAGACCGAAAAGCGGACCTACCTGCTCAAGTTCACGGACATCCTCCGGAAGAACGAACTGACGACGCTGATGACCAACGAACAGGGGGCGGTCTTCCCCGAGACGGAGATCGGCCTGGAGAACTACCTGACCGACGGGAATATCTACCTGATACAGACGCCGACCGAGTCGGGAGTCAGCCGGTACGTCTGGGTCGCCAAGATGCGCAAACAGAACATCGAGACCGACATCTTCCCCATGGAGATCGGCGAGAGCGGGATCCGCGTCCACCAGAACGCCAGCGCCTTCTCGCTGATGAACGAGGACGAATCGCCGATCTGACCCCGATTCTCACTCGTTTCGACCTATTATTATCTCGGAAAACGAGTTTCAGATCCACCGAACGGCCGGAAAACGCCGCCGACCGGCCGCTCGAACGGACGGTCGCCGCGGGAACGACGGCAACGGCCGATAGTTTTATACCACCGTGAATATACGTTTTGATAACGAATGGCTTCAGTGGACATACTCCAGACACTGGGGAACAAATACAGCGCCGAGATACTGGACGCGACCGACGAGCCCCGGTCGGCCCAGGAGCTGAGCGACGAACTGGGGATCCCGATCGCGACCTGTTACCGGCGGATCGACGAACTCACGGAGCACGACCTCCTGGAGCTCCACGACAACATCCTCTCGGACGACCGCCGCCGGATCAAGGTGTACAGGCGCAACGTCGAGACGGTCCACATCGACTTCGAGGAGTCGCTGACCGTCTCCGTCGAGGAACGCTCCGAGGTCACGAACAAACTCGACGAGGCGTGGCGCACGCTCTCGGAAGGGTAACCGCGACTCCGTTACGCGTCGTCGATAGACGTCCCGTTTCGCCACATCTCTATCAGTTACAGCATCTCCAGGTCGCCGGTCGTCTCGCCGCCCGTTCCGGCCACCGGTTCGTCCTCCCGACAGTGTTCGACAGCCGATAGGGTCTCGGTGTCGTCTATCCTCCCGTTGTCGTCGAGAGCGTTCGGACCGACTCGACTCCGCTGTCGGCGGAACTGGATCCGAGGCTGAACCAGTTGAAATTGAAGTCGCCGCCGTCGGCGGTCAGGCGGACGGTGTGGGTGCCGGCACTGAGCGTGACCGTGCCGGCCTCGACGGTGGTCCAGTCCTGCCAGCCGCCGGTGTCGGGGACGTCCACGGTCGCCACCCGGGAGCCGTCGACGGCGACGCCTATGGAGGTGTCGTTTTTACCGGCGAGGCGGGCGCCGAGGTCGTAGTCGCCGTCCGAGGGGACGCCGACGGTGTACTCTCACCACTCGCCCTCGCTGGTCCAGCCGACGTTGTACTCCCCGCTTGAGTCTTCGGTTTGCTGGATGTCGACGTCGGTGTCGAAGTCCTCGGCCTCGACCTGGGCGGGGTCGTGGTCCGTGTACGGCTCCTGGGTGGTGGGCTCGGGTTCCACGGAGCCGTCGACCTTCTGTGACAGCCCGTAGGCGCCGAGCACGTTCCCGTCCGAGGTGAGACAGACCTCGTCGACGAGAACGCCGTCGTTCCCGCACGCGAACTCGAGGGTATGCGTCCCTTCCGAGAGGTCCCACTCGTAGGGGTCGCCGCCGTTCGGTGACGCGTCGTGCCACTCGAACCCGACAGGGCTCTTTATCTTCTCCGCTTCCCGCCACGTTCCCCCGTCTATCCGGTAGTAGACGCTGTCGCCGTTCCAGGTGTCCGGCCGGATACGGCCGTGGACCGTGTACGTTCCGGCCGCACACTCGAAGGAGATCGACGCCGGGTCGGCCTTCGGCGTGGAACTGCCGGTACACCGGAGACACTCGCCGCCCGCCACGTCCGACTCGCTGACCACCTCGAACGCCCCGAGAGAGTGCACGTCGGTCGAATCGAGATAGACCGACGTGGGCGGGTCGCGTGGCTCGGCCGGGTCGAGCAAACTGCCCTCGACGGAGGACTCACCGACTGCATCGTCGGGCAACAGCCTGCCGCTGATAGCGACACCGTACTCGTCTACGAGCTCGGCGTTGGTCATACCGACGGTGGCTTCCGAGTTCGGGAACACGTCGTCGAGGTTGTTGACATTCGACAGCGAATCCTCGTCGGGGAACGGAACGTACGACGGGTCCGACGCTTCGACGTGGGCACTCCTGGTGCCGATTCGCATGCCTCTGTACCGGTCGAACTCGAAGACTTCGGAAGCCTTCTGGTCGAGGCGCTGGAATTTGTGGCGGGCGGTGTCCAGGTCGTTGCCCTCCAGAATGGCAGGACCGACGTTGTCGAAACTCCAGTTCACGTCGTACGTGTTGTTACAGAACGTGTTGTTGCGAATCCACGTGAGCCGGTGCTCACCCGTGTCGACCCCCCAGTCCCAGTTCTCGACGGTCGAGTCTTCGACCGTCATCGTCCACAGGTAGTCGTGGAACGGGACGCCGACCGACTGGTCCCGGCCGCTCCCGAGTATCTCCGAACGCCTGAGGGAGACGTTCGACGCGTACCGGAACGACACGCCGACGTTTCCGCCGCGTCCTTGATGCCCAGCCGCCCGGTTTTTCGGCAGGTCCGGTTCGTGGACGTCACCGTCCTCGTCGATGAACGGTCCGATACTGTGGACCGTGATCTCCTCGATGGCGCTGAAATCGCTGAAGCGTTCGTGTTTCCACTTGAAGTTGTGGCGCGAGAAGTCCGCGCCGCCGGCGGACGCGAAGGCCTCGTTGCCCCGGATCGCCCCGACTTCGGCGAACGTCGACGGGATCTTCTCCGTGTCCCGCATCTCGCCGTTGTTCCTCCCGTTCGCGAACCTGTCCTGTTCGATCGCGTCGAACAGCGGCCTGTCAGTGTTACAGTACTCCCACGGGAGATTGGAATGGAACGTCACCCGGCTGTCGACTATCGACGTTCCCTCGGCGAGGTGGCCGTCAAGGAGCGGTCGAAGCCACCAGACGAACGCCTGGAGCCGGTGGCCGGCGGCGACGTTGTCGACGACCTCGACCAGGGGACTCTGCAGCCAGAAGCCGTGGCCTGCGTGGCCGAAGTCGTCTATCGGCGGGTCCCCACCGTGTGCGCCGGCCGCACGAACATCCATAGCCTCGCCGCTGCCCTCGGAGCGGAGGGCGAAGTTGCGTTTGAACGAGCCGCGTTCGTTGCCCCCTTCGGCGACGAAGCCCGCGCCGAGGACGTCGTAGGTGACCGAGTCGGTGACGTGGGCGTGGGCGTGGTGGTTGACGACGCCCCAGCCGGGACTGCCGTCGACGACGAGCCCCTCGGCGTAGTGGGGTTCGACCCCGATACCGGTTTTGTGGTAGTGGAACGGGTAGCGGGCGGAGGGGTTGGGGTCGTCCTGTTCGGGGAGGGCGTCTTCGCCCCGGACGGGGTTGGTGAGGTATTCGTCCTTGTTGGTGCGGCCGAGTTCGTCGAGGCGGACGTAGCGGACGTCAGAGCCGGTGCTCATTATCATGATGTGGCCCCGGCGGTGTTCGTCGGTAGTTTCGGAGGCGAAGACGACGTTGCGCGAGAGGTTGAGGACGTAGCTGTCGAGGTCTGACCTGGGGGGCGCGTGGTCGTGGTCGAGCGAGGATTCGAGGGTGAGGGTGGTGCCGTCGACGGATGCGATGGTGCGGCGTTCGTCGGTGTGGTCGAGGGCGGCCGACTCGTAGGGGTCGGTGCCGGGGACGATGAGTGTGTCGCCGGTGGTCCAGTTGGTGGGTTCGCCGGTGAGTTCGAGCGTGTCGTCGCCGGCGGCCGGCGGTTGGGCGAGGGTGGTCCAGGGGGTCTTCTCGGCGCCGGCGATTTCGACGGCACCGTGGGCGATGAGTCCCTTGTTTTTGCGGTCGGGCCACTCGGTCTCGTCGATGGGGCCCTCGTCGATGAACTCGACGGTGGCGGTGGCCTCGGGCTGGACCGGGTCGGCGGCGGTGCCGACCTCGTAGCGGCTCCCCTGGCGGGTGTAGATGGTTTCGGCGCGGAGTCCGGTGTCGGTGTCGGTCGCGTGCCGGAGGGTGCCGTCGACCTCGAGAAGTTTGACGCGAGTCCGGGTCTGCTGGGTGACGGTGACGGTGACGCCGTCCTGGACGAAGACGTCGGCACCGTCGGTGGGGACGGTGCCACTCTCCCAGGTCGCGGGGTCGCTCCAGGGACCGTCTGTGACGGCGGTGTAGCTGTCGGCGGCCGAATCGTTGGCCAGGACGGCGGGCATCGCTCCGAGGAGGGTCGCGACCGCCCCCCCGACGACTGTCCGTCTCGTGACTGGGAGCGACGCGGTCGCGGTCCCCCCTGGCGCGGGGGAACGGTCCGTTCCCTCGTGTGACACGGTCTCACGTTCCGTTCGCGGCGAACCCGGTCTCTCGGCGGTCGGCGTCTCGGTCGCGTCGGAGCTCTCGGCGTCGGACGGGGTGAGCAACTGTACCCAGTTCGCCGACGGTATCCCTACCGCTCCCCCCAGTTTGGAAGCCACACGTCGACCGCGTCCCGGTCCGTCGTCCCCCAGCGGCATGTAACGGTGGTGTGACCGGTAAATACAAATAAGTAAGGGAGTGAACCGCCGGGCACGTTGTGACAGTTCTCGCCGGGATTCCGGCCGCGCTTTCCGGGGCGGACCGCCACGCGGAGTCGTTTCGTGAATGGCCCACCTTCAAATAGTTGCTCTGTATACCTCAGGGCATGATAGAGGGGGTCGACGTCAGGCAACTGGAGGTCAACGCGGACGAGCGCGGCCATCTGGTCGAGGTCTTCCGCGAGGACTGGGAGTTCTACGAACCCGCTCCCGCGATGTCCTACTACTCGATGAGCTACCCCGGCATCATCCGGGCGTGGCACCGCCACACCGAGGGACAGGTCGACCACTTCGTCTGTCCTGACGGCCGCATCAAGGTCGGTATCTACGACGACCGCGAGGGGTCGCCGACGAGGGGCGAGGTGAACACGTTCGTCATCGGCGAACACGAACAGCGCGCCGTCCGGATCCCCGGCGCGTGCTGGCACGGGTTCAAGGTCGTCGGCGACGAGCCCGCCATCTTAATTAACTTCCCGACGGCTCTGTACGATTACGATGACCCCGACGAGGAACGGCTCCCGTACGACACCGACGAGGTCCCGCTCGACTGGGAAGAACCGCCACACGGGTGACCAATGAAGGGTGTTCTGCTGTCCGGCGGGTCCGGGACGCGGTTGCGCCCGATAACGCATACGGGGCCGAAACAGCTGGTTCCGGTCGCGAACAAACCGGTCCTCCAGTACGCGCTGGAGGACCTCCGTGAGGCCGGTATCACGGAGATCGGGGTCGTCCTCGGGAACAAGGGCCGCGAGGAGATCCAGGAGTTTCTCGGGGACGGCTCGGAATTCGGCGTCGAGATCACGTACATCGTCCAGGGCAACCCGCTCGGTCTCGCGCACGCGGCCGGCTGTGCGAAAGATTTCGTCGGTGACGACGATTTCGTCATGTACCTCGGGGACAACATCCTCCAGCAGGGGATCGGGGAGCTCGTCGAGAGCTACCGGGCCGGCGACTACGACGCCGGCATCGCGCTCCAGGCGGTCGATGACCCGCGGCAGTTCGGCGTCGCCGACGTCGACGACACCGGCACCGTCACCCGGCTGGTCGAGAAGCCGGACGACCCGCCGAGCAACCTCGCACTCATCGGGGTGTACGTCTTCTCGCCGCTGGTCTTCGACGCGATCGAGCGGATCGACCCCTCGTGGCGGGGCGAACTCGAGATCACGGACGCCATCCAGCTGTTGCTCGACGACGGGCGACGGGTCGACTCCCACGTCGTCGAGGGGTGGTGGAAAGACACAGGGAAGCCCGAAGACATCCTCGAAGCCAACCGGCTCGCGCTCGAGAACCTCGACGGAGCCGTCGAGGGGACCATCGAAGAGGGGGCCGAGGTGACGGGATCCGTGGACCTCGCTCCCGGCGCCGTCATCGAGGACGGGGCCGTCGTCCGTGGACCCGTCGCGGTCGGTAGCGACACCGTCATCGGCGAGGGGACGTACCTGGGCCCGTGCAGTTCGGTCGGGCCGAACACGACCATCGAGAACGCACACATCGAGAGCAGCGTCGTCATCGGGGAGTCGGAGATCACCACGAGCGGGAAGATCGTCGACAGCCTGATCGGTCGGAACGCGACGGTCGGGACTGCAGAGGGCCTGCTGCCCGAAGGCCGGCGACTCGTCGTCGGGGAGAACTCACACCTGAGACTCTGACCATGCACATCATCACTCACACCTGTCCGAGTTGCGGGACGGTCGTCGCAGCGAACGAACTCGAGTCCGACCGGGTCATGAAGTGTCCCGGCCTCGGGTGTGACACCGTGCTCCGCTTCGAGGACCTCCCGGCGGAGGACCGCGAGCACTTCCTCGAGAACCGCGACCAGTACCAGATCTAACTCAGCACCTGTCTCGCGGAGAAGCGCGGCGTCGTCGCTGTCCACGGCGAGTTTGACCGGGACAGTTCGCCGTACCTCCATACGTCAGGTGTGCCCCCGATAGGTTATTAACGTCGGGGAAAAGGGCGGCTACAACCCGTGGTCTGTGGCAAAGTTGTCGGCGTCCTCTCCGGCCTACTCGTTTCGTGCTTCCGACGTAGCGTCGGAACCCACGCTCCTCGAGGCCGGGCTCCGCCTCGAATACTCTGATCACTCCGCGGTCAGTGCGGATTCGACCGCGTCCAGGTCCTCGTCGAGCGTCGGCTGGGCGGTATCGAGCCGGTCCTCGACCTTGCTCACGTCCAGACAGGTGTGTCGGGGGCGGTCGGCGGGCCGGTCCACGTCGCCCTGTGAGGCCGCCTCGATGGGGGCCTCCTCGCGGCCCAGTCGCTCCCGGAGCGCGACGCCGATGTCGTACGGCGTCGTGCACGTTCGGCAGGCGACGTTGCATGTGCCCCGTTCCCCGTCGGCGAGCAACCGGAGCAGGACCGACGCGACCTGTCCCGCGCGGCTCGGGGTGACGTGCTGGTCGGTAAAAAGCGAGAGTGTCTCGCCCGCCCGGAGCCGGTCGCGGACCCACGCCGGGAACCCGGCGAGGGAGCCGTCGGGTCGGTGGACGCCGTACACGAACGAGGGGCGAACGACGAGTGGCGACGGATGTGTGTCCCGGACGGCGGCGTCGCCGGCGAGTTTCGACTCGCCGTAGACCTGGATCGGGTTCGGGTCCGCGGACTCGCCGTACAGTTCCCGGTCGCTCCCGTCGAACACGTAGTCCGTCGAGACGTGACAGAAGGCGCTGTCGCGAGTGGCACACGCCCCGGCCACCTTCCCGGGTGCGTCCCCGTTTATCGCCCGTGCCAGGTCCGGGTCGCTCTCGCACCCGTCGACGTCTGTCATGGCGGCACAGTTTACCACCGCTGCAGGGTCGACGCGGTCCAGAAGCGACTCGAAGCGCGCCGAGTCGCGGATATCCAGTTGGTGGCTCGGGACGTCGAACCCCGGACGGTCGGAGTGGTGGGTCGCCACGACCTCCCACCCGCGGGCCATCGCGGCACTGACGACGTTGCTTCCGAGTACCCCGTTCCCTCCCAGAACGAGCAGGCGCATACTCTACCCGGGGCCGAGCAAGACTTAAAACCTGCAGGACCGAACCGGTGGGGTATGCGGCTACTCGTGACTGGTGGGGCGGGATTCATCGGGTCCAATTTCGTGCACTACGCGCTGGAGAACACCACACACGACGTGGTGACACTCGACGCCCTCACGTACGCGGGGTCGAGGTCGAACCTCGACGGCACCCTGGGCGGCGAGCGTCACCGGTTCGTCGAGGGGGACATCCGGAACAGGGGCCTCGTCGACGAACTCGTCGCGGACGTCGACGCCGTGGTGAACTTCGCCGCAGAGTCACACGTCGACCGGTCTATCGACAGCGCCGAGCCGTTCGTCTCGACGAACGTCCAGGGGACACAGACCCTCCTGGACGCGGCCCGGACCCACGACGTCGACCGGTTCCTCCAGGTCTCTACGGACGAGGTGTACGGGGAGGTCCTCGACGGCACGTTCTCCGAGGACGACCCGCTCGAACCCCGGAACCCGTACGCCGCGACGAAAGCGGGCGCCGACCTGCTCGCCCGGAGTTACCACACCACCTACGGCCTGCCGGTGGTTATCACCCGCTCGTCGAACAATTACGGCCCCCGTCAGCACCCCGAAAAGCTCATCCCGAAGTTCGTCACGAACGCCGCGAGCGGCGACTCGCTCCCGGTGTACGGCGACGGTTCGAACGTCCGGGAGTGGACCTACGTCACCGACAACTGTCGCGGTATCGACCGCGTCCTGAGAGACGGCGCCCCCGGCGAGGTCTACAACATCGGCAGCGGCGAGGAATTGTCCAATCTCGAAGTGACGAGACGGATCATCGAGGCGACCGGCGCCTCGGAGGACCTCGTCGAGTTCGTCGAGGACCGGCCGGGCCACGACCAGCGGTACGCGCTGGATACGACGAAGGTCACCGAACTCGGGTGGGAACCACGGTGGACGGTCGACGAGGGACTCGCCGAGACGGTGAACTACTATCTGGACTAGACGCGTCCGCGGCGGGTGCGACGGACACCGGGCCGCCGACAGCCGCAGTCACACACCGTTAATCGGCTCCTACTCCGCCGTCCGGCGCGCCGAGAGACGTGGCGGTCGTGCCCGACCAGGTGGAGTTGGACCGGTGACCGCTACACGTATTTCCCAAATCCCTGTCACGATCCTCCGGTCTCTGTCCCTCCGGTTTTGGCTATCAGTATCCGGTCACAAGTGAGCTCCCTCTGGTCGCTAGGGATTGTTATCACGTTCTCATTATATAATATTTATCGACGCGTCTAGTTATTATAAGTGAGAAGTGGAAGTAAGAGTTTATTAGCGTCGAAAATAAGTCGCGGTATGGGCGACAAGGCAGAGAAGAGTGAACACAATTGCGATAAAACAGATAGGGGAGAATTTCAAGTTGTAAACAAGAAGGGCGGTTTGTCGCGGCGGTCGTATCTGAAGCTCGGGGGGATAGCGGCGTTTGCTGCGGGCGGGAGTAAGTTCGCGGGTCGCGAGGCGACAGCCGCGAGCCAGTCACCGTACGGTGGGTCGGCGTGGGCGCTTCCGGGCCGGGTCGCGGCCGAGGACTTCGACACCGGCGGCGAGGGCGTCGCCTACCACGACACCTCCAACGGCAACAGCGGTGGCGCCTACCGCGACACCGACGTCGACATCCAACAAGCCGATGACACCAGCGGGGAGTACAACGTCGGCTGGACCGAGGACGGCGAGTGGCTCGAGTACACGGTCGACGTGACCGACGCGTCGACGACTTACGACGTGCTGGTGCGCGTGGCCGGGAAAAACGCGTCGGCGTCTATCGACGTAACGCTGGGTGGCGAATCGCTCGGCACCGTCGACGTCCCCGAGACCGGCG
>PXRP01000044.1 GCA_003021655.1 Halobacteriales archaeon QS_4_69_31
AGAGGAAGCCGGGCCGCGTCCATGCATGGGGTCGCGGGGCACAATGTCGTTTCGGGAAAGCCCCGCCCTCAAGGAGTGACCGAGGGCCGCAAGGCCCGAAGGAGCGAGTAGGGCGGGGTAGTTTACTACCGGTTCGGGCTAGTCGAGTGGTCTCGGTCCAGCGGTCAGGAGTCGTCCTCGGCGCGGGCGACGAGGTCGCGTGCGCGGTCGCCGGCGCGCTCGCGGACGGCCGCCTCGTCGAAGGGGCGGACTTCACGGTCGCGCATGAGGACCCGACCGTCACAGACGGTGTGGCGCACGTCGCTCCCGTGGGCGGCGTAGGCGAGGTGGCTCACGAGGTCGTGGGCGGGCGTCAGGTGCGGGGCCGCCAGGTCCACGACCGCGAGGTCGGCGTTCGCGCCGGCCTCGACGCGGCCGCTGTCGAACCCGAGGAGGTCAGCGCCGGCCCGGGTTGCCATCCCGACGACCGCCGCCGCGGGGACGGCCGCGGCGTCCTCGGCCGCGAGTTTCCCGAGCATCGCCGCGTCGCGCATCTCGTCGAACATGTCGAGGTCGTTGTTCGAGGCCGCGCCGTCGGTCCCGAGCGCGACCGTCACGCCCGCCTCGCGGTACCGCCCGACCGGCGCCATCCCGCTCGCCAGTTTCATGTTCGAGGCCGGGCAGTGGACGACGCCGGTCCCCCGCTCGGCGAGCAACTCGACCTCCGTGTCGTCGACGTGGACGCCGTGGGCGAGAAACGTCTCCTCGTCGAGCAGGCCCAGGTCGTCGGCGTAGACCAGCGGGCGGACGCCGTGCTCGTCGACGATGGGGGCGACCTCGTCGGTCGTCTCGTTGGCGTGGAAGTGGAGAGGGAGGCCGGCCTCGCGGGCGCGCGGGACGAACTCCCGGAGGGACGACTCCCCGACGGTCGTCAGCGAGTGGGGCTGGAACGTCGTCGTGATCCGCCCGTTGGCGGCGCCGTCCAGGTCCCTTGCCACGTCGAGGCTCTCCTGCATGTCCGCGCGGGCGGCCTCGTCGTCCTTGCCGACGGTGACCGCCGTGTGCCCCAGGACCGCCCGGACGCCCGCTTGCTCGACGGCCGCGGCGGTCTCGGGGACGTGGAAGTACATGTCCGAGAAGGCCGTCGTCCCGGACTTGATCATCTCGACGAGGCCGAGCTCGGCCCCGGCCCGCACGTCGGCGGGTTCGAGTTCCGCCTCGACGGGCCAGATGTCCTCGCGCAACCAGCGGTCCAGTGGCTTGTCGTCGGCGTACCCCCGCAACAGCGTCATGGCGACGTGGGTGTGGGCGTTGACTAGCCCCGGCACGACCAGGCCGTCGGTGGCGTCGAGTTCGTCGTCGCCGTCGAGCGCGCCGGGGTCGTCGACGGCCACGACGTCGCCGCTGTCCCTGTCGACGAGCACGTCCGCGCGCTCGACGGTCGCGTCCGGCCGCAGTACCTGCCCGCCGGCGATGAGGAGGTCGCTCATGGCCACGGGTTCGCCCGCGGGGTGCCTGAATCTACTCCTTCCCGCTCGGCGGGGCGAGAGGGAAAGACAGTTGGCCGGCGCGCGACGAGGGGAGGTATGCGCATTGCCGTCCCGAACAAGGGTCGCTTGCACGAGCCGGCGATGGACCTCCTGGACCGGGCGGGGTTGCACGTCGTCGACGGCGCCGACCGCAAACTCTACGCGGGGACGGTTGACCCCGAGGTGACGGTCCTCTACGCGCGGGCCGCCGACATCCCGGAGTACGTCTCCGACGGGGCTGCCGACGTGGGCATCACCGGCCTGGACCAGGCTCGCGAGGCCGAGGCCGACAACCTGATCGACCTGCTGGACCTCGAATTCGGCGCCTGCCGGCTCGTTCTCGCCGCGCCCGAGGACGGCGACATCGGGGCCGTCGCGGACCTGGAGGGCGGGCGCGTCGCCACCGAGTTCCCCACCGTCACGCGGTCGTTTTTCGACGACCACGGGGTCGACGTGACCATCACGGAGGTCTCGGGCGCGACGGAACTGACCCCCCACGTCGACATCGCGGACGCCATCGTCGACATCACCTCGACGGGGACGACCCTGCGGATGAACCGCCTGGCCGAGGTCGCGGACGTGCTCGAATCGTCGGTGCGACTGTTCGCCCGCGAGGACGTGACCGACGACGAGAAGGTCCAGCAGACGCGGATGGCACTGGCGTCGGTGCTCTCGGCCGAGGACAAACGCTACCTGATGATGAACGTCCCCGGGGAGTCGCTGGCCGACGTCAAGGAGGTCCTGCCGGGGATGGGCGGCCCGACGGTCATGGACATCGCCGGCAAGGACCACGTGGCCGTCCACGCCGTCGTCGACGAGCGGGAGGTCTTCGAGACGATCAACGCGCTCAAGGAGGTGGGCGCGAGCGACGTCCTCGTCACCGGGATCGAACGACTGGTAGAGTAGTCACACCAGCCCGAAGACGTTGTTCAGGGCGACCCCGAGGACGGTCGCGAACCCGAGGTGCAACAGGCTGAGAGCGGCCGTGGGTCGCCAGGAGATGCGGTAGACCGAACTGATCGCGATGGCGTCGGCGACCAGCGTCGCCACCAGGACGACGGCGACACCGAGGCTCGGGGAGACGAAGCCGACCTCCTCGATTCCCCACCGGCCCAGCAGGATCGAGACGACGGCGGGGACCGCCCCGGCGTAGGCGGCCCGCTGGCTCGGCACCTCGCCGATGAAGAAGGTGGCCGCGAGGTGGAGTGTCACGGCGTAAAAAAGCCACGCGACCACCAGCGTGACGACGAGCGCGAGGACGCCGCCGCCGGTGACGTCCGTCTGCAGCTGCGCGAGCATACCGGCCGTTCGGGACCCTGTGGCTTGGCTCCTGTTATTCCCGCCTCGCCGGCCCCCTAACCGGGCGGACTGACCGAACGTCGAATAGGTCCCCGTCTCGTCGACCAGTCTTTCGGCGCCGGTCCGCCCGGACCGAGACAGTCGATACCACACATAAATAGACCGAGCGAAACCGCACGACAGCGCGGGTCCGAACGGGCGATCGGTTATATTGTTCAATGGATAATAGGGGCGAGTTTATAAGCGGGGGTGGGCCAGTCAGGAACGATATGAGACCGAGCGTGGACGTGCCGAGTTCCGAACAGTACGAGTGTCCCGACTGCGGGCGGCGGGTGGAGTCGCCCGACGGGCGGGAGTGTGAGTGTGGCGGGATCCTGCGGGACCTGACGAACTCGCGGGACCTGTAGCGTCGCCACTGTGGCGCGTGGCCCGTCCGGCCACGCGTCCGCGCCGCCTACTCCAGGAGGCCCAGGTCCTCGAGGCGTGAGACGATCTTGTCGACGGCCTCTTCGGCGTCCTCGGGCTGTTTGCCGCCGGTGATGACGAGCTTCCCCGAACCGAACAGCAGCGCCACCACGTCGGGGTCGTCCAGCCGGTAGACCAGCCCCGGGAACTGCTCGGGTTCGTACTCGATGTTCTCCAGCCCCAGCCCGATGGCGATGGCGTTGAGGTTCAGATTGCGGCCCAGGTCCGCCGACGTGACGATGTTCTGGACGACGATCTCCGGGTCCTCGTCGACCTGGATGTTGAGGTCGCGGAGTTTGTCGAAGACGATGCGCAGGCTCTCGTGGACGTCGTCCGTGCTCTTGGCGCCGGTACAGACGATCTTGCCCGACCGGAATATCAGTGCCGCCGACTTGGGCTTCTGCGTGCGGTAGACGAGACCGGGGAACTGCTCCGGGTCGTAATCCGCCCCCTCCAGGTCCATGGCCACGCTCTGTAGATCGAGCTCCTGACCGATACCAGTCGAAGCGACGACGTTTTCGATGTTTATAGTCTCCTTGGGGTCGACCATGTCTCGACTTAAACGTCGTATTTAAGGTTTATAAACTTTCATGGGACGGGGCGGGACGCCGCACGCGCGAAGCAGTCACATCACGTATGTTCGAGGTACAAAAAGGCGGTTCCAGCGGGGTTTATAGGTGGTTTCGCGGGTGTTCCGGCGGGGCCGTGGGTCGACCGGAGCGTTCTTGTCCGGCGGCGGGCGACTGTCGGGCGTGTACGTCCTCGAACTCGCCGGTCAGGACGACGCCTTCGCCGCCCGCGAGGCCGCGAGCGCGGCGACCGGCGTCGACCGGGTCGGGGTCGGCCTCGCGACCGCACGCGGGGTGACCGACCGCGTCCGCGGTCTCGCGTTCACCCGGCGCGCGAGCGCCTTCCTGGGGACGACCGACCCGACGGTCGAGGACGCCGACGCGCTGCTGGCGGCGGCCACGCTCGACCGCGCGGGCTCGGTGGCCGTCCGCGCGGTCGACGTCCGCGGGACGGCCGGCGTCGACACGCAACGCGCCGAGCGCGTCCTCGGGGACCGGCTCGTCGACCGGGGGTTCAGGGTGGACTTAGACGACCCCGACCACGAACTCCGGGCGCTGTTCGCCGGCCCGCTCCCGGACGCGGCGGGCGGTCCGGCGGGGACGGGCATCTGTGCGGTGGGGTGGCTCGCCGTCGAGAGCCGGCGGGACTTCGGCGAGCGCGCGCCCAGCGACCGGCCGTTCGTCCAGCCCGGGAGCATGGACCCGCTGCTGGCGCGGGCGCTGGTCAACGTCGCCGGCGCCCGGCCGGGGCGGACGGTGCTAGACCCGATGTGTGGCACCGGCGGCCTCCTCGTCGAGGCCGGACTCGTCGGGGCGCGCGTCCTCGGGACCGACGCCCAGGCGACGATGGTCGCGGGGGCCCGCAGGAACCTCCGTGCGGCGCTCGATGGTGACTTCGACCTGGCGCGGGCCGACGCCCGCCGGCTTCCCCTGGCCGACGGCGCCGTCGACGCCGCCGTCGTCGACGTCCCGTACGGCCGCCAGTCGAAAGTCGAGGCCGGGTCGCTGGCGGCGCTCGTCGGTGACGGGCTGTCGGCGTGGCGCCGCGTCGCCGGCCGGGCGGTCGTCGTCGGCGACCGGTCGTGGGCCGACGCCGCGACCGACGCCGGGTGGACCGTCGAGTCGCGGTTCCGGCGGCGCGTCCACCGGTCGCTCGACCGCCACGTCCTCGTGCTGGAGTGACCCCCGAGACGGGCGACTTTTGGGGTCGGTGGTCCATGCACCGCTATGGCCGAGTTCGACCCCGAGAAGTTCGAGGACAAGTACGCGAACTACTTCACGGAGCTCCAGCGGGCGTACAAGCAGGCCTTCGAGACGATGAACGACACCTACGACTCGGAGCTGGTCCACGCCATCGACCAGCAGGTCCTCGACGAGAGCGAACCCTTCTACGAGGGCGACGGCCAGTTCCGGGTCGAACTCCCGGCGAACCCGACCGACCGCATCTCGGGCGTCGTCGCCGACGAGGAGCGCGTCACGGCACTGCTGGACCGCTACGTCGACGAGATCGAGGCCGAACTCCGTGCCGTCTTCGGCTTCGAGGAGTAAACTACCCTCCCCTCCGGGCGACCCGATGTCGACCGGATCGTGACAGTGCCTGGTGGGCCAGCCCCAGAAGGGCCGACGACGCCGTCGAACGGGCGCTCCGCGTGGCGCTCGACGCGTCCGACGACGACGACGTCCGCTACTACGTCCGCCAGGCCCTCCAGTTACACCAGATCCGGGAGGACCGTTGACGCCCGCGGTCGGCGGGTCGGCCGGGCGTACCGAGTGCTTATAGTCGCTCGCCGCGAAGTTCGGCCGTGTTCGTCGGTCACGGCCTCCTCGCGTTCGCCCTCGTCGCGCTCGCCGGCGAGCGACTGGGCTGGGACCGACCGGCCGTCGTCCGCGTGGCCGTTCTCGCGGGGCTGTTCGCGACCCTCCCCGACGTCGACGTGGTCTACGGGCTGGCCGGCCTCCTCGGTGGCGTCGACGCCGCCGGGGTCGCTGGGTCGTTCTGGGCGGCCGGCAACCGCGTCCACCGCGGCGTCACGCACTCGCTGGTCGTCGGCCTCGTGACGGCGGCGGCAGTGTGGCCCCTCGCGCGCCGGCCGGGCGACCGCTCCCCGCGGGCGTGGCTCCCGCCGGTCGCGGGGCTCGCCCTCCTCGGGGGTGGCGTCGCCGGCGTGGCGCTTCTCTCCGGCCCGCTTGCGGGCGCCATCGCGGGGCTGTTCGCGGCCGGCGCCGTGGGGCTGGTCTGGCTGGCCGGCCGCGCCGGGCTGTCGGCCCGCGCGACCGCCGGGAGCGCGCTCGTCGGGCTCTGTACCCACCCGTTCGGCGACCTCTTCACCGGGTCGCCGCCGACGTTTCTCTACCCCCTGGACGCGACGCTGGTCGGCGAGCGGGTCACCCTCGCGGCGGACCCGACGCTACACCTCCTGGGGGCCTTCGGGGTCGAACTCGCGGTCGTCTGGCTGGCGCTGTTCGTCGCGTTCCGGCTGACCGACCGCCGCCTCACGCGGGCGGTCGACCGCCGGGCGGGGCTGGGCGCGCTCTACGGCGTCGCCGCGCTCGCGCTGCCGGCGCCGACCCTGGAGGTGTCCTACCACTTCGTGTTCAGCGTCCTCGCGGTCGGGTCGGTCGGCGTCGTCCCCCCCACCTCCCTGCGGGCCCGACTCCCGCGCGCCGCCGCGACCGCGGTAGCGACCGTCACCGTCGCCGCCGTCGCTTACGCCTGCGTCTACGCGCTCGCCTGAGAAACGGGCGCCCGGCTGGTGTCAGTACCCGTCGCTCGTCGGGCTGTAGTCGACGACGTCGACGGCACCGAGCGTGAGCGCGTCGGCCTCGAAGTTGCCGTCCGGGGGGAGATACCCCGTCGACTCCAGCACCGCCTCGACGACCGCCTGGTGCTCGGCGCGTATCCCCATCGTCCCGGCGACCGAGTCGACGGCGTGGTCGCCACAGTAGACGCCCTCGATCTCCCAGCTGTGGTCCTCGTAACAGGTAGCCGCCACGCGCACGCGGTCGCCCGACGCCAGCGTCCTCTCACAGCCCCGACACCCCACCGTCGCGGTCCCGAAGTCCTGTTTGACCGCCAGACTCTCAACGACCAGCCCGGTGAACAGCTCGGTCAGCCGTGCCTCCGAGAGCGAGTGGTCGACCATCTGCCCGTAGTTGGGCCCGGGGACAGTTATCGGTCCCGGCGGTGACCGCCCCCGGCCGCGTCCGGGGGTCGTGTCGCGAACAGTGTCGGTCAGATTGGACAATTATTTATGAGTTACACGAGTAAACCGTCCCGATGTCGGACAGTACCAGACGAGCGTTCTTGCAGTGCAGCGGCGCACTGCTGGGGGGTATTGCACTCGGAACACAGGTCACCGCCGCGGAGTCGGCCGACCGGTACATCGTCGAGACCAACGGCGGGGCGGTCCCGAGCGACCTCGAAGTGGTCCACGAGATGTCGGGGGTGGACTTCGCCGTCGTCAGGGGCAGCGAGGACGGCGTTGAAAGCTCGAACCAGGTCACAGACTACGAGGTTGACGTGGAGGTAAAACTGGAAGAACCCGACACGCCGGACGAACTGGCCGACAGAGAGGACGTGTTCGACCTGCCGGCGAGCCGAAACGGCGACGACCTCTACGACCTGGAGTGGGACAAGCAAGACCAGGACGTCCGGACGATCCACGACGAGAAGGAAGTCCGGGGCGAGGGCGCCCGCGTCGCGGTCATCGACGACGGCGTCTACGCCGACCACCCGGACCTGGAGGTCAACGAGGCGCTCTCGGTGAACTTCACGGGTGACGGCAACGGGACCGGGGCGCTGTTCGACGACCACGGCACCCACGTCGCCGGGACGATCGCGGCCCAGGACAACGGAACGGGCGTCGTCGGAACCGCACCGGGGGCGGAGATCGTCGACCTCCGGGTCTTCTCCGGACCCTTCGCGTCGTTCGGGGATATCGTCGCGGCCATCGTCTACAGCGTCGCGGTCGACGCCGACGCCGCGAACCTCTCGCTGGGCGCGTATCCCGTTCCGCGACAGGGTCTCGGTTCGTTCTACGGGAAGTTGCTCAACCGGGTGATGACCTTCGCCAACAAGGAGGGGACGCTGCTGGTCGTCGCCGCCGGCAACGACAGCGCCGACCTCCAGCACGACAAGAACTTCATCAGCCTCCCCAACGAGGGCGCACAGGGGCTGAGCGTCGCCGCGACCGGTCCCGAGGGGTTCGACATCCCCCCCGAGGGGTTCGAGGACCCGCCCGAGTCACCCGCCTACTACACGAACTTCGGGACGAACGCCATCGACCTCGGCGCGCCGGGGGGTGACCTCGACCTCGAAGCGCTCGCCGAGTTCGCCGCCAGCGACCCCGGACTCACGGTCGGGGAGATACGGACGCTCGTCGCCGACTGGGTGCTGAGCACGACCTTCGAGACGCCCGCCGACGAAGAACCGGCCGACGAAGACGGGGACGGCAACATCGACGACCCGCCGTCCTCGCGAACGCCCCGCTACGGGTACAAACAGGGGACCTCGATGGCGACCCCGCAGGTCGCCGGCGCGGCCGCACTCGTGAGGTCGGCCGACGACAGTCTGAACGCCAACCAGGCCGAGTCCATCCTCGAAAACGCCGCCAGCGTCCCCGACGACTACGACAAGACCTACTACGGCAGCGGATACCTCGACACGCTCGGCGCCGTCGAGTCGGCACTCGAAAAGGCAGAGAACGGCAACGGGAAGGGTAACGGAAACGGGAACGGCAACGGGAAGGGTAACGGAAACGGAAACGGCAACGGGAACAACTGACGGAGAAAACGCCCGGAACCGACAGAGAGAGACGCCAGCAGGGTCGACCGACCCGAGTCCGCGGTGACCGGGGTGGGAGCGGCCGCCGTCGTCCTCTCTCGGGGGCGTCGTCCTCCCCGGGTGGCGCCGTCGTGCTCTCTGTGGCTCGTCTTCTCCCAGGAGCGTCGCCTTCTCCCGGTGACGCCGTCGTTACTCGTGGTAGGTCGGGGTGGCCGCCTCGACGACGGCGCAGGCCAGCGCCTCGAAGTCGGCCTTCTCGGGGACGACGTCGACGTCGACGCCGGCCGATTCGGCGGTTTCCCGCGTCGGTTCGCCGATCGCGCCGACGACGGCCCCGGCCAACCCCGCCAGCGCCTCGTCGTGGACGCCGCGGTCAGCCGCCGCCGCGAGGAAGTGCTCGACGGTGAGCGACGACGTGAACAGCGCGGCGTCAAGGTCGCCCGCGGCGGCCAGTTCGGCGGAGTCGCCGGCCCCCCCGGGCCGCGCGAGTCGGTAGAGGACCGTCTCGTGGACCGCCGCGCCAGCCTCCCGGAGGCCGTCGAGCAGGACGGCCGAGCCGTGGTCCGAGCGGGCGACCTCGACGGTCGCGCCGGCCACCTCGTCGGCCAGGGCCTCGACCAGGCCGGCCGAGGAGTACTCCGCGGGGACGATGTCGACGGGGTAGTCGCGGGCCCGGAGCGCGTCGGCGGTCGCCTCCCCGATGGCGACGACCGTCGCCCCGCCGGGCTCCCAGCGGCCGGCCGCGCCGTCGCTCGGGCCGTCGCTCGACGCCGGCTGGGCGGCGTCCCGGCTCCCGGCCGTTCGGGGGCCGGCATCGTGGCGGTCGGCCCCGGCATCGTGGCGGCCGGTCCCGTCGTCGCCCGGGGGCGCCTGGACGTCGTCGGCCGCCGGCGGGCGCTCGCCGGCGGCGACCTCGACGCCGGTCGTGCTGGTGAAGACGACGTAGTCGGCGTCGGCCGGTCGCGCGCCCGTCGGTTCGACGGTGAGCATCGGGTCGGGGACGGGGTCGGCGCCCAGCGCCGCCAGGAGGTCGACGGCCGCGTCCATGCGGTGGTCGTCGGGGCGAAAGACCGCCACCCGGAGGCGCGGCTCCTCGCGCATCAGGGCTCACCCGCGTTCGCGTCCGGGCCGGGGTCGGGCCCGTTCCGGAGGAACTCGACGACGCGCTCGCGCTCGCCGGCGACCGCGCCGACGACGGTTATCGCGGGCGGTTCGATGCCGGCGGCGTCGCGGGCGTCGACGATGGTCTCCAGGGTACCGGTCGCGACCTGCTGGTCTGGCCAGGTGGCCCGTTCGACGAGCGCGACCGGCGTCTCCGGGTCCATCCCGGCCTCCCGGAGCGCGGCGGTGTACTCCGGGAGTTTGCCGACGCCCATCAGGACGACGATGGTGCCGCCGGTCGCCGCCAGCGCCGCCCAGTCGACGGCCGACTCCTCCTTGGTGGGGTCCTCGTGGCCGGTGACGACCGACACCGAGGAGGCGTACTCGCGGTGGGTGACGGGGATACCCGCGACCGCGGGGCCGGCGACCGCGGAGGTGACGCCCGGGATGACCTCGAAGGGGACGTCGTGGGCTGCCAGGTACGCCGCCTCCTCGCCGCCGCGGCCGAAGACGAAGGGGTCCCCGCCCTTGAGCCGGACCACGTCCTTCCCGTCCCGGGCGAGTTCGACCAGGCGGGCGTTGGTCTCGGACTGGGGCGTGCGCTCGCCGCCGGCGCGCTTGCCGACATCCTCGCGGCGCCCGTCGGGGACGAGGTCGATGATCTCCGGGCCGGGGAGTTTGTCGTGGAGGACGACGTCGGCCTCCTCGAGGAGGCGGCGCGCGCGGACGGTGAGCAGGTCGGGGTCGCCGGGGCCGGAGCCGACGAGGTAGACGGTCCCTGTCACGACTCCTCCGCGGCGCGTTTCCGCGCCCGTGCGATGAGGTCGGCGGCCCCCCGGTCGGCCAGGTCGGCGGCGAACTCGCGTGCGGCCCGGCGGTGGCGCTCGACCGGGAGTTCGCGCGTCTCCCGGACCTCGCTGTCGCCGTCGCGGTCGAGCACCCGGACGGTCGCCCGGACGACCGACCCCTGGAGGATGGCGTAGACGCCGATGGGGGCGATACACCCCCCGCCCAGTTCCGCCAGGACCGTCCGCTCGACGGTCGTCTCGACACGCGTGTGGGGGTGGTCCAGCGCCTCGCGGAGGTCCGTGGCCAGGTCGCCGTCGACGGCAGTGACCGCGAGCGCCCCCTGGCCGGGCGAGGGGACGAACCGGTCGGTCGGCAGGCGGGCGTGGGAGACGTGGTGGAGCAGTCCCGACCGCTCCAGCCCCGCCTCCGCGAGGACGATGGCGTCGTACTCGACGTCGACCGCCCGTTCGAGCGCGCGGCGCTCGATCTCGGCCAGGTCGTCGAACCACGCCTCGACCGACCGGTCGAAGTCGGCGTCACTGTCACCGTCGTCCGTCGCGCCGGTCTCCCCACCGGTCTCGCCGTCGCTGGCCCCGGACCCGGCCTCGGCGTCGGTTCGGCGTTCGTGTTCGCGCTGGAGCGAGGGCGCGAGCAGTTTCTCGACGCGGGTGTCGACGTTGCCCCGGAGGGGCTGGACGTCCAGGTCCGGCCGCTCGGCCAGGAGTTGCGCGCCCCGCCGGAGGCTGGCGGTCCCGACGGTCGCGCCCTCGGGGAGGTCCGACAGCGCCACCCCCTCGGGCGTCAGGAGCAGGTCGCGGGCGGGCCCGCGCTCGGGGACGCCGGCGACGACCAGGTCGTCGGGCATCTCCGTGGGCATGTCCTTCATCGAGTGGACGGCGGCGTCGACCTCGCCCGCGAGGACCTCCTCGTCGAGGTCGCGGACGAACGCGCCGGTCTTGCCCAGCCGGTGGACCAGTTCGTCGGTGATCCGGTCGCCCGTCGTCTCCACCTCGACGAGTTCGACCGTCTGCCGGCGCCGTTCGAGGCGCTCCTTGACCGCGGCGGCCTGCCGGAGCGCCAGGTCCGACCCCCGCGTCCCCAGCCGGAGGGTCCGACTGCGTGTACTCATTGTCCGACTCTGGGCGGCCGGGCCTGAAAAGCCCTCCACTTCCCGCCCGACGGTCCGCCGTGGCGCCGCGCGGGTTCCCCGACGGTCCACCGTGGTGTCGCGCGGGCGCTGTATCCCGCTCACCAGGGTTCGTTCTTGAATCCGAGGGCGTAGGCGACCCAGTTGGTGAGCACGTGGAGCAGCGGCGTCGCGACCAGCACGACCGCGAGTTCCGGCGGGCCGAACGTCGCGGCGACCCACGCGAAGTCGAACGCCGCCGCCAGCGCGAGCGCGCCGACGACGAAATCGAGCTGGTCGAGCCCGGGGACGGGCGCACCCCGCTCCCGGCCGGTCCGCCGCTTCAGGAAGGAGGCCCCGATGTCGCCACACATCGCTCCCAGCGCCAGACCGAAGGCGGCCGGCAGCGAGAACACGGGGACGGCGACCCCGAGGACGGCGGCGGCTCCCGGGCGGGCGGCCTCGAGTACGAGCGCGAGCGCGACGCCGGCAGCCGTCCCCGCGGCGGTCCCGCGCCAGGTCTTGCCGTCGCCCAGCAGCCGGCGACCGCCCCAGGTGCGCCCGCCGTCTATCGGCCGCCCGCCCCCCGCCAGGGCTGCGGCGTTGTTCGGGACGTACGCCGGTACCATCGCCCACAGCGCCGTGACGACGACCGAAACCGGACCCATGTCCGGCCCGACAGCCCCGCGGGTCTTAACCGCCGCGGATCACACGCCCGGACGGCGCGTCGCCATCGCTATCCCCTCGCGGCCACGAGCGAGGTGTTTTTTGTCGGCGGCGGCAATACTTGCGTACGTGATACCGCCGATCGCGAGCCGGTTCGTCGCGGGCGAGACGGCGGCCGCCGCCCTGGAGCACGCCCGCGAGACCAACGACCGTGGGATCGGGACCATTCTGAACCTGCTCGGGGAGCACTACCACGAGCGCGACCCCGCCGACGCGGACGCCGCGGCCTACTGCGCTCTCCTGGACGACCTCGCGGGGACGGACCTGCGGGCCTGTCTCTCGGTGAAACCCTCGCAACTGGGGCTGGACGTCGGCGAGGGGGTCTTCAGGGAGACCCTCGCGCGGGTCGTCGAGCACGCCGACGAGCGCGACCGGTTCGTCTGGATCGACATGGAGGACCACACGACGACCGACGCGACGCTGGCGGCGTTCGAACACCACGCCCGCGAGCGGGGCAACGTCGGCGTCTGCGTCCAGGCGAACCTCCGGCGGACGCCCGGCGACCTCGACCGCCTGGCCGACCTCCCGGGGAAGGTCCGCCTCGTCAAGGGGGCCTACGACCCGCCCGCCGACGTCGCCTACCGGGACAGAAAACGGGTCGACGAGGCCTACCGCGAGTCGCTCGAACGCATGTTCGACCGGTTCGACGACGGGGTCGCCGTCGGGAGTCACGACCCGGCCATGCTCGCCCACGCCGAACGCCTCCACGAGGAGTACGGCACGCCCTACGAGATACAGATGCTCATGGGCGTCCGCGAGGACACGCAGGCCGACCTCGCCGCGGACCACGAGGTCTGGCAGTACGCTCCCTACGGCGGGAAGTGGTTCTCCTACTTCTACCGGCGGGTGCTCGAACGCAAGGAGAACGCGACTTTCGCGCTCCGCGCGGTCCTGGACGGGTGACGCGACGCGCTCGCGGTACGTATGTCGTGACGGCGCACGCGCGGACAGGGCATACGAGACGCTCGAGACTCGCCGGACCGCCGGTCGCGGCGGACGCACACGGGCTACGACGACTCCGCGCCCGGCCGCGTCGGTCAGGAGGCGACGAACCGTCGGGGCGTCCCGGCGAGCGCGAGCAGCGCCACCGGGCCGGCGATGAACCCGGCCCAGGTCACGAGCGCCAGCAGGCCCGCGACGACGAGGCCGACCCGGGTCCGGACGGGAAGCCGGAGGGCGTCCCGCAGCGCAAGCCGGAGCGCCCACCCCCCACAGACCAGCGGGACGACCGCGTAGACTGCCGTCACGAGCGCGGCCGGCGTCGGGCCGGTCTCGGCCAGCGCGACACCCATCTGGAGGACCGTACTGACGCCGCTGCCGACGACCAGCAGCGCCGCGGCGGCGAGCCCGTACCGGAGGGGTCGGCGGTCCCACCCGTCGCGCCGGCGGGCCCGGACCAGCGCCGCCCCCGCGGTGAGCGTCACGGGCCACGGGCCGTAGACGACGAGCGGGTGTTGGCCCTCCCAGAGGTGGGTCCGCACGAGCGAGAACGGGACCGTGAGGTACTCGGTCGGGGAGAACTTCTCCTCGTAGCCGACGACGACGCCGACCTGTCCGCTCCGGTTTGCGGGTTCGTAGACGGCGACGACGTACTCGGTCTCGGCCGCGACCGGCCGTTCGTACGCGGCAGTCCGGTAGTTGACCGAGGGCGCGAACATCTCGTAGGAGGGGTCGGCGGGCCGGTCGCCCGCGACGACGACCGCACCCATCCCGTCGGGTACCGTCACGCCGGGCGGGACCGCCCCGGTGGTATTCAGCGACGGGCTCATCACGACCACCGACGGCGTGAACGGGCCGCCCGTCGGCGTGAACGTCGAGACGACGAGGCGCTCGCCGGACGAGAGCGTCATCCGGTAGTACGCGGTCTCGCCCGGGTCCAGGCTGTCGTAGAACGACCACGACTTCGCGGGATCGGGAACGACGACCGCCCGCTCGGGGGTGGTGTTGTCCGCCGGGAACGCCGGGACGTGGGCCGCCGCCTGTGGGGCGACCAGCACGAGTCCGACGACCAGTATCCCCACCCTGCGCGCGTTCATACTCGCCGACTCTACGACCGGACGTACATAAAAGCTACCACCTCGCGCGAGCGCCGCCGTGGGCACCCCGTCACCCGCCGATAGGGAGGCGGCCGGCCCGGGCGAGCGCGACCATGGCGAGGGCAGTGACCGCGACCACGACCGCGTACCCGCGGAAGACGTCGGTGTACGCGAGGCCGTACTGTGCAAAGGTGCCGACTGCGACGCTACCGGGTGACTGGAGGAGCATCATCGTCGCGCTGAACCCCGAGTAGGCGCTGGCGCGGTGTTCGTCCGGGAGCGTGTCGAGCACGTAGGCGTCGCCCACCGGGAACAGCGCGTGGATGACAAGCGCCATCGCGACGGAGACGGCCGCGAGGGCGGCGACCCCCTCGACGACGGTGAACGCGAGCAGGCAGGCCGAAAACGCCGAGAGGATCCCCAGCAACATCCCCAGATACGAGAAGCGGTCCGCGAGGCGGCCGGCGACCAGAAAGGAGGGGATCCCGGCGGCGAAGGTCACCGTCAGCAGCGTCGTGGCGGTCCCCGACGGGACCCCCTTGGTCCCGAGGTAGGTGACGTAGAAGTTGAACACGCCCTGCCAGACGAAGCCGGTGACGCCGACGAAGACGATGCCGGCGGCGACGAGGCGCCACTGGGCGCGGATCGCACCGAGGAGGTCCCGGTCCTCGCGGCCGGCGTCGGGCAACTCGGCCCGGCGGGCGGCGACGGCGAAGACACCGGTCATCGCCAGCGCGAGCGCCGCGAGCGCGCCGAAGGCGATCCGCCAGGAGCCCAGGGCGATAGCGAACGAGACGAGAAAGGGGGCGGCGACGGCGGCGACCTGCGAGGACATGCCGCGGATCCCCACCGCCAGGCCGACGCGGTCGGGGTAGAGTTCGCTCACCAGCGGGTTGGCCGCGATGAAGAAGACGCCGGAGGCCAGCCCGACCAGCAACGCGCCCAGCACGGTAAACCGGATGCCCGGCGACAGCGCGGTGAACGCGGCGGCCGCCGAGAGGGACACGCCCATCCCGACGAGGACGCGGTGGCGGCGGACGAACGTGAGCAGGTACCCCGTGGGGAGCCGGAAGAGGCCGCTGCCGACCCAGACGGCCGTGGCCGCCAGCCCCGCGGTCGCCGGACTGACCCCCGAGCGGATGAAAACGTCCACCAGCGGCGCGAAGGCGATCCGCCCGAAGTTCACCTGAAAGGAGAAGACACAGACCGAGGCGAACACCGCGGTCCGCCCGCGCACGACGCCGCTCATCGCCGCTCGCAGGGCTGGCGGCGGTCACTCGACGGGACACCCGGGCCGACCCGACCGGTCACGTTCATCGCTCGGCGGCTGACGGGCTTGAAGTTCCCGCTGTCGGCCCATCTTGCCCCCTCCCGTCCCGCAGACCCAGGCGTGGGACCGGCCGACGGGTGGTCGACCAGCGTGGGACCGACGGACGTCCGAGCGGCTGGCGTTCGACTTCAGCCGGGTAGCCGACCGGCGTCTCCCCACGGACCAGCGCGGCCGCTCGCCGGTCGGCGGGCGCGGAGAACTGGAGACGGCGCGGGTCCCGGGCGACTCGGGGAGACGGCTCGGTCCGGCGGGCTCAGTCCGACGGCGCCGGTTCGGTGTCGCACTCGCAACCGCCCGAGGTGATCTCGTAGAGGTTCTGTCGCGCGTCGGCGAAGTAGACGTCCTCCTCGACGACACCGATATCGTCGAGCCGTTCGAGAGCGTACCGGACCGTGCGTGCCGACAGCATCGACTCCTCGACGATACCCTTCTGTGTCAGCGGACCGTCGTACTCCAGTACCTTGTAGACGAGCTTCGCGCTCGGGGGGAGGTCGGAGAGGGTATCCCCGTCTGTCTGTGCCATCGCTCATGTCGATGGGCTACGACATAATAAAGATTGAGGCGACTGAGAGGCTGTTCAGACGGGGGATCCGGCCCGTTCCGGAGAGCCGAACGACCGTTCGTGTCGGCGAGGAGTCAGTCGGTTCGCCTGTCGTGTATCGAACGGCTCTTCTGCCGGAAACGCCGGCGGGGAGCGTGACACACGGCGATGACGGCCACGGCGGGCTACTGGACGAGTGCGTCGGGGTCGGTCCGCAGTGTCTCGACCTCCCCAGACTCCGCGTCGTAGTCGAGGACACCCAGGTCGGACATCCGTGGGAGATGGTGGTGGTGAAGGGAGACCGCAACGCGTTCGAGACGGTCCTCGGGGACCGGGGACGCGTCCGTCTCGCGTTTCGTGACCGCCAGCGTCAGGTCCGCGAGGTCGACTGGCTCGGTCCTGGACGCGAGACACGCCAGGGCCGCCCGGCGCCGGTCGTCCGCGAGGAGTCTGTGTCGCTCGCTCGCGGTCAGGTCGGCTCCCTCTGCTCGTTCGTCGGTGAGTTTGTTCGACGTTCTGGACATGGTAGTCACGCCATCGTCCGGCGCGTGTGTTCATGGACGGACTCATCCGGTGTAAGCGCCACCTAGAAACAATTAGAGTTGATTTCGTTACGTCACAGTGATAATTACTCGTTCGGATCACGTTTGGCGAGCCAGTGCTTGCAGGAACACTGCGGGATGGTTTCCGAAAGCGTTTTCGGTAGCAACTCCGCCGGCGGAGGGTTGATAGGAGTCGCGGACGACGGTCGAGGTATGGACGCGTCCCCACTGACCACTGCCCTGGAGGAGACCCTCTCGCTGTTCGACGGCGAGGGGACGCCGCGCACGACCAACGAGGTGGCCGAGGAGCTCGACCTCGGGCGCCGAAGCACCTACGAGCGACTGGACCGACTCGTCGAGCACGGCCGTCTGGAGACGAAGAAAGTGGGTGCGAGCGCCCGCGTCTGGTGGCGTCCGCCCACTCCGGGAGAGCCGTCGGCCACCGCCTCGCCCGACGAGGTGGCCGGGCGGGCGGACTCCGAACGGTCCGACCCACTGGTCGAGCAGCTATTCGCGGCGAGCCCGGTCGGGCTCGCGGTGTTCGACCCCGACGGCGTCGAGCGTGCGAACGAGCGGGCGACCGACCTCGTCGGGCTGTCGGCGGGGGACGACCGGGAGGCCGGCGACTGGTCGGTCCATTCCCCCGCGGACGCCTCGGCTGCGAGTGACGCGCACGCCTCGGCCACAACGGACGGCCCGGTCGCGGGCCTGGTCGACGGGGTCTTCGAGACCGGCGAGCCACTCAGGGGACGGGAGCGGCGGGTCCGGACGCCCTCGGGGGAGCGGCGGTGGGTGTCCGTCGACGCGAAGCCGGTCACCGAGGGGGGCGAGGCCGTCCGGGTCGTGGTGGCCGTCTCCGACGTCACGGCGTTCAAGCAGCGAGCCGGGCGGCTCGAACGCCAGCGGGGCGAACTGGCACACCAGCTCAAGGAGATATTCGAGCGCGTCGACGACGCGTTCTTCGCGCTGGACCGGGAGTGGCGGTTCACGTACGTCAACGAGCAGGCCGCGACGCTGCTCGACCGGCCGCGGGACGAACTCGTCGGGGAGTCGGTCTGGGAGCAGTTCCCCGAGGCGGTCGGGACGCGGTTCCAGGCCGAATACGAGCGCGCACGCGAGACGGGGGAGACGGTCTCCCTGGAGGAGTACTACCCGCCGCTGGACCGCTGGTTCGAGGTCACCGCCTACCCCTCCGAGAGCGGGCTGTCGGTGTACTTCCGGAACGTCACCGAACGCAAGGAGCGCGAGCGCGAACTCGAACGGTACGAGACCATCCTGGAGACGGTGAGCGACGGGGTCTGTGTCATGGACGAGGCCGGCCGGTTCACGATGGTCAACGACGCCTACACGGAGATGATGGGCTACGCGAAGGCTGACCTCCTCGGCGAACACAGGGAGACGGTCGTCAGCGAGGCGGTCGCCGACCGCGCGGCGGCGATCCAGGAGGAGCTGGTCGCGGGGGAACGCGAGACAGCGCGCATGGAGGCCGAAATCGAGACGGCCGACGGCGACACGCTCTACGCCGAGGGGACGTTCGCGCTCATCGACCCCGAGGACGGCCCGCCCGAACGCGTCGGCGTGATCCGCGACATCACCGACCGCCGGGAGCGCGAAGAGGAACTCGAACGGTACAGGGCCGTCGTCGAGACGATCGACGACGGCGTCTACGTCGTCGACGACGAGAGCCGGTTCCTGCTGGTCAACGAGGCACACGCCGAACTGACGGGCTACGACCGCGAGGAGTTGCTCGGCTCGCACGCCTCGGTGGTCACGACGCAGGACGACCTCGAACTGGCGGAGCAACGCCGCGACCAACTCATCGCGGACGGGCAGGACGTCGCCAGGGTCGAGACGGAACTCGTGACCAGCGACGGTTCCCGCGTCCCGACCGAGACCAGGTTCGCGCTGTTCCCGCTGGGCGAGGACCGCCACGGCCGCGTCGGCGTGGTTCGGGACATCACCGACCGCCGGGAGCGCGAGCGGGAACTCCACAGGCGGGTCACACAGCAGGAGGCGGTGGCCGACCTCGGCCGGCGCGCCCTCGAAGACCGCGAGGTCGACGACCTGATGTCCGAGGCCGCCGACCTCGTTGCCGACGTCCTCGACACCGACTACTGCAAGGTGCTGGACCTGGACGGCGACGCCGAGGAGTTGCTGCTCCGCCAGGGCGTCGGCTGGGACGAGGGGGTCGTCGGCGAGGCGACGGTCTCGGCCGTCGAGGACGACTCCCAGGCCGCCTACACGCTGGCCTCGACGGACCCGGTCGTGGTTGAGGACCTCACGACGGAGGCGCGGTTCAGCGGCCCGGAGTTGCTGACGAGCCACGACGTCCGGAGCGGGATCAGCGTCGTCATCGGTCCGGACGACGACCCCTGGGGGATCCTCGGGACACACGACACGGACCGGCGGACGTTCTCGGACCACGACGTGACTTTCGTCCAGTCGGTCGCGAACACCCTCGCGACCGCGATCACCCGTCACAGGGACGAACTGGCGCTCGTCCGCCAGCGCGAGCAACTCGCCGCGCTAAACGACCTCAACAGGACCATCCGCGAGACGACCGACGCCATCATCGACCAGTCGACGCGCACGGAGATCGAGCGAACCGTCTGTGAGTACCTGACGAACGCGGAGTCGTACACGTTCGCCTGGATCGGTGAGGTCGACGTCGCCTCACAGACGGTCGAACCCCGGGCCGCGGTCGGCGCCGACGGCTACCTCGACGAGATCACTGTCACGGTCGACCCGGCGGACGAACGCAGCGAAGGACCGACGGGCAGAGCCCTCCGGACCGGCGAGACACAGACCGTCCAGAACATCGACGCCGCCGACACCCACGACCCCTGGCGCGACCAGGTCCGGGAGTACGGCTTCCGGTCGGCGGCGGCGGTCCCGGTCGCCTACGACGGCACCACCTACGGCGTCCTGAACGTCTACGCCGACCGCCCCAACGCCTTCGAGCGCCGCGAGCGGGCGGTCATCGACCAGCTCGGCGCGGTCGTCGGCCACGCCATCGCGGCCACGGAGCGCAAACAGGCCCTGATGAGCGACGAGGTCGTCGAACTCGAGTTCCGGATCGAGGACATCCTCGGGGCGCTCGACGTCGACGGGGACGCGACGGGCACCGTCGCGATCGAACACGTCGTGGCGGTCGAGGACGACGAGTTCCGCGTGTTCGGACACGCCGACGAGACCGGCGTCGGAACCGTCGACGCGCTCGTCGAGGCGCTCCCCCACTGGACGGACGTGACAGTCCGGGGTGAGGGCGAGCAACCGAACTTCGAGGCGCACCTCTCGGAGCCGCCGGTTCTCTCCTCGCTGGCCTCGGTCGGCGGGTCCGTCGAACGGGCCGTCATCGAGGACGGCGACTACTGGATGCGGATCCACGTCTCCCCGGGCACCGACGTCCGCCAGTTGATCGACACCGTCAAAGAGTCCTATCCCGCCGCGACCCTGTTGAAACGCCGGCAACGGTCGAACCACGAGGACCGCGGCTACCGGCCCGACCTGCTGACGTCGGAACTCACCGACCGCCAGCGGACCGCCCTCGAGACCGCCTACTTCGCGGGCTTTTTCGAGTGGCCCCGGGAGGCCGACGGCACGGACGTCGCCGACTCGCTGGGCGTCTCGCCGCCGACCGTCCACCAGCACCTCCGGAAGGCCGAGCGCAAGGTGTTCGACGCGCTGTTTTCGGCCGCACCGGGGGCCTGACCGGCCCGGCCACGCCGGGAACGAACGGCTTTTTAGCCCAGGTGGCCGACACACGGGTATGGCTACCGAAACCGCATCGGAGGACGAAAGCGAGGGCGAGGGCTGGGACGCCCACCTCCGGGGGCTGACGGTGACGACGCTGGCGTCGCTGCTCGGGATGGTCGCCGGCGTCGGCTCGCAGGTCCTCGCGAGCGGCCCCTCCGACCGGATCGGACTGTATCTCGCCGGCGGTGCGGTCCTCGTCCAGATCCCCGTCTACGCCGCCGTCGGCATCGACGTCGACGACTTCGGCGCCAAGGAGTACCTGTACATCGCGTTCATCACCTTCTCCATGTGGTTCATCACGTGGGGTATCCTCCTGACGACGGGCGCCACGATCTGAGATGGCCGAAGACAGCATCGCGGTCGTCGACCTCGACAGGTGCCAGCCCGACCGCTGTAACTACGAGTGTGCGAACTTCTGTCCCCCGAACCGGTCGGGCAAGGAGTGTATCGTCACCCGCGAGGAGCGCTTCGAGGAGGGGGTCCCCTACGACGGCGACCCCGACCAGATCCACATCAGCGAGGAGATCTGTCTCGGCGAGAGTTGCGGTATCTGTGTCACCAAGTGCCCGTTCGACGCCATCGAGATCATCAACCTCCCCCAGGAACTGGACGACCACCCCGTCCACCGGTTCGGGGAGAACACCTTCGCCCTCTACGGACTGCCGGCCCCACAGGAGGGGCAGGTCACCGGCATCCTCGGTCCCAACGGAATCGGGAAGACCACCGCGGTCCACATCCTCGCGGACGAACTCACGCCCAACCTCGGCCGCGTCTCGGGGGACCCGCCCGGGTGGGACGCCGTCCTCGAGGCCTACCGCGGGACCGCCCTCCAGAACTACCTGGAGGGCCTGCTCGACGGCGAGGTGAGCGTCGCGCGCAAGCCCCAGTACGTCGACCGGATCCCCGACCGGTTCGACGGCACGACCCGCGAACTGTTGGAGCGGACCGACGAGCGCGGGGCGCTGTCGGAACTGGTCGAGCGGGTCGGCATCGGCCCGGTCGTCGACCAGCCCATCGACACGCTCTCGGGGGGCGAACTCCAGCGGGTCGCGCTCGTCGCCGCGCTGGCGCGTGACGCCGACTTCTACTTCCTCGACGAGATCACCCCCTACCTGGACATCGGCCAGCGGATGACCGCCGCCCGGCTCATCCGGGAACTGGCCGACGAGGGCGGCCGCTCGATGCTCGTCGTCGAGCACGACCTTGCCATCCTGGACCTGCTCGCTGACACCATCCACGTCACCTACGGGACGCCCGGCGCCTTCGGCGTCGTCACCGACCCCAAATCCACGAAGAACGGCATCAACGAGTACCTCGCCGGCTACCTCGACAACGAGAACATGCGCATCCGCCAGGAGTCTATCACCTTCGAGGAACACGCCCCGCGCCAGGTCACACGCGGCGACGTCGTCGTCGAGTACCCCGCGCTCACCAAGTCCTACGGCGAGGGCGAGTTCTCCCTGGAAGTCGAGGCCGGGACGATACGCGAGAGCGAGGTACTGGGCGTCGTCGGCCCCAACGGCATCGGGAAATCGACCTTCGCGAAACTGCTCGCGGGCCGCCTCGAACCCGACGAGGGGACCGTCGACGCGCGCCTGGACATCGCCTACAAGCCCCAGTACGTCGAGATCGACCAGCCGATGCGCGTCGACGCCTTCCTCGCCTCGGTCACCGACGACTTCGGCACCTCCTACTGGAACACCGAGATCGCCGAACCGCTCCAGCTAGAGCGGGTCATGGAGCAGGACCTGACCGACCTCTCGGGCGGCGAGCGCCAGCGGGTCGCCATCGCCGCCACTCTCTCGGAGGACGCCGACCTCTACCTGCTCGACGAGCCCTCCGCCCACCTGGACGTCGAGCAGCGGGTGCGGGCCACCTCCGCGATCCGCCGGTACGCCGAGAACCACGACGCGACCGCGCTGGTCATCGACCACGACATCTACATGGTCGACCTGCTCAGCGACCGCCTGCTCGTCTTCGACGGCGAACCCGCCGAACACGGCCACGCCGGCCCGCCCACGAGCATGCGCGAGGGCATGAACGACTTCCTGGCCAACCTCGAGATCACCTTCCGCCGGGACGAACGCACCGGCCGCCCCCGCATCAACAAGCCCGGCAGCCAGCTCGACCGCGAACAGAAAGGGGCCGGCGAGTACTACTACTCGGAGTAGAACATCGGGACCGTATCGACCTCGACGCCGTTCACGAAACCGACGAGTTCGCCGAGAAACGCCCGGCGTTTCGTCCGCTCGTTCACCGCGCTCCGTATGGTGTGGACCCCAATAAATCCCGCGGCAGTGCTTGGACCGGGAGCCGACGACGGAACCGGCACGGCGATGCCCGGACCGGGAGTGTCAGGACCCGTCGGTACCTTCCGTGGGCTCCTCCTCGAACCCCGCTTCCCAGCGGAACAGGCCGTTGCGCTGGACGACGTCGCCGTCGACCTCGATGCGGGAGTCGCCGGTCATGTCCGTGATGAGGTCGACGTGGACCGCGCTGTCGGTCCCGCTCTCGCCGTCGGGCAGGCAGGCCTCATAGGCCCGCCCCAGCGCCAGGTGGACGGTCCCGGCCATCTTCTCGTCGAAGAGGGTCCGCCCCGTCGGGCGGTCGATGCCGCGGTTCATCCCGATCCCCAGTTCGCCCAGCTGTCGCGACCCGGCGTCGGTCTCGATGACCTCCGTGACCACGTCCTCGCCCTGGCGGGCCTCCCAGTCGACGACCACCCCGTCCTTGAACGTGAGTTTCACGTCCCGGACCTCGCGCCCGCGGACCGTCATCGGCACGTCGAAGGTGACCACGCCCGCGGTGTCGTAGGGGGCGGTGAACACCTCGCCGGAGGGGAGGTTGTGCGAGTCGTAGACGACGCTGGCCGCGGAGTTGACCGCCGTCCGGCCGTCGACGGACATCGTCAGGTCCGTCCCCTCGTTGACGACACGGACCTCCGAGCCCGCGTCGAGGATGTCCTTGAGCCGTGCCATCTCTTCGGCGAGCGCCTCCCAGTCCCTGAGGGCGGCGTCGTAGACGAACTCCCGGTAGGCATCGTAGCTCATCCCGGCCGCCTGGGCGAGCGACCGGGTGGGGTGGACCGTCGAGACCCAGTCGGTGGCCAGGCGGGCCTCCCTGACCCCCTCGCGGGCGCGGTCGTACCGCTGGGTGCGGTCGGCGGGCACGTCCGCGGTGGCCGCCGTGTTGCGCCCGCCGCCCAGCGTGAGGACGCTGTCGGCCTCCTCGTAGAGCGCCAGTTCGTAGGCGGGGTCCGTGTCGAACTCGGCGCCGTGGGCCCGGAGGTAGGCCCGCCGTACCTCCTCGGAGGTGGCGACGGTCACGAGGTTGGCGCCGCGCTCGCCCAGCGTCTCGGCGACGGCCACCGCGAGGTCGTGGGCGCCCTCGTCAACCCTGACCACCACGTCGTCGCCCGCCTCGATCCGTGCGCTCCAGTCGACCAGCGTCTCGGCGTGGTCGCGGATGCGGTCGTCCATGCCCCCGCTGGGGTCGCCGCCGACAAAACGGTGGCGCGCTCCCCGGCCGGTCCGGCGAGTCTCCCGTCCGTCCCCAATCACCGAGCCTCTCTCGTGTTGCCGGTCGTCGGGTCTCCCGTCCGTCGCCGGTCGCCGGCTCTCTCCCCGTCGTCGGTCGCCAGGTCTCCTGTCCGTCGTCGGTCGGCGGGTCTCTTTTCTGTTGCCGGCCGCCGGGTCTACGTCCCGCCGTCTGTCATCGGGTCGCTCTCGATGAACCGCTCGCGGAGTTCGGGCGTGGGGACCATACAGCGGTCTTTCTTCCCGAAGACGGCGTACCGGTAGGTACCGACGAGGTCGTAGACCCGGTCGCGGACGACCCGCGGGGCGGCACGGAAGAGCGTCAGGAACGACCAGGGCCGTTCGAGCCGGCCCGCGACCCGGAGCGCGGCCTCGGACTTGGTGTAGTACTCGTCGCCCTCCACCAGGACGAACGTGTCGAAATCGTAGTCCTCGAAGCCCACGTCCGCCAGCAGTTCCTGAGCGGTCTCGGACTGGAGCGGGGCGAACCGGAAGACCGCGTCGGGGTCGTGGTCGATGACGAACTGGACGCTCCCGTTACAGAGGTTGCAGACGCCGTCGAACAACAGGATGGGCGTGTCCCGCGGAACGTCCGGACTCATCGGTTCAGACTACGGGTCCCAGCCACTTCAACCATGTTTTCTGAGCACGGCGACCCGATCCCTCCGGAGTCCGAGACGGGCCGCCGTCCGTCCCGCGCAGTGGTCCGTCACGGGCCGGTACGTGACCGGCGGCGGGCCGCGAGCCGACAGTCTCATTCCGGCCCGCGCCGACGGGGCGGACATGACCGACTACTTCGAGGTCCACGAGCGCGACGGTGCGGCGCGTCTCGCCGAACTGCGCCTCGACACGCCGGTGCGCACGCCCGCGCTCGTGACCGACGCGGCCGTCGCCGGTTCGGACGACGCGGGGTCGGATGACGCGGCCGTCGCGGAGTCAGACGACGCGGCCGTCGCCGACCAGGCCGCCGGGACCGAACCGACAGACGACGGCCCGGCCGCGACCCGTTCGGGCGACTCCGGGAGACAGGACCCAGGGGGCCCGGGCGCAGGCGGCGCGGGCTCGGGCGGGGAGTTCCGTCCGGAGGCCGGGGTCGCTCACCCGGTCATCGCGGACGCGGGCAGCGAGTGGGTCGCCGAGCGCGACCGGCCGGAGGGCGACGACTCGCGGGTCACGGTCCTCCCCCACCGCGCGCTCCCGGCGGGGACGCCCACCGAAGTCGGGGAGGCGTTCGCCGGCGAGGCGGTCGACGTCGACTACCCGAGCGGGGCCGTCGTCTCGCCGGAGACGGCGAGCGACCGCGGGACCGACGTCTACGTCCTCGCGGGCGCGGCCGGCGTCGTCGGCCACGCCGCGGCCTTCGTCGAGGCGATGGTCCGGGTCCGGGAGGCCGTCCCGCCCGACGCCGCCCTGTCCCTGCCCGGCGTCGCGACGCCAGCCAACGTCGCCACGCTCGCCTACGCCGGCGCGGACCTGGTCGACGCCGACCGCGCCGTCGTGCGGGGTCTCGACGGCCACTACCTGACGACCGACGGGCACGCGTTCCTCGAGGACCTCGACGAGTTGCCCTGTGCCTGCCCGGCCTGCCGGGGCCCCGCCGAGGCGTTCGACCGCGAGGACTGCGCCAGACACAACGTCAACGCGCTCGCGGCGGCGCTGGCGACGGTCCGGCGCCGTATCGGCGAGGGGCGCCTCCGGGACTACATCGAGGGGCAGGCCCGCCACGAGCAGTGGCTGACCGCCGCCTTCCGCCGCCTGGACCAGCAGTACGGCTACCTCGAACAGCGCACGCCCGTGGTCCGGACGGCCGAGATGACCGCCGCCACCGAGGACACAATCCGCCGGGTCGAGATCCAGCGGTTCGCCCGGCGGGTCACCGAACGCTACCGCGCCCGCTTCGACAACCCGCTGGTGGTCGTCCCGTGCTCGGCGCGGAAACCCTACAGCGACTCCCAGAGCCACGGCCAGTACCACGACGCCGTCCAGTGGCGCGCCCACAAGGTCTCTATCACCTCGCCCATCGGCGTCGTCCCGCAGGAACTGGAGCTGACCTACCCCGCCCAGCACTACGACTCCGTGGTGACCGGCCGGTGGTCGGCGAACGAAATCGAGTTCGTCGCGGACGTGCTCGAACGCTACCTCGACCGCAACGACTACCCCCGCGTCGTCGCACACGTCCCCGAGGAGTACCGGCCGATATGCGAGCGCGTCGAGTCCGCGCTCGGCCGCGAGTTCACCTACACTGTCACGGACCACCCGACGACGACGGAGTCGCTCGGCACCCTCGCCGCCGAACTCGAAGGGGAGTTACAGTACGGCAAACGCGAGCGCCAGCACAACACCGTCCGGGCGGTCGCCGACTACCAGTTCGGCCCCAGCGCCGGCGACGACCTCTTCGAGGGCCTCCGGATCCGGGGCAGCCACCCGGGGCTGCAGGCCCACGACGACGACGGCGAGCAGCTCGCGGTCGTCACGCGCAACTACGGGACGCTCGCGTTCACGCTCGCGGGTGCGTCGTCATCGAAGGCCCCAGCGCCTTCGGCGTCGGCCGTGCAGGGATGTCCGGCCCCGAGATGGTCCGCTCGACGCGCGGCATCGCCAGCGAGGTCCGCCACGTCGAGGAGACCTGAACGGGCGAGCGGCCGGGGGCCTTCGTCGTCGTTCGGCGGGCTCGACTTCCACAGTGTCTCTCGCTCACCCGACGTCAGTATCGGCGCGCGCTGTCTCGCGCTTTCATGCGCGAGGACGACATCGCGCGAGGGACGAGCATCGCAGGGCCGCAGGCCCGAGAAGCGCAAGGGGTTGGGGAGGTGTGAGGCCGTCTGCTGTGCGGGGCGGTCACGGGGCGATCGCAGTGCGGGCCCTGGCGGACTGAAAGGGCGAGGCGCGCTCGCGGTGAGCGAAGCGAACCTGGTCGCCTGAGCGGGCGACTGTTCGCGCGAGTGCGGGGCGGTGCGACTGTCCGAGCGCGGATAACGTCGGGTGCGGTCACGATCGGCACTGTTCAGATAAGAGTTCAATTGCGACTACCGCAGACAGCGTGAAAGCCCCCGCTGGCTCCGGTCGAGGGGCTCGTTGTGCTCCTCACTGCGTTGCGGTGCTTACGTCGCCCGTCTTCCCGGAGCCAGCGGCCCCTTTCAGTCCCGCCCGAACCCACTTGCTCCGCTCTCGCTCCGCAAGTATGGTGGGGCGACGTCGTATTGCGATTTTCCCGGATTCCCGATTCTGAAGCAGGGAGGTCAACGCCTCGTTATCGTCCCCAGTGTGCGATTCGAGTGCAAGTAGACGTGGCAGTCTCTTAAAACTTCACTCCGATGAGGGCGGCGCGTGTAGTTCGGGTTACCTCCGTCAACCGTCCATGCACCGGGGTTTCTACGCTCCAGCAATTCTCTTCGGCGACGCTCCAGCGCGACCGAGGTTACCAACTCCTCTCACGGGGTTCTCTATTCGTTTGACCGCCAATCCTCTTCCAAAATCCCATAACAGTGTAAGTCGAGGTACTGCCCCTCATGGAAGACGTGATTCCGAAGAGTCCCTTCGTGAACGAATCCAAGTTTGTCGGCCAGACCACGCGAGGATTGGTTGGGGTAGAAGATTCGAGCCGTGATTTTGTTAATCGGCAGGTGGTCGAATCCGTAATCAATCACCAACCGGCAGGCTTCGGTGGCTAACCCCTGCTGTTGGGATTCGGGAGCCACATAGCAGGTGAGTTCAGCGTTCCCCCAGTTCTTGTCAACGTCTACGAGCCGAACTCGGCCTACCGGTTCTTCATCACGGCAGATGAGTAATGCGACTCCTGTATTCTGTTCCTCAAATCTGTTTTCCACCTCAAGTTTACTACGAGGTCCGGGAGCGCCGAACCCCTGCCAGAGTTCCGGATTGTTAATCATCTCATGGAGAAAGTCGATGTCCTCCTCTTCGATTGTTCGGAGGGTAACGGACTCTCCACGCAAATACTCAACACCGGGCATGCCCGCACCTTTTCAGTAACGGAAGAAATAGATTGGGTCGAGTTGATGGAACATGGTTACAACTGTCCCCTGTGACGAACTGCACCCAAGCCAACTCTACATCAGCGCACAGAAAATGCGAGACGTGGTGGAGTGGTTTGACTTCGATGACCCCGCGCATGACGCTCTCCCGACCTATATTCTCGATGGAAACCTGACCCTCTTAGACGGGCATACTCGTGCGTTTGTCGCATACCTCGGTGGTGTGGACTCGCTACGAATCCAAGAATTAGATGACTCCGACACGGAGGAATTGAATCTTGAGTTGTACCGAGAGTGCCTTGACTGGTGTCAGGAGGAGGGTGTGACCGACCTTTCCAACCTCGTGGGACGAGTAGTGAGTCACACGAGTTAGATTAGAATTACATCTACAGACTCGGTGGCAGTGGCAACCAGCCGCCCCCTTATTGTCACTAAACCGCAACTCTTATGCCAGTAGACGTTGTTGACTTTGCTGAGGAGGAAGTCTTCTTCGAGGGCATCTCGTTGTTAACGAGAGTCGTCCCTACGGTCGTTTCTGGCGCTGTACTGCGGGGATTCCCGTAGCGCGTGCCAGTCGAGTGTAGCCGCCCACGGAGAGCCACCGCTGCGTCGCGTTCTCTCCTCGCCCCTCACACCCCGACGAGACACATCTTCGGGGTTCAACAACGCACCTATGTCAACTGTCACTCACGACGCTGACCAGCGCATCGTCCGCCAGCAATTCTCCGAAGACCCCGCCCGGGAACCCCACGAGAGACAGTCGCACCGCCCCGCACTCGCGCGAACAGTCGTCCGCTCAGGCGACCAGGTTCGCTTCGCTCACCGCGAGCGCGCCTCGCCCTTTCAGTCCACCGGAAGACTCACTCCGTTCGTCTTTCGAGCCCTGCCTCACTTCGTTCGGCAGGACACCAGGGCCCGCACTGCGATCGCCCCGTGACCGCCCCGCACAGCAGACGGCCTCACACCTCCCCAACCCCTTGCGCTTCTCGGGCCTGCGGCCCTGCGAT
>PXRP01000045.1 GCA_003021655.1 Halobacteriales archaeon QS_4_69_31
AATCTATCCAGTTTCTATAGCCGCTGAGGCGGGCGATTTCTGCCATGGATCAGCAAGAAATTCTCCCGCCTCACTTTTCACGCTTAACTAAACACGATGACGTTCCGACGGGCAACACTTATTACCGGTCATACTCGTTACCCCGGTATGTCAGCCGAGATGGAGTGGTACTCGCCGGATCCGGCCGAGACGGTGGTCTGGACGGGCCAGCCGCGGCTCCGCCGGATCCTCTCGACGGTGGCCGGCGCAGTCTTCTGGAGCGTCGTCGCGCTCGGGGTCGCGTTCGCGGTCGTGACCTACCTCCCCCCGGAGATCGGCCGGGAACTCCCCGCTCCCCTCGGGTTCGCGTGGGCCGTCGCGGCCCTGGTCGTCGTCGTGCAGGTCGGGAAAGTAGCGCTCGCGTACCTGCGGGTCGAGGCCACCGACTACGTGCTCACCGACCGCAACGTCTACAAGAAGACGGGTATCTTCTCGGAGAACGTCACCCGCGTCGGCGTCGACCGCATCCAGAACACGACGCTACGCAGGGACTTCTTCGGGAACCTCTTCGACTACGGGACGGTCCTGTTGAGCACCGCCGGCAGCGGCGGCGCGGAACTGGCGGTCACGGACCTGAACGACCCCGACGAGTTCCGCGCGGAGTTGCGCCCGCTGGTCAACGCCGCGGGCGGCCCGGGCGAGAGCCGGACGGTCGCCGCCGGCGGCCTCGACGCCGAGACCGTCGACCGGCTGGTCACCGAGGCCCGCCGGATGCGCGAGACGGCCGAACGACTGGAGGCACACCTCGACTCATGAGCACGAACCCGACGGGCGACACGGCCGGCGGCGAACAGAACCCAGGAGCCACCCGACAGCGCGACTCCCCCGGACCCGGGAGCGGTGGCGGAGGCGGGGGCGGGATCGAGGGCACCTACGAGGTCCCCGAGTGGCTCTCGCTCGACCCCGACGAGGAGGTCGTCTGGGTCGGCGAGCCGGCGCTGGCTAGCCTCGCCGGTACCGTCATCACCGGGATCGTCACCATCCCCCTTCTCATCGGGATCCTCATCCTGCTCGCCGCGCCCGTCTCGTATCTCTCGATCAAGAACACCGACTTCGTCGTCACGACGAAGTCGCTGTACGTCAGGCAGGGCGTGGTGAGCACGAACATCGAAACGGTCGACCTCGACAAGATCCAGAACACCGAGTACAGCCAGTCGTTCTGGGGCAAACAGCTCGGCTTCGGGAACATCGAGGTCTCGACGGCCGGCAGTTCGGGCTCGGACGTCACCTTCCGGGCGATAGAGAACGCCCGCGCGGTCCGCGAGCGCATCTCGGAACTGGGCGCACAGGCCGGCGGCCGGAGCGACGACGGCACCGACCGCGCCGACAGCGGTCAGCTCGACGACCTGGTCGCCGAGTTGCGCGCGACCCGGGAAGCCCTCGAACGCATCGAACGGAAGATGAGCGACGACGCCGGGGACGAGCGCGACGAGACAGAGCAGGCGACACGAGGGGACGGCACGACCGACGCACAGACCGGAAACCCACAGTCGGGACAGCCGAGCGACCGGACCGAAGCCCACGCCGACGAGACGCAGTGGTCCGGACAGCAGGACGGCGGAACCGACCCGACGGCCGACGACACGCGCCAGTCGGGAGAGCGCGGCGGCCAGCCAGACTCGGAGACGGACGACACCGAGTGGTCCGGGTGACGGGACGCCGGAGCGACCGGCAGAACGGGGACGCACGACCCGTCGGGACCGGGGCGGCGACGGCACCGCCATCCGGACGCGCCCCCGGACCGCAGGCCGTGGACATTTAACTGTAAGCGACTAACCGGCCGGTAATGCGACGGGCCGTGCTGGTGGTCGCCGTGCTGGTGGTCCTCTCGGGGTGTGCGAGCCTGCCGCTGGGCGGCCATCCGCCGGGCGACCCCGGCGACGACCGCCTCGGCTGGGAGAACGGTTACTGGTACGACGACCCCGTTGGGGTGACCCCCGAGGACGGGTACAACGAGAGCGAACTCGACGCCGTCGTGAGCCGCCAGATGGCCCGCATCGAGCGCATCCGCGAACTGGAGTTCAACGAGACGGTGCCGGTCGAGGTGGTCTCCCGCGAGCAGTACCTCGCCAACCGCAGCGGCGGCGGGGGAAGCGACACCCACGAGGCCTGGAACGACCAGGTCTGGGAGGGGCTGTTCGTCGTCGGCGAGTCGACCGGGACCGGCGAGAGTTTCAACGACACGCTCGGCGTCTCTGTCCAGGGCTACTACGCGCCCGGCCGGAGCGAGATCGTCATCGTCAGCGACTCCCCGACGCCGACGGTCGACCGGCGGACGCTCGCCCACGAACTCGTCCACGCCCTCCAGGACCAGCAGTTCGGGCTCGGTCCCAACCCCGACACCCAGGACCGACAGCTCGCGGTCAACGGCGTCATCGAGGGCGAGGCCAACTACCTGCGGGCGGTCTACGAGCGCCGCTGTGGGGACGAGTGGGACTGCATCCCGCTCCCCGAGAGCGGCGACGGCGGCGATGGCGGCGGGGCCTTCAACGACGGGCTCTTGCTGACGATCTACCAGCCCTACGCCACGGGGCCGACCTTCGTCGACCGGGTCCGCGAGCGGGGCGGCTGGGACGCCGTCGACGACCTCCACGAGCGGTTCCCCGACAGCACCGAGCAGGTCATCCACCCCGAACTGTACCCCGACGAGGAGCCCGTCAACGTGACCGTCCGCGACCGCTCGTCCGAGGAGTGGTCGCGGTTCGACCACGACCCCGTCGCCGACACGGTCGGCGAGGCCTCCGTCTACGCGATGTTCGTCTCCAACGGTGTCGTGGTGACCGACGACCGGCACGGCTACCGCTCGGACCCCTCGGCCGGCTGGGCCGGCGACGCGCTCGTCCCCTACACCAACGGCAGCGACGGCCCCGAGGGGGCCTACGTCTGGAAGACCGTCTGGGACTCCGAGGCCGACGCCGAGGAGTTCCTCGACGCCTACCGGGAGTTACTCGTGGGCGAGGGCGCCCGCCAGCCGCGCGCGAACGTCTACGTCGTCCCCGAGTCGAGCGGCTTCGGCGACGCCTTCCGCGTCCGGCGAGCCGGCGACACCGTCGTCGTCGTCAACGCCCCGACCGTCGCCGACCTGGACGACGTCCACGCGCCACCGTGACCCGTCCGGACGAGCGGCGTGACTCGTCCGGACAACGACGCGGTGTTCCGCTCCAGGGGAGCGAGGCGTTTTTTGCGGTCAGGGGGCGTAGCGGGGGTCATGACGGACGGATTCGACATCGTCTCCCCCGAGACAATCCGCGAGGGTGACGTGACCGACGCGTACTTCGACCGGACGGTCGAGACGCTGGAACACGCCGGGCGCGACCCCCGCGTCGTCGCGGAGGTGTCCGCCGACCAGTTCCCGACCGGCGAGTGGTCGGTGTTCGCCGGCGCGAAAGACGCCGCCCACCTCTTCGAGGGGCGGCCGGTCGACGTGGACGCGCTCCGGGAGGGGCAACTGTTCGACGGCGGGCCGGTGTTGCGCATCGAGGGGCGGTACCTCGCGTTCTGTCGGCTGGAGACGGCGCTGCTGGGGTTGCTCTCGCACCCGACCGGGATCGCGACGCGGGCCCTGGAGGCCCGTCGTGTGGCGCCGGAGTCGCTGGTGTTGAGCTTCGGCACCCGACACGTCCACCCCTCGATCGCGGCGGTCGTCGAGCGGTCGGCGCTTCTGGCCGGGCTCGACGGCATCTCCAACGTCGCGGCCGGCGAGGTACTCGGCCGCGAGGCCGGCGGGACGATGCCCCACGCGCTGGTCATCTGCTTCGGGCGGGGCAACCAGGAGGCCGCCTGGCGGGCCTTCGACGAGGCGGTCGGCGAGGACGTCCCGCGGGTGGCGCTGTGTGACACCTACAGCGACGAGGTCGACGAGTCGGTGCGGGCGGCCGAGGCCGTCCCGGACCTGGACTCGGTCCGGATCGACACCACCGGCTCCCGGCGGGGTGACTTCGCGCACATCCTCCGGGAGGTCCGCTGGTCGCTGGACGCCGCCGGCCACGAGGACGTCGGGATATTCGCCAGCGGCGGGCTCGGCCCCGCACAAATCCGCAAGTTGCGGGCGTACGCAGACGGCTTCGGCGTCGGCAGCTACGTCAGCAACGCCGACCCGCTTGACTTCTCGCTGGACATCGTCGAGGTGGCGGGCGAGCCCGCGGCCAAACGGGGGAAACTCACCGGGCGGAAGTCGGTCTACCGGACGCCCGACGGCGGCCACCACGTCGGCCTGGCCGACCGCGAGGGGCCCGCCGAGGGCGAGTCGCTACTGGAACCGCTGGTCCGTGACGGCGAGGTCGTCCGGGAGTTCGACCTCGACGCGGCCGCCGAGCGGGCCGCCGCCGACGCCGACCGCGTGGGGTTCGAACCGCCCGCCGACCCGTAGCGTCACAGGCCGAAGGCCCGGAGCGCGAGGATGGCGAAGCCGAAGAACGCGCCGAACGCGATGACCGTCCGCGGGTCGATGCGGATGGCGTTGTTGTCCTCGGCGTCGAAGTACCTGACCAGCCCGGCACTCGACATCAGACCACCGCCGTCGTTGCTGCTCATGTCCACCCGTGTGCGCGCCGTCGGCCTAAGCCTTTCGTCCTCGTTCGCGCTCTCCTCGTGTGGGCCTCCCGCCGCCGTCGGCAACCAGAGCGGTAATCACGGTTTCGGGGTCGTGTGGGCCTCGTGCCAGCAGTGAAAACGCTTATGCGGGTTTGGCGGCTACGGGAGTCCAGACGCATGACTGTCACGCTCAAGGATTTCTACGCCGACTGGTGTGGCCCCTGCAAGACGCAGGACCCGATACTGGAGGACCTCGAAAACGAGTGGACTGCGGTCGAATTCGAGAAAATAAACGTCGACGAGGAGCAGGACGTGGCCAACGAATACCAGGTCCGCTCGCTCCCGACGCTGGTCGTCGAGAACGACGACGGCATCGTCGAGCGGTTCGTCGGCGTCACCCAGGCCGAGGACATCGAGGCCGCCCTCGAAAAGGCCGGCGCGTAGGCCGCGCCGCGTTCTCGGGACACCTTCTCCCTCGGGCCGGTCGGCCGACCGTGTGAGACGGTCCCGTCGAAGGGAAAAGTAAAACCGCACACCCCACTACCTCCCGTGTATGACCGCCGGGACCGGCCAGCAACGAGAACGGGGGTTCGACCACACCGAGGTCGAACCCAAGTGGCAGCGCGTGTGGGACGAACGGGGCACCTTCCGCATCCCCGACGACGCCGAGGACCCCGCGTACGTCCTCGCGATGTTCCCCTATCCCTCGGGCGAGATGCACATGGGTCACGTCCGCAACTACGCCATTACCGACGCCTACGCGCGCTACAGGCGCATGCGGGGCGAGGCCGTCCTCCACCCGATGGGGTGGGACTCCTTTGGCCTGCCCGCGGAGAACGCCGCCAGCGAGCGTGACGTCGACCCCCGCGGGTGGACGATGGACTGCATCGCCAACATGAAAGAGCAGATGGAGATCATGGGGCTGGGCTTCGACTGGGAGCGGGAGGTCACCACCTGCGAACCCGAGTACTTCCGGTGGAACCAGTGGCTGTTCACCCGCTTTTATGAGGCGGGGCTCGTCGAGCGCGAGGGCGCCGAACTCAACTGGTGTCCCTCCTGCGAGACGGTGCTGGCCGACGAGAACGTCAACACCGAGGGCGGGACGGAGATCTGCTGGCGCTGTGACACGCCCATCGAGCACCGCGACCTCGAGCAGTGGTTTTTCACCATCACCGACTACGCGGACGAACTGTACGAGACGCTCGACGAGATGGACGGCTGGCCCGACAACGTCCGGGAGATGCAACGCAACTGGATCGGCAAACAGGCGGGCGACAGCGTCGCCTTCGAGCTCTCGACGGGCGACAGCGTCGAGATATTCACGACGCGGCTGGACACCATCTACGGGGCGACTTTCTTCGCGCTCTCGCCGGGCCACGGGCTCGCCCAGGAACTCGCGGACGACGGCGACGAGGTCGCCGACTACGTCCACCGTGCGGAACACACCGACGAGGAGCTCGACCAGACCTCTGGCGTGTTCACCGGCGAATACGCCACCAACCCGGCGACCGGCGAGGAGGTCCCCGTGTATATCGCCGACTACGTGCTCGAAGACATCGGCACGGGCGCGCTCTATGCGGTCCCGGCCCACGACGAGCGCGACCACGCCTTTGCCGAGGCCCACGACATTCCCATCGAGCAGGTCATCGAGCCCGCCCCCGACGCCGACGTGGACCCCGAGGATATCGACGTGGGGGAAGCGGCCTACACTGCGGATGGCGTCCTCACGAACAGCGCCGAGTACGACGGTCTCACGAGCGCCGAGGCCCGCGAGCGGTTCGTCGACGTCTTCGACGGCGAGCACCGGATTGAGCACAGCCTCCGGGACTGGTGTATCTCCCGCCAGCGCTACTGGGGGACGCCCATCCCCTTTGTCGAGTGTCCCGACTGTGGCTACGTCCCGGTGCCCGACGAGGAGTTGCCCGTCGAGTTGCCGGAGTTCATCCAGACGACGGGGAACCCGCTGGACGCCGCCGAGGAGTGGAAATCGGTCGCGTGTCCCGGCTGTGGCGGCCCGGCCACCCGCGAGACCGACACCATGGACACGTTCGTCGACTCGTCGTGGTACTTCCTGCGGTACGTCTCGCCGGACCTGGAGACGGCCCCGTTCGACACCGACCGGGCCAGCGAGTGGATGCCCGTCGACCAGTACGTCGGCGGCATCGAGCACGCGACGATGCACCTCATCTACTCGCGGTTTTTCACGAAGGTGCTCAAGGACCTGGACCTGCTCGATGGCGTCCGCGAACCCTTCAAGAACCTGCTTACCCAGGGGATGGTCCGCAAGGAGGGGACAGCGATGAGTTCCTCGACGGGCAACGTCGTCTCGCCGCGCCCGTTCGTCGAGGAGTACGGCGCCGACACCGCGCGGATGTTCATGCTCAACGCCGCCCAGCCCGAGAAGGACTTCGACTGGACCGAGGAGGGCGCGCGCTCGGCTCACACCTTCCTCCAGGGCGTCTACGACCTGGCCGCGGAGTTCGCCGCCGGCGACGTCGCGGGGGAGGGGACCGCGAAATCGGAGGGCGAGACCGGCGGCGAGCACGCCGTAATCCACGAGTACGTCGCCCGCGAGGTGGCGGCGACCGCCGCCACCGCCACCGAGGAGTTCGAGGCCTTCCGGTTCAACCACGCGCTCCAGGCCGTCCGCGAGCTGGTCTCGCTGCTGCGCCGCTACCGCGACGCGACCACGCCCGACCCCGACGTCTTCGAGGACGGCGTCGTGACGGTGACGAAACTGCTCGCGCCAGTCGCGCCCCACGTCGCCGAGGAGATGTGGGACAAACTCGGCGGCGAGGGGCTGGTCGCCGAGGCCGACTGGCCCGACGCTACCCCGCCCGAGGGCTACGACATCGAGCGGCGTCTCGTCGAGAACACCCGCGAGGACGTCCGCGAGATCGCCGACGTCGCCGGGATCGACGACCCCGAGAGGATCCGGATCGTCGTCGCGCCCGAGTGGAAACACGCGGCCCACGACCTCGCGCTGGAGTCCGACGCCGACGACCTCGTCGGCGAGGTGATGGGCCACGAACAGTTCCGCCAGCACGGCAACGAGGCCGCGAGCTTCGCGAAGGACCTCCAGACCGAACGCGAGGCGCTCACTCCCGCCCTCTCGGCCGCCGAGGAGGTGGCCGCCCTCGAACGCGCCCGGTGGCTGGTCGAACGCGAGTTCGACGCCACGGTGACCGTCGAGGCCGACGACGACGCCCCCGACCTCGCGGACGACGCCGAACCCGGCCGCCCGGCGATCCGGATCGACTGAGCGGTGTCGGCCCGCGCGGTCGGGGTCAGTGCCGGCCCGCGCGGTCGGGACAGGACGGTCTCAGTAGCCGCCACCGCCGCCGTCGTCGCCACAGGGGAGGCTCCCGTCCATCGTGGCGCCGCCGACCAGCACGGCCCCGCACATGGTGCTCTCGCCGTGGATGGTACAGTAGTACTCGTAGACACCCGCCTCCTCGAACGTGTAGGTCGTGGTCTCGCCGCTGGTGAGCGTCCCGCCGGCGGTCCACGCAGAGGTCGTCGTCGAAGCCGTCTACGAGGGCGACCTGGACGCGATCCACTGCGAGAAGCCGATGGACCTGACCTGGGGTGGCGCCCGGCGGATGGCCGAGGCCGCCTGGCGCCAGGACGTCCAGCTGACGTTCAACCACCAGCGCCGGTTCAAACCCTCGTGGGTCGCGGCCCGCGAGCGGGTCGCCGGTGCGGTCAGTCCAGCGTGACGAGGCCGGTCTCGACGAGGTCCTGGAGGACCTCGCGAGCGTGGCCGTCGGGGTGGACGCCGTCGTAGACGGCCTGGACGGTCCCGTCGATGACGACGAACGTCGTCCGGACCGCCGCGCCCTGGCGGGTCTCGACGCCGAACGCGTCGACGATCTCGGCGTCGGGGTCGGCCAGGAGGTCGAACTCCAGGCCGTACTTCTCGGCGAAGGCGGCGTGTGAGTCGACGCCGTCGACGGAGACGCCGTAGACCGAGACGCCGGCGTCGCGGTAGCTCTCCAGTTCGGCCTGGAACTGCTCGGCCTCGGTCGTACAGCCCCGCGTGTCGTCTTTCGGGTAGAAGTAGAGGACGGTCACGCCCGTCCAGTCGGGCCGGACCGCCTCGCCGTCCTGGTTCGGGGCGCGGATCTCGGGCACCTCGTCGCCGGGTTCGAGTACCATACCCGCCGGTTCGACTCCCCGACTGGAGGGGTTTGCGGTTCCGGGCGGCCCCGGGCCGACCGAGACGGGAGCGGCCGGGCAGCGCGGGCCAGTGAGGCGGGGCCGGGCGGCCCAGTCGGTATCCCGTGGTATTCGTTCACACCCGTCGAGGTTTTTTGGTCCAGGGAGGCGTCGGGTCGAGTATGGGCGAACAGGAACCGGTCGACCTGAGCTCCGGCCAGACAGTCTACGACGCGGACGGGACCGAACTCGGCACGGTTCGCGGGTTCGACGAACACGACTTTTATGTCGCCTTCGCGGAGGGGATGGACACGATGTCGGCCGAACACGTCACCCCCGGCGGCGCGGGCGAGGCCGAGTTGCTGTGGCGCTGCTGGGAGTGTGGCGAGATGGGCGACATCGACGCCGTCCCCGACGGCTGTCCCGCCTGCGGGGCCGCCCGCGAGAGCATCTACCACTGGATCGAGGACTGAGCGTGGAGGTACTGGTCTTCGGCGCGGGGAGCCTCGGCAGTCTCGTCGGCGGCCTCCTCGCGCGGACCCACCACGTGACGCTGGTCGGGCGCGACCCCCACGTCAGCGCCGTCGCCGCCGACGGCCTCCGGGTCGAGGGCGAACTCGACGCGGCGGTCACGCCGGCGGCCGCGACGACGGTCCCGGCGAGGTCGTTCGACCTGGCGCTCGTGACGGTCAAGGCCGGCAACACGGACGCGGCCGCGGCGGCGCTGGCCGACGCCGACGTGGACGCGACCCTCTCGCTGCAGAACGGCCTCGGCAACGAGGAGCGCCTGGCGGCGGCGCTGTCGGGGCCGGTGCTGGCGGGCACCTGCACGTACGGCGCGCGGCTGGTCGAACCGGGACGGGTGGTGTGCACGGGCGTCGGCGACGTCGTCCTCGGTGCCCGCGAGGGCGGGACCTCGTCGACCGCCGAGTCGGTCGGCGCGGCCTTCGCAGCGGCGGGCGTCGAGACGACGGTGGCGACGGACATGCCCCGCCGGCTCTGGGCGAAACTGGCCGTCAACGCCGGCATCAACGCCGTGACGGCGCTGGCCCGCGTCGAGAACGGCGCGCTCGTCGACGGCCCGGCGGCCGCGACGGCCCGCGAGGCCGCCCGCGAGACCGCCCGCGTCGCTCCCCGCAGTATCGACCTCCCCGAGGACCGCGCGGCCGAGAGCGTCGCCGACGTCGCCGAGACGACGGCCCCGAACACCTCCTCGATGTACCAGGACGTCCGCGAGGGGTGGCCGACCGAGGTCGACGCGATAAACGGCGCGGTCGTCGAGCGAGCGACCGAGCCGGTGCCGGTCAACGAGACGCTGACGGCACTCGTCCGTGCCTGGGAACGCGGCCGGGACCTGCGGTGACGTGCCGGGGCGTTCCGGCGACAGACCGGGCGGGTCGCATCCCCGCGTGCGGCCGGACGGGCCGTCGGCCGGCGGTCGCGTCCTCCCGCGCGGTCGGACGTCGCCGGCTGGCGGTCGCGTCCGGACCCGCCCTCGGACGTCGTCAGCCGGCGGTCGCGTTGGCGGTCTTCGAGAAGAAGACGGCCTGTGAGCCGTAGGTACGGAGCCCGCCGGTCCGTCGCGTGTAGCCGGGGAGCAGTTCCGCGAGCTGGCTCGTCAGGCGGGTCGGCGCGACGACCACCAGGGGGTCGGCGGCGGCGATCTCGGCCTCGGCCCGCGTGACGTTGGCGGTACAGTCGGCGGTCGCGTCGTGGGTTTCGATGTACCACTGCAGGGGGAGCGTGTCGGAGATGGCCGAACAGCGCGGTTCGATACCGCCCCGTCTGGGGGTGTCACGGACGTACGGGGAGCCGACCAAGAGGACGTCGGTCCCCTCGTGGCTCTCGGCGCGCTCGTCCAGCACGTCGAGTGCGGGGCGGAAGTCGTCGGCCGGCTGGGCGTACTGGACGAGCGTGTTGTCCTCGCCGGAGTGGTCGAGGTAGACGCCGGTCGAGAGCGCGAACGCGACCTGGCCGACGACCAGAAAGAGGACGAACGCGGCGAGCCCGAAGCGGACGGCGTCGGCGTGGAGGGCGTCGCCGGTCCAGCGGACGACCATCGCGAGGCCGACCCCCGCCGGGATGGCGAGCGGGACCACGGCGTTGACCATGATCCACGCGCCGTAGATGTCGGTCCCCAGCGGGTAGCCGAGCACGGAGACGAACCCCCAGTAGCCCGCGAAGAGGACGACCAGCCGCGGCCGGGACCGGGCCCACCGCTCGGCGAGAAAGCCCGCGACCGACAGCACCACGAGCGGCAGCGCGTACCCGCTCAGCGACTCCAGGGACCGCCCCAGATAGCAGAGGTAGCCGTCGACGAGGTTGTCCTTGCGACAGCCGGGGTCGGTCGACCCGCCGAACCAGTGCTCGTAGCCGGTGACGACGTTCTCGACCGTCCGGCCGACCATCGCGGGGAACGCCGTCGGGTTCGTGACCCCCTGCCAGAAGCCGACCAGGTTCGGGTCGGGCGACCGCGGCGCGTAGAAGTAGAGCGTGACCGCGAAAAACGAGACGGCGGCGATCCCCAGGTGGCCGAGATAGCGGGGGAGGCGGGCGCGGTAGGTGGCGACGGTCTCGCGGTCGGGGACCCGCTCGCGCAGCCACTCGACCCCCGACTCGTCGCTGCCGGTCCGGAAGAGCCTGTGGTCGACGACCAGCGCCGTCGCGCCGAGCCAGCACAGCACGTAGACGGCGGCGTTTTCCTTGGCCGTGAACGCCAGGGCGACGAAGACGACCGCGCCGTGGACGTACCGGACCGACCGCTCGTCGACCGCCCGGACCAGCAGGCCGAAGGCCACAAACGAGAAGGCCGCGACCAGCAGCGTGCTCCGGAAAAACCGCGAGTAGTAGACCAGAAGCGGGTTCGCCGCGAGGAAGGCCGCGACGCCGATTACCTCGTCGTCCCGGAGGTGCTCCCGGAAGAGCAGGGCCGCCAGCGGGAGGGCCGCCCCGACGAGGGCGACGAACAGCCGGAGCGTGACGTCGTTGGCGCCGAAGACGGCGAAGACGACGCGGTTGACGTGCTGGACCAGCGGCCCGTGGATGATAAACCGGTACTCGAACTGGCCGGTGTCGAGGAAGTGGAGGGTCCACCAGCCGACGCGGCCCTCGTCGAAGTGGGCGACGCGGTCCCCCAGCAGGACCAGCCGGAGCGCGAGCGCGACCAGCGCCACCGCGATGACGCGCCGGGTGAGCGCGTCAAGGTCCGGCCCGCCCTCTTCGAGGGCCGCCAGCGGGGAACGGCTCATATCGGCGTGTTTCCCCCCCGACGCTTGAACGCTTGGGTTTCGGGTCGGCGCCCGGCGGCGGCCGGTCCGGACGCCAACCACGAGCCGGGACCCTGCCACAAAGACCATACGACCGCGCGCTCCCGGCCCAGGGTCCAACGGCGGTTCGAGCGTTCACGAGCGCGCGAGGACGGCCACCACCCCGACACCGCCGGCGGCGATGGCGAACCAGTAGCTCGCCAGCCGGTAGACGGTGGCGACGGCGTAGCCCAGGTCCGTCGAAAAGCCCGCGAGCACGCCCAGCAGACCCACCAGCGCGAGTTCGACCCCGCCCAGCCCGCCCGGCGAGGGCGTCAGGCCCGCCAGCGTGCTCGCCGGGACGATGAAGAAGACGAGAAACAGCGAGATAGAGCCCCCGACCGTGAGGACCGCGAAGTACAGCGGGAGCGCGAAAAAGAGCCAGCCGACGTACGAGAACACGAGCGCGTGGGCCAGCGCCCGCGGGTCGGCGGCGATGCGGCCGAACGCCTCGTCGAGTTCGCGCAGGCGCTCGCGGACCCCCTCGACGGTCACGAAACGGGTCCGCCGGGCGACCGGCGCGACCGCCCGCACCACGGCGCGCCCGACGGGAGCCCGGAAGCGCCAGCCCGCGACGACCACCGCCGGCGCGCCGACGGCGAAGACGGCGAGCGCGACAGCGACCCCCCGCACCTCGTCGGGGAGGGTCGCCCGGACGAACAGCACCACCAGCCCGACGGCGGCGAACGTAAAGAACGGGAGGAGGTTCAGCAGGTCGGCGGTGACCACCGAGGCCAGCGAGTCCTCGTAGCTGGCGTCGGTGTCCCGCGAGAGCACGTAGGCGATGAACGGCTCGCCGCCGGCCTGGCCCATCGGCGTCACGTAGTTGGCGAACGTCGCCGCGTAGTAGGTACCCACCAGCTTCCGGAACGGGACGGCGACCCCGACCACCCGGAGGACGACCTGCCAGGCCCGCGCCCAGGCGACCAGGCCGACAGCCGTCGAGAGACAGCCAGCGACCAGCCACCGGAGGTCGGCGCCCGCCAGTTCGGCGCGGATGTCCTCGACGCCGATCCCGACGGCGAACAGCCCGAGGACGGTCAGCGCGACGGCGAACCCGGCCGCGGTCTTCCCGGCCGTTCGGCGGTCCAGAAACTCCAGCCCCGCCCGGTCGGCGTCGGACACGGCTACTCGATGTAACCCAGGTCCTGCAGGCGGTCTTTGGCCTCGCCGCCCATGTCCGTCAGGACGTCCTCGTTGCCGACCGCGTCCCACTCGCCCCCGACCTCGCGCTCGTAGGCCTCGAGTGCCGTCCCGACCGCGGCGACCGCGTCGTCGTTCTCGCCGGCGGCCAGGAGGTCCGTCTCCTCGTCGGGGTCGGTGTCCAGCCGGTAGGCCTCGTCGGGGATGCGCTCGTTGCGGATGTACTTGGCGTCGGCCCGGCGGGCCGCCCGCATCCGCGAGTAGAACCGCGAGTCGGTGTCGAGAGAGATCCCGGCGGCGCTGGCCTTGCTCTCCAGCTGGCGGAGTTCGACGACCGGCCGGTGGTAGTCGACGAACGCGACGTCGTCGAGGTCGCCCGCGTCGTGGGCGTCCAGCCGGGCGCGGTTGGACGCCTCGACGGCCGCGAACTCGCGGTAGTCGGCCGACAGCAGCGACCGCGCGCGGTCGAGCGACTCCCCGCCGGCGGCCGCGTCGACGCCCGCGTAATCGAGCACCGTGTGGTAGACGTCGTGTAGCTCGACCACGCGGGTGTCGCGTTCGGCGGCCAGCCCGGGGCCTTTGACCAGCAGCGGGACGTTCACCAGCGGGTCGTAGATGCAGAACTCGTGGCCGTAGAGGCCGTGTTCCCCGTGGAGTTCGCCGTGGTCGGCACAGACGACGACCAGCGTCTCCGACCAGCGGCCGGTCTCTTCGAGCCAGTCGAACAGCCGGCCGAGGTGGTGGTCGATGTGGGCGATCTCGGCGTCGTACAGCGACCGGATCTCCGCCCACTCCGCGTCGTCGATGTCCCGCGCCCCGGAGTTGAACTCCTTGGAGTTCTGGCAGACCGCCGTCGAGTCGACGCCGGGGGCGAACTCCGCGGCGAACTCCTCTGGCGGGTGGTAGGGCAGGTGGGCGTCCATCAGGTTGATGAACGTGAACCACTCGCCGTCGGCGTTCTCGACGAACGACTGGACGCGGTCGACTATCTCGGGCGTCTTGGAGTCGCCGCCGCCCTCCTTGGCGAAGAACTCGTGGGCGGTGTTGCCCAGTTCGACCAGCCGGTCCGCGACCCCGCGGAGCCGGTCGCTGTCGTTCAGCCGCTTCCAGGCGCCCGCGAGCGCCCCCGAGAGGGAGTTCCCGGGCATCACCTGGAAGAAGTTGTCCTGGTCGTCGAAGCCGTCGGTGAGGTTCGTGTAGGGGGTGATCCAGGCGTTCGAGGAGTAACAGGCGGTGTCGTAGCCGGCGGCGCCGAGCGACTCGGCCAGCGTCGTCGCCCCCTCCAGGTAGGGGTTCTCCTGGGTCGCGCCGTGCTGGGACGGGTAGAGCCCGGTGAACAGCGAGGCGTGGACCGGCAGGGTCCAGGGCGCGGGCGCGACGGCCTCCTCGAAGACTGTCGCCTCCTCGGCGAACGCCTCCAGGTTCGGCGTCGTCTCCCGGTCGTAGCCGTAAACCGAGAGGTTGCGTTTGCGGACCGTGTCCATCACGACGACGAGGACGTTCGCCGGCCCGTCTGTCTCGCTCATACACGTTCTCGGGCCGGCCACGGAATTAAGCTCCGTGGTCCGCCGGTCGCCGCCCGTCCGTCCCGACCGGCGAGCGCCGGACGGCCCGCGTCCCCCACGGGACTCCGCGGAGACGGATCACCCGGTTCGGAAGGAGTAATCGAGCGACGCGGCCGAGTGGGTGAGCGACCCCATCGAGACGACGTCGACGCCTGTCGCCGCGTAGTCGGGGACGGTTTCGACGGTGATCCCGCCCGACGCCTCCGCGAGGACCGCGCGGTCCAGGTCGGCGCCGCGTTCCCGGAGCCGCTCGACCGCACGCCCGGTCTCGGCGGGCGTCATGTTGTCCAGCAGGACGACGTCCGCGCCGGCCGCGGCCGCCCGCGGGGCGTCATCGACGGTCTCGACCTCGACCTCGACTTTCGTTGCGAAGGAGACGCGTTCGCGGAAACGCTCGACGGCCGACTCCAGGCCCATCTCGGCGACGTGGTTGTCCTTGACCATCACCATGTGAGAGAGGTCGAGCCGGTGGGTGTCGCCGCCGCCCGCGACGACCGCCCGCTTCTCGATCCCGCGCAGGCCCGGCGTGGTCTTGCGGGTCGCGGCGACCCGTACGTCCTCGCTGACCGCCCTGGCTGCCTCGACGGCCTCGCGGGTCTCGGTCGCGATCCCGGAGGCGTGGCCGGCGATATTGACCGCGACGCGCTCGCCCCGGAGGGCGTCGCGAGCGGCGCCCTCGACCGACAGCACCGTCTCGCCCGGTTCGACGGGGTCGCCGGCGTCGGCGCTGTCGGTGACGGCCACGTCGAGGTACTCGAAGACGGCGCGGGCGGCGTCGAGGCCGGCGGCGACGCCCTTCTCTCTGGCGACGAGGCGGCCGGTCGTCTCGCCGGGCACGTCGTTGGTGACGTCGTGGTGGCCCAGGTCCTCCGCCAGCCAGCGTTCGACCTGCGAGTCGGGGAGCATGCCTCAGTCGGCCCCGCTCTCGGCGGCGTCCTCGACGAGGTTGTGGGTGCCGACCGAGCGGTCGTTCTCGGCGGCCGCGCGGGCCACGAGCAACGCGGTGACCGAGGCGTGGCGGAGTTCGTACAGCGACCGTGAGGTCCGCGTGCGGACGTAGGCGTCGACCTCGCCTTTGAGCCGCCGGAGGACGGCCTGGGCCCGCCCGAGTTCGTCGGGGTGGCGCCGCAGGCCGACGTACTCGTCCATCACGCGGCGCAGGCGGACGAACTTCTCGCGGGCGAAGTTGTCCGGGAGGTCCGGGTCCCTGTCGAGCAGGTCGGGCGCCTCGACCACCTCGGGGTCGCGGCCGGCCGCGTCCGCGCCGGCGCGCAGGCCCCAGACCAGCCCCTCCAGCAGCGAGGTCGAGGCCAGCCGGTTCGCGCCGTGGACGCCGGTGCGCGAACACTCGCCGACGGCGTACAGGCGGTCGAGGCTCGCCCGCCCGCGGTCGTCGACGGCGACCCCGCCACAGAGGAAGTGCTCGGCGGGCGCGACCGGGATGCCGGCCGCCGGGTCGACGCCGCGGGCCTCGCACTTCTCGGCGAGGCCGGGGAACTCGCCGGCGAAGTCGACGCCCGAGACGTCCAGGACGACCTCGCCGGTGGCCTCGCGTTCCTTCTGGACGGCGCGGGCCACCACGTCCCGGGGCGCGAGGTCGCCGTCGGGGTGGTAGTCGGGCATGAACCGCTCGCCCTCGCCGTTGCGCAGGACCGCCCCCTCGCCGCGGACGGCCTCGCTGACGAGGAACGGTTCGGCGTCGTCTTCGGCCTCGTCGCCGACGTAGACTGTCGGGTGGAACTGGACGTACTCCATGTCCGCGACGTCGGCCCCGGCCAGCGCGGCCATGGCGATGCCGTCGCCGGTCGAGCCGTGGGGGTTCGTCGAGCGCGGGTAGAGGTCGCCGATGCCGCCGGTCGCCAGCACCGTCGCGCCCGCGAAGGTCGGCGTCACCTCGCCGTCGCGTTCCAGGAGGGCGCCGTGGACCCGCCCCTCGTGGGTGACCAGCTCGAGCGCGGCGGTGTCGTCGAGGACCCGCACGCCGTCGTGGTCGTCGAGGTAGTTCAGGAAGGGGACGTGGATCGCCCTGCCGGTCGCGGCGTCGACGTGCAGGATCCGGGCCTCGTCGTGGGCGGCCTCGCGGGTGAAGTCCCAGTCGTCGCCGGCCGCCTCGTCCGTGTCGAAATCGACATCGAGCGTGTCGATCAGGACGTCCTGGACCGCCTCGTTGGCGTTGTCGACGAGGACGTCGACGGCCGCGGGGTCGGCCGTGTCCGCGCTGGCGGCGAGGATGTCGGCCTTGAACTGGCCGGGGTCGTCACGCGAGACGGCGATCCCGCCCTGGGCCCACCACGATGAGGCCCCCTCGGGACGGGTGGCCTTCGTGGCGACGGTCACCGCGGGGCCCCCCGAAACGTCGAGTTCGCGTGCCGCGCCGAGCGCCGCCGCGAGGCCGGCGATGCCCGAACCGACGACGAGGACGCCCGTCTCGCGGTCGTCGTCGAGGTCCGCGGAGTGCGCGCTCATCGTCAGATCTCCAGCATCCGGTCCAGGGCGACCTGCGCGAGTTCCTTCTCCTCGGGGGCGACCTCGATGACGTTGCGCTCGCGCCCGTCGACGAGTTCCTCCAGCACCCAGGTCAGGTAGTTGGGGTCGATCTGGCGCATCGCGTTACAGTCCATGCAGGCGTCGCCACACAGCGCCAGGACCTCCACCTCGGGGTGCCAGCGGTCGAGGTGGTTGGCGAGGTGGATCTCGGTGCCGATGGCCCAGGTCTCGCCGGGGTCGGCGTTCTCGACGGTCTCGCAGATAGTCGCAGTCGACCCCACCACGTCGGCGGCCTCGACGACCTCGCGGCGACACTCGGGGTGGACGACCACGTTCGCGTCCGGGCGGCGCTCGCGCAACTCCTCGATGTGGCTCTCGCGGAACCGCTCGTGGACCTGGCAGTAGCCGTCCCAGAGGACGATGTCGTTGTCGACGACCTCGCCGGCGTCCTTGCCCTCGGGGTCCCAGGGGTCCCACTCGACGACCTCGTCTTCCATGCCGAGCCGGTAGGCCGTGTTCTCCCCGAGGTGCTTGTCCGGGAGGAAAAGCACCTTGTCGCCCCGTTCGAGGGCGTACTCGAAGGCCTTGTGGGCGTTCGAGGAGGTACAGACGAGCCCGCCCTGCTCGGCACAGAACGCCTTCAGGTCCGCGTAGGAGTTCATGTAGGTGACCGGGATGATGGTCTCGTCGGGCGCGGCGCCCGTGATCTCCGCCCAGGCGGCGTCGACCTGGAGCGCCTCGGCCATGCCCGCCATCGGGCAGGACGCCTCCATGCTCGGGAGGATCACGGACTGGGAGTCGTCGGTGATGATGTCCGCGGACTCGGCCATGAACGTGACGCCGCCGAAGATGACGTAATCGGCGTCGGCCTCGGCGGCCTCCTTCGAGAGCTGGTAGGAGTCGCCCACGAAATCGGCGTGCTCGACGATCTCGCGGCGCTGGTAGTTGTGCCCCAGGATCACCACGTCGTCACCCAACTCGGCCAGCGCGGCCTCGATGCGCTCGGTGCGCTCGTCCTCGTCCAGGTCGCGATAGGCCGGCGGGAGCTGTTCCAGGTTGTCGTACTTGAAGAGGCTGAGGTCCGTCTCGAACTGCGCTGTTTCCATGTCCGGCATAGCGGTCACTCGGGTTGCCGATTCTATGGACCGGTGTATTGAAAAGATTTTGCCTTCAAAGACGAGAACCGGTGATTTCTGGGACGTCTATCAGTCGACCGACGGGGCCAGAGGTAACAATATCCGGTTTCGAACGGCGTGGTACCATCTGACAGGGGACCACGGGCGGCAGGCGTGTCAGGGGACGAGCTGGTCGCCGTCGTCGTCGTAGACAGCGATGGCGTCGACGGGGCAGGTCCGGGCGGCGAACTTCGCATCCAGTTCGGCCCCCTCGGGGACCTCGCGGACGAAGACGTCCGGTTCGCGTTCCTCGCTGTCGGCCAGGACAGCCTTGCCCGCGTCCTCGTCTTTCTCGAAAGCGTCCCACTCTGTGACACACTGGAACATCCCGATGCAGGTGTCCCGGTCGTACTCGATGCGCATACCGGGCGTTGGTCCGCGGCCGGCAAGAGCGTGGCGCCCCGCGTCGCCCCTCGCGACCGGCACGCGACCCGCAACTATCCGGACCAGCGTTGTTGACGATCCTGGTGAACGAGGGTTTGTTACTGTTTGACACACTACGTCGACCCGGGAGATGGCGTTCCCCTGGCCCCGGGGTCGGACCGGGCCCGTCTCAGGCGCCCGTCCCCGGGAGTCTTCTCGCGCCGGTTTCCGTCCGAGGTCCACTCGCGCGCGGGCGTCCGTCCGCTCCGCTCGCGCGCCGGTTTCCCCCCACTTCGTCGCGTCTCAATCTCCCGTTTTCGCCGGATAGCCGGCGCCGTGTGGCCGGGTGTCACAGCAACTGGTGGCTCCCGCCGTAGGCGGCGAGCGCCACGGCGGTCGTGTGCGCGTCGACGGCGGCCGGGGTCGACTCGACGACGACCTCCGTCTCCCGGACCGGCCAGTCGCGCAGCCCCATTCCCGCGGTCAGTCCGGACTCGACGGCGCGGCGGACGGCCTCGGGGTCGGTGCCGCTGGCCTCGTAGAACAGCCCCTCGCCGGAGTCGGTCCGCGCCCAGCCCAGCGCCGCACACGCCGGCCCGTCCGCCCCCGGGACCAGCGTCTCGCGGCTCTCGACGCAGTACAGCGCCTCCCCGGTCGGCCCGAGGTCGGGGGCCGTCCCGACGACCTCGACCGTCGCGTCGGCGGGGACGACCGACGAGAGCGACAGGATGTTGTAGTTGTGGACGCCGGCGTCGGCCAGCGCCGCGTCGAACGACGACATCGCCGTCGGCCCCGTCCCCGACCCCCGGGCGACCCGGATGGTGCTCATGGTGGCGATTCCGTGACTCGACCGCTAAGGGGTTTCGTTTCCGCTTGCGGGGCGTCGACCCGGGCGCGAGTCCGGCCGCCGACATGGGCGCGAGTCGGGGGCCGTCACCGGCGGCGAGGCCACCGGTCGCCGGGGAGCGAGAGTGGTCCCGGTCGCCGGGGAGCGAGAGTGGTCCCGGTCGCCGGGGAGCGAGAGTGGTCCCGGTCGCCGGGAGCAAGAGCAGTTAGGCGAACGCGATGGGCTGGCCGTCGGTGGCCTCGCCGTCGGTGACCTTCTCGAGCGCGTCGTCGAAGTCCTCGCCGGTCACCTCGGTGCGGTCGTCGCGGATGGCGAACATCCCGGCCTCGGTGGCGAGGCTGGCGAGTTCGGCCCCGGAGAAGTCGTCGGCGTCGGCCGCGAGCCGGTCGAAGTCGACGCTGTCGGCGAGGTTCATCTCGCGGGTGTGGATCTCGAGGATGCGCTTGCGTCCCTCGTGGTCGGGCTTGGGGACCTCGATGAGGCGGTCGAACCGGCCCGGCCGGAGGATGGCGCGGTCGAGCATGTCGAAGCGGTTGGTCGCGGCGACGATGCGGATCTCGCCGCGGTCCTCGAAGCCGTCCATCTCCGAGAGCAGTTGCATCATCGTCCGCTGGACCTCGGCGTCGCCGGAGGTCTTGGAGTCGGTCCGCTTGGCCGCGATGGCGTCGATCTCGTCGATGAAGATGATGGCGGGTTCGCGCTCGGCCGCGAGTTCGAACAGGTCACGGACCAGCCGCGACCCCTCCCCGATGAACTTCCGGACGAGTTCGGAGCCGGCCATCTTGATGAAGGTGGCGTCGGTCTGGTTGGCGACGGCCTTGGCGAGCATCGTCTTGCCCGTCCCCGGCGGGCCGTGCAAGAGCACGCCGGACGGCGGTTCGATGCCCACTTCCTCGAACTGCGCGGCGTTGACCAGCGGCTGTTCGACGGCCTCGCGGACCTCGCGCATCTGTTCGTCGAGCCCCCCGATATCGTCGTAGGTGACCGTCGGCGACTCCTCGACCTCCATGGCCTGGGCGCGGGCGTCGGTCTCGGAGTCGATCTGGTTCTGGATGGAAAACGAGTCGTTGATCGCCACGCGGTCGCCGGGTTCGAGTCGCTCCGCGAACTGCGGCGGGAGTTCGGTGAGCACCTCCTGGTTATTGCCGTGCTGTTTGACCACCACCCCGTCGTCGGTGATCTCCTCGGCGGTGGCGACGTACAGCGACGAGGTCTTGAGCGTCTCGTTCTCGCGTTCGAGCCTGTCGACCTCGTCGGTCAGGTCACTGTGACGGTTCCGGGCGGCCTCGAGCTGTTCTTCGAGCGTGCGGTTCACCTCACAGAGTCGCTTGTGGTGGTCCCGCAGCGCCGCCAGCTGTTCGGACGGAGACATGTCCGGGTCCAGGTCCAGCCGGGGGCGCTCGGGCAGCGAGGGACTGCGAGACATACGATTACAGGCAGTTGCGAACGCACAAAAAAGTGTTTTTGGGTCCGGGCGAACCGACGCCGACGATGCGGCCGGCCCGTTCGGGGACCGGCGGGTGTCGGGTGACGGCCACGGGCCGGGTCCGGCGAGACCGCCGCGTTCGCGAGTCTGCAGGGTGGGTCCGTGACGCGGCCGGTTCGCCGGACCCGGAGCGTAAAGAGAAGGCTTATCGGGGGGCGTTGCACACTCACCGGCATGGTCGAGTTCGAGGTACCGGAGATCGATTACGACCGGTACTCAAACCGGCAACTCGCGGCCGTCCCGCTGGCCGTGCTCGCGCTCGCGCTCGCGGTACTGGTCGGGTCGTGGCTGATGACTGGGTCGCCGGTGGTGCTCGGGATCGACTTCACGGGGGGGTCGGAGGTGACCGTCCAGACGCCGATGTCACAGTCCGAGGTCCGGAACGCCTTCGAGACGACGCCCGCGGCCGTCCAGGCGATAAACTCCCCACCGGACGCCTACGTCGTCACCTTCGACACCGGGAACATCACCGCCCTGACGACGCAGGCCGAGAACGCCGGCATGACGGTCATCGGGAGCGGGACGACGCCGGCGTCGTTCGGGGAACGGAGCCAGCAACTCGCGCTGGGCGGGATCGTCGTCGCCTTCGTCGGCATGAGCGTCCTCGCGTTCGTCCTCTTCCGGACGTTCGTCCCGAGCATCGCCATCGTCATCTCGGCGTTTTCCGACATCGTGATCCCGCTGGCGGTGTTGAGCCTCTTTCGCGTCAAGCTCTCGCTGGGGACCGTGGCCGCGCTCCTGATGCTCATCGGGTACAGCGTCGACTCCGACATCCTGCTGAACAACCACATCCTCCGGCGCCGCGGCGAGTTCTACGAGAGCACCTACGCCGCCATGCAGACCGGCGTCTCGATGACTATCACCTCGATGACCGCCATGGCGGTCATGGCCATGATGGCGACGTTTTTCAACATCGACCTGATGGCCCAGATCGGGTCGGTCCTCGTGGTCGGGCTGGCGGCTGACCTGATGAACACGTACATGCTGAACCTGAGCCTGCTCCGCTGGTACAAGTTCGAGGGGGTCAGGCGATGAGCGCGCTCCGGGACAACTGGCGGGTCGCGCTCCTGGTCGTGTTCGTCCTCGCCAGCGCCGTCGCGCTGTTCGTCCCCGGTGCGCCGCCGGGGGCGCCCGAGGCCGACGGGTCGCTCACGAACCTCCAGTACGGCATCCAGCTCAGCGGCGGGACCAGCCTCCAGGCGCCGCCGGTCGGCACCACCGCCGAGGGCGCCAACGTCTCTGTCGACGAGGAGACGGCGCTCGTCCGGAACATCTCCCGGCGACTGTCGGTCGAACCGCTCGACGTCCGGGTCTCCGCACGGTCGAACACCGTCGAGGTGTTCGTCAAGAACGTCAGCCGGGCGCAACTCCGGGCGGCGCTGGAAGCCGAAGGGTACACCCCCGAGACCGTCCGGGACGGCGTGACCAGGGAGACGCGCCAGGAACTCGTGAGAGTCATCGACGACAAGATCCGGCGGTCCGCGCTGGGCAGCGGCAGCGTCTCGACGATCCGGTCGCCCGACGGGACGAACTTCGTCTCGGTGACGGCCCCCGACAGGGACCGCGAGGAACTCCGCTCGCTCATCGACGAACGCGGCGTCGTCCAGGTGTTCGCGTTCTATCCCACCGAGAACGGTACCTACGTCCGCGAGCAGGTCCTCGAACAGGACGACTTCCAGGACATCGGCAACGCCGAGCGGACCAACAGCGGGCCGTCGGTGTCGGTCACGATCCGGGACTCGGTCGCCGAGGGCTTCCAGGAGGAGATGGTCCAGTACGGCTTCGACCAGCCACGGACCTGCCGGTACAACCGCGACAGCCCGCAAAACTCCACCGGCCGGTGCCTGATAGCGACCCTGAACGGCGACGTCGTCTTCGCCGGCGGCGTCCGGGCAGGACTCGCCGAACTGTACGCGTCCGGCGAGTTCGCCAAGGACCCGACGTTCCAGATGACCACCCGGAACATGTCCGAGGCCCGCGAACTCGAGATCAGCCTCCAGGCCGGTCGGCTCCCGGCCCCGCTGAACTTCGAGGAAGCCCGGAGCACCACCCGCGAACCTGCCCTGGCCGAGCGGTTCAAGACCAACTCCCTGGTGACCGGGATCCTCGCCGTGCTGGCGGTCAGCATGGCCGTCTACCTCCGGTACGAGAACGCCCGCGTCGCGCTCCCGATGATCGTCACCGCGCTCTCGGAGGTGTTCATTCTGCTGGGGTTCGTGGCGTTCGTCCAGTACCCGCTGAACCTCTCGCACCTCGCCGGCTTCATCGCCGTCATCGGGACGGGGGTCGACGACCTGATCATCATCGCCGACGAGATCCTCCAGCAGGGTGAGATCGCGACCGGGCGCGTCTTCCAGAACCGCTTCCGGAAGGCCTTCTGGGTGATCGGCGCCGCCGCGGCGACGACCATCCTGGCGATGAGTCCGCTCACGGTGCTGGGACTGGGCGACCTCAGCGGCTTCGCCATCATCACTATCGTGGGCGTCCTCATCGGGGTCATCGTCACCCGCCCCGCCTACGGCGACATCCTCCGGAACCTGATCCTCCGCCAGCAGGAGTGACCCCGCGGTTTCGCCGTCAGTCGTCGCAGAACTCGTCGAGCGTCGTCGGCCGCGGGCCGGTCCGCCCGCCGTCGGGTTTCGCGTCCGGCGGCCCGACCCGGCCGCCGTCGGGTTCGAACTCACCCAGCGAGGACTGGGAAGCGGCGGCGAGGACGTCCTCGCTCGTCTTCCAGGACGCCCGCGCACACGGCGGCAGGTCGCCGTGTTCGGCGACGTAGGATTCGAGGAACTCGCGGGTGGCGGGGTCGCTCGGGTAGCCGCTGCCAACGTCGCCGTACTCGTCGGCCAAGACGGCGACGTGAGCGTCGCGTTCGACCTTGGCGACGACGCTGGCCGCGCCGACCGCGGGGTAGGTCTCGTCGGCGCCGTGTTCGCCGCGGGCGTCGACGGCCGCCGCTGTCGCGTTCTCGACGCGGCGCTCGAACCGCACGGCGTTGGTGTCGCCGGCGTCCACGTAGCCCGTCAGCGGCCCGTCGACCCCGTCGAGGTCGCCCACCGCCTCGTCGAGCGCCTCGGCGTGGGCGGCGACCGTCAGCGAGTTCATGTCCGTCCCCTCGTCGTCGATGCGGTCGACGGGCACCTCGGCGACGCCGACGGCATCGGCGACCGAGCGGACCGTCGCGGCGAGTTCGGACCGCCGCTCCGGGTCGATCCCTTTGGAGTCGCCCACGTCGTCGGGCAACGCCTCCGGGTCGACCACGACTGCCGCGGCGAACAGCGACCCCAGCACCGGTCCCTTGCCCGCCTCGTCGACGCCGAACTCTGCCATGCCTCCGGTTCCCGTCCCGTCGTTAAAAGTCGTTGCGCTCAGAATATGCCACGCGTCCGACGCGCGTCGGCGCGTCCGGCCGCCGACGGGACGCACGGCCAGCGTCCACTCCGCCGTCACGAACGGCACATCCCCGGCGACACCGGACTACCCCGTTGTCGGTTCTCGAACGGCCGTCGGGACTGGTTCCAGTAGGGTGAACCGGTTTCGCGGACGCGACGGCTCCCGCGTAGGGTCGATGTTCGCCGCGGCGGTCGAGGTTGTCCACCGCCTCGTGGAGCGCCTCGGCGGGCCACCCGTCGACCGCCCACCCGGCGGTCGCACGTCCATCGATAGTGAGCGGACGCGGTCCGGCCGGACCGGACGAAGCCGCCGTGGTCCCCGCCGCCGGTCCCGGCGTATAATTCTACTGCACGTTCAGCTGAGCCGAACGGTCGCGCGGCCGATATCGAACGGCTGTTCCGCAGTCGCATCCGTTTCGTCGGTGCGACCCGCCGCTGTCGCTCGATTCGAGACAGCGGAATATTCTTGCGACCGGTTGGTTTCAGTAATTTTTTCACTGAGCCTCCGGAATGACTAGTGATGTTCACGCGACGTGATATTCTTCGAACAGGTGCGGTGACCGGGAGTGTTGGGGTGCTCGGCGCGTCGGCCGACGGGGTCGGTGCCGAGACGGCGCCGGAGCACTTCGTCGAGACCGACGGGACGGAGTTCGTCGTCGACGGCGACCCCTACTACTTCAACGGGACGAACAACTACGTGCTCAGCGGCAACTACACGGGCCGCGAGTACGTGTCGAAACGGATGGCCGACTACGAGCGGGTCGGCCTCACCCTCGTGCGGACGTGGGCGTTCTGCAGCGGGGAGGACGGCGGCGACTGCGAACAGCCCAGTCCTCGCGAGTACAACGAGGCCGCCTTCCGCCAGCTGGACTACATCATCAAGGAGGCCGGCGAGCATGGCATCCGGCTAGTGATGCCGTTCACCAACTACTGGGGTGACTACGGCGGGATGGACCAGTACGTCGAGTGGTCCTCGACGGCCGAGAGCCGCGAGGACTTCTACGACGACGACGAGGCCCAGGCCATCTTCAAAGACTACATCGAGTACGTCCTCGAACGCGAGAACCACTTCACGGGCGTCACGTACAAGAACGACCCCACCATCGCGATGTGGGAGTTGGCCAACGAGCCACGGGCGAAATACCGGTCTGACGGGCTGTCGGTCCTCCAGGCGTGGATGGAGGACGTCTCGGCGCACATCAAGTCCATCGACTCGAACCACCTGGTCTGTTCGGGGATGGAAGGGTTCTACGACCAGCCCAACAACGACGACTACCCCGACAACTGGCGGTTCGACGGGTCACACGGCACCCGCTTCATCGACAACCACGAGATCAGCGACATCGACGTCTGCTCGTTGCACCTCTACCCCAAACACTGGGGCCAGTCCAAGTCCCAGGCGCTGGCCTGGATCCAGACCCACGTCGACGACGCCCACCAGACGGTAGGCAAACCCGTCTACCTGGGCGAGTTCGGCTGGCAGGCCACCGACCAGTCCACCCGCGAGGAGCGGGTGAACGTCTACACCGACTGGTACGACGAGTTCGGCTCGCGGGACGGCAACGCCGCCTCGGTCTGGCAGTACCTGGGCACCAGCAACGCCACCAGCGAGTTCGCCATCCACCAGGACGACGACGCCGCGGACGTCATCATGGACTTCTCGAAGACCCAGAAGGACAAGACCGCGGGCACCACCAACGACGCGCCCAGTCCGGCGTTCACGCTGGGCGACCCGACGCCGTCCGCGGGCGCTCCCGTCGAGTTCGACGCCGACGCGACCGTCGAGTGGGACGGCCAGGTCACCAGCTACGAGTGGTCGTTCGGCGACGGCGCCACGGCCACCGGCGAGACCGTCACGCACACGTTTGACTCCGACGGCGAGTACACGGTGTCGCTGACGGTCACCGACGACGACGGCGCGACGGCGTCGACCTCCCGGACGACCACGGTCACGCCCAGCGACACCGAGCGGTTCACGGACGAACTCGCCGACGGCTCGAAGTTCGCCAACGACCCGTCGCTGTACTACAAGAGCAAGGAGTTCGTCCACGCGGACGGTTCCGAGGACACCA
>PXRP01000046.1:0-1293 GCA_003021655.1 Halobacteriales archaeon QS_4_69_31
GAGGACGAAGAACAGTTCGAGCGAATCAAAGCCGAGAAGGAGCGCCGCGGCCTGACGTGGCGCGGCGTGCTGGTCGAGTGGTCGGAAACCAGTTCGGCCAGCGACTGAGGGACGCGGGGAGCCGTGTCGGCTTCCTCCCCGCCGTGAACGGCGGGGTTTCCGCCTCGGAGGAAAGATGAGCGACGGGGACGGCGACGGCCAACGCGACGAGAGCGAAGGACGGGGACAGGAAGGGGCCGGCGACCGGCCGGCGAGCGAGGACCCCAACGCCGGCGAGCAGTACCACCTCGAAGTCTCGCCGGGCGACGTGGCCGGGAGCGTCCTCCTGCCGGGCGACCCGGGGCGCGTCGAGACGATCACGGCAGCGTGGGACGACCACGACGTGGTCGCGGACCACCGCGAGTACCGCACCGCGACGGGGACCTACGACGGCGTCCCGGTGTCGGTGACCTCGACCGGCATCGGGTCGCCCTCGGCGGCCATCGCCGTCGAAGAACTGGCCCGGGTCGGCGCCGACACCCTGCTCCGGGTCGGTTCCTGTGGCGCCATCCGCGAGGAGGCGAGCGTCGGCGACCTGGTCATCACGACCGGTGCCGTCCGACAGGAGGGCACCAGCAAGGAGTACGTCCGCGAGGACTACCCGGCGAGCGCCGACCACGCCGTCGTCGGGGCGCTCGTGACCGCCGCCGAACGCCTCGACTACGACTACCACCTCGGGGTCACCGCCAGCACCGACAGTTTCTACGCCGGGCAGGGCCGCCCGGGATTCGAGGGCTTCGAGGCCGCCGGCAGCGACGACCTCGTCGCTGACCTCCGGGAGGCTAACGTCTGGAACTTCGAGATGGAAGCCGCCTCGATCCTGACGCTGGCGAACCTGTACGGACTCCGGGCGGGCGCGGTGTGTACGGTCTATGCCAACCGCGTCACCGGCGAGTTCCGCACAGAGGGCGAGCGCCGCGCGGCCGAGGTCGCCACCGAGGCGGTCTCCGTCCTCGCGGAGATGGACGCGGCCGCCGACCGGGCGGGCGCCCGGCGGTGGCACCCCGGACTCGAACTCGGACTCGGGGAGTGACTGCGGACCCGTTCGGGGGGTTCCGGAGCCACCGTCCCCTACCGATAGATATCTTGATTCAGCGAGAGACTCCCGCCGTTGACGGCGGGCGTGAATCGCGTAAGCGTGGTGGCGCAACTGCAGGGTTTAGGCCGTCCGGGGGCGAACGTTCGGTAACTCACTCGCCGAAACTAATCTGGAAACACTGGGGTCGTTCCCGCCGATACGCGCCACCCGGCGCT